>JBKJMI010000027.1:0-11974 GCA_046596515.1 Chitinophagaceae bacterium | reverse complement strand
GCAGCCATTCTAATTATACTATTAATCGTTGAATGCCATATCTGGAATCTTAACAGATTTATGAACAAAACAAGGTGAAAATTGTTTTAAACCGTTATGAGTGAAATAGCTTTGATTTTTCCCCATCAGCTTTTTGAGCATCATCCTGCCCTTCAGGAAAACAGACAGGTTTACCTCGTGGAAGAGTGGCTTTTCTTTCGTCAATATAATTTTCATCAGCATAAAATCATGCTCCATCGTTCAGGGATGAAATTTTATGAGACCTATCTAAAAGAACAAAATTTTTCAGTCCAATATATTGATTCAACCGATGAAAGAAATGAGGTTGGAAAATTGATTTTCTTCTTATTTCAACAAAAGGTTACACAAATTCACCTGGTAGATCCAGTGGATGACTGGTTGAATAAACGTATCAGATTAGCTTGTCAAAACTACTCTATAGCCTTAACCGTTCATGCAACTCCTGCCTTCTTAAATACAATGAACGAAGTGGCTGATTATTTCAGCAAAAAGAAAACTTACTTTCAAACTGATTTCTATATTCAGCAGCGAAAGCAGCGTAAAATACTATTGGAAGCTGATGGCAAGCCAACTGGAGGGAAGTGGACGTTTGATTCGGAAAACAGGATGAGGTTTGCTAAGAAAGAAGCCGCCCCGGTTTTTCATTTCCCGGAACCAAACAAATATATTCTGGAAGCTAAAGAATATGTGCAGCATCATTTTTCTCAAAACTATGGAACTGTAAATGGTAACTATCTTTTTGTTTCCACTTTTAAAGAAGCGGAGCATTGGCTAAATGATTTCATAAAATATAGATTTGAAAGATTTGGGATATATGAAGATGCAATTGTTGCCAGGGAAAACATTTTGCACCATTCTGTACTAACGCCGATGCTAAATACAGGCTTACTTACCCCAAAGCAGGTTTTGGATGCAGTGATAAAACACGCAGAGGCGCATCATACGCCGTTGAATTCAGTGGAAGGATTTGTCCGGCAAATTATTGGCTGGAGGGAGTTTATACGAATTATTTATGAAAGGGAAGGCAATAAACAACGTACTGCGAATTTTTGGAAGTTCAAGCGAAAAATTCCTGCCAGTTTTTGGACCGGAACTACGGGTATTGCTCCCATTGATATTACCATCCGAAAAGTCTTAGAAACCGGTTACTGTCACCATATAGAAAGGCTGATGGTGCTGGGAAATTTCATGCTGCTCTGTGAGTTTGATCCGGATGAAGTTTATAAATGGTTTATGGAATTATTTATTGATTCATACGATTGGGTGATGGTACCAAATGTATATGGCATGACGCAGTTTGCGGATGGAGGCCTAATGACCACCAAGCCCTATATAAGTGGGAGTAATTACTTAATGAAGATGGGTGATTATGAAAAGGGTGATTGGCAGCAGGTATGGGATGGATTGTTCTGGCGCTTTATGCATGTACATCGCGAATTCTTTCTGAAAAACCCAAGGCTGGGTATGCTGGTAGGTATATTCGATAAGATGAAGGAAGAAAAAAGAAATGGTCATTTGGCAAGAACAGAAAACTATTTAATGAGCCTTGACAAATGAAAAACATCAAAAAGGAAAATTTACCTCTAAAACAATGTATTGTTTGCCAGAGG
Source organism: Chitinophagaceae bacterium (assembly GCA_046596515.1). Lineage (GTDB taxonomy): Bacteria > Bacteroidota > Bacteroidia > Chitinophagales > Chitinophagaceae > JJ008. The sequence goes on along the minus strand of JBKJMI010000027.1, from coordinate 10,343 downwards.
CCATTTACCCGGCGCAAAAAATGGGAGAAAGTTTGGGCAGAAATTAAATACTGTAGCGACAAATGCCGAATTAATAAAAAAACATTAAACAAAAAAGATGACCGCTGTTAAATTAAATCCGGAGGATATTGACCGCATTATAGAAATGGCATGGGAAGACCGGACAAGCTTCGAAGCAATCGAAATACAGTTTGGGTTTAAGCAACAAGATATTATCAAACTGATGCGGAAAGAGATGAAGCCCGGAAGTTTCAAAATATGGAGAGAAAGAACAAAGGGCCGCATCACAAAGCATGAAGAGTTAAGAAGCGATGAGGTAGGCAGATTTAGATGCAGTAGACAGCGAATCATAACCGGAAATAAAATAAGCAAACGTTAGCATTCTTTAGATCAGGGATAGCGTTTTAAAAATCATTAATATTTTAACATTAAGCTTAAACAAAAGTCTAAAGGGAAGATCAAAAAATGATTTTTTATTTGCTTTTTAAACTTTTTTCTTAAACAGTGCGTTTAACAGATTAGTTGAATTTTTAGACAAAGCATTTTCTATTAATGATTTTTTCCAAACTAAACCACACTTTTATATGAATCCAACACTGCTGGGAATTATCCCAAATGACAATTATGTTGCTTTTACTTTCTTTGTAGGTACCATGGCCATGATGGCCGCTTCTGTATTCTTTTTCTTTGAATTAAGTAATGTTCCCCAAAGGTGGAGAACCTCAGTTCTTGTTTCGGGTCTTATCACTTTTATTGCCGCTGTACATTATTATTACATGCGCGGTTACAACCTTGAAACAGGACAATCCCCTGTTTTCTTCCGCTATGTAGACTGGATTTTGACTGTACCACTGATGTGTGTTGAATTTTACCTTATTACCAAAAAAGCAGGTGCAAAAGTGGGTCTGCTATGGCAACTAATTCTTGCATCATTAGTAATGCTGGTCACCGGATATATTGGTGAAGCCATTTATGGTAATGAAACACAGAGCTGGATCTGGGGATTGATCAGTGGCATAGCTTATTTCTATATAGTTTATCTGGTTTGGTTTGGAGAAGTTGCCAAACTTGCAGGCAATGCTGGTCCGGCTGTTAACAAAGCAGTAAAACTTTTAGGCTGGTTTGTGCTGGTAGGTTGGGCCATATACCCTATCGGATATATTGCAGGAACTGCTGGAGGCTTATTTGGTGTTAGAGTGTTTGAAGGGCTCTCCATGGATATAATATATAATCTGGGTGATGCTATTAATAAAATTGGATTTGGCCTGGTTATCTATGTTCTTGCACAGTCTGATAAAACTGTAGTTACCTCCAATGCATAAAATTATTTTAGAAGTTGTGCAGTGCCCTTTTTACTGCACAACTTCTAAAATAATGTTCTCAAAAAACCTATTATGTTAAGAATTGGTCTATTAATCACAGGCATAGTTTTGTTGATATTTCAACAATACTTATTGCCTTTTAATTATGAGACTCAATTTATTATATTATTGATTGGGATATTGCTCCTTGGAATTCCACATGGAGCTGCGGATTTACTGGTAGCCACTCAAAATGCAAACAGTAGAAAAAATAAATTTTCAAAAATTCACTTTTTTGCTGTCTATCTGTCCAGACTTTTTATCTTTTTTGTACTCATATGGTTTCTACCTTTGGCCGGGTTCCTTTTGTTTATTCTATTCGCTGCCTACCACTTCGGGGAAACAGACTTATACCAGTTTAATACAAACACGTTAACAGGAAAAGCCTTTGTTGTCTTTTACGGATTATTAATTCTGTCAGTTATCCTACTGCAACATTTTGACGAAGTAAAGCCTTTGCTTCAATCTTTTAACGCGGGGCGCGATAATTCCATTCTGATTAACTGGATTGATGTAAATCGTTCAGAGATCATCTCTGCTTCAGGCATAATATTTTTCACTGCAGCCTTTGTTTACTTTCTTCAAAACAGAAATTCTGGAACAAATGATAAAGGACAGTTTTTAATACGATTTGCGATCATATTGTATATCCTATTCAATCTTCCCCTTTTATTAGGTTTTACATTCTACTTTGTGATCTGGCACTCCATTCTCTCCCTTTATAATATTACCAGGTATTTGAAGAGAAGTAGTTATTATTCCCGAAATAGCATGATGAGGGAAATATTATTGTACAGCACTCTGGCCATTGGCGCAATCGCAGTATTTGGTTTAACTGGTTTCATGTTTAATAATATCAATGCTCTAGCCATTTACCTTATTATGGGTTTGGCTGTGCTTACTGCACCCCACATGCAAATTATGCATGACATGTACAATAGCCTTCGTAAAATAAAATCGTTAGAGACAAAATAGACAACATATATTTTTTTATAAATAAAATATCACTCCATGTTCAAGAAGTTCAAGGCCTCAGAATTATTAATAATAGCAATGGTCGTCATTTTAATTTTTGTTTCAGAATACTATTATGTAATACTGAAAGATACCCACAGAGCCATTTTTATCGGATTGTGGCCCCCTACTATTCTGGGATTACTGAACTTCTTCAATATTAAAAGACAATAATAATTATTTATGGAAAACTATACAGATATCATCGTATTAACAAGTGTGGTAGTAGTACTTTTCATTGTATTTATTATTGCTTCGATAAGAGAATTCAATGTGATGAATACCACAACCTATGTGGAGAAGGAAGAAACAGGTCCAAGGGCTGAAATGATCAAACTAATTGGTAAGATATTTACAGATGACCGTATTGATACCGGAAAAAAAGTCACGTTTCTGAATGCAGTAAAAACGGTTATTGAAGATTTGAAACCAGGGGAAGATTTAGGCAAAGAAGAAAAGAACTAGAAACATGAAAATTAAATCGTCTGGTCAAAAATAAATCTTCACGTTATCAGAACTTTCCTTTCAGTCAACCGTTATTTTTAAGTCACTAATTATTTCTAAAAATATTCAAATCAAAAAAATGAATTCGATTAAATTTGCAGCGATACTTCTTGCTGCTTCCTTATTTTCTCTTAATGTAATGGCACAAACAAAAAAGGATATTGTAGGTGTAGCCGCAGGTTCAGCTGCTCATACTACCCTGGTTGCTGCTGTTAAAGCTGCCGGACTGGTTGAAACGTTACAGGGTAAAGGTCCTTTTACTGTATTTGCACCAACTAATGATGCTTTTGCAAAACTGCCAGCAGGCACTGTAGAATTTTTGTTGAAGCCAGAAAACAAAGCCACACTTGCTGGTATTTTAACTTACCATGTAGTAGCCGGTAACCTGAATGCTAAAGCTGTTCTGGCTGCCATTAAAAAAGGCAAAGGAAAAGCGATATTAACAACTGTAGCAGGTGGAAAATTGACTGCTTCTGTTGAGAATGGTAAAGTGGTATTGACCGATGCAAAAGGCGGAAAAGCTACTGTTACCGCAACTGATTTGAAAGCAACAAATGGTGTTATTCATGTTATTGATGCAGTATTGTTGCCTAAGTAATTCTTAAGTAACAGAATTCATTTAATTCTACCAGTTGTCCGGAGTTTGAAACTCCGGACAACCTTTTTAATGTATCCTTGTCCATTCCAACTCATTCGCAAGATCCTGTATTGTCTTTGATTCGAAAAGCTTCTTTAATTTCACTTTAATATGTTTGTATTCCGAATGCATGGGGCAGGCACTGGCCTCTGAACATTTTTTAAGTCCTAATACGCATTTGTCGAGCACATAGTCTTTTTCCATGACCTCAAGTATCACTCTTACTGGTAGTTTCCTCGCCGTTTCAGTAATATAAAAGCCACCACCCGGACCTCTTGTTGAACAGATTATCTTCTTACCACTTGTCAGCTGTTGAATGATCTTTGCCGTGAATGACCGGGGCGAATTAATAGCTTGCGCAATCTCTGGTAAAGCCAGCTTCTTTTCATCTGAACTTTTCTGCGCGATATAGATCACTGCCCTGAGGGCATATTCTGTAGCTTTTGAAAACATGCAATATCGTATTAAAAATTAAACCTAAATATAACAATTCAGATTTAGCCTTCTTGTAATAATTAAGGGCAAATTTGTCTTTAATTAGTATATTTACTCTGCGAATCATTTAAATGGCCGAAAAAGACCTTCTCACTTATAGTTTTTCCCTTCTCCATAACGGCATTAACTGGCCTATCATTAATCATCTGAATAATGAATAATTCTTCCCCTCATAGTTTCCATATTCCAGTAATGGGATTGGCCTATACTATCGACAGTCCTATCAAAGTTGCACGCTTCGGTATCTCCTCTGTGATGTCCATTATAGAAGATCGTCTTGTGGAAATGATGCGTAAACATTATTATACCGGGACCGGCAGGGAATATGTTCCCATTTCCAACCATGAGGATGACTACAGGGCAAAAAGGATCACAGACTACTTAAACCTGGTGAATAGTATTGTTAAGTCCCAAATGGAAAATCTTCGAAATAGCGCATTTGAAGCGGGTTCCGAGATCGTAAAATATTTTGACATGTTGCCTGATGAAAATCCGCTGCGACAATTCTATACCACTATGATGCGTTGTTCTGATCCTTCGGAAAAAAAGAGAATGGCCGATTATTTAAGGTCCAAAATTGTACCCGGGAGTATTGATGTGAATATCATGACCAAAACGGATCGAAATAATTATTCAAAAAACGGCGAATTACTGACTGATGGATCGGATGCAGTCTCTGCTCTCCGAGGTTATGCCAATAGCGCACTTGTCAATTCATCTGTTGTCTTCTCTGCAGGCATGAATCCCCGGCTCTATGATTACCTGGGAACACTTCCTGCATTTGAAGTAAATGCAGACGCCAGTTTCGATAAAAAAGTGATCATCAAGGTCAGCGATTATCGTTCCGCTTTGATTCAGGGAAAATTCCTCGCTAAAAAGGGGATATGGGTGAGCGAATTCAGAATTGAATCCGGACTTAATTGCGGCGGACATGCATTTGCTACCGATGGTTATTTATTGGGACCTATACTTGAAGAATTCAAAACCCGAAAGGATGAGCTTATTGAATCCTTACTGGAACTTTATAACCAGGCCCTTTTAAAAAAAGGAAAAGCAAATTTTATTCATCCTCCGTCTCAGATATTTTCAGTGCAAGGCGGTATTGGAACATCAGAGGAAGACCGATTCCTGCATCAGCAATATGATATTTCAAGCACTGGCTGGGGAACTCCTTTTCTTTTAGTACCGGAAGCAACTACAGTTGATGAGGCGACGCTAAAATTATTGACAGCCGCAAAACAAAAGGATGTAGTCCTAAGTAAAAACTCACCATTAGGAATACGATTCTATTATTTAAAAGGCACCAGTGCGGAGATCGAAAAATTCTCCCGGATAAAAGCAGGAAAGCCTGGAAGTCCCTGTACGGAAAAACATCTGGGCTTTAACTCAGAATTTACAAAGGAGCTAATCTGTACTGCCTCCCATAAATATCAAAAGCTGAAAATTGCGCAATTGAAATCTTTAGATTTGCCTGAAGAATTATTAACAAAACAGGCGAATGAAGTGCTGGATAAAGAATGTCTTTGTATCGGACTCAGCAATGCTGCCGCATTAATCTATAAGCAGCCTTTTATAAAAAAATTAAATGCCGTAACCATATGTCCCGGTCCCAATATCGCCTATTTCAATAAAGAGGTTTCTCTAAAGGAAATGACCGATCATATCTATGGAAGAGGAAATATTCTTAACAGAGAGCGACCACATTTTTTCATCAATGAGCTGCAATTATATATTGACTATCTCAAAGAACAATTGATTGAGAATATGGAGCCTGGTCAATTCATGAAAAAGAAAAAATATTATACAAGTTTTCTTTCCAATTTGCGGGCAGGGATAAAATATTACCGGCAGGTATATGCTCTGGCTGCAAATGAAGCCTTTATTAAAGCACTTTATTATGCAGAAATAGAGTTGGATGCCATAAACTATCAGTTTGAGATCGAGGAGATTCATGCCGAGTGTTAGGAACCATACCTACATAAGTTGATCTCCTCTTCATCACTTTGTCTTACCGAGCGATTCAAACTACAACTACATAAACGGGATATACTTTGCCAGGTATCTCTTCCCATTTGAGAAAAGTTTATGATTACATAAACTGTTTACTGAGATCCCTCGGATCAAAAATATCTACCTAATCATATGGCCGGTCCCGGGATGACAAACCGTCCCAACAACAAACGCCAAAACAGATATGCTTACCTTTCCTTTTCCAAATAAGGTCACTCCTTCTGATAGATTATATAAGCTGTTAGATAACAAACATGCCTACAATCACTTATTACCGCGATAAATGCATTGGCTGCGCGCTCTGCGCGGAAATGCAACCTGATCATTGGCGTATGTCAAAAAAAGATGGAAAGGCCACGCTATTAAAAGCGGAAATTAAGAAAGGGGTTCATACGCTGGAGATTCCGGTTTATACGGTGCCGTTTAATAGAGAGGTGGCGAAGGCTTGCCCGGTTCGCATAATCAAGATTGGCTAATCGAGTGAATAGGTCAATAAGTGAATGAAATTCTTGACTTGGTTAGGCTTCTATTCACCTATTGACCTATTCACTTATTCACTATTTTATTTTGTTCTGCTTTCTTAATCAGGTTTACCACAATAATCAGAAGGGCGGCCATTAGTATCGCGCCGGAGGAACCAAATACAATGAACAGGGGTTTCAACTTGATCATCATTTCTCCAAATGGAATTTTTTCTGCATCGGGCTCCATCTGCCATTTAGCTTTTAAAATGCCGGCTAGTATCAAACTTAACCAGAAGGTCAGCAATGAAATATTGGCGGCCCAGAATCCTATATTCGACCATTTAGGATGATAGTGATAGGAATATTGATCTCTGCTAAATATATCATGCGCGAAGGCCAGCAATAAAAAACTATTAATGCCTATTGTAGCTCCCATGGCATGGGCCACTGTTATATGTGTGCCATGCGTGTATAAATTGATACCGGGTACCGACATCAAAATCGCCAATACCAAATTGAGAAAGATCCAGCTATCAGCTGCTATCAGGAACCGATAAGTTTCATGATTTGCCAATTTGCTGGCCATGCTTAAAGCTGTTTTCCATTCGAAAATTATCTTTCCTAAAATAAATAATTCGGTCATACTGACCAGATAACTAATATTCTTCAACCATCCATATGTAGGCAGCGTATAAATATGATGTCCCCAGTTGAACATGAGATTATACAATCCCAAAAAATACATACTGAAGGCGATGCCCGATCTTCCATATTTGGTCCCTCCTATCTTGTCCATCAGATAAATGGATGATCCATAGATCAGCATATTCCAGGCACCAACCATGGAACCATTCGATTTCCACTGGATGGTCATGTCATTAATGATATTATTTCGGAAATAAGGGATCAGCCAGAGATTAGATTCAATATAGGTGAAGAGAAAAAATAGTAGTCCTGTCATCCACATCCATACATAGACCGGCTGATCTTTAAAACTTCCAAGGCTTCGAACAAAATTAAAAATGAAAAGTATCCATGCGATCATTATAGGTACAGCAAGTATGGGTGGAAATTCCCAGTATTCTCTTCCACCAAACCATCCCATAAAATAGGAAACAAAAATGGCGAGAATGGAAAACAGAAATAATCCCAACTGCAGTTTTAGCAACAAGGGCGACCAGATCTTTTTCCCGGTATACTCTTGTAAATAAGTAAATACAGAACCGGAGGCAGCTAGTATGATCCAGAAAAGAATGGCTGAAACATGCAGCGGTCTTGCTTTTTCAAATGAAAGTTCCTGCTTCAAAAATCCTGGAAAAATATATTGGAGTCCGCCGATCACTCCAAACAACATACCCACGCTTAATAAGATCAGTGCTGTGATGATAAATGCAGCAGAGGTCCGCGCTGTATTATTGTTGGATAGTGCCATTGCTGTTTATTGTATAGGTCCGCGGATCGGATTTTCCAGACGCATCAATATTTTTCAGGTAAACGACCAGGGATTGAATAGTTTTTTCATCTAAACGGAAATCTGGCATCACCGGCGTGCCTCCCTTAAGAAAAACCTGGATATAAGCATCTCCCTTTTTCGAATAAGTATTTGTAAGATCAGGTCCCAGGTAACCGCCTAAGCCATATACCTGGTGACAGGAACCGCAGTTATATTTCTGCCAGTTCATTTTACCCTTGTCGGCCATTGCATTCATCTCTTGCGATTGCCTCGGCAGATGCGTATACAGGTATCCTGAGTAAATCAGGAATAGCGAAACTCCTATGCTAATTATTATTGATTTCTGTGTTGACCGCATAGATTCTTGCGGACAAATTTGTAAGAAATTCTAGGCATTGAGGCTGATTTTGGTCAGGTATGGAGGTAATAGTCTACCAGATAGGTAGGATTCAGTTTAATAACCAAGTTTTGTAAATTGCAAGATGTGCTATTATAACGGTCAAAGGGTGACAAAAGCCGAATATATCCAGCTTAAAGAACTGGAAAAGCAGTTAGCGGAATATGATTATTTTGAAAAGCCGATACAGGTTGGCTTTGATTATGGCAAGAGTGCTGTGCTAAAGGCTATACCTGGAGTAAAAGATTTTGAGATTCTCCAAATGGAATGGGGCTTTATTCCTTCCTATATCCGCAACCGGGATGCTTTAGTTAAAATGAGGATGGGCTATAAAGATGACAATGGGCAGTTCAAACCACCCATGATCACATTGAACGCTGTTTCCGAAGAGATCCTTGCGCCCAATAAAATTTTTAGAGATGCAGCCCTTCATAGAAAATGTTTGGTTATCTCTTCCGGTTTTTTCGAATGGAAGCATGTGTATCCACTTAATAAAAGAACCGGGGAACCATTAAAGACCGCGACAAAATATCCATATCATATCAAGTTAAAAGATAAAGAATATTTCTTCATGGCCGGTATCTGGCAACCCTGGACGGATAAGGAGACCGGGGAATATGTGGAGAGTTTTGCGATCATTACCACTAAGGCCAATTCATTGATGGAGCAAATACATAACAGCAAGAAGAGAATGCCTACGATACTTACGGAGGATTTGGCGTATGAGTGGTTGTTTGATAATCTTGATGAAGCTCGCATTTCTGAAATTGCAAAATTTCAATTTCCTTCAGAAGAAATGGAGGCGTATACGATTGCGAAAGATTTTAGGGAGGGGGGGGATCCTTGTGAGAGATTTGAATATGGGGAAGTAGGGTCCTCGCTGCGCTCGGAATGACAGTTTTTGTTTTGAGGGGAAGAGGTTCCTCGCTACGCTCGGAATGACAGCCGTTTTTTTTGTGGGGGGAGATTAAAGGAGGATCCCCGAAGCACGACTCACCAACCCTTCCCCAAACTGCTTCTTAATACTATCTATCGCCTGATACAACCGAATATCCTCCTGCGTATCACTGAACAAATCGATCTGCCGGATGCCGGGAATGAGATTGGTAAAACGAATACCAATTAATCGTATCAGCTGCCTTCGTTCATATAATTTCTGAAAAAGTTCGCGAGCGGTTTTTAATAAGATATCATCGGAGTTGGAATAAGGAATAGTTTTCTGCACGGTATGCGTTTCGAAATCGGAATAGCGAAGTTTTACGGTGACGCATCCCGTGAGTCGTTGCTGCGAACGAAGTTCAAAACTGATATGCTCGGTCATGCGCGTGAGTTCGGCCTGCAGAAAATTAAGATCAATGCTATCCTGCTGAAATGTTTTTTCGGTAGAAACAGATCGCTGCTCGCGATAAGGCACCACGGGTGTCTCATCAATACCATTGGCCCTGCGCCATAATTCTGTTCCATTTTTTCCTAATAGATTTTGTAATAATCCCACGGGAATATCACTGAGCGTTTTCACTGTCTCCACTCCCATCTTGATCAGCTTATAACCTGTCTCCTTCCCTACTCCCGGAATTTTCATAATGCTTAGCGGTGCCAGAAAATTCTTTTCATTGCCAAAGGGAATTTCTAATTGTCCGTTGGGCTTGACTTCATTCGTAGCCACCTTGCTTACCAGTTTATTACTGGCCAGCGCCCATGATATGGGCAGTCCGCTTTCATGGATGAGTTTTTCTTTTAGCTCCCCGGTGAACTGATAACAACCAAAGAATTTATCCATGCCCGTAAGGTCCACATAGAATTCATCAATAGAAGCTTTCTCAAATACCGGCACCGAATCACTGATCACATCGGTGACGAGCTGCGAATATTTTGAATAGGTCTCATGATCTCCTTTCACCACGATCGCATGTTTACATAACCGAAGTGCGACACGCATAGGCATAGCAGAGTGTATACCAAACTTCCTCGCTTCATAACTACATGCCGCCACCACGCCGCGATCATT
>JBKJMI010000010.1:0-51022 GCA_046596515.1 Chitinophagaceae bacterium | reverse complement strand
TATCAAAATTACAGGGAGAATATTCAGAGAAATACAAAGAAGGCTTTTCAATTGGGCTGCCAGGTCACTAAAGATTTTAATGTAGATTCTGTAATAGAACTGGCTCTGGCACAGATGCATTCGCAGAATAAAAACAACAAGACTAATAAACAGTCATTTAAAGCATTATACAATTTGTTGAGAATTAAAGATCAAGCCAAAACTTATGGTATACTGGGACCTGATCAGCAATTGATCGCCTCCGCTGTTTTCTTTTTTTCTCATGAACGGGCCTATTATATTCTTGTTGGCAACCATCCTAACGGACGCACCATCGGTGCCTCACATGCATTGATCGATGCCTTTATTAAGGATCATGCCGGCCAAAAAATATTACTTGATTTTGAAGGATCCGATATTCGGAACCTGGCTTTTTTTTACAGTAGTTTCGGCGCCAGGCTGGAGCAATACCCATTTTTAAAATGGAACCGACTTCCTTTTTTCCTGAAATGGTTTAAGAATTAGCAAGGAGGCTTTCAGCGATAAGCAGATCTGCCGGAGTGGTGATCTTGATATTATTCTCCTCCCCTTTTATAAGGTCGACACGAAATCCAAATTCCTCCACCACGGAGGCTTCATCGGTAAATGAACCCTTGTAATCCTGTTTAAATGCAGGAAGTAAAATCTCTCCACGAAATACCTGCGGGGTCTGAACAAGCATGACCCGGTTTCGGTCCAGCGACTTATTTCCATCCTCTCCTATCCATCGAATACTATCCCGGCTACCTATCACGGGAATCGCAGTTCCCTTATCAAGGGCCTGCTCATAACAACGTTTTATAAGGTCTGCCGTTACCAGACATCGCACGGCATCATGCACAAAAATGATACTGTTCTCTTCGGCCAGCATCAAGCCATTTCTCACAGATTCAAAACGAGTAGCACCACCATTTGTGATTCGTATTCGATTATTATTCAAATCTAAATCAAAGGCTACTTCATTATTGATTTCAGGTAATACAAGAATTAATTCCAGGTCTGAGTAGGCATTCAGAAACGCTTCAATACTATGCTGCAGAATAGGTTTTCCTGCCAGCATCAGAAATTGTTTGGGCAAGGTCGTTCCCATTCTTGTACCGCTACCTCCCGCTACTATAATGGCGTATTTCTTCATTTATTGATAGATCCCGATCTCGGTTAAACCCTTACTATTTTTAATGGCGCGGTACATCCCATCGCTGTTGAAGATCATTTCTCCATTTCCCATGGTGTCCACCCCGATCATACCTCCCTCGCCATCTATTTTAAGCAATTTGTCATGCACCACAAAATGCATGGCTTCTTTTAAAGAATAGCCTTTGTATTCCATCAGGCAGCTAACATCATAGGCTGTTACGGCCCTTATAAATGGTTCTCCATGACCGGTACAACTTATGGCGCAGGTGCGATTATTTGCATAAGTTCCGGCTCCGATCAACGGACTATCACCAATACGTCCAAAAGCTTTATTGGTCATACCACCGGTACTGGTAGCAGCGGCAATATCCCCATTAGCATCGCAGGCCACCGCTCCAACAGTTCCCATTTTTTTCGCCGGGTCCTCATCATTATGATCCATAACGGTTGAAAGGGTTCCCTGCAATTTTTTCCATTGATCATATCGCAGCTGAGAGAAAAAATAATCATCTTCCTCCATTTGGATATCGTGCAATTTCCCAAACTCGACGGCTCCCTCACCCATTAGCAAAACATGTTCACTTTTGGTCATTACCAGGTAAGCCAGGTCAATAGGATTTTTTACATTTCGAATTGATGCTACAGCCCCTGCCTTAATATCTTTTCCATCCATCAGTGCAGCATCCATTTCCTGTCGACCCGTACTATTGAATACAGCGCCTTTGCCGGCATTAAAAAGTATATTATCCTCCAATGCACGCACGGCAACTCTGACCGCCTCTATCGCAAGGCCACCTGATTGAAGAACCTGATAACCCTGATCTAATGAGGTCTGCAAGGCTTCGCGATAGGCAGCCTCCATTTCAGGTTTCATGCTGCTTCTGAGGATGGTGCCCGCACCTCCATGAATAACCAGTGTAATATCTGCCATAGAATTAATTAAGATAAAAGCAATTCACATTCGGTCAGTAATTTATCTCTGGAAACAGAGACCGTACCTACTTCTTCACAAACAAGTCCGCCGGCAATATTGGCCATCTCGGCCATCAGGTGAACATTTCGGGTAGCTGCATAAACCAATGAAGCTACCGCGATCACCGTATCACCAGCACCGGATACATCGGCTATATTTCTAAGATGAGAAGGAATAATACTGGCCTTTGCATTCTCCTGGTAGAATACTCCTTTCTCTGAAAGAGTGATAAAGGAAATGGCATGGGAAAGTTCTTTATGAAGTGATGCATGGATCTGTTCGAGGTCAGATCTCACAGGATCAATCAACAGAAGATTCAATGCTTCTTTAACTTCTTTTAAGTTAGGCTTGAAAATATCAACCTCTTTGTAGTTGAAAAAATTCTTTCTTTTTGGATCAACCGCAGTAAGAACACCTGATTCTTTGCAAAGCGCAATAACTTTTTTGATCAATGAAGGGGTTAGTACACCTTTATCATAATCTTCAAATATGATTATGTTGGGATCTTCCTTTGAAATAAAATCACTAACACTATTGAATAATTGTTCTTCTTCTAATTCATTAAGATCATCAGTGATCTCCGCATCCAGTCGCATCATTTGCTGATTACGACTAATGATACGTGTTTTGCTTGTAGTGGTGCGGTGTATGCTTTTTACCAGGTAGCTGGTATCTATATGATTGGTCTCAAAAAGATCGGTAAGGAGGTCCGCTTCGGAATCATTTCCGGTAACAGAAAGTATACTTACCCTGGCTCCCAATGACTGGCAGTTCCAGGCCACATTTCCGGCTCCACCAATTCGATATTCTTTTTTGTTCAGAGAAACAACCGGAACAGGAGCCTCTGGTGATATCCTCTCCACCTTGCCCCACATATAGGTGTCCAGCATTACATCTCCTATCACTCCCACTCGAAGGGAAGGGAAAGAGCTGAACAGTTTTTTAAAATCTGTCATGTAGCAAAATTCGTGAATTATTCCTTTGCCTTACTAACTGCAATGAAATAAAGAGGAATACCCAATAATACGATCCCCAAACCTATTCCGGCATATAGTGGCTTCATAATTATGAGGAATACGCAGAAAATGACTGCCAGCAATACATATATAGCCGGAAGCAGAGGATATCCAAAGGCTTTATAGGGTCGTTCCAGGTCTGGCCTTTTCTTTCGAAGTATAAAGATCCCGATAATGGTCAAAGCATAAAATATCACAACCACAAAGGCTATCATATCCAGCAGATCACCATATTTACCACTCAGACAAAGAATGGCGGCCACCAGACACTGTAACCAAAGCGCATATTCAGGAACAGAGAACTTATTAAGTGTTCCGGCTTTTTTAAAGAACAAACCATCGTTGGCCATTGTATAATAAACCCGGGCACCCGCCAGAATCAATCCATTATTACAGCCGAAAGTGGAGACCATGATCAGCGCAGCGATCACATAAGTACCCATATCTCCGAAAATTCCATTAGCTGCTACAACCGCTACCCTGTCCTGTTTGGCAAAGGCAATCTCATTTAATGGAAGCACACTTATATACATCAAATTAGTAAGTACATAAATGATGGTTACGATCAGGGTTCCAAAGAAAAGACTAAGGCCAATATTTCTTTTTGGATTTTTTATTTCCCCTGCAATGAAGGTCACATTGTTCCATGCATCACTGCTGAATATACTTCCTGTCATTGAGGCAGCAATCGCACCAACTGCAGCCACAGGAACAAGGCTGGTGAAAACATCTGCTGAAGGATGTGCCATCATGGTCCATGCATTCGACCAGTTTGCATGCCATATATCTGCTTTTGCTCCGATCAGAAATCCGAAAAGAATAAGTCCAAACAGTGCTAACAATTTTGCAATAGTAAAACTTGTCTGTATCAGCTTTCCTCCCTTAATACCTTTTGTATTAATATAGGTAAGCAGTATAATAAGCGCAATGGAAACCAATTGCGCTATATATATCTTAAATGATCCCATTTGAAGAATGATATTATCATCCGTCATTTCAAGTGGGTGAAAAAAGTATCCGGCAAATTTAGAGAAGGCCACACCTACTGCGGCAATGGTGGCAGTTTGAATCACAGCGAAAAAACTCCAGCCATAAAGAAAGCCAGTGAAGGAATTGTAGGCTTCTTTAAGATATACATATTGGCCACCTGCTTTTGGAAACATCGCACTCAATTCACCATAGCTTACGGCCGCTGTAATGGTCATGAATCCAGTGATCAGCCATACAGCGATCAGCCATCCTGCGCTGCCCACATTACGGGTGATATCGGCGCTCACAATAAAAATACCGGAGCCGATCATTGATCCGGCAACGATCATAGTGGCGTCAAATAATCCTAATGATTGTTTGAAATGGGGCGTCTGTTCCTGGGACATGTGTTATTGGTTTGTCATCCAAGATAAGAAAAGATATTCTCACAACTAGCCCCTGATTATTTCTTTCTGTAAAGCTGATTTAGTCCTTTTATCACATCAGACGTGATATTGTAAACGGAATCCTTATAGTAAAAAAGCCCCTGTTCGTAGGAGACGATATAGGAGAAATTATGATCCTTATTATAATCCTTAAGAAAGGATTCGATCTTATTTTTAATTTCGTTCTGACGCTGCCCCATGTAGTTATTATACTCCTGATCCAGTTGTGCCTTTCTTGCTTTTATATCATCATCCAATCTTTTGATCTCTTCGGTGGCGGAATCCGACTGGGCCTGTGAAAGTGAACCACCTCTTGCAAGGTTTTGAAAATAGAGATAGCGCTGCTGAAACCTGCGTGATAAACCATCCAGCTCTGTATTATTCACTTCTTCTTTTTTTGCCAGGTCCGTTTTAACTTCTTTCACCATGTCGAAATTCGCGGCAATGGAATCCATTTCAAAATATGCCATTCGAAATTCACTGTTATGATCAAAATGACTTTCAGGACGGGGACCATCGGTTTTTGGGTTGCGATGGCTGAAATGTATAAACAGCAGATACCCGATCATGACTGTGAGTAATCCGTTCCAGATCAGTAAGCTATTTTTCGTTCGGTCCATTATTGCAAAATAAGCATGAATAGAGCCGTAAATATAGGGATTCAGGGACTTTATGAATCCATTAACTAACTAATAATCTTTCAAAATAATTTTGATCATTTTACCAATGAAAACAAAAAAAAAGAGCAGGCTTACCTGCTCTTTGAAATGATATTCAGAGATATTTTTATTCCTCTTCGTCGAAAGCCATGGCTTCGCGGGAAGTTTGAAGGAGTTCGTATTCTTCCTTGCTGCCTACGATCATGTTTTCAAAATCGCGAAGACCTGTACCTGCAGGGATCGGGTGACCAGTGATCACATTCTCCTTCAGACCAAGCATCATATCTGTCTTGCCATTAATGGCTGCGGAAGAAAGCACCTTGGTCGTTTCCTGGAATGAAGCGGCGGAGATCCAACTCTGCACACCCAGTGAAGCTTTGGTGATACCTAACAATGTCGGTGAAGATGTTGCAGGTTTCGCATCACGGTATTCAACCAGTTTTTTATCATTACGACGAAGGATAGAATTCTCCTCTCTTACTTCACGAAGGGTAACGATCTGACCAGCGCGCATTTTTGTGCTCTCACCAATTTCGTTTACTACCTTCTTATCATAGATATAATCGTTCTCTTCTACGAAATCAAATTTGTCAACCAGGTCATCTTCCAGGAATCTTGTATCACCCGGATCTACCACATTCACTTTACGCATCATCTGGCGAACGATGGTCTCGATGTGTTTATCATTGATCTTCACACCCTGCAAACGATAAACTTCCTGGATCTCATTCACTACATACTCTTGTACAGCAAAAGGACCTTTGATAGAAAGAATATCGAATGGAGCAGTCTGTCCATCACTCAATGAAGCACCCGCTTTTACGAAGTCACCATCCTGCGCAAGGATCTGCCTTGTCAACGGAACGAGGTATTTCTTCTGTACTCCGTCTTTCGCTTCGATGATGATCTCACGGTTACCACGTTTGATGGCTCCCATAACAACAACACCATCGATCTCAGTTACCACAGCAGGATTACTTGGGTTCCTTGCTTCAAAAAGTTCGGTAACCCTTGGAAGACCTCCGGTGATATCTCTCAATTTTCCGAGTACCCTTGGGATCTTTACGATCACCTGTCCCGCCTTCACATCATCAGCTTCTTCAATAATGATATGTGAACCTGTAGGAAGGTTATAAGATTTGCTATCCTTAGGGCCATTAACAATGATAGAAGGAATCTTAGTCTTGTCTTTGGTTTCAATAACTACTTTCTCACGGTGACCTGTTTGCTCGTCCGACTCTTCACGGTAAGTAATACCATCAAGAACATTATCGAATTTCACTTTACCATCGATCTCGGCCATGATAACGTTGTTGAACGGATCCCATGTGCAAAGAATATCTCCTTTGCTCACTTTCTGACCATCCTTCACATTCAGGGTCGCACCATAAGGAATATTATTTGTGATTAGCAGTCGATCATTCTTGGTATCAATGATACGAACCTCACCGGTACGGCCAATGACCACAGGTGATTTTACGCCAGCATTGTTTGCTACCAGTACGGTACGTAATCCATCGAACTGAATATTACCATCGAATTTCGCAAGCAAGGTAGATTCTACAGATGCCGATCCTGCAGCACCACCCACGTGGAAGGTACGAAGGGTAAGCTGTGTACCTGGTTCACCAATGGACTGTGCTGCGATGATACCAACTGCATCTCCTTTTTGAGCGATATTGCCTGAAGCAAGGTTCTTACCATAACATTTCACGCACACACCACGTTTGCTTTCGCAGGTAAGTACTGAGCGGATCTCTACGGTTTCAATTCCTGCGTCTTCAATTTTCTTAGATAGTTCTGTAGTGATCTCTTCACCGCCACCAACAAGCAGATTATCTGTGATCGGTTCGTACACATCATGCAATGATGTACGACCTGCGATCCTGTCGTTCAATGGTTCGATGACGTCTTCGTTATCTTTCAATGCAGAGGTCGCGATACCGCGAAGTGTTCCGCAATCTGTTTCTGTGATCACCACATCCTGGGCTACATCCACCAATCGGCGTGTCAGGTAACCGGCATCAGCCGTTTTCAGGGCCGTATCGGCAAGACCTTTACGAGCACCGTGTGTAGAGATGAAATAATCCAATACATTCAGACCATCCTTGAAGTTTGAAAGGATCGGGTTCTCGATGATCTCAGAACCGGTAGAGCCGGATTTTCTTGGTTTGGCCATCAATCCCCTGATACCTGCCAGCTGTTTGATCTGTTGTTTAGAACCACGTGCCCCGGAATCTAGCATCATATATACAGAGTTGAAACCCTGTTTATCATTGGCCAGTTCACGGATCAGTGTTTCTGTAATACGCGTATCCACACGGCTCCAGATATCCACGATCTGATTATATCGTTCGTTGTTTGTGATCAAACCCATGTTGTAGCTGTCCCAAACTTCATCTACTTCTACTTTCGCATTGGCCAGCATTTCTTCCTTCACCACAGGGATGATCAGGTCATTAATATTGAACGACAAACCACCCTGGAAGGCTGTACGGAATCCAAGTGTTTTGATATCATCAAGGAACTTTGCGGTTTTTGGAACGTTAGTGATACGAATGATATCACCAATGATCTCTCGCAGATTCTTTTTAGTAAGCAGAGAATTCACGAAACCAACTTCGGCAGGTACATTCTGATTGAATATAACACGACCCACAGTTGTCTCTATCAATTTATGTTCGAGAAGACCATCCGAGTTGCGGATGTTTGCTTTCACTTTAATCCATGCATGAAGATCTACCACGCGCTCATTATGAGCGATGATCACTTCTTCTGCAGAATAGAAGATCTTGCCTTCACCTCTTACGATTTCTGTCTCTGTGGTCTTCTTACCTTTTGTGATATAATAAAGACCCAATACCATGTCCTGAGAAGGAAGCGTAATTGGCGTTCCGTTCTGAGGGTTAAGGATATTATGAGAGGCCAGCATCAGCAATTGAGCTTCCAGAACAGCCGCATGCGCCAAAGGCACGTGCACCGCCATCTGGTCACCATCGAAGTCAGCGTTGAAGGCTGTACATACTAATGGGTGAAGTTGAATCGCTTTTCCTTCAATCAGTTTAGGCTGGAATGCCTGAATGGAAAGACGGTGAAGTGTTGGGGCACGGTTAAGCATGATCGGGTGTCCTTTCAAAATATTTTCAAGGATATCCCACACCACGGCTTCTTTTTTATCAACGAGTTTTCTTGCAGATTTAACCGTTTTTACAATACCTCTTTCGATCAGTTTACGAATGATGAATGGCTTGAACAATTCTGCCGCCATATCTTTTGGAAGACCGCACTCATGAAGTTTCAATTCAGGACCTACTACGATAACAGAACGACCAGAATAGTCAACCCTTTTACCAAGAAGGTTCTGACGGAAACGACCTTGCTTTCCTTTCAATACATCACTCAATGATTTCAGCGCGCGTCCACCTTCTGCTTTCACCGCATTTGATTTACGGCTATTGTCGAACAATGAATCCACGGCTTCCTGCAACATTCTTTTTTCGTTACGCAGGATCACTTCCGGTGCTTTGATCTCCAGCAATCGCTTCAAACGATTGTTACGGATGATCACGCGACGATAAAGATCATTCAGATCTGATGAAGCGAAACGACCACCATCCAGAGGAACAAGCGGACGAAGTTCCGGTGGAATAACGGGGATATATTGCATTACCATCCATTCCGGACGGTTTGTAATTCTTGTATTCGCATCGCGGAATGATTCCACAACACTCAAACGTTTCAGCGCATCGGCCTTACGCTGCTGAGAAGTCTCAGTTGCAGCTGTGTTACGCAGATCAAAAGAAAGCTGATCAAGATCGATACGTGCAAGCATATCATGCACTGCTTCAGCACCCATCTTCGCGATGAATTTATTCGGATCATCGTCTGGCAAATACTGATTATCCTTCGGAAGTGTTTCCAGAATATCAAGATATTCTTCTTCCGTTAGCAGATCGCCATAATTCTGTCCTTTATCAACACGTGTACCTGACTGAATCACCACATACCTTTCATAGTATACGATGGTCTCCAGTTTTTTAGAGCTTACGCCCAGCAAATACCCGATCTTATTTGGTAATGATTTGAAATACCAGATATGTACAACTGGAACAACCAGTTTAATGTGGCCCATTCTTTCACGACGAACTTTTTTCTCTGTCACTTCCACACCACAACGGTCGCAAACAATACCCTTATAACGAATACGCTTGTACTTACCGCATGCACACTCATAATCCTTAACCGGACCGAAGATCCTTTCGCAAAATAAACCATCTCTTTCAGGTTTGTAAGTACGATAGTTGATCGTTTCTGGTTTCAGGATCTCTCCATAGCTTCTCTCAAGAATATTATCCGGAGAGGCCAGTCCAATTGTGATCTGCGAAAAACCTGGTTTAGGACGGTTCTCTTTTTTGATAACCATATTTATTAGCTTTTATCTGGTAGCAACGATTCAACTCGTCACCCTGATTTTATAAAGTTTCAACAATTCAATGGGCTCGCGGTTCGAAGCTCGCGGCTCACTGCTTTTATTCAAATTTCAAATCCAGACCCAATCCTCTCAGTTCATGCACCAATACATTGAATGATTCAGGAACGCCAGGTCTTGGTACATTATCACCTTTGACAATGGCCTCATACGTTTTGGCGCGACCAATGATATCATCCGATTTAATCGTAAGCAATTCCTGCAGGATATTAGAGGCACCGTATGCTTCAAGGGCCCAAACCTCCATCTCACCAAAACGCTGTCCACCGAACTGCGCTTTACCACCCAGCGGTTGCTGAGTAATGAGACTGTATGGACCGATGGAACGGGCATGCATCTTATCATCCACCATATGGTGGAGTTTGATCACATAGATGATACCTACGGTTGCTTTCTGGTGGAAACGCTCACCGGTTTCACCATCGCTTAGATAAGTGTGACCATACATTGGAATGTTGGCCTGCTTACAATATTCAGCAATCTCATCGGTGGTAGCACCATCGAAGATCGGTGTAGCGAATTTCAATCCCAGTTTTTCTCCGGTCCATCCAAGGATGGTTTCATAGATCTGTCCGAGGTTCATACGACTAGGTACACCCAATGGATTCAATACCACATCGACTGGTGTGCCATCCTCAAGGAAAGGCATATCCTCATGACGAACGATCTTAGCAACAATACCTTTATTACCGTGACGGCCGGCCATCTTATCTCCCACCTTCAGCTTACGCTTTACTGCGAGATAAACCTTAGCAAGTTTCAATACACCAGCAGGTAATTCATCACCAATACTGATATTGAATTTCTCACGTTTGTAACGACCCAGCTCTTCGTTGAATTTGATATTATAGTTATGCAGAAGAGTGTTAATCTGATCATCCACTTTTTTATCTGCAGACCAGCCCAGCGGATTAATGTTCGCATAATCCAGGCCACGCAGATTTTTATCAGTGAATTTCGCACCCTTACCGATCTGTATCTCTCCGAAATTATTGCTCACACCAGTGGATACGAAATCCTTCAGCAGTGTGATGAGTTTCTCAAGCAATACTTCTTTAAGATCATTTTCATTCTTCTCATGCATTTTCTCCAGCTTCTCCATGGATGCTTTCTCGCGAACCTTCGCGTTCTTATCTTTCTTAGCGCGCTGGAAAAGTTTTTTGCCGATCACAACACCTTCTACTCCGTTTGGAGCTTTCAGTGAAGCATCTTTTGCATCACCTGCTTTGTCACCGAAGATGGCGCGAAGAAGTTTTTCTTCAGGAGTAGGATCAGATTCTCCCTTAGGAGTGATCTTACCAATGAGAATATCGCCTTCTTTCACCTGGGCACCGATACGAACGATACCGTTCTCATCAAGGTCCTTAGTGGCTTCTTCAGAAACGTTTGGAATATCAGGAGTAAGTTCTTCTTCACCCAATTTGGTGTCGCGAACTTCCAGTTCATATTCAGAGATGTGTACAGAAGTGAACATATCTTCCTTCACTACTCTTTCGCTGATTACAATGGCATCCTCGAAGTTGTAACCTTTCCATGGCATGAAGGCCACTTTCAGATTCTTACCCAATGCCAGCTCACCATCTTTGGTAGCATATCCTTCAGTAAGGAAATCACTTTTCTTCACCTTCTGACCTTTCTTCACAGCAGGTTTCAGGTTGATACAGGTCTCCTGGTTGGTCTTGATGAATTTCGTTAATCGATAGATGCGAAGATCATCTTCAAAGCTTACCAGCTTCTCTGCTTCATCGCGATCATAACGAACATGAATTTCGTTGGCGTCAACAAATTCAACAATACCATTTCCTTCAGAGTGGATCTGTATCCTTGCATCACGCGCTGCCTTGCCTTCCAGTCCGGTACCAACAACTGGTACATCAGGACGGATCAGCGGCACAGCCTGACGTTGCATGTTTGATCCCATCAGGGCACGGTTGGCATCATCATGCTCAAGGAAGGGGATCAATGAAGCGCTCAAACCAACGATCTGGTTTGGAGCAACGTCCATATATTCCACTTCGCCTTTATCAAGAATAGGGAAGTCACCAGTTTGGCGACTTACCACTTTATCTTCTGTAAATTCTCCTTTCTCATTCAGTCCAGAATTGGCCTGGGCAATTTTCGCCAGATCCTCTTCTTCTGCACTTAGGAAAGAGAGTAGTTTCATATTCACTTTCCCGTTCTCCACTTTGCGATAAGGCGTTTCAATAAAGCCCATGTCGTTGATCTTCGCATGAACGCAAAGAGTAGAGATCAGACCAATGTTTGGTCCTTCCGGAGTTTCGATCGTACAAAGACGACCGTAGTGAGAATAGTGTACGTCACGTACCTCGAAACCAGCTCTTTCACGACTTAGACCACCGGGGCCCAGCGCGGAGATACGACGCTTATGTGTTATTTCAGAAAGCGGATTGGTCTGATCCAGGAACTGCGATAACTGTGATGTTCCAAAGAAGGAATTGATCACAGATGAAAGTGTTCTTGCATTAATCAGATCCACCGGAGTGAATACTTCATTATCGCGTACGTTCATACGTTCACGAATGGTACGAGCCATACGGGCAAGACCCACGCCGAACTGAGCATATAACTGCTCACCTACTGTACGAACACGACGATTGCTCAGGTGATCAATATCATCGATCTCTGCCTTACCATTAGTAAGTCTTACGAGATACTTAATGATAAGAATGATATCTTCTTTAGTCAGCACCTTCTTTTCAATTGGGAGATTAAGGTTCAACTTACGGTTGATCTTGTAACGTCCAACTTCACCAAGGTCATAGCGCTTATCGCTGAAGAATAATTTGTCGATGATACCACGTGCTGTTTCATTATCGGGAGCATCCGCACCGCGAAGCTGACGATAGATGAATTGAACAGCTTCCAGTTCGCTGTTAGAAGTATCCTTGTTCATCGTGTTGTAGATGATAGCGTAATCTCCGCCTACATCTTCACGCTGAATGAACACACTCTTCACATCCAGCTCTGTAATGCTTTCAATAGCTTCTTCATCGAGAACAGTATCTCTTTCCATCACAATCTCATTACGCTCGATAGATACCACCTCTCCGGTGTCCTCATCGACGAAATCTTCAACCCATGTTCTCAATACACGTGCAGCCAGGCGGCGGCCAATGTATTTGGAAAGGGTCTTTTTATCCACCTTCACTTCATCGGCCATGCCGAAGAGTTCCAGGATCTCTTTATCGGTCTCAAATCCGATGGAACGAAGAAGCGTAGTTACAGGGAATTTTTTCTTACGGTCGATGTACGCGTACATCACATTGTTGATGTCGGTAGCGAATTCCATCCATGCACCTTTGAAAGGAATTACACGGGCAGAATAGATCTTCGTTCCGTTCGGGTGAACAGATTGTCCGAAGAACACACCAGGAGAACGATGCAGCTGGGATACAACTACCCTCTCGGCACCATTGATCACGAATGTACCGCGTGGCGTCATGTAAGGAATGTTACCCAGGAAAACATCCTGAACGATTGTTTGGAAGTCAACGTGCTCCTCATCATTACAACTGAGGCGAAGTTTGGCTTTCAGAGGTACTGCATAGGTAAGACCTCTTTCCATACATTCTTCAATCGTGTAACGGGGCGGATCAATAAAATAATCCAGGAACTCCAGAACGAAGATGTTTCTTGTGTCCGTGATCGGGAAATTCTCCTTGAATACACGGAACAAGCCTTCAATGTTACGCTTGTCCGGCGTGGTCTCCAATTGGAAGAATTCTTTGAACGACTGGAT
Source organism: Chitinophagaceae bacterium (assembly GCA_046596515.1). Classification (GTDB taxonomy): domain Bacteria; phylum Bacteroidota; class Bacteroidia; order Chitinophagales; family Chitinophagaceae; genus JJ008. The sequence goes on along the minus strand of JBKJMI010000010.1, from coordinate 37,555 downwards.
CTGTACTTCAAGAAGGTCGGGGGCGTCGGCCAGATGCTTGATCTTACCGAAATCCACCCTTTGATTCAATTTTGTAGAAGACATATCGTAAAAACCGGTTTTTACAACGATGAGAACACACCAATCACATTCAAGGCTTCATGCATCGAAAAATGAAACTCTGTGACTATCAACTAATTGCACATGATTTGGGGTGTTAAAATATATTTGGCCAAAATAAAGGATGGCAAAAGTACGGAATTCCTTTGTTTTAAACAAGAAAAATTTGCTAACAATAATAAGGCCAAAATACCACTAACTGGTTATTTACGAAGGGCTTCCCAAACCCTATCTTGAGCCGAAATTATGGTTATGAAGCCTGAGAATATTGTGAGAGAATACTTCCATTTTTCGAAAAAAGATCGCATTGCTATGACCTGCTTATTGGTCGCGGTTTTGTTCATTTTTCTTTTGCCTGCATTTTTACCGGAAAGATCGATACCTCCTGTTCCTATCGCCGTCAATCCGGAAATAAAAGAACCGCAGATCATCAGCAGATCATCTCCCGATGAAATCCGCTCCAGGGTTTTTACAAATTCAGCTCCTGCATTTACTGGTTTTTATTTTGATCCCAACCTGATTGAAGAATCCGACTGGAAAAAACTGGGACTTCGTGATAAGACAATTCAGATCATTTTGAATTACCGGTCCAAAGGAGGGAAATTCAAAACGGCTGACGATCTTAAAAAAATTTATGGATTAAAGGAACAGGAGTTTGAAAGAATGAAATCTTTTGTCCGCATAAAAGAAACTAATAATTACACTTCTTTCAAAAAACCAGAGGAGATCAGGGCCTATACTGAACCTTTTAAAAAAATTCCTGAAAAAACACCAGTTAAAAAACTGATCGTCGATATCAATCTGGCAGATACCAGTGCATGGATCTCTCTTCCCGGAATTGGCAGCAAACTTTCATTGCGAATTGTGAATTTCAGAGAGAAACTGGGAGGTTTTTATTCTGTTGACCAGGTTGCACAAACCTTTGGATTGCAGGATTCAATTTTCCAGCGGATAAAATCTATGATGATACTTTCAGTTTTGACCATAAAAAAAATAAATATTAATAAAGCCACTGAAGAGGAACTTAAAATTCATCCATATTTGAGATGGCAGCTGGCAAAAGCGATCGTTGCCTACAGAAATGAACATGGCTTATTTCAAAAACTGGATGACCTGAAAAACATCATGGCATTTTCAGAAGAAGCCTATACTAAAGTGGCTCCATACCTGGAACTTTAATAAATTGAAAAGCCCTCCTTTTGGGAGGGCTTTTCAATTATCTTAAGGAAGATATTAAGCGATCTCTACATCAGCACCTGCATCTTTCAGCCTGGCTGCGATCTCTTCTGCTTCTACTTTTGAGATACCTTCTTTGATGTTTTTAGGAGCGCCATCAACCAGGTCTTTTGCTTCCTTCAATCCTAAACCAGTAAGATCCTTAACGATCTTAACTACGTTCAGTTTAGAAGCACCACTACTCTTCAACACTACGTTGAATGAGGTTTTCTCTTCTGCAACTGCGGCACCACCACCACCTTCAGCTACTACTACTGCAGCGGCTGCTGGTTCGATACCATATTCTGATTTAAGGAAGTCAGCGAGATCCTGTACTTCTTTTACTGTTAAGCCTACCAGGCTTTCTGCTAATGCTTTTACGTCTGCCATTGTTTTTGAATTTTTACCGTCTTCATCCTCATTCGAGTCCAACGGCGGTTTTAAAAAAATTGTTTATAGTTAAAGCTTGACCAGGGTCTTCGAACCAGGGCAAGGCCTTTGCTCGGATACCTCACTCAGGCAATTTACTCTGCTGGAGCAACTTCTGCTGCTTTTTTCTCTGCGTTCTGCAGCAAAGCGGCAATAACCCTTTTCGCAGGTGATTGCAACAATGCGATCACATCTCCGATCAGTTCATTCTTGGTCTTGATCTTCATGAGGGTTACCAGTTGGTTATCGCCCATATACAAATCGCCATTGATAAAGGCGGCTTTCATTACAGGCTTGTCACCATTGCTTTCCTTACGGAAGGAACTGATGATCAGAGCTGGTTCTTTGGGGTTCTCAGAGAACATCAAAGCAGTTACTTTATGCAGGGAATCAAATACACCCGCATATTTCTCATTATCGAGCGACTCGAGTGCTTTACGGATCAGCGTATTCTTTGCCACTTTCATTTCAACGTTTTTGTTGAAACAGGCACGGCGAAGTTTACCAACCTGAGCTACAGAAAGAGACTCGGTATTGGTAACGTAGAAGTTGTTATACTGAGAGAATTTTCCTTTCAGTAATTCGATCACTTCATTTTTTTGTTCTTTGGTCATTTTATTGCTTTTTGACTCTTGCTAAAAATTGATTTGCTCAACTTCCGTTATTAATGAACGAAAGCTTTGATGTCAACCTGGATGCCCGGGCTCATCGTACTGGCCATGCTGATTCCTCTGAGGTAAATACCTTTTGCGGAAGATGGTTTTGCTCTGATGATAGCGTTCAGCAGTTCCTGGCTATTCTCCGCGATCTTTTCGGGTGTAAAGCTCACACGACCAATGGAAGCGTGAATGATTCCTACTTTATCAACTTTGAAGGCGATCTTACCACCTTTTACATCGTTGATAGCAGCTACAACATCATTGGTAACTGTACCTGTTTTTGGATTTGGCATCAGGTTACGTGGACCTAGTACCTTACCAAGCTTACCTATCTTCGGCATCACAGAAGGAGTGGCGATGATAACATCCACATCAACCCATCCACCTTCGATCTTGGTGATAAATTCGTCCAGTCCTACAAAATCAGCACCCGCTGCTTTTGCGTCTGCTTCTTTATCAGGAGTGCAAAGCACTAATACTTTTTTAGTTCTGCCGGTACCATGCGGAAGGCTAACCGTGCCACGAATGGCCTGGTCTGCTTTTTTTGGATCAACACCCAAACGGATATGCAGGTCCACGGATGCGTCGAATTTGCAGGTGGAGATCTGTTTTACCAATGCAGAAGCTTCTTTCAGTGAGTACGCTTTGTTCGCGTCAACCTTTGTTTCTGCTACTTTTCTTTTTTTACTGAGGAATGCCATTTTAATTCTTTCTTTTAATTTTTTTTAAACGTCCCCTTCATGGTCAGGGGGCTTAATTATCCCATGGAGCTTTACCTTCTACCGTAAGACCCATACTACGAGCAGTGCCGGCTATCATTTTCATGGCGCTTTCTACAGTGAAACAGTTAAGATCGGGCATTTTGTCTTTGGCGATAGCCTCTACCTGGTTCCAGTCTACTTTACCGGATTTGATACGGTTGCTTTCCTTAGAACCTTTTTGAATCTTGGCCGCTTCCATCAGTTGCACAGCAGCAGGAGGCGTTTTGATAACAAAATCAAAACTCTTGTCGGTATAAACTGTAATTAATACTGGGAGAACTTTTCCCATCCTGTCCTGCGTTCTAGCATTGAACTGCTTACAGAATTCCATGATGTTAACACCCTTGGAACCTAGTGCGGGACCGATTGGCGGTGCAGGGTTGGCCTGTCCGCCTTTACATTGCAGCTTTACAAAGCCGCCGATTTCTTTTGCCATTTTTCTATTCGATTTATTGGTTCAAGCGATCTTCACCTTGAGGTAGAAGATCTCCCAAATTCATCCTTTGTTCGGTCTTTCCCGAAGGAGGACCGTAACCTGTTCCGCCATTGAACAACGCAGGCGGACAAAAGAAAGAACTAATTGGGGACGCGAAGTTAGGGGAAAATGGTTAACAGACAAAGATTTTACCCCTAATTATCTAAAAAGAGAAAGCCTTTTCAAATGGGTTGAAAAAGCCTGTCTCTCAAATATTTGTACACAATGTATTTTAGTTGATCTTTTCCACCTGCATATAATTCAACTCTACCGGTGTGGAGCGTCCAAAGATCTTTACTGTTACTTTCAATTTCTTCTTTTCATCATTTACATCTTCGATCACCCCGTTGAAATCATTGAAAGGTCCTTCGATGATCTTAATGGTCTCTCCTACAATGAAAGGTTCGATCATACTTACTCCACCGGATTCTGCCATTTCATCCATCTTACCCAGCATCTTGTTCACTTCCGCTTTACGAAGAGCGATAGGATCTTCTTTACCCAGAAAATGAATAACGTTGGTCGTATTCTTGATAATATCACGAAGATCATCGATGAGTTTACCACTGGTGATCTCGATCATTACATAACCAGGATAGTAGTTACGCTCACGCATCACTTTCTTTCCATTGGCCACTTTGTATACTTTTTCCACTGGAAGAAATACTTGTTTTACCTGTGTCCATCCTCCGCGTGAGATCTCTTTATCCAGGTATTCTTTTACTTTCCTTTCCTTACCACTTACCACGCGCAGCACGTACCATTTGGTATCCTGCTGTACGTTTTCTGTTTCTGTATTTATAGTCGCTTCCATTGCTTAGAAAAGTTGTTTATAAACGAGCTTCAGGCCATTACCAATAGCGAAATCCATTGCCAGGATGATAAAGGTGATCACGAGTGTGGCTGCCAGTACAATCATGGTAGATTGCTGCAACTGTGGCCATGTGGGCCAGCTTACTTTCTCGGTCAGTTCCTTAAAGGACTCTCTGAAATATGTGGTGATCTTATTCATATGCTAAATTTTGTGATCTTACTAAACTTCCTAAACCTTCTCAACCTTCTCAACTGTTTGAAAGTTGAGCAGGTTGAGAAAGTTGAGAGGCACGGGCGGAGAGATTCGAACTCCCATCAACGGTTTTGGAGACCGCTATTCTGCCATTGAACTACGCCCGTAGAAAGCTAAAAGCTATTCCGAGTGAACGAAACAGCTTTTAGAATCTTTATGAATCAAAGATACGGCATCTTTGATAAGACCTTGCGGTCCCAGCTAAAAGCCTGAAGCTTATAGCCTTATTATTTAATGATCTCAGTAACCTGGCCCGCACCAACGGTACGTCCACCTTCACGAATCGCAAATTTCAAACCTTTCTCCATCGCGATCGGCTGAATCAGCTTCACGGTAAGGGAAGTGTTATCACCAGGCATTACCATTTCAGTTCCTGCATTCAGTTCTACCTCACCAGTTACGTCGGTAGTACGGAAATAGAACTGAGGGCGATACTTCTGGAAAAATGGAGTGTGACGTCCACCTTCTTCTTTGCTAAGTACATATACTTCACATTTGAATTCAGTGTGCGGAGTGATAGAACCAGGCTTCACGATAACCATACCGCGACGGATCTGAGTTTTCTCAATACCACGGAGCAGCAAACCTGCGTTATCTCCAGCTTCACCTTCATCAAGCAATTTGCGGAACATTTCAACCCCTGTACAAACTGAGGTCAAAGGCTCTGCGATCAGACCTACGATCTCAACAGGCTCACCTACTTTGATACGGCCTCTCTCAATACGTCCAGTGGCAACAGTACCACGGCCGGTAATAGAGAATACATCCTCTACAGACATCAGAAATGGTTGGTCAACCGGACGAGGAGGAAGAGGAATATAAGAATCCACTGCATCCATGAGTTCTTCAACACATTTCACCCATTTTTCTTCGCCAGCAAGAGCGCCGGTTGCAGAACCTTTAATGATTGGTGTATTGATACCATCGAAACCATAGAAAGTCAGCAAATCGCGGATCTCCATTTCAACCAGGTCAAGAAGTTCAGGATCGTCAACAAGGTCAACTTTATTCATGAAAACAACCATACTGGGTACGCCAACCTGGCGAGCCAGCAGGATGTGTTCTTTTGTTTGAGGCATAGGACCATCAGTAGCAGCTACAACCAGAATAGCACCGTCCATCTGGGCAGCACCTGTGATCATGTTCTTCACATAGTCAGCGTGACCTGGACAGTCAACGTGCGCATAGTGACGAGCAACTGTTTGATACTCTACGTGAGCCGTGTTAATAGTGATACCCCTTTCTTTTTCTTCAGGAGCAGCATCAATTTCATCATATTTTTTTGCTGTCGCCATACCTTTTGAAGCAAGGATGGAGGTTATAGCAGCTGTCAAAGTTGTCTTTCCATGGTCAATGTGACCGATTGTTCCAACGTTAACGTGGGGTTTGTCCCTTTTAAAAGTTTCTTTCGTTGCCATCTTTATCTGTTTTTAGGTTGTTATGTCTGACGGTCCCCGTCAAACATATTAATGACGAAGATCCGCGAAAAAATTTTTTATAGAGCCGTTAGTGAGAATCGAACTCACGACCTCTTCCCTACCAAGGAAGTGCTCTACCACTGAGCTACAACGGCTTTAGTCATTATAGCCCGGTGCAAACAAGTCAACCGACCTGACCTGAACCGGACCAATGATGACCATCCAGAGCGGAAGACGAGGTTCGAACCCGCGACCTACAGCTTGGAAGGCTGTCGCTCTACCAACTGAGCTACTTCCGCATTTATCCACCGTTGCCCCGGCACAGTTGGTTTTATTCAACATTACCCTGGCGAAAGAGGAATTCAATTTAAAGAACTTAAGTCCACTTCAGCTTAACGCTTCGGTGAACAATGCACATCCCAGGATGTACAAGTGGGCAAGGATGGATTCGAACCACCGAACTCGTAAGAGGACAGATTTACAGTCTGTTGCCGTTGGCCACTTGGCTACTTGCCCATTATTTTGTTTCTGCCAGCAATACTAAACTACTTACTGCTTAACTGAGCCACTTGTCGGAATCGAACCAACGACCTACTGATTACAAATCAGTTGCTCTACCTGCTGAGCTAAAGTGGCGATTGCTGTCCGCCGCTACTAACTTCAGGGCGGTAAAGGCGTAAAGAGCTACCCCATTTATTGGGGAGGCAAAGGTAAGGGAAATTGATAATCGGAAAAATTTTAGCGAAGATTTTTTTGCTTGTTTTCAGGCATTTGGAGAAGATGATGGCTACTCTTCTATGGAAAAAATGCAGGCACAAAAAAAAGGAGAGGGTCCTGCACTCTCCTTCTTTCAATATTAACCGCGATCAGGCGGCTTTTCTTTCCTTATTTTTCTTTAATAACATGATCAATGAATCCATTGCTTCATCGAATGAAACTTCAAAAGATTTGCTTGTTGATTTCACGAAAAAATTTTGTTTAGGTACATGTACTCTGATCTCCGCGATCTTGTCTTTGATCACCTGAGCAAAATTGTCCAGCTTAAGGAACACTTTTACTTCTATGATCCGGCCATTGAATGTTTCCAGTTTCCTGATCTTGTTCTGCACATAGTCGATCAGCTTACTGTCCGCATCGAAATGAACTGCTTGAATGTTTACGTTCATAATCTAACAATTTTTATTCTCAAATAAATAAAGAACTGAAATCCTCTTTCGCAGGGTGAGTTCTTTTATCAATCATAAGTTACGCCGAAAACAAGCATTCGCAAACAAAAATCAGGTCAATTTTTCATGGATTTAACACTAGCCCCGGGGATGAGCTTTCTTATGTATATCCCTGAGTTTATCTATTGTATTATGTGTATAAACCTGGGTGGCAGCAAGGCTGCTATGGCCCAGTAATTCCTTCACAGCATTGAGATCTGCTCCATTGTTCATCAGATGGGTGGCGAAACTATGACGAAGAATATGCGGACTGGTTTTGTTAAGCGTAGTGGCCTTGGATAAATGAGTATTCACAATATTCCAGGCGTATTTGGGATATAATTTTTTCCCCTTTTCAGTTAACAGAAAGGGAGCCTCCTGACCTGCCGCCAGTTCGGAAAACTGAATTAATTTTTCTTTTTCATACCCTTTGATAATATCTACCAATTCCTTACTCACAGGAATGATCCTTTCTTTATTTCCTTTTCCCAAAACTTTGATCTGCTTTTTTTCCAGATCAAGTTGCTTTGTTTTTAAGTTAACGAGTTCACTCAATCGCATCCCAGTAGCATAAAATATATGGATCATGATAGAGGCATTCAGCGATCGCCAGTCTTCTACATGAATGGAAAGATTTTCCAGGAGATCGGCCGCTTCTTTCTCTTTCACAAATACTGGCAGTTTACGTCCTGTTTTTAATCCGTTTACTTTGGCCATAGGACTTGATTCAACTTCTCCTGTGCGCAACAGATATTTAAAAAGAGAACGAAGGCTGGATATTTTCCTGTTGATGGATGTCGCTTCCATTCCCTTGTTTTTTAACTGGGCAAGCCAGGAGCGAATAAATATATGGGAGGCAGAATGGATCGGTGTGCCTGGATAGGTTATATCCAAAAAATCCATGAAATCGCGAAGGTCGTTTTTATAAGAAGTAAGCGTATGAGCCGAATATCTTTTCTCAAACTTGAGAAAATCCAGAAAGGATTGTATGGATCCGGTTTCCGACATAGGTATAATAAAAAAGGACAGCAACAAAGCTATTAAACTTTACCGCTATCCTCTGAATATATTAACCGGGAGGAACTTATTTTTCGATCTTGCCGCTGGCAATATTTTGCTTATACACAGCTTTCAGAATTTCACCACGACGTTTAACTGAAGGTTTGGTGAAACACTGGCGCTCTCTTAATTGCAAAAGGACTTTCGACTTCTCGAATTTCTTTTTGTACTTCTTAAGGGCTTTGTCAATGTTTTCGCAATCTTTTGAATCGATGATCAGCATAACTTTTATACCTCCTCTGGTAGTTTTTTTGTTTGTTCCTCCGGCCGATCAGGTTCCGGGGGAGCGCAAATATAGCAGGAATTTCTGAATCGGGCAAACCCTCGTTCAACAATTCTCCACAGTTTCCTCCTTTAAAACAGCGAATTAACCGCTATTTTGCGGATATGTTCACCGGAATCATAGAATCTACAGGCGAGGTAAGAGAGGTGACCCCACAGGGTTCTAATCTCCAGTTCTGGATCAAATCACCTATTTCTGATCAGCTTAAAATTGATCAGAGCCTGTCGCATAATGGGGTTTGCCTTACAGTGGATGAAAAAAGTCCTGGTTCTCATCGTATTACTGCCATTGAAGAAACACTCAGGAAAACCAACCTCTCCGAATGGAAGGCAGGAACACTGATAAACCTTGAAAGAGCAGTAAAGGTTGGGGATCGATTGGACGGCCACCTGGTTCAGGGCCATGTGGACGGCATAAGTATCTGCATTAAAAAATGGGTAAAGAATGGTTCCTGGGAATTTCAATTCAAAATTCCTGGCAAATTCGCTCCCCTGCTGATAGAAAAAGGTTCAGTGGCTATAAATGGGATCAGTCTGACCTGTTTTGCTGTGAAAAAGAAAAGTTTTCGTGTAGCTATCATTCCATATACCTACGATCATACTAATATGTGTGATATTCAAATCGGAGATGCAATAAATATTGAATTTGATATGGCCGGAAAATATATCCAGCGACGATCTGATCTGGATTAAATGCTATTATGTCCACCCATACTTCACCAAATAAGAAACGATACTATCCCGCTATTGATGGGCTTCGCGCCCTTGCCATCTTACTGGTAGTCTTCCTGCACAATTTTGGGTTTCTCAATTATTTTTTCTTCGGATGGCTGGGAGTTGATCTCTTCTTTGTGATATCTGGTTTTCTTATTACGGGTATATTAATGGATTCGGTGGGACAAACTGGTTACCTGAAAAATTTTTACATGCGCCGGGTATTGCGCATTTTTCCGGTTTATTACCTCGCCCTGTTTATTTGCCTTTACCTTCTTCCCCGGATTCCTTCACTTAATTATGATCCGGGATATTATTATGATAATCAGTTTTACATGTGGACCTACCTGCAGAACTGGTTATTTATATTTAAAGCACCGGATAGCAACCAGATGCTTCTGCATACCTGGTCACTGGCAGTGGAGGAACAATTTTATTTGTTCTGGCCACTTGTTATTCTATTACTGCGAAAGCCAAAACGGCTGCTTGTATTCTCAGTGATCCTTCTAATACTTACAGGTCTTGGTCGTTACCTGATCTGGCAGCAACAAATTGAAGAATTAAGGTATTCCAGTCTTTTTACATTTACTCGCATTGACGGACTTTGTATTGGTTCTATCATCTCTATGCTGATCCGCATTGATCCGAAAATCCTCAGAAAAAATATTACTTATATCGTGTTATTACTGGCAGGAGTCAATTTTGGTTTTTATTTTATTAACGGCATGAATAATAATAATCTGCCTTTCCTGGCCTTCGTAGGATACAGCACCTTTGCCATGCTTTTTGGATTGCTGGTATTTGAAGCAGCGGAAGGAAGATCGAAACTCATTGAACTGCTTTTTAATAATTCACTGCTGCGATTTTTCGGAAAGATATCATATGGATTCTACGTATTTCACTGGCCCGTGTACCTTATCTTTTTCGATCGTTTAAAATTACAAATGCTTACGATGACCTCTTTGAAAACAGCTGAATTGCTTGCTGCTACCCTTGTCACTGCTATTGCCATTCTTATAAGCATGCTGAGTTATCGCTATTTTGAAATTCCATTTTTGAAATTAAAAGCAAAATATTCCTGATCCTTCCCTACCCTTCCACATTCCTTCAGTAATTTTACAAGAGCCACATAATCAGGTTATTTAATGTATTCAGTACAAAATTATATTCAAAGGGGAATGACCTTCCTTAATAATCGATGGAACCCTTCAGGGAAAAAACTATCGACCCTGATGATCTATGGAACAGACCTATGCGATTCCGCCTGCAAACATTGCCTGATCTGGACCAAAAGGCCAGTCAACTATCTTCCTTTTGAAAAGATCAAAGAAATAATGGAAAGCAGGTGCATTAACAGGCATACCCGGGTTGGATTGGAAGGAGGTGAATTTTTGCTTCATCCCGATGCAATTGAAATCATGGGTTGGTTCAAAAAAAATCATCCCAATTTCGATCTGCTTTCTAATTGCCTGAAACCTGAATTACTTGTGGAAGCGGTAGAGAAACATCCTCCTAAAAGATTATTCATATCCCTTGATGGCGACAAGGATAGTTACCTGCATATGCGGGGTAAAGACGGATATGAAGGAATAATTCATACGCTGGAACACTTACATAATAAGGTACCAATAAGTCTGATGTTTACCTTATCGCCATATAACGATTTCAGCGATATGGAACATGTTGCAAACGTCGCTCTTCGTTATGGTATTGATATGCGTATCGGAGTCTATAATGATATCTCCTTCTTTGATACCATTGAATCTCCCACCCAGTATGATATTGGTAGCCTGAAGAATGAGAACATTCGTTCCATGAAAGAGGCAACGGCATTGATCCAATCGAAGAGTCAAACCATATCTGCCCCAGTAGATTCCAGTCAGCTTATGGATATAAAAAGCAGAATACCGGATATTGTAAAAAAATTCCCCGAGAATTTTGATTTCCTTGTGCTCTATGATGAATGGAGAAAAGGAGGGCTAAAATTAAAATGTCATAGTATTCTTGATAGTCTGGTCATCCTTCCAAATGGCGATGTTCCAATCTGTCAGCACCTGGATGTTTTGATAGGTAATATACATACCAACTCACTGGATGAGATCTTTAATGGGGCTGGTGCAAGAGAAAAACAAAAGCATTATCATGAAAATTGTAATGCCTGCTGGATAAATTTTCACCGTAAATATGATGTGATCCTGTATCGTACCCTCGAACATTATTTTGGAAAACAGGTCACCACCAAAATGCTTGGATATTACTGGTGGGAAAAAGATAAGAAAAAAAGCTACCGACAAACCATCTCTTGATGAATAAGAAAGTCCTCATAATCGGAGGAAGTTCAGGACTAGGCCGTAAACTCGCTACCATTTATGCTTCCAAAGGAGCAACGGTAGCCGTTGTAGCCAGACGCGGACAATTATTGAATGAATTAAAGAATGAGAACCCTGCTATTCTTATTCGTCAGGCCGATATGGCTGATCCATCCATACTCTCAGTTATTGGAGAAATGATCCATGAAATGAATGGACTGGACCTGCTAATTATGTCCGCATCCATTATTCATTTTAATCCGGAGCTACAATTTCCTCCTGAAGAAGAGACCATTGATGTGAATGTGAAAGGGTTTGTTCGTATTGTTTCACTTATCTGGAATTATTTCAAAACTCAGGGAGGAGGTCAAATTGCGGGCGTTACCTCTATTGCAGCAATTCGCGGTAATAAAATGGCGCCGGCCTATCATGCAAGCAAATCATTTCAGCAGATATACCTGGAAAGTCTCCGGGTCAGAGCAGGTTTTGAAAAAAACAATATTCATATCACTGAATTAATTCCCGGATTTATGGACACAGCCATGGGAAAATCTGAGCGCTCATTCTGGGTATCTTCTGTGGAAAAAGCAGCGGGCCAGGCTTATTCAGCCATTGAAAATAAAAGGAAGCGCGTATTCATTACAAAACGATGGAAGCTGGTTTTCTTTATTCAAAAACATATGCCTATATTTTTATACGACGGCATAATCAATGGCAAATGGAAGACCAGATCATAATTTGAAAGTTTACAAACCATATTTTTTCATCGCCATTTGCGGATTGCTGGCTTATGCGCCGGTAAGTTTTATGCTGCTGGCCATGAAGAATGATATTGTTGCCCTGGAATACCCTATTAATTTTTTCATGAGCGAGAGCCTGCGAAATGGAGAATGGCCTTCCTGGTTCAATACCTGGGGCATGGGCTTCCCTCTTCAATCAAATTTAACCTGGGGAATTTTCAGCACGCCTCAAATTATTTTCAGCGGAATTTTTAATTATGATATTTATACTCTCCATATAGAATTCTTATTCTTTGTTATACTAGCCGGATGGAGCATGCATTATTTACTAAGTCGCTTTTTCTTAAAAGATGAAAAACTTATCTTACTGCTGTCTCTTTCTTATATGCTGTCGGGTTTTATTACAGGAAGCTCTCAGTGGTTACTATATGTTACTGCTGCTTCTTTTATTCCTATGATGATCAGTTCTCTTCTGCATTTATTTGAAAGACCGGGATGGCGATATGCAATTCAATTTGCCATAGTGTATACGCTGATGTTCACCAGTGTTTACGCGGCATTTAGCATCATAACTACTTATATCATTGTCTTCCTGATATTATTTAAAATAGCAGGCAAGTTCCGGGCCAGTACATATTTAATAAAATACCTGGTCCTTTCAGGAATTATGACGCTATTGCTATGCGCCCCAATTCTGTTTTATTCACTTGAAGTTTTAGATCACCTGGAAAGAGGAAAGGCTTTAACTGCCTCGCATGTTTTTTTTAACTCAAACTTTTTACATCCGCTTTCACTCCAGGGATTGTTATTCCCTTTTTCGTATGGAAAAATGGTTTTCCCCAATACAGAAGGCAGTATGCTTGACAGTTATATGGGAATTTTCGTGCTGCTAATGCTGCCCATTATTTTAAACTCATTATGGAAGAACAGGATCAATAAGCACTGGATATTATTTGGAGCGAGCCTTTTCTTTCTGTTTTTATCTTTTGGCAATTTGCTTCCATTCAGAAATGCCATCAATTTTTTCCCCGGGTTTATTTATTTCCGGAACCCTGCCCTGTTCCGTTTATTTTTTATGATCGGTCTGATCCTGACTATTGGCGGCACATTAAAAGATCAAACATTTGCCGGCCTCCTTTCAAAAAGATCGATCCCTTATTTATTAATGTCGCTAGCAGGGATTGCTTTTATAACTATTCTTCTGACATTGGGTTCGCTTACCCGGCTGGATAGGACTTCAGTTATGAGCACAATAAAATCAATGAATCATCAGCAGGCCCTTGGCATCGCTGCCTGTATTCAGCTACCATTTTTATTATTATTATGGATATCAGTGAAAAAAAATAAACTGAATTGGGCTTTATCATTTTTCTCCGCCGAATTGATGATCAATACGCTTGCCTGCGGAGTATTTTTTACTGTTAGCAGTTATACACCCCGGGAAGTAAATGATTTGCTGAAAATAAAAAAAGGATTTCCTGTTCAAACAATTTCTCCATCGTTGGTTCCGGCTACAGTTAATGATGAAAGGATGAATACCTGGCAGAATGTGAATGTATTTTCAAAACAAGTTTCTGCAGATAGTTCATACAGAGGACCTTTGGTTCTTGAAGAACCAAAGCCGGGAATTCCAGGGAAACAATTGGTTTTCGCGCCATTTGATTCATCGGCAACCATTAATATCTTAGTTCAAAGACCCAATCATATACAAGTTAAAGTAGTAGCTACATCAAATTGCATTACTACACTTGCTCAGAATTATTATCCGGGCTGGACAGTAAAAGTAGATGGGAAGGAAGTGCCTATTATAGTCAGCTATAATCCATTAAATGGTAAGCAGGCCTTTTATCCTCCTACTGGAATTTCTGTGGTAGTTCCTGCAGGCAAGTCAAGCGTAGATTTCATTTATGAAAGAAAGGAACAAAAATACTTCGCGATCATTCTGCATATTCTGATACTGAGCTGGCTGGGATGGAAACTGATATGCGCTTTAAAAAATCTCAACCGATCTTCTTCCCCTTCATAGCCGTACTGATCGCTATATCCATTACTCTCTCCGCGAAAGGCCTTGAAAGATCATTTAATTTTTCTATTGATAATTGGATCTTGTCTTTATCAGCTCCTTCTATACAATCATTAAGTTCTTTCATTGCATCCCGCGTGATATTAATTTCTTCTTCCTTAAGTAGGGTGCCATTCTTAACAAGAAAATTTTCAGTGATATCCAGTATCTGTCTTCCTTCTGTTTGTGCTTCGACCAATGCTCTTGTGGCAATATCTTCTTTTGCATTACTAATAGAATCCATCAGCATTCTTTCCACTTCATCATCTGAAAGTCCATATTGCGGTTTCACTTCTATCGTTTGCTCCACTCCACTTCGAAGTTCCTTTGCGCGTACTACCAGGATACCATCCGCATTGACCAGAAATGAAATTTCCACTTTGGGCAATCCTGCAGGCATAGCCGGAATGCCAGTCAGATTGAATTCAGCGAGTTTACGATTATCCTTCACCAGGTCTCTTTCTCCCTGATACACTGAAACTTTAATTCCAGTCTGACCATCCTTCTGGGTGGTGTATTGACGAGCTGCGCGGGAAGGTATCCTTGTATTACGTGGCATTAATACATCCATCAATCCTCCCATTGTTTCAATACCCAGTGAAAGAGGAGTTATATCAAGTAAAAGCAGGTCCTTGTTATTTCCTGCCAATATATCCGCCTGTATTGCCGCCCCAAGTGCTACCACTTCATCCGGATTCAGAGAATCATGAAGTTCCCTGCCAAAGAATTTACCTACCATTTGTTTAACCAGAGGAACGCGGGTAGAACCTCCTACCATTACTATTTCTTCAATATCATTAATGGTTAAGCCCGCATCCTTTAATGCATGATCACAACTGCTGATAGTTCTGTCAACAAAAGGCTTTGCCAGTTTTTCAAATTCGTTTTTTGTAATGCTGATATCCATTCCATTGATGAAACCATCAAAATAATCATTGGAGGAAAGATGACGTTTTGCTTCTTCCGCACGTAAACGAAGCACCTGTGACAAAGAAGGATCTTTCTTTAGTTGATCTTCAGTGATAGAAAGTTTTGTTTTCCAAAGACCGACAATTGCACGGTCAAGATCATCTCCACCGAGATAAGTATCTCCATGGGTCGACAATACTTCAAATATTCCACCTGTGATCCTTAGTATGGAAATATCAAATGTGCCTCCTCCCAGATCATAAACAGCAATAGTTTTGGATCCTTCTTTACTGAGTCCGATCCCATAGGCAAGGCTGGCTGCTGTAGGTTCGTTTACAATTCGAAGCACATCGAGTCCAGCCAGTTTTCCGGCATCCCGGGTGGCCTGCCGCTGCGCATCATTGAAATAGGCCGGCACTGTGATCACTGCTTTATTTACCGGAGTTTTAAGAATATGCTCGGCACGTGATTTCAATTCTTTCAGAATAAAAGAGGATAATTCAATAGGCGAATAAAAGCGATCGCCTACCTGTACTTTGACAAGACTTTCGGTGTTATCATCAATAATACGGTAAGAGAAAAAGGATGCATAGTCTCTTACATCATTATATGATTTACCCATCAGTCTTTTTACTGAAAAGATGGTATTATGAGGTTCTGTAATTAAAAAAGGTCTTGCCTGATCACCAATGGAAAGAGAGCCATTATCTCCGAAATGGATTAGTGATGGAACCAGCGCGTTACCGTCATACTCTTTAAGAACAACTGGCTTACCTGTCTCAGGATGAAGAATGGCAACAAGGCTATTAGTAGTTCCAAGGTCTATTCCTACGATCATTTCGGCCTGCTGCAAACTGCCGGTAGCTATATTAATTCCTATTTTAGCCATAGCCTGCAAAGTTAGCCATTGTGTTTTAACCAACAGGTATCAAAAAAAAGTCCCGGCATGCCGGGACCATAAAAATTAAAATATTATCGAACTATCTCATCAGGTACATTTTTCCATAGCCCTTGTTAAAATATTTATCTGTTTTTTCGCCTTCAGATGTATATTTTTCCAGCGACTTACCGTTCAGGTTAGTTACTACTCTATATAAATAAACACCGTTCGCCAGTTTCTGTCCGAACTGGTCAGTTCCATCCCATTTAAATTCTGTGATATTTCTTCCAATATGGATCGGACCTAATTCATCTTTCGTGATTTCACGAACGATCCTTCCTGTTACGGTCATGATCTCGATTTTCAAATTCTGTGGAATCTCATTACCGGTAACAGTAAATACGAATGCGGTAGAAGTAGTAAATGGATTAGGATAGTTCAGCATATTACTGATCATTGCCTTATTCACCACCTGGAACAGCACCCTGTATTCCATAGCTCCAGCTGCATTATTGCTTCTGTCTTTTCCCGAGATAATGAGCTCATATTCCCCATCGAGCAGGAATTGCGGATTAAAATTAATTGTTGCCGTATTATCTGTATTTGGTGCCTGACCTGCCGGAATAAATCGCAGGGTATCATTGCTGAAATAATATCGTTTCAGCGTACCGTTAGGGAAACGTACTCTTACAGTAACCAGGCTGGTATCATCCAGGATCAACCATTTTGCTTCATCTTTCAGTTTTACTACAATACCAGGTTTGGACGAAACAATATCCCGATTAAGAATATGTTGTCCATCAAAGGTCACATCAAGTAAAGGATTCAGGCTATCCGCCTTTACATACAGATTACGGAAAGCGAAGTTGTTGAAATGATATTGCTCCTTCTGATCATTATCAGGGTTAGCTTCTATAAATAAAATATTTTTTCCGGATAATGCCGTGGTATTAATGAGCGCACCAATCTGAATCGTATCATTTACAGCCAAAGGTCTTTTCCTTGGAATAGGAACCGCGAAAGTATTATTGTTCTTATCCGTAATGGTCATTTTTATTTTTACACTGTCAAATGGAACTTCACTTACATTCTTGAACGCCATTTTATAATTAAGCGGTTCTCCAACTTCCACTGTGTCTTTCGCGCTGAGGAAAATATTTGGCGCTACAGCTCCTTCCGGTACCGGATCATAGGTGACCATCCAGTATTTCAGTTGGAATGGAGTATAATTCATCTTATCCTTAGTCATCATATGCAGTTTCAAATTAGGGAACTGCGTTGCATCTATGGAAGAAATATCAAAATTCGTCTGAGCCGGGGTAATTCCGCTAAAGAGCGTCACCTCGCTGCCATCATTCTGTATGCCCAGTATATCCACCCTTGCTGTGTCTAGGTTATTATCTATATCCCCTCTCCAGTACATTTTTTTCCAATTTTTCGCTGGCCCATAAACCGGTGAGGTTAGATAGGCAAGAGAGTCAGGGGTTTTCAGGTATTTATTCAATACAACAACGTCATATATGCCAGAAGAAATAGTCGAAACAGGTCCGAACTGTGGTCTTCCTTTTTGATACATGAAAATGAACGCTTTGGCCGAAGTGAACGAATCAAGATTATTAAAGCCAACATTTTTAAGCTTATGATAAAGTGAAACTCCTGGTCCGTATCCTGGAAGTAAAGTGTCGGCCTGCCAGTCATTCACGAATCCACCTACCTGACCGCTGTTCAAAATATTCCGTACTACTACAATATAATTATTGGGTATCGAATCCATAAAATCCATCATCAGTTTTCTGTTGGCTGCATTCAGACATGACCATTCGAAATTCCAGAGACGACTGGCTGAACACCATGGACCACTACCATAGGCTCCACTTGGATTAGTGGTAGGAACAAAGCTTTGAGGATCAAAAATGTTAAAGATCACAGAGAAACCGACACAAGCACTTCGGATGAAAGCAATTCCATCCGGACTTACAATCAGATCACCTTCCTGGCCGGTCGCTGTTCCAAACACCCCATTCTTGGAATACAAGTAGTGTTGTACCGAATCAAATTTCCAGGTATTGCCCGGATAAAGGCTTATCCTTTCCTTTTTAGATTTATCGTGTTGATAAAAATGAGTTTGATCAAACCCTTTTTCTGAATTATTGATAAAAGTAAAACTTGAAGTATTCCATACCGGCAAACCAGTTGTTGGCACAGGAGATACACGCCAGTAGTAGGCCACACTATCTGTTAAGGTCACCACCGGAATAAATTCCACAACACCCCCAGTGGAGGCGACGGATTGTTGTTTTTTGAAAGGAGAATTGAATAATTCTGTTGTATCCAGTTCGAAATTATATTGTCTTGATACAGCAAATGGGTTTGCCGTTGATGCCTGAAATTTGATATTCTGCTTTGTAACTATCGAAAGATTATACGGGAACACAGGTCGGATCTCGTCTTCAAAAATATAAAAATCTTTTCCGATGCTGTTATTTGATTCGTAAAGTTCAGGCGTTCTGTTGTCGGGATCAATTGTTAATGTGACCCTGTTCTGCCCCTTATCTCTTGCAGCAACCAAAGGAATAGTATAAGTAATAGAATCGATGTACCTGATGCCAGGAATAGTATCTCGCCTGATGCTGAAACTCCCGTCAGGAAAAGTCCTTTTCATTTCAATGATAGTAGGCGTACTGATTGCCTTGGCCAGATTCATGAATCGTGCTCTGACTGTGAAACTATTTTCCGCTACGGAAATAAAACTTGGGTTGATTGTAACCAACTGATCTTCGATGGCGTAATCCGGTTTGTCTGCATTTACATTAAATCTCAAAGCCGGGTCTCCATGAAGGGTAGCCTGCTCAAGATGGAACCTTGCATAATAATCATACTGGCCCATTTGAATATAGGCCTCCCGAGCAGTTTCGATCATAACCTCCCCCATGGTCTTGCCATAATCCGCAGTAGCAATGGCGTTCATGGTTTTAGAATTGATAATATCGAGGTAATAAACAATACCCAGATGGGTACTGGCAACAGTGGCTATACTTCCTTTTTGTTCTGCTAATACAAATTTTTCAGAGATAGTTTCCTTAGTTGCTAAGCGCCCAGCGTTGAAATTAAAAAAGTTACCTGCATTACAACCGAGTAAAATGATCCAGGGATATTTGCCGGTGTTATCATAACTATCCGGACTATCCAGATTGAACTCAAGCGTGGTGGCTGAAGAGTGCCCGAAATAAGTCATAATGCCTATGCCTTGCTGGAAATAACCATATAAGCGGGAGGAATTATTTTGCTCTATTGGAGCAGAAGTCAATTTACTAAACGTATTAACATTTGCCCCATATAAAGTATCAGAAATAATATTCTTGAATGAGTTCATGGATTGAGTGATCTGGTTTCCCAATGCTCCATCACCTGATCCGATAACATGAATCACATTTTTTGTCCAGGCTTTGTCTGCTATTAAAGGAGATTGAAATTTCTGAGCCAGGTCGTATTGTTTTACTTTTCTAAGGTAGGTCAGCACCTCATCGCCATTAATAACTGATAATCTCCCTATAGGTGTTTTTGGAAGCACATCTTCACCAAAATCCGCAGCCAGCAGATTATCGGAAGGAGGATAACCAAAAGAAGGAAGAAAGGAAAGTTTATCAAGGTTTGGATTACTTTCAAATATTCTGTTATGAATATATTGAATGCCCTTACCAAGAAGGAAAGCAGCTTTAGGTTGCGAACTAAAATTAGCCCTTGCAAATCGAAGAAAGTTTCTGATAGACAGAGGATGTCTTTTGATACCATAGGCAAACTGATCAACTAACTGATCGATCATATAGACTTTAGCTACATACCCTCCTCCTTCCGGAGAATTTCTGTAATTCAGGTATTCCGTAATGGGATTTTGCCCAACACTGGACGTAAGGAAATTAGGATGAGAAATTAAAAGGTAATTGCCCTGGTTGGCCGCCAGCGAATAGTTATCAAAATTTCGTTGCTGGAAACTGGTTACTGCAGTGGTCACAAAGGAAGCATCAGTGGAGATCAATAACAATCTTCTGCTAACAGAAGATGGCAAAAGCACCAGTTTTACCAATGGTGGGGTGCTTATATCACAAGTATATCTTTTCCCATTAGTAAGATCAAGAAGAACAGGTGCAGAAGCTCCAAAGTTAAAATTGGATATGGTGAGAAAACTGGCCGAACCATTGACCGGCATTTCAAAATAAAAAATATTCTGTCCGTTAAAATCAAAAGTTCTTGGATAGATCAGTTCCGCTTGTCCTACCACCATTCGGTCGTTTGCTGTAGGACAAAGATTTTTTATATCTAATTGCGCTGATCCGCCACTGATGGTAGAGATATCTGCAGTATAATTATTTTTTGTGTAGTCGAAATAATCCATGGTGGTAGTTCCAATTACGGTTCCTCCAAGTTTAACTTCAAATTGCCGCTGTAATAAGGCATTTCCGGCTGCATTGATCTTTACTAAAGGCGAAGGAGCGCCGGCACCGATATATGGTCTCAGGTTAGGGTAATTAAGTGTACGAGTAACGCCATTTGCAATATCAACGGAAGTAAATCCTTCTCCGTTTTCATAATCGGAAGAGTAAACGTAATCTCCTACAACCGCAGCATATCCAAGGTGATATTTTTCTTTAAAATATGTTCCGGTAGTATAGAGAAAAAATGGTTCAGGAGTTAAAGCAGTGGGTAATCCGCTGGCAGTAGGTACAAGCCTTAAATTAGTTCCGCTATTAACTGTAAGAAAATAAATAGCTGTATCAGATTCCATGCTCCACTTATCATTGATCTGCTGATCAGGATAACGGTAAAGGTCTTTATCTGGTTTACCGTCATTCATTTCACCCCAGAATTCAATATAATCGGCAGCACCAAAAACACCAGTTTGCATTGTGGTATAGATAGGTATTTGCTGCCCGTTTCTCCATAATTGAAATTGCTCTGCAGGAGTTGTTCCAAGTCCGATACCATTCAAAGCCGGCTGATTAATACGGTAAATACCATTTGCTGCCACCTTGAATTTATAATAGGTTTTATTATAATCTATCCATTCATTGTAAATCGCCTGGGACTGCGAAAGCAGGCTTATGAAAATGAATAAAGGAAGTAAAGCTTTTTTCATTTGATTAGGTTTTCGAATACGATTATTGGTTTTCGTTCTTGGTTCCCACGAGGTTCAGCTTAAGTGAGAACACATGAGTATACAAAGGATTGGATTGATTGGCCAGATTCACATAGGCATAGTCAATGGTTACATTTCCTATTTTAAAACCAGCTCCTCCGCTGGGTTGATAGATCCATACTTTTTTCTGATTTACTGTATCACCATCAGATAAAGCCTGTTGAAAATTATTTATACCGGCCCGTAGGAAAAATATATTGTGCACATTGAGTTCAAGGCCAAGTTTAGGATCCGCACTAACCGGATCTGCACTGATAAGCGTATTTCTTTTACCATCAAAGGTCAGGTCGACATTTGCTTCCGCCAGCAAACTTATCTTGCTACTAAGTTTAAAATTATATCCAACACCCATTACAAGACGGGGAGCAGTAAGCTCTGAAGATTTGACTGGGATCTCATTTTTTGTAAGATAAAGCACCTGTTTTTCTCTTTCAGTAAAGCTGAATGACCATGTGTTAAAGGTGGTGGTGATATCCCTACCTGTAATGCCGAAGCGCCAGTTTTTAGTATGATATTGTAATCCTGCATCAAGACCAAAACCCCAAGCTTTGGCAAATTTACCCACGCTGCGATGGATCACTTTTGCATTGACTCCAAAGTTCAATTTTTTATTCACTGATTCTTTCAGCTTTTGACCATAGGAAAAGATAAAAGCATAATCAGCGGAAGAAAAAGATTGGATATTGTTGTAATTGATTGAACCATCTGGTTCTACCAGGAAAAGTGTATTCATTATATCATCTACGGCAAAACGAAGACCAGTTACTCCTATAGTTCTTTTATTTCCATTACCCGGAATTGCAACACTTACAAAATCATACTTGCCTATCCCGGCAAAGTATTCGGCATGCATCAGATTCAATTGCGGATGATCCACTACTTCAGCGAGGCCTGAAGGATTCCAGTATCCGGAAGTACCATCAGCAACAGAAGCTACCTGGGCACTACCCATGGAAAGACCCCGTGCACCGGCACCGATGTTCAGAAATTCGTTGGAATATTTTCGGAATTGAGAATGACAGGTCATAGAGAAGACCGTTGTCATTATAGACAAGCAAATAATGTTTGGTTTCATTCGGACAATTTTCAAAGCGATTGAATTGGATAAAGTCTTCAGTCGGGACGGGGCTTGTGTAAAATTAGCTAAAAACCCTATAACTTGATAACGAATATATTAGCAAAATATTGTCATTATTTACCCCCTTGATCATTCTACCTTATTTTTGCTGCCATTCAGGGTCTGTACCCTCCCGTTTTACTTCCCAGATAAAAAACCTATTGTATTGGATATGAACCTTATAAAAGAATTGACCTGGAGAGGAATGATTCAGGACATAATGCCCGGAACCGAGGAGCAATTAGAAAAGGAAATGACCTCTGCCTATATCGGTTTTGACCCGACGGCTGATAGTTTACATATTGGCAGTCTGGTTCCGATCCTTTTGTTGGTTCATCTGCAGAAGGCAGGTCACAAACCATTTGCTCTTGTTGGAGGTGCAACTGGAATGGTAGGTGATCCCAGTGGGAAAAGTGAAGAAAGAAATTTATTAAGTGAAGAAGTACTTCAGCATAACCAGGAAGGCATTAAAAAACAACTGATGCAATTCCTGAATTTTGATGCAGCTATTCCTAATGCCGCCGAAATGGTGAACAATTATGATTGGTTCCGAAATATGACCTTCCTGAATTTTATTCGTGATGTAGGTAAGCATATTACGGTAAACTATATGATGGCAAAGGACAGTGTGAAAAAAAGATTGCAAGGTGAAACAGGTATGAGCTTTACTGAGTTTACTTATCAGTTAGTGCAGGGATATGATTTTTACTGGTTATTTACTGAGAAAAATTGCAAACTTCAGATGGGCGGAAGCGATCAGTGGGGCAATATTGTTACCGGTACCGAACTGATCCGCAGAAAGGCTGGCGGGGAAGCATTTGCATTTACCTGTCCATTGATCACAAAAGCGGATGGTGGTAAATTCGGTAAGTCCGAATCAGGAAATATATGGTTGGATCCAAACCGCACCAGTCCATATCAGTTTTATCAGTTCTGGCTTAACACCAGTGATGAGGACGCTTCCAAATGGATTAGAATATTCACTTTTATGGATCAGTCTTCTATTGAAACCCTGGAAGCAACACATAAAACCGATCCGGGCAAAAGATCTCTTCAGAAAAAACTAGCAGAAGAAGCGACCCGATTTGTGCATGGTGAAAATGGGATCAATGAGGCTATCGCTACTACAGAAAAATTATTCGCGAATCAAAATGCTCCGGCAGAATCTCTGAGTATAGAAGATCTGGAAGGAATGGAAGGCATTGTGCGCACCAAAATTTCCAAGGAAAAAATAAGCGTTGGAATAGATGTAGTTACCTTTCTTGCGGATACCGGGATCATCACGTCTAAAGGTGAAGCCAGGAAATTGGTTCAGGGAGGTGGAATCAGCATTAACCGAAAAAAAGTGGAGAGCATAGAAATGAAAATAGAAAATAGTCTTTTGCTACATCAGCGATATGTTCTGGTGCAACGCGGGAAAAAGAATTATTATTTAGTGTCTGCGGAATAAGATCAATCCAATAACCCTTTTCTTTCTCTGTATATTTTCCAGATAAATTCTCCAAAAAGTGTGTTTGCCCATGCAAACCATTTCCTGGTGAATTTTGATGCATCGTCTTTATGAAATGACTCATGCATAAACCCTGTTCCAGCATGAGTTCCCTGCAAAGTTTGAATACAATACCTGATCTCTTTTTCATCTGTACTAGTGAGCCCTCGCATAATAATACTCATAGGCCAGATATAGTCCAAACCAACATGGGGTCCTCCTACTCCCTCAGCGGCGCTTCCCTTAAAGAAAAATGGATTCTGGCTAGAAAGAATAAATGCGCGGGTGGCCTGATAATCTTTATCATTGACTGACATGGGTGTAAGATATGGAAGAGAAAGAAGGCTGGGAATATTCGCATCATCCATTAGATTAATACTTCCAGCTCCATTGATCTCATAGGGAATGATCCTGGCAGGACCTGTCCCGGAAAGTGTGGAAGAAAATAATGGCATCTTAATATCACCCATAAGTTCCACAATGGCCCCTCTTAATTTCACATCATTATATGCGGCTTTTGATAATGCCTGCAGATCGTATAGAGAATAATACGCGAAGAAATTGGATGGAACCAGGTATGGAAAAACTGTAGCATCATCACTGGGACGGAACATAGAATGAATTAGTCCGATCTTTTTGGTGGGATAACCATAACCACCCATTGCCAGTCCATCAGTGGCCCAACTGGTTGTTCTTTCGAAATGATAAGGACCTTTATCCTTCATTCTTTGCTGTTCCTTAAATGTATTTACAATGAGTCGCATGGCCTGCAGCCATTCTTTATCAAATGGAGTCTTATCGCCTGTTTCTTTAAAATACGCGGACGCTAGCCTGATAGGATAGCAAAGGCTGTCGATCTCCCATTTTCTTTCATGTACACCGGGCCGCATTTCAGTTTTATCATTCTTCCATTCGCTGATCCTGGTCTCATCTTTATAAAAAGCATTTGCATAAGGATCCAGCAGAATGCATTTCGTTTGCCGGTTGATCACACCCTTCACTAATTCCTGAAGGTTCTTATCTGATTTCATTAATGGCAGGTAGGGCCAAACCTGAGCGGAAGAATCGCGAAGCCACATGGCATCAATATCTCCGGTAATAACGAAAGTATCAGGCTTTCCATTTATTATCTCAAATTCAACCGTTGTATCCAGGGTATTAGGAAAACAGTTTCCAAATAACCAGCCAACCTCTTTATTACCTATGTTTTTTTGAATATCATTTATCAGTGCTTCTACTACGGGGCTTCGGAACTTGCGAAGATTTTCCGGAGTGCGTACTAAAGGAAAATCTTTTGCTGACCTTCCAAAAGAATAACCGGAGTTAAGAATGGCTGCTGCGCCCAGGGAGGTATTTATGATAAATGATTTTCTATCCATGATCTAAATCGGATTATACTAACCACGTAATTTTTTCCAGATCGCTTCCGCTACCAATTTATTTCCTGCATCATTAAAATGTACTCGGTCAGTTGTTAAAATGCTTCGTTCCTTATTTTCCGGGTTATGAGTTTTAAGGTAATTAACCATCAATTGCCGGAGATCAACCAGTTCCGCATTATTTTTCTCAGCGATATCGCGGACAAGGCCGCTATAATAATTAAGTTCGCCATCCTGCTGATTAGACATATCGTTTCTTTCGCCAATAACCGAGAGCGTGCAGAGAATGGCTTTTATATTTCTATCATTTAATTTTTTAAGCATGGCATTATAAAACCTTTCAAAGCGATCCACATCTGTACCTGTGCCAAAACTCACTTTATGCCAGATA
This sequence comes from Chitinophagaceae bacterium, assembly GCA_046596515.1. Lineage (GTDB taxonomy): Bacteria > Bacteroidota > Bacteroidia > Chitinophagales > Chitinophagaceae > JJ008. The sequence goes on along the minus strand of JBKJMI010000010.1, from coordinate 11,703 downwards.
TCATTAATGCCTATAAAGATCACGACTATATCAGGATTCTTACTGAGCACATCCTCCTCCATTCTCAGGTATAGATCATATATTTTATTGCCACTGACTCCAGCACCCAAAAAATCAAAATCAGCTAAACGATTTTCCGCTTTTGCCATGCTGTCAATTCTTCGAATAAATCCTCCGGGCTTCGCTCCCTGTTCGGTGAGAGAATCGCCAAAGAAAACAACTTTTTTCTTTACAGGGTTTGTCACGATTAAAAGCAACGGAATCATTAATAAGTATAAAGATCTTTTCATAAGGCAACTGTTTTCAATCTACGTCCACCTGTTTGCGCACAACAGATCCTTCACTGGCTTCAGGAAGAAAGATCCTTTCATTTAACAGGTACCCATTTCCTTTTTCACAGAAATGAACCTTTAAATTCTCCAGACTGATGGGATTGCCATCTGGTATATCAGCAATATTTGAGTGACGAATATCGTGCCCGTCAATGATGATCACCAGACCGCTACCAATGGCTTCCATTTTATCTCCTTCAGTGATAAGCATGCCAGTATCTTCTCCAAGGCCCATACCTATACAACCCGGATTGGCAGCAACAGCTTGTGCAAGTCGATTAAATCTTCCTCTTTTTTCAAAATGAGAATCTATTATGATATTACCAATGAAACCAAGACCTGTGGTAATTTTTACTTCTCCCTTTAAATGTGCACGGGTAGCGTTTCCTTCATAGATCATTGTACTGCTCATAGCCATTGCACCTGCAGAAGTTCCTGCGATAACGAAATTCTCCTCTCTATATCTGCGTTTGAGAATGGAGAGAAACTCGGTTCCCCCATCTGTGGCACTTAACCGAAGCTGATTTCCTCCTGTAAACATTACGGCATCACAGGCTCTTACTCTTTCTACAGATTCTGCTGCCATCGCGTCCTCCCTTGTACGAATATGCATTAACCCCACATTGGTACAACCCAATCTTCCAAACGCATCGAGGTATGCCTCTCCCACTTCATATGGGATCATAGAAGCCGTAGTGATCACTTCAATAAGAGCAGATGTTCCACCTGCTTCTTCCACTACGCGTCGAAGAATGCCCAGCTCTCCAAAATTTAAGTTATTTCGATTGACCCTTCCCGTCTCCTGGTCGGAACCTTTATGCTCCGCACCACCAATAGCGATCAATTTTCCCTTAGGATGACTCATTCAATGGGGTTTGATTCCAACAAATTTAAGGAAAGGGTTGTTTTAAATTCTATCCTTGATAAAGAAGATACCCACCCCCACCAGGGCTATCAGTAAACCATATACCGCAAACCAGCCGGTAGAGATGAAAAGGAAGGTCCAGATAATTACAGACAGGATCACAGGTATTGGGAAGGCCCACATGCGGAAGGGAAGATCGCTAATGCCATTCCTTTTACGCAAGAGAACAACACCAGCTGCCTGGGCAATAAATTGAATAAGGATACGCATGGCGAGGATGGCAGTTATCACATCCGACAAACGAAAGATCAGGCTGAAAAAAAATCCAATAGAACAAAGCACGATAAGTGAGATGTAGGGAAAATTCTTTTTGGGGTGCAGAGCCGCAAAAGGTTTGAAAAAATTTCCATCAACCGCCGCAGCGTATGGTATACGCGAATATCCAAGTACAACCGCAAATAATGAAGAGAGAGCAATACAAAGGATCAGCAATGTGACCACCACGGCTGCTGAGCCACCAAACAAACGTTCCATAAAATTACTTACCAGGTATTTGTCCATAGATCCCGCCTCCTGCCAGGGAATCACTCCCATTACCGCGATATTCATCAGCAGATAAAGCACAGTGATACCTGAAATGGATATGAATATACTTTTGGGAATATTTTTTCCGGGGTTCTTTATTTCACTTCCCAGGTGACAAACATTATAATAACCCAGATAACTATAAACTGTTTTCAATGAACCATGTGATATGGCGGCCCAAAATGTAAAAGAGAAAAATGATTCAGTCCCATGAGGGATCAGGTTAATGGAATACTGCCGGTGAGTAAACCCACTTATGATGATCCAGAGCATAGTAAGGATTACGATCGTTCCCATCACCACCGATATTTTTCCAATGGTCTCTATTTTTCTGTACAGCATCAGAAAAACCAGAATAACTAAAGCACCACTCACCATGGATTGCTGGACTGAACTAAGTGGTAGCAAATAGGTAAGGTATTGCGCAAATCCGATAGAGGCCGAAGCAACAACCAGAGGTGCCTGAATGCTGGTTTGCCAAACGAAAAGAAAACTCATCAGTTTACCACCCTTATCTCCAAAAGCAATACGATGAAAGTTATAAGTTCCTCCTGCCTTGGGATATCGCGCGCCCAGTTCTGCCCATATCATTCCATCCACCAAAGCTGTAATCGCACCAAATACCCAGGCCCAGATAAATAGTCCGGATGAAAAATAACCCACCACAAGTGGCATTACAACAAAAGGACCAATGCCCACCATATCAATCATATTGATAGCTGTAGCATGAAGCAATGTAAGTTTAGGATTCTGAAGAGACAAGTATGGGGTGGTATAATTTTTTAAACAGCCTTTAAAGTTTTGTAAACGCGGTAATGCCTTCAACCAGAATATCAAGATCGCGCGTGGTAGTGTATACATTCGGCGTCACTCTTACGCCTACAATATTTTCCCAGGTTATACCTACTGCATGAATTTTATATTTATCCATCAGGAATGAATCCAGTTCACCTGGTTTTTTTCCTTCAATGCCTATATTTCCGATCGCGCAGCCATATCTTGGATTAAATGAAGTATTGAGTTTCACTTTCGGCAGATCTTTTACTTTTTCCATCCAGTAATTCTTCAGATAATGCAATCGTTTTTCTTTTCTTTCACTGCCGATCATATCATGAAATTCCAGCGCCTTTCCAATGGCCTGCTCAATGAAAAACGGTCTTGTTCCCAGAGCCTCAAATTTTCGAATATCTGTCTTCAGCGGATCATCTGAGGCGAACATGGGATAAATAGAACCGATCTTTTCTTTTTTTACATAAAGCATTCCACTTCCAATAGGAGCATACAACCATTTGTGCAGGGAGGAAGCAAAATAGTCTGCATCCAAATCAGGAATTTTAAAATCAAAATGCGCGAAACTATGCGCTCCGTCTACCACCACCTCTATTCCTCTTTTATGTGCTTCTTTGGCAATTTTTTTCACCGGAAGGATCTGACCATTCCAGTTAATGATATGGGTAATATTTACTACCCTGGTTTTTTCGGTAAAGGCATTTATGTATTGGCGAACGATATAGTCATCATCTTCACTTGGTAGTTCCAGGTTGATCCAAACCAATTTTATCCCATCCCTTTTCTCCCTTTGCTTATAGGCGTTTATTACATTTGGATAATCCTGTTTGGCTGCTACTACTTCATCGCCAGGTTTTAACTGTAATCCAAATATCACAGTCTCTAATCCTTCTGATGAGTTTCTGTTGATCACTATTTCTTCGGGATCACATCCTGCTGTTTTTGCCAAATGTCTTCTCAGCGGTTCTCTGCCCTGATCAAGGATCCGCCACATATAATAACTGGGCGCTTCATTGGAAAGATCATAATAACGCTTCATTGCATCTTGCACCGTTTTGGGTGCAGGAGATACGCCGCCATTATTCAGATTAATGATAGTGGGTGATACAGTAAAAGATTGCTGAATATAATACCAGAAATCTTCTTCAGAGGCGAGATCAAGGGCGGGAACCCCTTCTGCATTTCGAATTGCGCTGTCCAGATTTTTTGCCCAGGATGGTTTAGCCAGTGTGGAAAGAAAAGCGGTAGCTGAGAAGATACCTGCTTTTTTCAAAAAACGACGACGGTCTGACATATGCGGAGTTTGTATAAATGTAAGTAAAACGCAAAAATTTCTTCCTAAATTACCCAACTAACAAGCAATCATGAAGATTATTGAAATAAAGGTCCTTCGCGGCCCCAATTACTGGAGCATACGTCGTCCTAAACTCATTCAGATGAAACTGGATCTGGAAGAACTGGAGGATCGTCCCACCAATACAATTCCCGGCTTCAGGGAAAGACTTGAAAAACTTTTTCCTTCCCTTTATGAACATCGTTGCAGTGTAGGCAAACCTGGTGGTCTCTTCGAGCGAGTGGAAGAAGGTACATGGATGGGTCATGTCATTGAGCATATAGCATTAGAACTGCAAACTCTGGCAGGAATGGATACCGGCTTTGGAAGAACAAGGACTCCGGAAGGAGAAAAGCCAGGAATATACTATGTGGTTTTTAGCTATATGGAAGAGGATGCTGGTGTTTATGCGGCAATAGCCTCGGTTAAAATTGCACAGAGCCTGGTAGATGATCAGCCTTATGAACTTTCCGAAGACATTCAGAAATTAAGAGAAATAAGGGAAGAAACAAGATTGGGTCCTTCTACTGGTTGCATAGTAGATGAGGCTGCAAAAAGAGGTATTCCTTATATAAGGTTGAATAAATATAGTCTGGTGCAATTGGGTTATGGAGTGAATCAAAAAAGGATCAGGGCCACGATCGCCTCCACTACATCAAATATTGCTGTTGACATTGCCTGTGATAAAGAAGAAACAAAATTATTATTAGAAGCCGCTGAGATCCCGGTTCCCCGGGGAACAGTCGTGCGAACAGAGGAAGGTGTAAAGGAAGCTATTGAAAAATATGGTTACCCACTGGTTATAAAACCTATTGATGGCAATCATGGCAAAGGCAATACTACTAATATTACCAATTGGGATCAGGCCTCTAAAGCATTTGAAGCTGCAAAGCAATTCAGTCGTTCCGTGATTCTGGAAAAATTCATTACCGGTTATGATTTTCGCTGCCTGGTGATCAATTATAAATTCATTTGCGCGGCATTACGCACTCCTGCCTCCGTTGTTGGTGATGGAATACATAATTTGGAATGGCTGATCGAAGAAATCAATAAAGATCCAAGACGAGGCTACGGTCATGAAAAAGTGCTGACTCAGATCACGCTCGATCGTTACACCCAAAAAATGCTGGACGATGCTAATATCACTCTCGGTCATATACCAGCGAAGAGGGAAAGAGTTTTACTAAAGCCTACAGCTAATCTTTCTACCGGAGGTACATCCACCGATGTTACAGAAGAAGTGCATCCTGCAAATATTTTTATGTTCGAAAGGATCGCGAAGATCATTGGACTTGATATTTGCGGCATTGATGTAATGGCCTGCGACCTGCGCACACCTATTGCTGAAAACGGAGGAGTAATTCTGGAGGTTAATGCCGCACCTGGTTTCAGAATGCATATCGATCCCTCAGAAGGTCTGCCAAGAAACGTAGCAGAGCCTGTTGTTGATATGCTTTTTCCTAAAGGCAGTGCGGGAAGAATACCTATTATTGCGATCACGGGAACAAATGGAAAAACCACTACTACAAGACTTACTGCGCATATTGCAAAAAGCGCGGGTAAAAAAGTAGGATATACTACCAGTGATGGCGTCTATATTCAGAATCAGCTAATGATGAAGGGAGATTGTACCGGACCTGTGTCTTCCGCCTTTGTATTAAAGGATCCTACGGTTGATTTTGCCGTACTTGAATGTGCAAGAGGGGGAATTCTGAAAGCAGGACTGGCTTTTCAAAATTGTGAAGTGGCAATCGTAACAAATGTGGCAGCAGATCATATTGGCCTGGGTGGCATCAATTCTGTAGAACAAATGGCCAGAGTGAAAGCCGTAGTTGTTGAAACAGTATTCCCGCATGGTTATGCTGTATTGAATGCAGATGATGATCTGGTCTATAAAATGAAAGATGAACTGAAATGCAATATCGCTTTATTCAGTATGGATGAAAATAATCCAAGGATACGTGCTCATGCAGCTGAGAATGGACTTAGCTGCGTATTTGAGAATGGATATATCACTCTGATGAAAGGAAACTGGAAGATCAGGGTATTACCTGTCAGAGATATCCCACTTACTTTTGAAGGCAAGGCTATTCATAATATCAATAATTGCCTTCCTTCTGTTCTTGCTGCTTATCTGTATCGTGATATCAGCATTGATGATATTCGAACTGGCTTGCAAACATTTATCCCTTCCGAAAGTCTTACTCCCGGACGGTTAAATTTTTTCCATTTCAAAAATTTTACCATACTGGCCGACTTTGCTCACAATCCGCATGGACTAAAATTACTCTGTGATTTTGTCAGCAAACTTGATTATCCAAAAAAGATTGGGGTTATATCTGGTACCGGCGACAGACGTGATAGTGATATCAGAGAACTGGGTGAGATCTCTGCTCGTTATTTTGATGAGATCATCATCCGATGCGATAAAAATCTGAGAGGAAGAACCGCCGATGAGATCATCGGATTGCTGAAAGAAGGAATTGAATCAGTAGATAAGAATAAATCAGTACTAACCATTCCAAATGAGGACCAGGCGCTTGATTATATTTACGATCATCATGAGCCGGGAGCATTATATACAATAATGTGCGATGTAGTGGCCCGGGCGCTTGACAAGATAAAAGAACTGAAGCAGAAAGAGGCAGGTCTTTAAAAAATCAAAAGCCTGCTAATCAAATGATTGCAGGCTTTTGTTGACCCATAAGGATTCGAACCTTAACAAACAGAATCAAAATCTGTTGTGCTACCATTACACCATGGGTCAATTGGTAAAAATGATTGCAAAAATAAGGGAACGAAGTTTTTCGGCCAAATTCAATCAGTACTAGTTCATACGCTTCATACAATTCTTTAAGCTCCATTTCCAGTCATTCAGTTCTACCCCCTGCTCCTGCTCAATATGGGAATTATCCAGGGCCGAATAAAAAGGACGCTTGGCGAGAGTTGGGTATGCAGAACTGGGCACAGGATGTATCATACAATTACTTCCAGATAATTCTTTTATCGCCATGGCAAATTCATACCAGCTGATAATTCCTTTATTTGAAAAATGATAGATTGAAGGTCGAGCAGGTGTAATTCCTGACGAAATGATCTGCATGATGGCTTCTGCCAGATCCCTTGCATAGGTTGGGGAGCCCATTTGATCATTTACCACCCTGATCGACTCCTTCTCCTTCAATAAACGCATCATGGTCTTCACAAAATTATGCCCATGCTCGGAATATATCCATGAACTCCGGATCAGTATAGTCTCCGGATTTATATGCAGGGCCTGATTCTCTCCTTCCAGTTTTGTTCTGCCATATTCGTTCTGCGGTGATACCGGATGATCAATTTTATATGGTGATGAAGCATTACCGTCAAAAACATAATCGGTGGAAATATGAATGAATCCGCAATTATTTTTTTTGGTAATGGCTGCCATCACACCTGGTGCTTCTCCGTTCACCTCCATGGCCAGGACTTTTTCCATTTCAGCTTTGTCTACTGCTGTGTAGGCCGCACAATTAATCAGCCATTGCGGATGATTTAAACTGAAATAATGCTGAAGTCTGTCAGCGTGATGAATGGGCAGATCTTCTTTTGAAAGAAAAATAAATTCATACTGAGGAAAATCAGCAGCAATATCACGCAATGAACTTCCCAACTGACCATTGGCGCCGGTAACCAGTATTTTTTGTCGGGTTAGCATTAAAATGTAAAATCTCCAGCTGTGTCGCTGAATGAACCAAGTAATAGATCTTTTTCCGAAACTATAGTTTCCTCAGGAAGCACACCCCAGTCAATATTCAGTGCGGGATCATCATATTTGATTCCTTTTTCGCTGGTCATATTATAGAAAGTGTCGCATTTATAAAGCAAATCCGCTTTCTTACTTAATACCGCAAATCCATGAGCAAACCCTTTTGGAATAAGAAGTTGTTTTTTATTTTTTGCTGAAAGCACTAAAGAATAGCTTTTGCCATAGGTAGGCGAGCCTTTGCGAAGATCAACCACAATATCCTGCACCTTACCTTTCAGCACTCTTACAAGTTTGGTTTGGGCATGAGGCGGCAACTGATAATGCAAGCCACGGATCACACCATGCAAAGAGGAGGATTGATTGTCCTGTACCCATTGAACATTAATGCCTGCTTCCCTGAAGGTGGTTTCATTAAAACCTTCAAAGAAAAAACCTCTCTCGTCTTCAAAAACAGGTGGTTCATAAATCATCAGTCCGGGAAAATCGGTTATAGAAAATGGCATATTAAAGACTCCAGTATGTTCGGTTAACAATTTTATTTCTGAAAATGCCTTTCAGGTCAGCCACCATTCCATATTCACGTGTTATAGAAGAAAAATAGCTGTCATCAAGGTCCTTATATTCATTGTGTGGTACAGTAACGATCACGGCATCATAATCATTCCCCGTTTCTTTTACTAATCCAAATCCATACTCATGCATAAGATCATCACTATCTGCATGTGGATCTTCCACTTCTACATTCACATAATATGATTTAAGCGCTTTTACCACATCTGCCACTTTTGAATTTCTGATATCACTCACATTCTCTTTGAAGGTGGCGCCTTTAATCAGGACTTTGGCAGACTTCACGTCACTGCTGTATTTAATGATATGCTGAATCACACTGCGGGCCACATATTTAGCCATATTATCATTGATATTTCTTCCCGCCAAAATCACTTCCGCATCATATCCTAATTTACGCGCCTTATACGTTAGATAATAAGGATCCACGCCAATACAATGCCCCCCGACAAGACCTGGTTGGAATTTAAGAAAGTTCCATTTTGTACCTGCAGCTTCCAGCACTTCATATGTATTAATATTCATCATATTGAAGATGATGGATAACTCATTCATCAGGGCAATATTCAGATCTCTTTGTGTATTCTCAATGATTTTTGCCGCTTCTGCAACTTTTATGGAGGAAGCACGATGCACCCCCGCCTTCACAACCAGCTCATAGGTTTTGGCAATATTATCCAGGGATTCTTCGTCAGCACCGGAAACTACTTTTACAATGGAAGACAGTGTATGATTCTTGTCTCCCGGGTTAATTCGTTCTGGTGAATAGCCGATCTTAAAATCATCCGGGTTTTTTAATCCGGATAATTTCTCAATTACAGGCAGGCAATCTTCTTCCGTGCATCCGGGATAAACTGTAGACTCAAAAACTACATAATCACCTTTCTTCACTACTTTACCAACCGTCTCCGAGGCTTTTATCACGGGAGTCAGGTCAGGCACATTATGTTCATCTACTGGTGTAGGCACTGCCACTATAAAGAAGCGGGCTTCTCTCAAAACATCGAGGGAATCGGTGAATTCAATATCGCATCCTTCAAAATCTTTTTTATTCAATTCATTGCTTGGATCAATTCCTTCTCTCATCTGACTGATCCGTTTTGCATTTATATCAAATCCTATAACACTGATTTTTCTTGCGAATTCAAGAGCGATAGGAAGACCAACGTATCCAAGACCAATTACGGCCAATTTTGCTTTTTTATCCAGCAGTTCGCTGTAAATACTCATAGATAATTTTTATCGTTGACTGACAAATTCCTTCGGTTGTTTATACCATTCTTCTGAAGGAAGACTTTTAAAATAATCATAGGTTTGCTTCAATCCTTCGGCTCTTCCGATGGTTGGTTCCCATCCCAGCAGGTTTTTCGCTTTGGTTATATCTGGTTTTCTCTGTTTAGGATCATCTGCAGGAAGTTCTCTGTAAATGATCTTTACTTTCCCTCCGGTTAAGGCAAGTACTTCCTCGGCAAAATCTTTCAGTGTGATCTCATTGGGGTTACCAATGTTTACCGGCATGTCATAATCACTTTGCAATAACCGGTAGATTCCTTCTACCAAATCACTGACAAAACAAAAGCTTCGAGTTTGTGAACCATCCCCAAAAACAGTTAGGTCCTCCCCTCTTAATGCCTGTCCTATGAATGCAGGAAGAGCGCGGCCATCATTCAGTCGCATACGTGGACCATAGGTATTAAAAATGCGAACGATCCTTGTTTGCACTGCATGAAAATTATGATAGGCCATGGTGATCGATTCCATATATCTTTTGGCTTCATCATATACACCCCGCGGACCTACCGGGTTTACATTACCCCAATACTCTTCTGTTTGCGGATGTACCAATGGATCTCCATATACTTCACTGGTAGAAGCCACCAGTATGCGCGCGTTTTTCGCTTTGGCTAAACCCAGGCAATTATGCGTTCCCATCGCTCCAACCTTAAGTGTCTGAATAGGTATTTTAAGATAATCTATCGGACTGGCAGGTGAAGCAAAATGAAGAATATAATCAAGATGACCGGGCACATAAATGAATTTTGTTACATCATGATGGTAAAATTCAAACTGCTCAAGCTTGAAAAGGTGCTGGATATTCATCATATCACCTGTTATCAGGTTATCCATTCCAATCACGTGATACCCTTCCTTTATAAACCGGTCACAAAGATGCGAACCTAAAAATCCGGCAGCTCCAGTGATCAGTACTCTTTTTCTATCCTGTTTTGTTACACTCATTTCATCAATTTAATTTTTTATGACCTTTTCTCTCCCTACACTTTCATAATGAAATTCAAGATCTTTCATGGTTGAAAGATCAAAAAGATTTCTTCCATCGAAAATGGCTTTATTCTTCAACGAAGATGCTATTTTTTCAAACTGCGGCATTCTGAACTCATTCCATTCTGTAGCAATTATCAGAGCATCGGCACCATTCAGGGCCTCATACTGGTCAGCAGCATAATTGATCTTATTACCTACTTCAAGCTGTACATTCTTCATGGCCTCAGGATCAAATGCAGTTACTGTTGCCCCTTCGCTTAGCAGTGCGTTAATAATATACAATGCCGGTGCTTCCCGAATATCATCGGTATTGGGTTTAAATGCAAGACCCCAGAGTGCAAAATGCTTTCCTTTCAGATCTCCATTGAAATATTTTTTAATGCCCGGGATCAGATGAAGTTTCTGATCTTCATTGACCCGCATTACCGCATCTAAAATGCGAAAATCATAATTTACTTCTGAAGAGGACCACACAAGTGCTTGTACATCCTTTGGGAAACAGGATCCTCCATAGCCTATTCCCGGAAAAAGAAACCGCTTTCCAATTCTGTCATCGCTTCCAATTCCTTTTCTCACCATATCTACATCCGCGCCCAGCAATTCGCACAATTTTGCTACCTCATTCATAAAACTGATCTTGGTAGCCAGAAAAGAATTTGCTGCGTATTTGGTCAGCTCAGCAGATTTTTCATCCATATAAATCACTGGGTTTCCCTGGCGGACAAACGGAGCATAAAGATCTCCCATCAGCTTACGGGCTCTTTCAGAGCCGGCCCCTATCACCACTCGATCGGGTTTCATGAAATCATCAACAGCAACACCTTCACGAAGAAATTCCGGATTTGAAACCACATCAAATTCACCCTTATAGTTTTCACTGATTGCCGCCCTCACTTTTTCCGCAGTTCCAACTGGAACCGTGCTTTTATCTACGATCACTTTATAGCCCTTAAGTATTTTACCGAGATCTCCGGCAACACCCAGAATATAGCGAAGGTCTGCTCTTCCATCTCCTCCCGGAGGTGTGGGCAGGGCAAGAAATATAAGCACTGCATCTCTTACCCCCTCTTCGAGGCTTGTCGTGAAATGCAAACGTTTCTCTTTTACATTTCTTAAAAAAAGTTTTTCCAGACCCGGTTCAAAAATGGTGATCTCACCATTGCTGAGCTTATTCACTTTATTTACGTCAATATCCACG
>JBKJMI010000021.1:0-5896 GCA_046596515.1 Chitinophagaceae bacterium | reverse complement strand
TCTTGCAAGAGCTTTGAGTATTACTTGTATATCGTTCATACTACAAAGTTCATAACACTCAACTAATAATCCTAATCACTTAGGGGAACCAAGGGAGCATTTGTGCTTCAACCCGATAATGACCACCCCCATTCACCCCACTATCCACTCCCCACTTCCCACTCCCTACTTTCCACTCCCTACTTTCCACTCCCCACTCCCCACTCACTTTTTCCCTTATCTTTGCCCATGGCAACAAGAAATTCGCGCCTGAACTCTCAGGCCAGCTCCAAATTACTATCAACAAAATTTTTCGGCGAGGGATTGACCTTCGATGATGTATTATTAATGCCTGGTTATAGTCAGGTGCTTCCCCGCGATGTAGACATCAAAAGCCGGTTAACCAAAAACATTACGCTCAACGTTCCACTGCTCTCTGCAGCCATGGATACCGTAACGGAAGCCTCTCTGGCCATTGCGTTGGCCCGTGAAGGCGGTCTGGGTATTCTGCATAAGAATATGAGCATTGAAAAGCAGGCCGAGCAGGTACGTAAAGTAAAAAGAAGTGAGAGCGGTTTGATACTTGACCCTGTAACTCTTACTGCCAATGCGACCATTGGTGATGCATTGCGTTTGATGCGCGAGAATAAGATCGGAGGAATTCCCATCATTGAAAAAAATGGTAAACTGGTAGGCATACTCACCAATCGTGATCTGCGATTTGAGGATAATCCAAAAAGAAAAGTGAGTGAGGTAATGACCAAGGAGAATCTTTTTACAGCGCCAGAGGGAACAAACCTGAAACAAGCAGAAGAATTATTCAAACAGACTAAGGTGGAAAAACTGCCTATTATTAATAAGCAGGGAAAACTTACGGGACTGTTTACCTACAGTGATATTTTAAAATTAAAAAGTCATCCTAATGCAGTGAAAGATGAATTCGGAAGATTATTAGTAGGCGCTGGTATTGGTATCACGACAGACATTTTAGAAAGAGTATTCGCATTGCAAACAGTGGGGGTGGATGTGGTTGCACTTGATAGTGCACATGGACATAGCAAAGGAGTGATACAGGCATTAAAATTGGTAAAAAAGAATTTTAAAAATATAGAAGTGATAGCAGGTAATGTAGGTACCGCAGAAGGTGCAAAAGCCCTGGCCGAAGCGGGGGCAGATGCAGTGAAAGTGGGTATTGGTCCGGGTTCTATTTGCACTACCCGTATTGTTGCCGGTTCGGGAGTACCACAACTTACTGCTATCATGGAAGCCGCTTCTGTATTGAAAACAAAAAAAGTTTCAGTGATTGCCGATGGAGGTATTCGCTATACAGGAGATTTGGTGAAAGCATTAGCTGCTGGTGCCAATTGCGTGATGATGGGAAGCATATTTGCCGGTACAGAAGAAAGTCCGGGAGAAACTATTATTTATGAAGGAAGAAAATTCAAAGAATACAGAGGCATGGGTTCGCTTGGTGCCATGGCCACGGGCAGCAGCGATCGTTATTTTCAGGATGTGGAAGATGAAGTGAAAAAATTTGTTCCTGAAGGAATTGAAGGAAGAGTGGCTTATAAAGGATTTTTAAAAGAGGTGGTTTACCAATTTACCGGAGGCTTAAGAGCTGGTATGGGTTATTGCGGCGCTGCGAATATGGCGGCATTACAAGAAGCAAAATTTGTAAAGATCACCAATGCCGGAATGCGAGAGAGCCATGCGCATGATATTGAGATCACCAAGGAAGCGCCGAATTATTCGAGGAAATAAATTAAGTCAATAGGTGAATAGGTCAATAAGTGAATGCGCTCACCAAAGCGGCAGGATTATATTCACCTATTGACTTATTCACCACTGCCCACTGCCCACTCACTACTCACTATTCACTTCCCACTTCAAAAACAATCACCTGCTTCCTGTACGCTTTCACATGAATTCCATTCTGAAAAGCGGGTTCCCATTTGGCGGCTTTCCTTAATACGCGAACGGCTTCCTGTTCCATGCCATAACCATGGTTGGTAAGCGGCTCTATATCGCCGACATTGCCTTCCTTGTCTACCACGAATCTGATCATCACAGAATATCTTCCTTCAGGAGCACTGTTATTCACAGGTACTTCAGGATTCAGATTACGTTCCAGGAATTTTTTCCAGTCGCCATTGAATCTTGCTTCAACTTCAACAGTATTAACTATTCCGTCATCATCACCCTTTTTTGGATCGTATAATCCTTTATCATCTCCAGGCACCGGATCCCTGGGTTTTTGTAAGCCATCATCAGGATCTCCTTTTACTTTTTTATCGCCAATCGCCGCGCTGTCTAGATCGGAGATTGATGTGATCGGTTCAACCACTTGCTTGTCTACTATTTTAATATCAGCAATATATTTTTCTGTTTTTGTTTCTTTGACTTCTTCCTTAGGTTTTTCCGGTTCCTTTAAAGGCTTATCCTCTTTAACAGTAATAATAGTGGGAGCCGCAGTATAAGTGAATCGGGGTTTGTTCTCCCTTTTCGCATTGGCATAAAGGGTGAAGGCGCAGGCGGCCACTACAAACATGCCGGTAAAAAGCAGGGCCTTTCCTATCCGTTGCTGATAATTTGTACGCAGTTCATAGGCACCATACTCTTTGTTTCTGCCATCAAATACAATATCATCGATGGTTGCGGAAAATAGTAGTTCTTTTTTCATGTTCTGTGTTTGCTATTTGGATGAGTTTTAGTGAAGGATTCCATAAAGATTTTGTTTTGTGGAAAATTGACTTTGAAGCATCGTGATGGGTACAAAACGTAAACAAGTGAATAGGTGAATAGGTCAATAAGTGAATAATCCAGTGGAGGTTGAATAATTAATAATTACTAATTATCAATTACTAATTATTTTTACCAAAAAGAAAATTGTCCCGCTACACAAACCTTTTTCTCTCCCTTCTCTCCGGTCTGCTGCTGTTCGCAGCCTGGCCGGTTTCTCCATTTACTTTCCTGATATTTTTTGCCTGGCTGCCCCTGCTATGGATGGAAGAAAATGTGAAAAGCAGGAGACATTATTTTTTACTGATTTACCTGGCCATGTTCATCTGGAATGTTTCTACTACCTGGTGGATATGGAATGCTTCTGTGCCAGGAGCAGTAGCTGCCTTTCTCGCAAATAGTTTTTTGATGTGTCTGCCCTGGATGGGTTACCGGATAGTAAAGCATCGGTTGGGTGAAAAAATGGGTTATGTTTCTCTGCTGGTTTTCTGGATGAGTTTTGAATATTTTCATCTACATGACTGGGGCCTGAGCTGGCCCTGGCTAACCCTGGGAAATGTTTTTGCTACCCGTACAGAATGGGTTCAATGGTATGAATTTACCGGTAGTAGTGGTGGTAGTTTATGGGTAATACTGATGAATGTTTTTCTTTTTATGCATTTAAAGAAAAATATAAACAGACCGGAAAAAAGATCTTACAAATTTCTACTTATCACGTTTTCATTATTCGCTATCCCTATTTTGGCATCAAGATTTGTCATAAAACCTGCCTCCATAATTAGCGGTACAGAAAATGTCGTGGTAGTGCAACCCAATATCGATCCTTATGAAAAAATATCTACCGGAAGTTTTGAGGCTCAGATGGAAAAACTGATCAGGGTCTCTGAAAAACAGGTAGACAGCAATACGCGTTTACTGATTTGGCCAGAAACAGCGCTTTATTCTGAAAATCGAATTGACGAGGCAGGTATGAAGAATAATTTTTTTCTGGTGCCGCTATGGGAATTTTTGAAAAAGCATCCCAATATGTCCTTGTTTACAGGTATTGAAAGTTATCGTCAATTTGATCATCCAACAAAATATACAGACAGCTTTAATAATATCTATTATGAATCTTATAATGGTTCTGTATTAATGGATAGCAGTGGTACCCTGGCCTTTTACCATAAATCTATGCTGGTTCCGGGAGTGGAAACCTTGCCATGGTTCTTAAAATTCATCAGCAGTTGGTTTGAAAAATTCGGAGGTACTACAGCTGGCTATGCAAGGCAGGAAGACAGGACAGTGCTAAGCAATAATCATGGCTTCAAAATTGCGCCTGCCATCTGTTATGAAAGCGTATATGGAGAATATCTCAGCCAGTATGTGAGAAACGGAGCCAACCTTATTTGCGTGATCACCAATGACGGCTGGTGGAAGAATACACCGGGACATAAACAACATATGAATTATGCCAGACTTCGGGCGATTGAAACGCGTACCTGGGTAGCAAGAAGCGCCAATACAGGCATCAGTTGTTTTATTGACCCAAATGGTCGGGTGATCAATGCCCGGCCCTATGATACAGAAGCGGCTATCAAACTTAACTTTGAGCCCAACGAGAATAAAACATTTTTTGTAACCTACGGGGATCTGCTTTCCAAATTGACATTATTTATTGCATCCCTTTTTGTGACCCTGCTGTTCTATGGCAAATTCAGAAAACTTTTTCCCCGAAAAAACTAATTCCATTTCTTATCGCAGAACCGGAACAGGTCCTGCTGTGTTGCTGATCCATGGTTTTGGAGAGGATCATCATGTATGGGATTCATTATCCCTGGAATTAGAGAAGGACAATACCCTTATCATTCCTGATCTTCCGGGCACCGGATTATCTCCTTTTATTTCGGATATGTCAATTGATGGAATGGCGGAAGCGCTGATCTCCATTTTTCCGAAGGAACCTATAGCTGTGATCGGACATTCCATGGGAGGGTATATCGCCCTGGCTTTATTAGAAAAATATCCGGAACGGTTAAACTCGCTGGGGCTTTTTCATTCTACCTCTTATGCCGATACGGAAGAAAAGAAGGCTACCCGACGTAAGGGCATTGAATTCATCAAACAACATGGCGCATTTGAATTCCTGAAAACCAGCATACCCAACTTGTTCTCTCCTTTATCTAAACAGAAAATGGCTGAAGGGATCAGTAATTTTATCCTTCAACAGAGCAACTTACTGGCGGGATCCCTCGTTTCTTACTATGAGGCCATGATAGGCCGTCCTGATCGTCGGCAACTTCTTGAAAATACTGATAAGCCCGTACTGTTTCTACTGGGAAAATACGATGTGGCCGTACCATTTTCCGATGGGCTGGCCCAATCTCATCTTCCCAAAATTGCGTACATTCACATCTTACGCCATTCGGGGCATATGAGTATGATGGAGGAAGAGGAAACGGTGAAAATCGCCCTGAAAAACTTTTTATTCCAAGTGCAGTCCCACCAATGAAAAAACTCTTTTTTATAGCCATATTAAGTCTTTTCCTGGTTGCCAGTTCTTTTGCCGCGCATATCAAGGGAGGATTTTTTACTTATAAATACTTAGGGCCGGGAACGGGTACCAATCTTCGCTATCAGATCACGCTTACGGTTTATATGATCTGTAATCCTACTGCAGGTCAGTTGAATAGCCCCATTAATTTTACCATTTTCGCAGCCGGTACAAATACATTCGTACAGGATGTTTCGGTCCCTATTACCAGTCAGTATAATCTTAATAAAAATGGAGATGAAGTCTGTATCACAGGTGATCAGCGAGGGTGCTATTATACCATCGTAGTTTATAATCTTCCTTCTATTGAATTACCCTCCACGCCTGAGGGTTACATTGTTTCCTATCAGCGCTGTTGCCGGATTGCAGGGATAATTAATGTCACAGCATCCGGAGCAGTTGGAAATACATTTACTATCAAGATACCAGGTACAGCTGCCGGCCCTGGCTTTGAGATGAACAGCAGTCCCACCTTTTTGGTGAATGATACTGCTGTAGTATGTCGAAATAGTTTTTTCCAATTTTCTTTTGCAGCAAGTGATCCGGATGGTGATTCTCTTACCTATACATTTTGTTCGGCTTATGCAGGAGGTGATCAGACAAATTCTGCCCCACCCACAGCAGACCCACACCCGTATTTTCCAG
>JBKJMI010000128.1:0-26416 GCA_046596515.1 Chitinophagaceae bacterium | reverse complement strand
GATAAAGCCATGCTTGGAGTTACCACACAAGAAGTAGAAGGTGGCGTGGAAGTTCAAAGTGTGACCAAAGGAAGTGGCGCAGAAAAAGCAGGTATTAAGGAAAAAGATATCATTACCATGATCGATGGAGATAAGATCGAAGACCCTGATGATCTGACGGAAGCGGTTCGAAAACATAAAGCGGGTGATAAGATCGCTGTAACTCTGTTGCGCGAAAAAAAGGAAATGAAAGTTTCTGCCGAGCTTACTGCATGGAAAGGCAACATGAATATGAATATAACCGATTTCAAGAATTTTAATTTTGATATGGGCGATATGAAAAGATACCTTCCACGCACACCTATAGCGCCAAAGATTTGGACAGGAAACGGTCCTAAATTGGGTCTGTCAATTCAGGATAATGATGATGGAAAAGGTGTGAGGGTGACTGAAGTAGATCAGGAAGATAGTTATGCATTAAAAGCAGGACTTAAAGTAGATGATGTCATCATTGAAGGAGAAGGAAAGACCATTAATAATGCCGACGATATGGTAAATCTGATTCGTCAGAGTAAGGATAAGGTCAGTATTACATTAAAAGTAGTACGTAAAGGAAAGACTCAGGATATTGTAGTGAAGATGCCTAGAAAACTTCGTACGGCCGATCTTTAAAAATAATGTCGGTATAGCCATGGAAGCCCCGCATAACGCGGGGTTTTTTTATTCCGTTATGCGAAGATTATCTTATCCTTTTAGACCCCGCTTTATTCGGGGCTGCTTTTACTTAATTTTGCCCGATGGCAGATCATGCTGAATATGAGATCGTGGTAGGATTGGAAGTACATGCGCAATTAAATACGCGAAGTAAATTATTTTGTGGCGACAGTACTAATTATGGATCGCCGCCCAATACGCAGGTCAGTGCTATTTCTCTGGCTCATCCCGGCACCCTGCCAAAAATGAACATGCAGGCAATTGAATATGCTATTGCTTTAGGTTTAGCCTGTCATTGCGAGATCAGTCGAGAAAATTATTTCGCCCGTAAAAATTATTTCTATCCCGATCTTCCTAAAGGTTACCAGGTCTCTCAGCATACTACCCCTATTTGCCGCGAAGGGTATCTTTCTATTCAGGTAAATAGGGAGGAAAGAAAGATACGCCTGAATCGTATTCATCTCGAAGAGGATGCAGGCAAAAGCATTCATGATGCTGATCCCGATTGCACATGCATTGATCTGAACAGAGCAGGAACTCCTCTTGTGGAGATCGTTACCGAGCCGGATATCCGCAGTTCAGAAGAGGCCTTTGCATTTTTAACAAGTATTCGCCGGCGACTTCGTTATCTCGGAGTTTGTGATGGTAATATGGAAGAAGGGAGTCTTCGTTGTGATGCGAATATTTCTGTTAGAAAAAAAGGAGTTACCAGTTTAGGAACAAGAACAGAGATCAAAAATCTTAATTCTATCCGTCACGTAAAAAAAGCCATTGATACGGAAGCTGCCCGCCAGATCGATCTTTTAAATAATGGAGAAAGGGTGATACAGCAAACCCGAAGTTTTGTAGCAGCAGATGGCAGTAGTTTTGCCATCAGAGATAAAGAAGAAGCGGATGATTACCGGTATTTCCCCGAACCGGACCTGACTCCATTTCGTATATCAGAAGATCAGCTTTCTTCTATAGCAGCAGGCTTGCCTCATTTACCTGAGCAGCGAATGGTCAGTTATATCAAAGAGCTTCAGTTGTCGGAATATGATGCGGCGCTGCTTACAGATGAAAGATATTTATCTGATTATTTTGATGAGCTGGTGGAAGATCATCCAGGCATTAAGCCAAAAAGTTTTGCCAACTGGTTATCTGGCCCCGTAAAAGGCTGGTTAAATGAAGAGGGAAAAGAAATGGAGGATTTTCCTTTATCAGCCAGTCAGCTGGCTTCATTGATTTCGTTGGTAGAAAAAGGAAGATGTAGTTTTACTGCTGCCTCAGGAAAATTATTCCAGGAATATTTAAAGCAACCTGATTCTTCTGTAGAAGAACTTGCTAATCAACTTAATTTATTGCAAGTATCTGATATTTCCAGCATTGAACCAGTGATAGAAGAAGTTTTAATGAAAATGGCAGGCAAGGTAGAAGAGTATAAAAAAGGGAAAAAAGGTTTATTGGCATTATTCGTGGGTGAAGTAATGAAACAAACCAGGGGCCAGGCCGATCCAAAGCTGACCAATGAACTGATCATTAAGAAAATTAATTCGTCATCATAAAACAGATAAATGAAAAGAATGCTGATGCTGCTGATAGGCAGCGCGATACTGTTCTCCTGCAAGGATAAAAAAGATACTAATGGTATCATGGTACGTGGTAAGATCACAAATACAAATGCCAAACTGATCTACCTGGAAGAAGTGCCCATGACCACCATGCAACGGATCGTTGTAGATTCGGTGGCTCTTAGTAAAGATGGAAACTTTGAATTGCATGCTAAGGCAGGTGAGGCAAGAGTATATAATATTCGGCTTGATCAGAATAATTATCCTGTGGCTTCGCTGATCAATGATACATCAGATATCACCATCAATGCCAGTTTTAAACCGGGTGCTCAGTTTGTGGAAGATTATGAGGTGAAAGGATCTGTTGCCAGTCAGCAGATGAAAGAATATATGGTGGGCTTTAATGGAAAACTGCAATCCATTTATTTCAATATGAAACAAATGGATTCTTTACAAAAGGCAAAAGCCTCCGATAGTTTGATCAATAATGTAAAAACTGCGGCTCAGCGGATCGCGAATGAAGCACATGAACAAACAGTAAATGCTTTGGCAAAAAGTAATAACGCCGCGCTTTCTATTTTTATTCTGGGATATTATCAGAGTACGGCCAGTACTCCCGGATATGGTATTACCCCATTGGAAAAAACAGAGGTGATCGACCTGCTGAATGATCTTGCAGCGAAATATCCAAATCACCAGGGTATAGCTTCTATCAAAACGAGTCTGGAAGGACCTTCTGGCAAGATGGCCCCTGATTTTTCTTTGCCCGATGCCAATGGAAAAATGGTCAGCCTTAGTTCGTTCCGCGGAAAATATGTGCTTGTCGATTTTTGGGCCAGCTGGTGCCGCCCCTGCCGCGCAGAAAACCCAAATGTGGTAAAGGCATATAATAAATTCAAGGATAAAAATTTTACTATCCTTGGTGTATCACTTGATAAGGATAAGAATGCCTGGATGAATGCCGCTATGAAAGATGGACTGACCTGGACCCAGGTAAGTGATCTGCAGGAATGGAACAGTATGGTTGTTCCTCTTTATAAAATTGATGGTATACCTTATAATGTACTGCTAGATCCATCCGGAAAGATCATTGCGGAGAGTTTGAGAGGGGAGGATTTGGAGAGGAAGCTTGCAGAGGTCCTCAAGTGAGTAGTGAGTTGGGAGTAGTGCGAATGAGGGTGAATAAGTGAATAGGTCAATAAGTGAATCGATCTTTTTTCATTTGATTAAAAGGCTTCCAATTATCAGATTTTTTTTCACCTATTCACTCATTGACCTATTCACCTCAATTAACTTCTCAACAAGTAATAAAAAACCCTGCGCCGCGGCGCAGGGTTTTTCTTTTATAGTATCAACTATCTCTTTATTAATTATCCCAGAAAACAGTAGACTGCAAATTAGAAGCTTTCTGACCAGGATTGTTAGGATTCAGGTCGATCTCAGATTGTGGGTAGAACAGTGTTCTTGGAATAGCACCTGTGAGTGAGTTTGTAGGAATGCTCAATACAGGGAAACCAGTTCTTCTCCAGTTACTCCATGGTTCTACAGATATGCCGAACATAGCGACATACTTCTCTTCTGCGATTTGACGCAGTTGCTGAGCAGTTGTTCCACTAAGGGTTCCATAAAGAGTGAGGTAATCAGCGATATCGTTTGCATTCACACCTACATCCTGCATAGAAGCAGTGATACCAGCTGTAAAGAATGCCTGGGCATTTCCCGGAGCACCTAATAAAGCGGCTTCAGCGCGAATGAAATTATATTCAGCGAAGGTCATCATGCGAATAGGAGCTGCACCAGAATATACGAATGGAGGAGCAGCACCAGCCGTAACAACACCGCGGAGATAAGTATGTATCCGGCTATAGTTATTGTTTGGAGCTGCAGGAGGCGCTGTGGCGGAAACAGCAGTAAACACAGCAGGGGCCGCCACAACAGCAGCACCCGAACTTACACCTGCACCCGTAACATTATTACTAAGTGTTACAGTAGTTGCAGTAACAGCAGTAGCCGTTGTTCCATAAGGAATATTCACACCCGAAATGATCATATTGGCAGCGATACCAGTGGTACTAGAAAAACTTAATACATTACCAGCAACAGTTGCAGCAGAAGTACTGACAGTGATCGGCAATGGAATTCCCTGGTATGGGAAAGAAGTGAAATAATAAGGGCGACGTGGATCGAGTTTAGCACTCATTAAACTAAGCATGGCCTGATCTGCGAACAGATAGTTAGGACGGCTTACTTCAAACGCTGCGATAGGATTTCTCTGGTTGGCTACATCGTAGAAAGGCATAACGAAATTATCTGCATTAGATGCGAAGAATGCCGCGCCACTGTTCACCAGTGTAGTGATGTTCGAAACAGCGAAGCTTGGGTTGATCTTGCTATAGTGAAGGAATAAACGCAGGCGAAGCGTATTAGCCAGTTTGATCCAGTTGGTCTTTATTGTAGCAAATGTGCCTGTATACATTACAGAGTTAGTACCTGGCGTTAATAAGCTGGAAGCAGCATTAAGATCAATTACCGCATCGATCAGTAATTGATTCAGTTTTGGATAAATAGTCGCATCATCATCATAGCCAGGTTGTGTGTTACCAGTAAGCTGCTGAGCCTGAGAATAAGGAATATCTCCCCAGGTATCCACCATTAGTGAATATTCGTAAGCCTTCAGCACTTTAGCAATACCGGTATAATAAGGACTGAGAGTACCTCTTTTGATGATCAGTTCAAGATCACTTAGGGTGGTAGCATTCATGCTTCCCCATAGATTATTAAGGTCACTACCTGTTATATTATGACGGTAATAATCGTAAGTCTGGTTTGGCTGTGAAGCATAGCCGCTCATTTGCTGAATAAGCAGGGTCGAATACCGGTAAAGATCCGAGCCACCTTCAAATCCCAGGTTCACCTGAGCAGAGGTAAGCAACTGCGCGATCGGGCTGTTGGAATCGAGTATCCTGTCCGGATCCTTATTGATGTTCAGATCTTTTTTACAGGAGCCAAACAGCACGATACCTGCAAGCAGTACAGTGAATTTATTTAATCTGAGTTTCATGTTTATCGTTGTTTGTTGTTAATTAAAAGATCAATTTCAGACCCATACCCATCGTGCGTGTTTGCGGCAGCGCATTGAACTCAAGACCTTGTGCGTTGGAAATACCCAATGCATTTTGTTCCGGATCCAGATGAGGGTAATTAGGAGCATGCAGATAAAGATTACGTCCATATACAGAAAACTCAGCGCGGCCGAAAGGTGTTTTCTTTAGCATAGCTGATGGTACAGAATAGGAGAAATTAGCTTCTCTTATACGGAACCAGGTTGCATCAAAAATAAATCCTTCTGCAGCAGCAAATTTGCCGCTGTTACCATAATAATCCTGCGCAGACACATAGGTAGTATTAGGGTTACCATTTGCATAAACCGCATCGAAAATATAAGGCTTCTGCAGTACGTTGGCTGCATCATAACGAGGGAACGCAGCTGTTTCTTTAGCTACACCGTTACGCTGCAAGTCGGCGATGTTACGGGAATAGATCTGTCCGCCTTTTTTGTATTCCATCAGCACGGAAAGGGAGAAACCACTCCAGCTGAAGGTATTGGTCATACCCATGGTATACTTAGGATTAGGATTACCTATCTTCTGAACACCTGAAGTGATCAGAGGAAGACCATTGGCACCTACGATGATCTTGCCGGTCTTTACATCACGCTGATAAGCGTTACCATAGATCTGGCCATACTCATCGCCTACTACCAGGCGAACATTAGGGGTAGTAAATCCTCCGAGGAAGATATTTGCTACACCTGGAGCCAGTTGATCTACTGTGCTCTTGAACTGAGTATAGTTGAAATTAATATCCCACTGGAATGCTTTGGATTTTACAGGAACAAGGTTAAGAGTAAACTCTTTACCCTTATTGGACAGGTTACCTGCATTCAATACTTTAGAAGTAATACCGGATGCGGCAGAAAGGGGAACTGCAAAGATCAAGTCAGTCGATGACTGCCTGTAGGTAGTAAATTCAAAATTAATCCGATTTTTAAATAGGGCTACTTCAATTGCGATCTCTTTGTTGGTTGTGAACTCCGGACGCAGGAATGGATTACCAGCAGAGTTGCTCAGCGTGAAACCCAGGATACCATTGAAAGGGAAGGTGATATTTGGACCGAAACCATCTGCTGCACCAGCACCAGCAAAATAAGAATCAGTGGAGTATACAAACTCACCACCAGCCTTACCCACTTTAGCATGGTTGCCGCGGATCTTGATATTGTCGATCACTTTATTTTTAAGTGTAGGCACCAGTTCGGTCAGGTTAATAGAACCTCCGTAACCAGAATATAGATAAGAATTTCTTCCTGGTCTGAAAGTAGATGACCAGTCATTTCTCAATGTAAGGTTAGCGGTGAAGATGCTCTTATAACTAAGAGAAACATCACCATAAAGACCAATCAGTCTTGTTTTGCTGGATCCGCTGGAAGGAGAAGGGGAGAAGGTGGTAGTATTGGAAAGTTGTTCGAAATCTCTTACAAAAACGACTTTTCCATCTAACTGTGCTGCTGCACTGTAAATCTGCTGAAACTCCTGTCCAACGATCAGGCTAGCGGACCATGCCTTGATTCTTTTCTGTGCTGTAAAAAATGCGTTGTGACCTATAGAACGAAATTGATTTCTTACTTCGCGTATACCACCTACTCCATTGGCAGTGGTATTGGCTTGGCCTCTTGCGCCAATCTGGTCGTAACTATGGCGGAATGTAGAGTAAACGTCAGTTCCGACTTTATAATCGAAGTTCAGCCATTTGGTTAGTTTGAAATTAAGAGATACACTACCAATCAACCGGTTGATCTCATCGTTGTAACGGTTGTTTTTGATGGTCCAGTAAGGATTATCTTCTCCTAGAGGGTAGAGCTGATTTCCTGTGATATCCTCAAACGGAGTACCTGTCAGGTCATAGCTACGAGGGGTGATCCAGCCACGGAACAAAGGATTACTCAGCTGGTTACCCTGTTGTGTACGCTTTGAGAAGTTATTTGTATAAGTAGCCGTCACAGTAACTGTCAGGTAATTGTTCACCTTAGAACTGCTGTTGATGGTGAAGTTGTGACGGATCAGGGTATTGTTGTCCAAAACACCTGTGCTGCGCAGATAACCATAAGAGAAACGGAAACTGCTTCTGTCTGTACCTCCAGAGAAAGCTACGTTATTTTGGAAATTGGTTCCATTACGGAAGATGTCAGAAACGTTATTCGGATAAGGGGTCAATACCTGTGTCAGAGTATTTGTATTTGTTGCAGGGTTATATGCATTTGTAACTGTAGTACCCATTTTTGGTCCCCAGGAAGTTTGAGCAGTTGGAGAGAAAATTCCGTTATTACCTTCTGCATAATCATTTTGATAAGCAGGTAAACGGTTTACGGTCTCTATTGAATAATTGCTGGAAAACTCAATGGAAGATTTCTGTCCTGCCTTTCCTTTTTTAGTGGTAACAAGGATAACACCATTGGAGGCGCGTGATCCGTAAAGTACGGCTGCAGAAGGACCTTTAAGAACAGATATAGATTCGATATCATCCTGGTTCAGATCCAGTGCACGGTTAGAAACCGATGGACCATTCTGAAGCGGGCTACCTCCACCACTGTTATCAATAGGAATACCATCTACCACAAATAGTGGTTGGTTAGAACCTGTGAATGTGGTATAACCACGGATGATAATGCTGGAACCAGTAAAGGATCCACCACTGCCCTGAACACGGATACCCGCGATCTTCGAGCCGATGGCATTAGTGATATTTGGTGTATGAGCGCGGTTCAGTTCAGCACTGTTGATCTGGGAAACACCATATCCCAGTGTCTTTTTGTCTTTTTTGATACCGAAAGCCGTAACCACGACCTCGGTCAATGATTTGTCTTCATTTTTGAGTGTGGCGTTAACGGAACTATTGTTTCCAATAGCAACTTCAACCGGACTCATGTCAACAGCGGAAAAAACAAGGGCTTTGGCATTGGCTGGAACCACCAGAGAATAGGTACCATCGTCCTTTGTAGTTGTACCCACTGTGGTACCTCTTACTACAACAGAAACTTTGGCAACAGGATTACCTTTCTCATCGGACACAACACCAGTAACAGTACGCTGCGCCATTGCCTGGGTAGCAATGAACACAACACCCATTAGGAGTAGAAACAGCTTTCTCATTTGCATTTAGTTTTAGTATAAATCTTTATAACAATAAAAAACCCTTAAAGGGATCGTGAAAATAAGCATTAACACCTTGAAAAAATCAAAAATTGCAGCATGGTAACTGCCCAATAATCTGACTTAAAAAACAACTCCATTACAATTTCTTTAACAGACAATATTCCTTAATGGTTTGCTGCTTGAATTTTTGAGCCCAGACTTGCTGTAAATGTAGTAAAATCAATCATTTCTTCCCTTTCAGGACAGAAATTAAAATGGCTGGCAAAAGCACCAGGTTGGTAAGAGTGGCGGTGACCAGTGTAAGTGAAGTGAGCCAGCCCAGAGCCTTGGTGCCTCCGAAGCCGCTGAAGCAGAAAATTATGAACCCCGCGATCAGTACCATAGAAGTATAAAGTATACTGATACCAGTCCCATGAATGGTCTGAATCACCGTTTTCTTTATATCGTACTGATTATGAGGTAGTTCCTGTTTATAGTTGACCAGAAACCGAATCGTAATATCAATGGCGATCCCCAGGGCCACACTGAAAACCAGCACAGTGGAGGGTTTTAATGGAATACCCACCCAGCCCATTACTCCAGCGGTAATCATCAGAGGTATCAGGTTGGGAATCAAGGAACAAAATAGGATTCGGACAGATCGGAACAAATAGAGCATACAAACCGCAATCAGGAGGAATGCCCAAAAAATACTGTCTTTTAATCCATTAATGATATAACCGCTGCCTTCAAGGAAGGTCACGCTGGTGCCGGTCATTTTCACATCATATTTATCTGCCGGAAATAGTTGGTTCACTCTACCCTGAATTGAATCAAGGATCTTTGGAAGCCGAACCGTTCCCACATCAGCCATACTCACACTGATCCTGGCCTGCCTTCCTTCTTTATCCATAAACGTGGAAACCAGTTTTGAAAAAGAATTTTTTGACTGACTCTGATCCCCTTTTAAATATTGAGATAAAGCTGGCAGATCAAATTCAGAAGGAAGAGTATAGTTATTTGAATCTCCATCAAAAAAAGCCTGCTTGGCAAATTTCAATCCTTCAGTTATGCTTAATGGCTTACCAATAGCCGGCATCTTACTTATGAATTGTGATAGTGAATCGATACGTTGAATATTTCCCAGGTTACGGGTAACACCAAATTTCTTTTTAGTATCCACTACTATCTCAAGCGGCATTACTCCTTTGAAATTCGATTCAAAAAAACGCAGATCAGCATACACACGATCCGATTTCGGCATATCATCAACAATATGCCCTACGGTTTTCAAACGCATAATTCCCGCAACAGCCCCAATGACCATTACCGCACTAAGCGCATAAATAATTCCACGATGATTCATTGACCATCCTTCCAGTCGGTCAAGCCATCGATTCAACCGGGGATTGGTCAGGTATTTCATATGCCTGCTTTTTGGAGGAGGCAGGAAACTAAGTACAGACGGAATGAAGAAAAGTGAAATAAAGAACAGCGCCATGATATTGATACCGGCCACTACACCAAATTCTTTAAGGATCTGGCTCTGCGTCATAGCAAATACTGCAAAACCAATAGCCGCAGTGAGATTACAAAACAAAGTGACTATGCCCATTTTGTCCACCATCATCACCAGGCTTTTTCTCTTATCGCCTGTTTCGTTATAAGCTGTATGAAATTTATTGAAGAAGTAAATACAATTGGGAATTCCAATTACCACAATAAGTGAGGGGATCAGCGCATTAAGAATACTTAATTTATATCCAATCAACTCCATAGTAGCAAAACTCCATAGTACCCCGATACCCACCACTACCATGGATATTAACATAGCGCTGAAGGAACGGAAGAATAGAAGTAAGATCAACGCCGATAAAAGGGCCGACATCAGAATGAACATTTTCATTTCACGTTTCACGCGAATAGAAAGTTCAGTACGAATAAGAGGAAGACCACTCTGATACACCTGCAGGTTATTGGCCTTTCCAAAACTATCAGCCATGTTGCGGATATTCCGAACAATACCGTCGCGGGATTTATTTGATAAAACTTCCTTGTTTATTCTAACCCCCATTAGCCAGGAGTTAGAGTCAAGATTATAAAGTAATCCCCGGTAAAAAGGCAGTTGCAAAAAACTATTCGCACCACTGTCGATTGCCTCTTGCGTCAGTATTCCTGCAGGGAAGATCTGTTCGGCCATTAATTTTTCGGTAGCAGAATCTTTTTTCAGATTGATCGCAGAATTCACACTGATGATATCATCTACCCCTTCCAGTTTTTTCAGATCGCTTACAAGTTTGGAATAAGCATTGAATTTGTCTGCCTGGAAAAATTCCCTTGTTTGAACACCGATCACCAGCAGATTGCCATCTTCACCGAATTGCTTTTTGAATTCCTGGTAGATCTTGTATTTGGGATTGTTCAGCGGAATCGCTTTGGAAAAATCATAGCTGATCTCGACCTTACTTGTTTCGTAAGCTGCAAATGCTGTCGCTGCTAACAGTACAAAAAGAATGTAGAATCTGAACCGAAGTATGAATTGACCAAGCTTACGCCACATAGAGAATTGAATTCGCCGCAAGATAAACTAATTTTACCGCGTGCGTTCAACAACACTCATAATCTGCCTGCTGTTTAACATTATCTGTCTTTCGCAGGATCCTCTTCCACCCATTGGTCAGTGGAGAGAACATCTTCCCTACAATAGCGCCATTGATCTGAGCTCGGGCAATGGAAAAATTTTCGCAGCTACCCCATATAGCCTGTTTTCTGCAGAGTTAGTTAATGGATCCATTGAAAGATATAGTCGAGTTACGGGGTTAAGCGAAACCGGGGTAAGCGCTATCTATTATGATTCAATTGAAAAGCAATTACTGATCGCCTATACCAATAGCAATCTCGATATCATCGAAAAAAATAAGATCGTCAATATTCCAGATATAAAAAGAGATAATATAATCGGCGACAAGACCATTTACAATATATATAAAACAGGATCTGTTTATTATTTGTGTACCGGCCTGGGTATTGTTCTGATCGATGCAAAACGAAAAGAACTAAAGGATAGCTGGTTCATTGGTAATGGCGGCAATCATCTAAGAATAAATGGATTTACCTCAGATGCCAGTTATTATTATGCGGCAACTACGGATGGATTAAAAAAAGCAGCCATCAATTCAAGCAACCTGGCCGATCCTGCCAACTGGAACCTGGTCAATGGAAACGGACTAAGTTTAGGTTCCTGTCAGCAGGTGATAACTATTCAGAGCAAGATCATCGTTCAAAAAAATGATTCGCTGTTTGTGCAGAATGGGAATAGCTGGAATTATTTTTATTCGGATGGCTGGCCATTTGTCAGTGTACAGCTTACAGAAAACAGAATTTCCATCTGTGAGAGAAATGGTACAAATGCCCGGGTGATCTATCTGAATGCGGATGCCTCTGTTTACCGAAACCTGAATTCAACGAGAGCAATATCCTTTCCCCGAAAAGCAATTACTTATCATAATGAGCCCTGGGTGGCTGACCAGTTCGCCGGACTATCTTATTTTAATAATGGAAATAATTATGTGAACTATAGTCCAAATTCACCGCAGGCTATTGGCAGTGGTGAGATGATTGTCAATCAATCAAAATTATATGTTAGTTCAGGCGCCGTAAATAGTTCATGGAACTATCAATATGATGGCGATGGCATTTTTGTTTTTGGCGAAGGAAGCTGGAATAATATCAATCGTTATCGTTATTCAGTGATGGATAGTTTGCTGGATCTAGTTTGTATTACTTATGATAACAGAGATAATAGTATCTGGGCCGGTTCATTTGGTGGAGGATTATTGCATGTTAAGCAGGGACCTGTTTTCAATATTTTTAAACAAGGTAAACTGGAAGCACCAGCGGGAGATCCCCGAAGTTACCGGGTGGCCGGTCTGGCATTTGATAAGGAACAGAATTTATGGGTGAGCAATTTTGGTTCTGCCCGACCACTTAAAGTAATGAAGGCAGATGGTAGCTGGAAAAATTTCGCTCCTCCTTTTAGTTTAGTTGAGAATGCAATGTCGCAGATCCTAATTGATGACAATAATTTTAAATGGATAGTATCACCATTGGGAAATGGCTTATTGTGTTTTGATGATGCCGGCAGCATTGACAATACAGGAGATGATCGCTGGAGAAGATATAGAAATGGAGCGGGCAATGGTAATCTTCCCGGAACTGAAGTTATATGTGTTGTCAAAGACCGAAATGGTTATATCTGGGCAGGGACCAATGATGGGGTAGGAGTAATTGAATGTCCGGATCAGGCCTTTACTGCAGGAGGCTGCGATGCGATTTGGCCGGTGGTGGCCAATGGAAATTTCGCAGGTTATTTATTTAAAGGACAGGAAGTAAGAAGCGTCGCGGTAGATGGGGCCAACCGAAAATGGATCGCCACACAGAATGGCGTATTTCTTGTTGATCCAACCGGACAAAAATTAATTTATCGTTTTACAGAAGATAATAGTCCCTTACTGAGCAATGATGTTAAAAAACTTGCGATAGATGGAGTGACAGGAGAATTATTTGTTGAAACCGCAAAAGGTCTATGCTCTTTCAGAAGTACGGCAACTGAACCTGCTGAGAATTCATCTGATCTTTTAGTATTCCCCAATCCGGTACCACCCGGATATACCGGCACTATTGCAATAAAAGGGCTGGCTGAAAATTCTATTGTCAAGATCACGGAATTAAATGGAAGATTAGTTTTTCAAACCAGAGTATTAGGTGGTCAAGCCATCTGGGATGGGAAAAATTATAACGGACAAAAGATCGCATCCGGTGCTTACCTGGTATTGGTAGGGAAAGAGATTGGCAAAATATCTGTGGCAGGAAAAATATTTTTTATTGCTAATTAATGTCAACGCTTTTAAATAAAACAAAGGGCATCGTGTTACGAGCTGTTAAATACGGAGAGACCAGTCTGGTCGTAACAGTATTTACTGAATTGTTTGGGGTACAATCATATATTGTGAGTGGCGTAAGAACCTCATCAAAAAAATCCATGGGCAAATCGCAGTTCTTTCAGCCGGCTGCCTTACTTGATCTGGTGGTTTATCATAATGAGCTTAAGCACCTGAACCGTATTCGTGAATTTCAGTGGAATACGATCTATGATCATTTATACTCGGATGTGCCCCGTAATACCGTAGCACTTTTTATGGTAGAGTTGCTGACTAAATGTTTAAAACAGCCTGAAGCAAATCCGGACTTATTTTATTTTGTTGAAGATATTATGAAGGAACTTGATAAAAGCAATGATGCTGTAATGGCAAACCTGCCTTTATTTTACGCGCTGCATCTTTCTCATTTTTTTGGATTCAGGATAGATGATAACTACAGCGATTCTAATTTAATACTTGATCTGAAGGAAGGATGTTTTGTGTCCCAGCGACCTATGCATCCCTATATGGTTGAAGAAAAAGCGGCTTTTGTTTGTTCGCAGTTATTAAAAGTGATGCAGGTAAGTGAGTTGGAGGACATAAAACTCAATGCAGTATTTCGCCGAGCCTTATTACAACAGCTGGAACAATTTTATGTGATCCATATTTCAGAATTTGGAACTATGAAAACGCTTCCTGTATTGAGAGCGATACTGGGATGATCAGAGCAGGCGTTTGGAAATACCATCCTTTATTTGTACAATCCCTGGTTTTTTACCTTTTTCAAAACTGCCAAGTAGTTGATCAAGTTGCAAAGCCTTTGCACCATTGGATGTGGCCCAGCTAAGCATGGTCTCCAATGATATTTTCGGAAAATGTTCCTGAATTCTATTTATTTCTGCCATTATATTCAATTGATAATTGGAAGCCAGGCTATCGGTGCCTAATACAATCCGACATTCATGTTCCATTAAACTATTTATTGGCGGCATCCTTCGGGAGATATACCAGTTGGCATTAGGACAAAGGCACCAGAAAATTTCATTCTTTGATGAATTCATTTTGCTGAAGAGGATATCTTCTTCATGCGTATGTACATTATGAACCAGGATTGTAGATTGATTTGGTAATAAACGGGGGAGATAAGATTGGAGGCTGCTTTTTCCTGTTGGTTGAAAAGAGGAAGTATCCACATTCATTTGTTTATAGAGTCGATTAAATTCGCCTGACTTATTCCGGAACCATTCGTTTTCCGATTCTGTTTCCTGGTTATGAATGGTGAGCAAATGATTGCCGGGGAAATGAAGGATCTGCTGCCATAATTCATTTGAAACAGAATAGGGAGCATGAGGTACAATGGAATTAGATTCAATCGGTATAGCATACTGACCGGCAAATTCACGGAAAAGATCAACTGATCGCTGAAAACGCGCCATCGCTATATCAGGAAGAAAACCAGCCGCCTCAATGAAATTATGATAGTAGAGACGCCCTTTTTGTTTTTGCGCTGCGGTGATATTGTTATTGCAGATATCGCCTACTGCTACAATTCCCTGATCGAGCATTTCCGTTTCTGCTTTTTCAATGGCCTCCTGCATATTCTCTTCAGTGGCCTGTCGCTGAGTAATGATACCGTAAACAAAATCAACCAGGCCACTGTTTTCAACAATGCAGCCCTTCATATGACTTAATTCCAAATGGCAGTGGCAGTTAATAAATCCCGGAGAAATGATCCCTTCTAATTGTTGCAGATCTTCGCCAGCTTCTTCTGTATTTAGCAGGTCAATGATCTCGCCTTCTTCAGAACAGATCAGCACTTTATCGTTCAGGAGTTGATAGCCATCGAATAATTGGGTGCCTTTGAATTTGATAAATGCCATGCTGTAAAATTCCATAAATCGTATCCGAATACCGAAAAATTATTCTTGTACCTTTGGCGGCCCTTAGCGGGAAATGAATATGTTAGACAGACTTGAAGCCATAAAAGCAAGATTCGATCAGTTGGGAGTAGCACTTACCAATCCTGAGATCGTGGGCAACAATAAAAGATTCGCCGAAACCAGCAAGGAATACCGCAGTCTGGAAAAGATTGTAACTGCCTATACTGATTACAGAAAGGTGCTGGATGATATAGAATTTTATAAAGAGGCCATTGAAGGGAATGATGAGGAGATGCGTGAATTGTCCAAATTGGAAGCGCCAAGCCTGGAAGAAAAAAAGCAAAAACTCGAATCCTATATACGTCAGTTATTGATTCCTAAGGATCCGCAGGATGAAAAGAATGCGATACTGGAAATAAGGGCGGGAACCGGGGGTGACGAGGCCAGTCTTTTTGCCGGTGATCTGCTAAGGATGTATATCCGTTATTGTGAAAGAAGAGGTTGGACCACCGCCATAGTAAGTGAAAGTTCGGGAACGGTTGGAGGATATAAGGAAGTTCAATTAGAAGTGACAGGAGATGAAGTGTATGGGATTTTAAAATTTGAAAGCGGGGTGCATAGAGTACAAAGGGTGCCAGCCACCGAAGGAAGTGGAAGGGTACATACTTCAGCCGCCACTGTGGCTGTAATGCCGGAGGCTGAGGAGGTTGATTTTGAGTTGAAAGAAAGTGATGTAAAAATGGAGACATCCAGAAGTGGTGGAGCAGGCGGACAAAATGTAAACAAGGTGGAAACCAAGGTGATGCTTACCCATATACCGACGGGCACCGTAGTTATTTGTCAAACAGAAAGAACGCAGTTAGGCAACCGTGAAAAGGCCATGCAGATATTGAGAACCAGATTATATGAAGAACAGGTGAGAAAGCAGGAAGAAGAAATTTCAAGGCATAGAAAAAGCCTGGTTAGCACAGGTGATCGTTCAGCCAAGATCCGCACTTATAATTTTCCGCAGGGAAGAATCACAGATCATCGAATAGGAATGACACTTTATAATCTGGATGCCGTATTGAACGGTGAAATACAAGAACTTATTGATGCACTACAGTTTGCAGAGAACTCAGAAAAATTAGCAAAGCAAAACTGACCAGGCCTGATCTGCATTATTTATCCTTAGTATGTACTATTTCTTCTAAGGGAAACTACTCCAATTAACAAAAAGCTTGAATTTTTCATGCTTCAGAAACCTTTTGGCACGAAATTTTGATATTATATTCTGAGTAAGATTTTAAACTTACTCAGCAGTTCTTTAGATCTTTTACTGTTTTCAATTTTTGTTTCGGGTAATATCGAAAGATAAAAGGTTGGAATTCTGTGAGAAGGATTTTCCGCTAAAGAAGATGGTGGAAATTTCGTAGGAGTTTTTCTTTTTTAAAAGCTTTTAATGTTTCCTTAACAGCAAACAGCATACTAGTGGCAGTAAATTTGCGTTATTGAATAACAACTAATATTTAAACCTCATTATAAAAGCACTCAATTTTCTCATAAGCAGTTAGTTTTGGTTGCGACCCCTGTTTCTACAGGGGTTTATTTTTTTATATACCCCCTCATCATTATGAGATAACCTATCAGAGAACCAATCAGATCAGCGAATATATCATTCAATTCGAAGGATCGGTTTGGAACAAAATAATACTGCACTACTTCCATAGAACTTCCGTAGATCACTGCAAGGATGGCTACCCAAGAGGATAATCGGGCATAGTGAAAGGAAGTGGGATAATTTTTCCACAGCCCCTTTACCCATAACATTACCAATAATGCAAACAGGAAGATGTGAACCCATTTATCGAGTTGAATTCCCGACATCCAATTTTCTGATGGGAAGGCTGAACCGGGTATTACCAATAATACAGTAATGATCGTTAGCCAGGATATGGCCAGCAGCAAATGAATTTTTTTTGAAAATGCCATATAAAGTATTAGCCAACAACGGCCTGATAGGCAGCTGCGTCAAGCAGCGCTGCTACTTCTGCAGGATCAGAAACCGTCATTTTGATCATCCAGCCTTCTCCATAAGGATCTGTATTCACTAGTTCAGGAGCACCTGCTAATGCCGGATTCAACTCATTTATGGTTCCATTTATAGGCAGAAAAAGATCAGAAACGGTTTTGACTGCTTCCACGGTTCCAAAAACAGAGCCGGCAGAAAGGGGCTGGCCGAGGGTCTCTACTTCTACATATACAATATCACCCAGTTCTCTTTGTGCAAAATCTGTGATACCTACAGTTGCCACATTACCATCCATTTTGATCCATTCGTGGTCCTTGGTGTAGCGAAGATTTTCGGGAAAGTTCATGATCAGTTATTTAGGTCTGCAAATTACGGTAAATCAAGTTTAAGAAAGCAGCGGTAAAATTATTTCACCGGAGAAAACCAGCCGTTCACAGTTAGATTTTTGCCATTGGTCTTATAGTCGTTTTACACAACTATGACAAGAATTATCTTTGCGAAAACCTTAATCAAATAGTCTGATAATGAGAAGTTTAACTATGATTTTCGCGTCCTTGTTCTTTGCTTACTCCCTTAATGCCCAGGAGATTGCCGGTAATGTGAAGGATGCCCAGGGCAAGGGGCTTGAAAAGGCCACCATTTCCCTCCTTAATGCCAAAGATTCATCTGTAGTAAAATTGGCTACTACCAACGCTACAGGTCGGTATACAATAACGATCAATCGTACAGGCCGGTTCCTTGTAACTGCATCTTATGTTGGATACAAGCCTGTTTATTCTGCTGTTTTTGAACAAGCCAGCGGAAGCAAAACAAATATGCCTGATTTGATGATCAGTCAATTGGCAGGTGAATTAAAAGGAGTGACCGTAACCGCCAAAAAACCATTGGTGGAAGTAAGGGCAGACAAAACCATTCTTAATGTGGAAGGCACGATCAATGCTGTTGGAAATGATGCGATGGAATTGCTTCGCAAAAGCCCTGGCATTATGATTGATAAAGATGATAATATCAGCCTTGCCGGTAAAAATGGTGTGCAGATTTATATTGATGGAAAACCATCTCCACTTTCTTGTACGGATCTGGCAAATTTTCTTAAGAGCATGCAATCTTCGCAGATCGAAGCCATTGAGATCATCACAAATCCATCTGCTAAATATGAGGCTGCGGGTAATGCGGGGATCATTAATATCAGACTGAAAAAGAATAAATCATTTGGTACGAATGGCTCGGTGAATGTTGGTTATACTCAGGGTACCTATGCCAAAGGGACTACTGGTATCAACCTGAATTACAGAAACAAGAAAGTAAACCTGTTTGGGAATTACAATTTTAATAAGGGTAAAAACCTATTGGTGATTAATTCACGCAGTGAGCAGTTTGACACGCTTTTCAACCTGAACAATAGAATATCATTCGGAAATACTGCTAATAGTTTCAAAGTCGGCGCCGATTATTTCATCGATAAGAAAAGTACATTGGGGGCAGTGATCACCGGGAATCTTGTGCGTAATGACTTGAATACCGCCGGACCAATGTATTTCACTTATATGCCAACGAACACACTGGTGAAGATTCTTCAGGCAACTAACCATAATGATATGAAGAGAGATAATGTGAACACGAATCTCAACTATCGTTATGTCGATACAAAGGGAAGGGAATTAAACATGGATGCTGATTATGGCTTTTTCCGGATCAACTCGAACCAAAATCAACCTAACTATTATACGAATCCAAGCGGTGCTGAGATCAGTCGTGTAATCTATAACATGATCTCTCCCACAAATATTGATCTGTTTTCTTTCAAAACAGATTATGAGCAGAATTTAAAAGGCGGAAGATTGGGCTTTGGAGGTAAGGTGGGTATCGTGAAAACGGATAATGATTTCAAGCGTTATAATGTGTATTCGACAAGCAAGGTGCTGGATACGCTGAAGAGTAATCAATTCGGTTATAAGGAAAATATCAATGCACTATATGTAAGTTATAACAAGCAATTCAAGAAAGGGATCATGATACAGGCTGGTTTGAGAGCGGAGAACACCCACTCAAGAGGTACTTCTACCGGATTCAATAAAGTGAACAGTAATTATGTGAATTATGATTCTACTTTTAAGCGTGACTATACAGATCTTTTTCCAAGCGCTTCACTTACTTTCAATAAGAAACCTATGAGTCAGTTCACCCTTTCGTATAGCCGAAGAATTGATCGTCCGGCTTACCAGGACCTGAACCCATTTGAGTTCAAATTGAATGAGTATACTTATATGAAGGGAAATACGCAGCTAAGACCTCAGTATACGAATAGTTTTGGGTTGACACATATATATAAGTATAAGTTTACCACCTCCCTGAATTATAGTCATGTGAATGATATTTTTGCGCAGGTACCGGATACGATTGACAAGACAAAAGGTTTCCTGACGAAGAAAAATCTGGCAAAACAGGATGTGGTGGCGTTGACTTTCAGTTATCCTTTCCAATACAAATGGTATAGTTTCTTTGCTACGCTGAATACTAACTTCTCGCATTATAAAGCTGATTTCGGCGGAGCCAACAGGATTGTTGATCAGCAAGTGCTGGCCATGACTTATTATATGCAGAACTCATTCAAACTGGGCAAAGGATGGACTGCGGAGTTGAGTGGATTGTATATTTCTCCTTCAATATGGCAGGGATTTTTTAAATCCAAATCGATGGGAACGGTTGATGCTGGTTTCCAGAAGACACTGTTCAAAGGGAAGGCCACATTGCGTACCGTTGTATCCGATATCTTTAAGACAATGGAGTTTCGGGGTACGAGTAATTTCACAGGTGTAAAAAGTGTATTTAGCGGGCATGGTGAATTCCCTCAGTTCAAACTCAATTTCAGCTATCGTTTTGGTAACAGCCAGGTAAAAGCGGCACGCCAAAGGAAGTCGGCCATCGAAGATGAAAAGAAAAGAACAGACGGTGGTGGTGGAGGAATGATGGGGCAGTAAATGAGGATTATTAATTACTAATTATTGATTATTGAGAAAGGCCTTCGGGCCTTTTCTTTATTTATGCTTATGCCTTTTAATAAGTTTTGCTTCTATGATCTTTACATCTTCCAGAGGCCGGTCATGGTCTGCTGCTGCTTTGCTGGTGGGAACCGCGGCAATACGATCGATCGCGTCAAGTCCTTTCACTACTTCACCAAATACAGTATAGTTCTGATCTAGATGGGGAACGCCACCAAGGGTCTTATATACCTCACGCTGTTCAGCAGGGATCTTTCTTCCTTTCAATCGGAATGTTTCTACAGAGTCTAATCCCGCATCAGTAAATTTTTTCCCCTGTGTAAGGTAAAACTGACTTCCACTACTGGCCTTCAAAGGATTTTCTTTATCGCCTGTGCGGGCCGCGGCGATCATTCCTTTTTTATGAAACAAACTGGTTCGGAATTCAGCTGGTATAGTATAAGAAGGATCTCCATTTCCAAGTCCTATTCCCGAAGCCGCATTACGACTATTGGGATCACCTGCCTGTATCATAAAATTCTGGATCACGCGGTGAAAAAGGATGCCATCAAAATAATGAAGCTTTACCA
Source organism: Chitinophagaceae bacterium (assembly GCA_046596515.1). Taxonomy (GTDB): domain Bacteria; phylum Bacteroidota; class Bacteroidia; order Chitinophagales; family Chitinophagaceae; genus JJ008. Next base: position 5,601 of record JBKJMI010000128.1, on the reverse strand, counting down.
GTTTCAAAAAATTATCACGGTGCAGGGGTGTTGAGTCAGAAAGACGGATCACTATATCACCCAGGCTGGTCACCAACATTACATCTTTCTTCCGGTCTTTTTTATGCACTGTTGAATCCTGAGAGAAAGCAGTTAGCGAAAGTACCAGGGTCAGCAAGGAAAAGAATCCATTTTTCATAGCAATTCATTTTTTTCGAAGTAAAGTAAGACATGGTCTTTGATAAAATTTTCCTGTTCAACAGGATTCATATCAGGCATTATTTTTAGCTGACGGAAATGGGGCCAGCCATCTTCATCTATTCCTTCCAGTTCATAAAAACCACTGGAGGAGAGCAGGCTGCAAACGGCGATATGCATCAGATCCTGTTTCTGTTCTTTGGTGAATTTTTCTTTAATATCACCAAATTCCTGGATGCCGATCAGAAACAAAACTGCTTCCATATCGGGCTTCTTGCCAAACCTTTCCACCAATTTGGCTTCGAGGTTCCACCATCTTTGCTGCAGATCATCTTGTGGATTCATAGGGACAAAGGTATCTTTGCGGCAAATCTAAAAAAAATGTTGCAGTTACAGGCCTTAAGGCAGGATGCGGAAGGAGTGAAACAGCGGTTGATAAAGAAGAATTTTTATGCTCCGCAAATGGTAGATGAGATCATTTTGATGGATGATGAAAGGAAGAGATTACAGTTGGAATCTGATAATACGCTTGCAAAGATCAATGCGGCTTCAAAAGAAATAGGTCAGTTGATGGCCAAAGGAGAAAAAGATGCTGCCGAAGCAAAGAAACAGGAAGTAGCTGCCTATAAAGCTTCCCTTCAACCCATTTCAGATCAATTGGCGCAAACAGAAAAGAAATTGAATGATATTCTGGTCCTCTTGCCTAATCTTCCATCTCCGCTGGTGCCGATTGGAAAAACACCACAGGATAATGAAGTAGTAAGGGAAGGAGGTAAAAAGCCGGTGTTACCAGAAGGATCAGTACCTCATTGGGACCTTATCAGGACTTATGATATTGTTGATTTTGAAACTGGCGCAAAAATTACTGGTAGCGGCTTCCCATTATATAAAGGAAAGGGCGCTAAACTTCAGCGTGCGCTGGTCCAGTATTTTTTGGATTATAATACAGCAGCAGGGTATACAGAATATTTAACCCCATTGATGGTAAATGAAGCCAGCGCGTATGGAACAGGTCAGCTTCCCGATAAAGAAGGGCAGATGTATCATATGGCGGCAGATTCGTTTTATATGATTCCCACAGCGGAAGTGCCTTTGACAAATATTTATCGTGACACACTGCTGAAAGATTCAGATCTCCCAATAAAGATGACAGCCTTTAGTCCCTGCTTTCGCAGAGAAGCCGGTTCGTTCGGAAAAGATGTAAGAGGATTGAATCGTGTGCATCAATTCGATAAAGTAGAGATCGTGCAATTGGTTCATCCCGAAAACAGTTATGCTATTTTGGATCAGATGGTGGAGCATGTGGAGGCTTTATTGAATAGTCTTGAACTGCCTTATCGAATTCTTCGTCTTTGCGGTGGTGATATGAGTTTTGCTTCAGCGCTTACTTACGATTTTGAAGTGTATAGCGCAGCGCAGGAAAAATGGCTGGAGGTAAGTTCGGTTTCAAATTTCGAAGGATTTCAAACCAACCGAATGAAGATCCGTTTTAAGGATGCGGGAGGAAAAACAAAACTGGCCCATTCATTAAACGGCAGTTCACTGGCTCTTCCTCGTATTGTGGCCTGTCTGCTGGAAAATAATCAGCAGCCCGGCAGCATCCCTTTGCCTAAAGTTTTACATAGTTATTTCGGTGCGGCATCGATATAAAAATAAGGCGCAAAAAAAAGACACTGGTATTGAGCCAGGGCCTTTTTTATTTGAAATAATTTTATCTGAAGCTGGCACGTGGTCCGCCTAAAGCATAGGTAGCCTGCATTCTTGTTTTTTGTCCCAAGGTGAACATAAACATACAAGGATCATCTGTGTAATCCATATAGTTCATGGTCATCATAGGGTGTGCAGTTCCTCCGCAGGTACTTGTTGGTGTACCAGGACAACCGAAGTTAGCAGTAGTATGAATTGGAGTATCTCCAACCAGATCATCTCCGCAATTAGAATCACCCCAGATATGGCGAAGGTTAAACCAATGGCCGATTTCGTGAGTGGCAGTACGACCTTTATCGAATGGAGCTTGTGCTGTACCGGTGGTGCCAAAACCTGTATTCAGGATCACTACTCCATCTGTGGCAGCAGGCCCGCCGGGAAACTGCGCATACCCAAGAATGCCATTAGAGAGTGTACACACCCACATATTAAGTTTTGTATCAGGACCAGTAGCATCAATGCCACCCTGTTTTGATTTTTTCATGGCATCATTGGCGTTCCAACTTCTTTTTGTTGTTTGTTTACGATTTACTGCATCCAAAACAAAGCGGATATTACAATTACCGGAAGCTATGGAAGAAAATATTCCGGGAACGCTGCTATAATCTGAATTGTTGGCACTGTAATCCTCATTTAGTGCGGTGATCTGTGAGTTGATCTGATGAATAGATACATTTTCGTCAGATGTTTTCCATAGCACATTCACTACTACCGGAATTTCCATTACTCCTCTGACCAATCGGCCGGCATCTGGACTATTGGCAAAATCACGTGTAAACTGTTCAATAGCTGCCATACGCTGGGCCAGGGATGGATCATTTCTTAATTGTTCCTGAAAAACTTCTTCTGTCGCGCAATGTCTGGTAGTTACTGCCACGGGTGCGTCACCTAAAAGATCCTGTTCCTGAGTGGATGTTTTTTTACATCCTATACCAAGGAGGAAGGAGCCTGCTATGATCAAAAGAAGCTTTTTCATAAATGTATTTTTGATTTAAGGTTTTATATTCACTAAATATATCTAAAATCCTGTTGAGGATTACATAGGCCCGGCTAATGGAGGGAAATATTTTTGAAAGCAATTTGTATTAGTTTTTTTTAAATAACAGGAATACTACCTGCTATATTAAGCCCAATTTTCGTCCTTGATGTAATTCTCTTTAAATTAAACCCTGATCTGCTTTTCAGGTCTGAAACCTAAATGATTAGCTCATGTCGTTGACCAACCAGATCAAGAACCAGCACCTGTTATGGAGAGCCGGTTTTGGTCCCGCCGTTGAACAGTTGAATGATCTGCCGGATTATTCACCAAAGCAATTCTATAAAGCACTTGTAAAAGCATCAGAGAAAAAACCGGAGATGATCGATGTGGCAGATGATGCGCTGAAGGGCCTGGTGATGGGGATCCAGGATGCAGGAAGATTGCAGAAAAAGGAATTAGGTGCAGATGAGAAGAAACAATTACAACAAAAAAATCGCGAGGGAATTCGAAGCCTGAATCTTTACTGGATCCAGAATATGGTGAACAGTAAATCGCAGTTGAGAGAGAAACTGTCTTTTTTCTGGCATGGACATTTTGCCTGCCGGAATTTGAATCTTTTCTTTCAGCAGGGTTTACTGGATGTAATAAGAGTGAATGCGCTGGGAAATTTCGGAACCTTGCTAAAGGAGGTTTCTAAATCGGCGGCCATGCTGAATTTTCTGAACAATCAGCAGAATAAAAAAGATCACCCAAATGAAAATTTCGCAAGGGAAGTGATGGAATTGTTTACCCTGGGCAGAGGACATTATACCGAAGAGGATATTAAGGAGGCGGCCCGGGCATTTACCGGCTGGGGTTCTACCATAAAAGGTGAGTTTCAGTTTCGCCGCTTCCAGCATGATTATGATAAGAAGACGGTTTTAGGAAAGACCGGAAATTTCGATGGAGATGAAGTGCTGGATATTTTATTGCAGGAAAAGCAAACAGCCAGGTATATCGTGGGTAAAATGTACCGGTTCTTTGTAAATGAGAATGCCGATAAGGATAAAGTAGAATGGCTGGCGGATCGTTTTTATAATAATAAATATGAGATCGCTCCATTACTGGAAGATATTTTTACCAGTGATTGGTTCTATGAAGAAAAGAATATCGGTTCGCATATCAAATCTCCAATTGAACTAATGGTAGGTATTCAGCGCTTATTGCCAATGAACCTGGAGAATCAGGAAGCTTTGTTGCTTTTGCAGCGGGTATTGGGGCAAGTATTATTCTATCCTCCAAATGTGGCCGGATGGCCGGGTGGAAAGAATTGGATAGACAGTTCTTCATTGATGATGCGGATGAGATTGCCTATGCTTTTGAATCAGACCGATGAGATGAATGTAAAGCCGAAAGATGATGATGACCAGATGATGGGCAGAAAGGATAAGGATGATCTGACAGCAGGTAATAAAATGACAAGAGTTGAAAAACCGATCAATGTGACCATCGATTGGAATCTTTATGTAAAACATTTTGATAAGATCTCACGCGAAAATCTGGTGGAGACCATCATTCGAAATTTAGTGCAGGTAAAAATGCAAATTCCACAGGATCTTATTAAACAATATGCTGATGATTCCGGAAGGGAAATTTTTATAAAGACTGCTACGCTGCAGGTGATGAGTACGCCGGAGTATCAGCTGTGCTAGGGAGTGGTGAGTAGAAAGTAGAAAGTGGTGAGTGGGGTGAATGGTTTTAAAATCTAAAATGAGTTGACATGTTAATAAGGAGAAAAGAATTTATTCAGGTAGGATCATTGGCAACAGCATCTTTGATGTTGCCTAAGTTTCTGAAAACATTTGAAAATGGTAACCTGGTTCCTCCGGGAAATAAAATAGTGGTCATACTTCAGTTAAGCGGAGGAAATGACGGACTTAATACTGTCATCCCTTACCGTAATGATCTTTATTTCAAGGCACGTCCTAAACTGGGTATTGAAAAAGCAAAGGCGCTTTCGCTTACGGATGAGGTAGGATTAAATCCTGCGCTTACCGGATTTAAGGACTTGTTTGATGAAGGGCATCTTTCAATTTTAAATAATGTAGGCTATCCTAATCCGGATCGTTCACATTTCAGAAGCATGGATATCTGGCATACTGCCAGTCAGAGTGATCAATATTGGAACACCGGATGGCTGGGCCGTTATCTTGATGCGCAATGTAGCGGATGCGATCATCCAACGCAGGCCATTGAGATCGATGATATCTTAAGTCTTTCCCTGAAAGGAGAACATATAAAAGGAATTGCTCTTAAGGATCCAAAAAGATTATATGGAACTGCCAATGAAAAATTTTTCCGCGATGTGATGAAGAACCATGCTGGTAATGATGGGGAAAAGCCTGTTGATTATTTATATAAGACCATGGCAGAGACGCTCTCTTCAGCTGATTATATTTTTAAACAAAGTCGTTTACACCCAAGCAATGGCAGTTATCCGAAATCGGATCTGGCAAACAGTCTTAAGACAATTGCATCTCTTATTTATTCTGAGATCAATACTAAAGTTTATTATGTGTCGCTGGGAAGTTTTGATACACATATCAATCAGGAAGCGCAGCAGGGTCGTTTATTTAGTGAAATGAATGAAGCGGTCAGCGCTTTTGTAAAAGATCTGAAGGCCAATAACCGTTTCCAGGATGTTATGCTGTTTACATTCTCAGAATTTGGAAGAAGGGTTTCACAGAATGCCAGCGGTG
>JBKJMI010000047.1:0-3204 GCA_046596515.1 Chitinophagaceae bacterium | reverse complement strand
ATGCATTACGTTTCGGTAGAGGGCCTCACCAAAAGCTATGGTATTCAGCCCCTGTTCTCCAAAATCTCATTCAACATCGAAGAAGGCGATAAGATCGCTCTGATCGCACGGAATGGTTCCGGTAAATCCACTCTTTTAAGGATATTAGAAGGCAAAGAGACTGCCGACGAAGGCAAGGTCTGGATCAGCAAGGATGTGGACGTGGTACTTTTTGAACAGGAACCCATGTTCAACGAAGACAAGAGTATTCTCGATAACATCTTCTATCATGACCATCCGGTAATGAACGCTATCCGCGCCTATGAACTGGCCAGTGAAAAAGATGATCACGAAAAGATTGGTGAAGCCCTGAGTCTTATGGACGACCTGAATGCCTGGGATTTCGATTCTAAGGTAAAACAGGTTTTGGGCAAACTGGATATTCATAACCTGGATCAGATCGCGGGTACTCTAAGCGGCGGACAACGGAAAAGAGTGGCCCTGGCGCGAACACTTATCGATATTGGTTTTGAACATAAACATGTACTGCTGATCATGGATGAACCTACCAATCACCTGGACCTTTCGATGGTGGAATGGCTGGAATACTATCTCGATAAAGAAAATGTGACTCTGTTGTTAGTGACCCACGACCGTTATTTCCTGGATACTGTTTGTACCGAGATATGGGATCTGAATACCGAAGATATTCATGTATATAAAGGCGACTACGCCAATTACCTGGAGAAAAAAGCGGCGCGTATAGAAAGTGAAGCAGCCAGTATTGATAAAGCAAAGAATACCTATCGCAAAGAACTGGAGTGGATGCGCAAACAACCCAAAGCAAGAACCACTAAAAGCAAAAGTCGTCAGGATAATTTTTATGAAGTAGAGAAAAAAGCGAAGCAACAGATCGGTGAAGAGGATCTGCAATTGCAGGTGAAAATGAGTCGTCTGGGTGGTAAGATTGCAGAGATGAAAAAAGTATATAAGAGTTATGGCGATAAAGAATTGCTGAAAGGGTTTGACTATACCTTCAAAAAAGGAGAAAGGATCGGAATCATAGGAAAGAATGGCTCAGGAAAATCCACCTTTATCAATTTATTACAGGGACTGGAACAGCCTGATAGCGGAAAGATCTATATTGGCGATACCGTTATTTTCGGAAATTATTCGCAGCAGGGCCTGCAGATCAAAGGCGATATGCGCGTGATCGAATTTGTAAAAAATATCGCAGAGCATTTCCCCCTGGCCAACGGCGGCTCACTTAGTGCTTCGCAGTTTCTGGAATTATTCCTCTTCACCCCCGATAAGCAATATACCTATGTAAGCAAATTAAGCGGGGGCGAAAAAAGAAGACTGCATTTGTTATCTATTCTTTTTCGCAATCCAAATTTTCTGGTGCTGGATGAACCTACAAACGATTTAGATCTTCCTACACTTGGAGTATTAGAGAATTTTCTCAGCGAGTTTCCCGGTTGCCTGATCATTATTTCTCACGATCGTTATTTTATGGATCGGCTCATTGATCACCTGTTTGTATTTGAAGGCGATGGTGTGATCCGTGATTTCCCCGGCACTTATTCTCAATACCGTCAAACAGTAGATGCTGCACCTGACAGTAAACCAGATACAACAGCTCCAACAAAAGAGCCGATAGCCATTCCTGAACCCCAAAAGAAAAATCAACCCAAAAGACAGTTCACTTTTAAAGAAAAAAGGGAATTCGAGCTGCTGGAAAAAGAGATCCCTCAATTAACCCATGAAAAAAAATCCATAACTGAAAAAATGGCCTCGGGCGCTCTCCCATTTGATGAATTACAAAAATTATCAGTCCGCATTCTTGAAGTGGAGAAGTTGCTGGATCAAAAAGAAATACGATGGCTTGAATTGAGTGACCTGGTATAGGGTCTGGGATATTTGTATTTTAGGAAGGAATAAACACTGAAAATGAAAATTTTGATCTTCGCTTTGCTGCTGCTGGGCATGAAACAGGGCTTCCCCATTCCTCAACAAAAAATACTGGCTGTTTCTGTGGATAAAAACGGACAGATCTATATGGGGAGGGATACGCTTTCCCTTGACCGGCTTCCTTACGAAGTGCAGGAACGTCTTTTTAAAAGTTACCTGGGCACAGGTAAAATGTATGATCAGATCCAGTTCCAGCGCATGGGTGATGTATTGCCCACTATTATTCATTCTACCACAGAAGCCATAAAAGACGGTCAGCAAAAAGCATTAAGGGAATACTGCGTGTCAAAATACAGTTGCCCTTTTGATAAGTTGAAGGCTAATCAGCAGGTTAAAGTCAGAAAACAATACCCGGTATTGTTTCAGGATCTCTGAGCAACTTCTTATTTAATAAATTCACTGTAAGCGCGGGACTTGTAGTATTCGTAATTCCTGTTCTCCATTTTTGTTCCGCAGAATATAGAATGTATAAAACCATTCAATTCCACCTGCTGGGTATGATAAATACCCTGGTCGATATTCTTCTTTAAATAAAAATGTATTCTATTATTATCACTGAAATGGATCAGCATACTATCTGTTTCAGTATGATGAAAGCTCCAGTCTTTTTCTAAATGAGATAGCATCAACCTCGAACGATACCAGGTACCTCCCATAGCCGAAATTACAGGCTTACCATTATACAAAGCCACGCTGTCATTATAGGCAAAGACGGTGAGTACATTTGTTTTATTCTTCAACCAGTCGGATAGCTTTGGATAATAACTGCTGTCATATCCATAATCTGAATCTATAAAACTGATCCTTTTCACATAGGAAGGAATGCTCTCCTCTCCGGCCAGGTAACCAAAGATCAAACTGCCGCCTCCACTATGTCCATTAAGATAAACCACCCTTTTATTCCCTCCAATTGCCATAGAAATAGAATCGATCAGGAAAGGTAGCCTGTTCTTAAAATCTGTATGTTGCTGTTTCCAGGCAGGCCAGCTCTTCATTTTATTTTCCAGGTAAACGACCACGAAATTCTTTCCTTTCCACTTAGAGCGAATAAATTCCGTTTGCGCACGAATATGCTGAATATCAAAATGCCAGTTATCTCCAGTCTCCATTTTTTTACCCATGGTCCACTCAGTGGAGTTACCATTGGGTAGAGCGAAAAAGCAGATGATCTTTTTGCCTTTGCCAGCAGGATCATGATCGGTAGTGATCTTGATATCTCCCACCCAGGTAGAATCGATTACCTGGGAGTAAGAA
>JBKJMI010000073.1:0-4112 GCA_046596515.1 Chitinophagaceae bacterium | reverse complement strand
GTTTCAGCCAAAAACATGTATGATGTCCAACCGCAATCAGGATATATTATTTCAACTGATCCGTTCTATGGAGAAGGCGGAGAAGCGGCATTTTAAACTTTATATAAAACGAAGTTCTGGTAAAGAGGAATTGAAGATCGTTCGGCTTTTTGATTTGCTTGACAAACAAAAAGAGTATGATGAAAATGCTTTGCTGAAAAAAATGGGCGAAGCGACCAAGCCTCAGCTTGCGAATCTGAAAGCGCATTTATATAAACAAATACTCGCCAGTCTTCGTCTTTTAAAGTCAGGAGATAGCCTGGACCTTCAATTAAATGAGCAATTTGATCACGCACATATACTTTACAAAAAAGGATTGTTTCATCAGAGTTTACGCATCATTGAAAGAGCCAAGGAGATCGCAAGAATAAATCAGAAATATAATTTTCTACTTCAATTGCTTACGCTGGAAAAAAGAATCGAGAATCTGCACATCACACGAAGTATGAGCACAAAAGCCCGCGTACTTGAAGTCGAATCCAACGAAGTAAGCAATCATATAGATATAGTAAACCGGCTTTCGACACTGGCGCTGAAACTATATGGGTGGTATGTGGAGAATGGCCATGCGAGAAACGAAGAAGATGAAAAAGATATCCGCCGGTTCATGAAAGAAAGTTTGCCGGATATTATAAAAGAGCAGACCGGTTTTTATCAGCGGCTATATTTATATCAAAGTTATACCTGGTACGCTTTTATCCGTCAGGATTTCATTCAGTATTATCGTTATACCTGTAAATGGGTAGATCTTTTCAAGGAACAGCCATTGATGATTCGTGTGGAGACAGGGCATTATATTAAAGGGCTTCATAATCTGCTCAACGCGCATTTTGATCTGCGCAACCATCGAGAGTTTGAAGGGGCCCTGCATAATCTTGAAAATTTTTCGAAAACGGAAAGGGTAAAACAGAATGATAACTTCCGTGTACAATGCTTTGTTTATATCAGTATTGCCCGCATCAATGAGCATTTCATGCGTGGCACATTTTCCCAGGGATTACCGATGGTACCGGAAATTGAAAAACAACTTGCGGAGGAAGATATATTTCTCGACCGTCACAGGGTATTAGTGATGAATTATAAATTTGCCATGCTATATTTTGGTAGTGGTGATTACAATCGATCTATTGATTATCTGCAAAGGGTGATCAATGATAACAGTAACCTTCGTTATGATCTGCAATGTTATGCGCGCATGGTTCACCTGATGGCGCATTATGAACTGGGTAATGATATGCTTATGGAATCACTTACCAAATCTGTTTACCGGTTCATGGCCCGAATGCAAAATCTTACCAGTGTAGAGGAGGCTATATTCCGATTTCTTCGCCAATCCATGTCACTTTCTCCACGTCAACTTAAACCAGAGTTTGAAAAATTGCTGCAAACTATCAAGCACCTGGAAAAAAATCGTTTTCAAACCAGGTCCTTCGCTTATCTGGATATCATATCCTGGATAGAAGGAAAAGTATATGGAAAAACAATGGAGCAGGTGGTTCAGGAGAAATATCAATCCAGCCGACATAGATAAACTCTTAACTTTATTCCCCTAACCTCTAAACCCTAACCTCTAACCTCTATCTCTTTCAAATGTCAGTTAGAATATTTATAACAGGTGGCACTTTTGATAAAGAATACAACGAGCTCAACGGGCAGTTATATTTTAAGGATTCGCATCTGGCCGATCTTTTACAATTGGGAAGGAATCGTGTTCCGGTAGTTTCCCGAACGCTTATGATGATCGACAGTCTGGATATGAGTGAGCAGGACCGGGATCTGATCGCGCATCAGTGCAATACATGTGAAGAGTCGAGGATCGTGATCACTCATGGCACGGATACGATGGCAATTACAGCTTCTATGCTTGCAGAGAAAGTGAAGAATAAAACCATCATACTTACAGGCGCTATGATCCCGATAAAATTTGGTAGCTCAGATGGACTCTTTAACCTGGGCAGCGCGCTGGCCTTTGCACAAACGCTGACAGCCGGAGTATATATTGCAATGAATGGCCGTTATTTTTACGCGAATAAAGTGAGGAAAAATAAGGAGACCGGCAATTTTGAAGAAATGGAATGACCTGCTCGTATAAAATATTAAAATAGAAAAGGACCACAATAGCGGTCCTTTTCATTTAGCAGGCAATAGGCATAACAGTATTTTATATGACTCAGGTCATATTTTTTCTAAGCTGTAAATGAAGAATATAGCCAAAAATTGGTTACTTAATCATTATATGCTAGTCCACATTTATGGTTTCAATTAAGAATCTACTGACGTCTCTCATTCCTTTTGTTGATGGTTGTCACTTCCAAGCCTTTTGTTAACAAATAGCTTTACGCTGTTAATAATATTATTAACATCAAATTATTTTTTATGAAACTGCTAAGTAACAGATCCCTTATCATTCTGGTCCTTTTAATCAGTGGTGCAGGGTATATTGTAAGTTGCACTCGTGATAACAACCTGATAGTACCAGTTCAGCTCACTCAACCTTTTGCTTCTTCCCGTGGTACAGACATATTGCTTCCCGGTACAATGACTGCCGGAGATACCAGCATGTGGAAATTAGACAAAGTTCACTCGAGTTGCATGTGGGAAACCAAATATGTGGGCGCAGCTGGTCTGCTGACCGGACGTTTCAATCAATTTGGTATGCATGAAGTGACCGATGCCAAAGCGATCCGCTATAATGTAGCCTCAAATGTTCAGCCTTTGATGGACAGCAGCTGGGCCTTCTATGAGAATGACCCTGCCAAAATTTATATCAACGGTTATGTACAGATCAATACCTCCAACACCGGTGAACCAGGTCGTGACCAGGGTTGTAATGTTGCCGGTATGGGTACTACCGCTCTTGAACCAGGTGTTCAGATGCTTAACCTTACTAACCTTGCTAAAATAAAAAGCACCAAAGTAGAATTTGACCCAGCCAGCAATGGTTATATCGTAACACTTTCCCTTACCTATCAGGGTAAACTGGGCGCTCCGCTTACCAAAACAATTATTGGTAAACTTCAGTATATAAAAAGAGCAAGGGTACAATTCGGTACAGCCGCCGCTTACTCGGTGTTTGGATTTAAATTGACTTTCAGCTTGAACTGTCGCGATTTCGGTATCACAAGCACCAGTATCTCGGACAATATTGATATCGAGTGCAACATGAACTTCAATAACAAGTGATTGATCATCTAAAAATTTCAACAAAATGAAAAGGCTAATATTAAATACAGGGTTGATGATCGCACTGATATTCGGACTTACCGGATGTTATAAGGATGTGATCATACCCCAACTGGCTGCTGACCCCGATGGTCCCCCTCAACAAGTAAGTTTCTCCGCTGACCTGGCTCCTTTGTTTCAGACAAACTGCGCCATCGCAGGTTGCCATGTAAGCGGAGCGCATAAGCCTTACATGACAATTGGTATATCGTATAATCAGATCACGGGTGGCGGTTTCGTCAACACTACATTTCCAAAGCTGAGTATACTTTATAAAGCGGTATATGGCGAAATGGCCCAATACCTGCCTTCTGCTTCTAATAAACAGAAAGTTTACGACTGGATAAGGAATGGAGCGCCTAACAATTAACTGACTTAAAAAAAAATCAAATGAAACGCTATTTAAATAAAGCAGGAGGATTGGTTCTCGGCGCATTATTTCTCGCACTGTCAGTATCAGCTCAGGACCCTACAGAGCCTGCTGCAAAAGCAAAAGTGAAGCCCGTAAAAAACACTTTCCAAAGTGTTTGGATCGGTGATAACCAAACCGTCATGGTGCCTGTTAAAAAAACATTCGAAATGGATATTCAGCACCGATTCGGTACCTGGAAAAATGGTTATTCTGATTTCTGGGGCTTTTTCGCTCCTTCAAATATCAGAATCGGATTCAGCTATGTTCCAATTAACAAACTAAACGTGGGCCTTGGATTCACTAAGACCACCGCAGCTGTTATTCCTTATTCCACCACTTCATCTGTAGCTGGCCCTATGTGGGATGGAAGTTTGAAATATTCCATCATCACCCAAACCAAGGGTAAATATCCTGTCAGCATCAGTTACTATGTGAACGC
>JBKJMI010000089.1:0-2845 GCA_046596515.1 Chitinophagaceae bacterium | reverse complement strand
TACCGGATAAACTGCTACACGTAGCTGTCCTTCGAGATGCACTGCTACCGGTGCCTGAGGCTCTCGAAGGCACCGGAATAGTAATTCATTGTACTCATTCACGTATTGACCCATTCACCTATTGACCTATTCACTTATTCACCCTTACCCACGTATTCACCTTCTCTGTGCGAATACTTTTCTTCCCATAGAACCTATGTTCCGCTTACGCGTATTGTCTACAAAATTCGCTTTCGATTTCGTAGCCGAAACAGGATGAAGTAATGCTACATCAAAAGGATGATCTTTTACGATCTGCAGATCTTTACGAATGGTGCGCTCGATATCTTTCAGATAGATCTTCTCTTCATAATCACAGAAGGAAATGGCTTTACCCATCGCCCCTGCACGGCCGGTACGACCAATACGGTGTACATAGCTCTCTGGCATGTTCGGTAATTCGAAGTTGATCACGTGACTCAGACTATCGATATCAATTCCCCGTGCTGCGATATCTGTTGCTACGAGTACACGGGTATGTTTGTTCTTGAAATTCTGTAAGGCTCTTTGTCTTGCGGCCTGTGCCTTATCACCATGTATGGCTTCGGCGCGTACACCTGCCTTCGTTAAAAAACGGGTGAGCTTGTCGGCTCCGTATTTAGTCCGGGTGAATACAAGTGCGGTCTCGATGTTCTCATCTCTTAAAAGATGCAACAAGAGATCTTTCTTATTATTCTTATCGACGTAATATAAATACTGATCGATCAGTTCTACCGTAGTGGCAGGTGGTGTTACTTCAACCTTCACGGGATCATGCAAAAGATTTGAAGCCAGTTGCTGAATAGGTGTTGGCATGGTAGCAGAGAAAAATAAGGTCTGCCTTTTTGATGGTAGTTTGGCGATCACTTTCCTTACATCATGGATGAATCCCATGTCGAGCATACGATCGGCCTCATCCAATACAAAGAACTGGATCTGTCCGATCTTTACATGTCCCTGGTGCATGAGATCGAGTAAACGTCCTGGTGTTGCGATCAACACTTCGGGTTTTCTTCTCAACCCAGCTACCTGGCTGAATTGTGATACTCCACCGAAGATCACTTCGTGATGGATATTCAAATTACGACCATAAGCAGCGAAACTTTCGCCGATCTGGATCGCGAGTTCACGTGTGGGTGTTAAGATCAATGTTTTTAAATGATCCGTGCGATGCGCACCTTCTTGCTCTGCGCTCATTAACTGAAGCAGTGGAAGCGCGAAGGCGGCGGTCTTTCCGGTACCGGTCTGGGCACAACCCAGCAGGTCGCGACCTTCAAGCAGTGGTGGAATACATTGTTCTTGTACGGGGGTGGGCGTTGTGTAACCTTCCTGGTCCAACGCTTTTAATAATGGCTCAATGAGCCCTAAAGCTTTAAATGACAATTTGAGAAATATTTATTGTGAATAGGTAAGGCTACCATCGTGGTACTTTACCTGCCTTACGTTAAGTCCTTAGAATTTGAGATTCATACAGGAACCAAATGCGCGGATTAACATGAAGAATGGTAAAGATAGTTAAAAATGCTTAAAAGAAGGGTTATATTTTATAACTACACTGAAAATCGTTAACTTACACCGTATAATTGAGCCTAAAAATCCTTTAATTTTGCAACGATTGAACCGATTGCCTTATCCGATGTTGTATTAACCTATCATTCATTAAGTAGTAGTCTATGTCTCTATTCGACAAAATCCTTCAGGAACCTTCGTACAAATGGCAGAACCAGGATGGCACATTAAGTATCCCTACCAAGGGCCAGCTCTGGAAAGAAGTTTTCAGTCACTTCAATATTTTTAAAAGCAAGAAGAACTGGATCTCTTTAGCCAGCCTGGTGATGATCCTGAGCTTTCTCCCCTTTCTATATTTTTTTATTTTCAAGTATTTCACCTTGCCTCTTTTCGCGGTGATGATCGTTTATAGCATGATCGTAATGGGCACCCATGGTACCGTATGGTATCATCGTTACTGCACGCATAAAGCATTTAAATTTCGTAATGGATTTTTCCGTTTCCTCACACAGAATCTGGTGATCCGCACTTTACCGGAAGAGATCTATTGTATCTCCCATCATGTGCATCATCTGAAATCTGATATGCCTGGTGATCCATATAATTCACTGGCAGGTTTTTGGTATGTATTCCTGGCGGAGTTCAATCACCAGACCATTAATAAAGATCTTTCTGAGCAAGACTATAATAAGGTCAGGAAACTAATGGCCCATACGGGTGTATGGACAAATAATTTTAAACAATACCAGCGCTGGGGTTCCCTGGCCCATCCTTTATATGTGATAGGCATGTGGCTGCTCAACTGGAGTATCTGGATCACCGCGCTTTATTTCATTGGAGGATTTGGATTGGTCACTGCCCTTTTTTCTTCTTCCCTGCTATGGTTCATCCTGGTGCGCATTTTTAATTTTACAGGTCATGGTAAAGGCGAAGTAAAACATGTAGATGGACTTGACTTCGACCGAACCAATCTGGCCATTAACCAGACCCGTCCGGGACTATTCACCGGCGAGTGGCATAACAATCATCATCTTTATCCCGCCAGTGCCAGGGCCGGTTTCTTACCCGGTCAGCTGGATCCCGCCTGGATGTATATTTATATGCTTTATAAATTAGGCGCGGTTACTTCGTATCATGATTATAAGAAGGTGTTTATGGAGAAGTATGCGAGGGAACAAAAGGCGGAGACTGCAAGGGTTAGTGCAAGCCCGGCGAAATTCTAACATATACAGGTTGAGAAGGTTGAGCACCTTCGGCTGTTGAGCGCTGCGCTGTTGAGGATATACAAACTACAGGTTGAGAGGTTTGGGCCTTCGGC
>JBKJMI010000111.1:0-23787 GCA_046596515.1 Chitinophagaceae bacterium | reverse complement strand
CGATCTTCGAATGGAGATGGCTGAAAGATTGGGTCTCAGAAAAAAAGATGAATTCCGTTTATTGTGGGTGCTCGACTTCCCGCTTTTTGAATATGATGAAGAAGGTAATCGTTGGGTGGCCCGTCATCATCCATTCACTTCTCCAAAGCCTGAACAGATAGATACCATGATCAGTAATGATCCGGTGATTCATAATGCCGCTGAGTATCTTAAACATCCTTATGCTAATATCAAGGCCAACGCTTATGATATGGTATTAAATGGAAATGAAGTGGGTGGTGGTTCTATCCGTATCTATCAGCGCGAGTTGCAGGAAAAAATGTTTGCCGCGCTGGGAATGGATAAAGAAGAGCAGATGCATAAATTCGGTTTCCTTCTGGGGGCCTTTGAATATGGTGCGCCTCCGCATGGTGGTATCGCTTATGGTTTCGATCGATTATGTTCCATTCTTGGAGGAAGTGAAACTATCCGGGATTTCATCGCTTTCCCTAAGAATAATGCAGGAAGAGATGTTATGCTTGATGCACCGGCTACTATTGATCAAAAACAATTTGATGAGCTACAGATAAAACTGGATCTGAAATGATCCTATTGGCCGAGAAGATCGGTCAATGCCCTGGCTAATTTATCTGCATCTGGAAGCATAGCCTGTTCAAGTGCCATATTCATTGGAACAGCAGGCAGATTCAATGCGCCTAATACTTCTACCGGTGCATCGAGATATCGAAAACATTTTTTGGATATGCGACCAGCTAGCGCCTCAGCAAAAGAATTATTCTGTTGTTCTTCTGTTAGCACCAGGCATTTTCCATGAAGACGTACGCGTTCAAATACCAGATCCTCATCCAAAGGAAATAATGTTCTCAGATCCACAATTTCAATATTCTCATTGAATTGTTTGGCTGCGGCCTTTGCCCAGTACACTCCCATTCCATAGGTGATAACCACGCAGCTTTCTCCATTATCCAATGCTTCATCAGATGCTTGAAGAATAATATTTGCTTTTCCAAGAGGCAGCACATAATCTCTGGCAGGTTCTATTGTTTTCGCATCTTCTGTTCCCGGCACCTTACTCCAGTAAAGTCCTTTATGTTCCAGCATCACTACCGGGTTAGGGTCCAGGTAGGAAGCCTTCATTAATCCTTTCATGTCCGCCGCATTGGGAGGATAGGCCACCTTCAATCCTTTTATGGAAAGCACTGTGGTCTCAACAGAACCGCTATGATAAGGGCCACCTCCACCATAAGCACCAATTGGCACTCGAAGTATCATCGACACTGGAAATTTTCCGCAGGTCAGGTAACAACTTTTGGATATCTCTGTTACCAATTGATTGAAGCCGGGATAAATATAATCCGCGAATTGAACCTCTACGATTGGCTTTAATCCAAGAGCACTCATTCCCACTGTAGAACCAACAATATAGGCCTCTTGTATAGCGGTATTAAATACACGTTCCGATCCAAACTGTTCAGCCAGTGTAGCTGCTTCACGAAATACACCTCCTAAACGAAATCCTACATCCTGTCCGTACAATAATGCCTCGGGATGATCTTCCATTATTTCCCTGATAGCAAATAATGCAGCGTCAACCATCAATACTTTGTTGCCTCCTTCAGGAGATCGGTCTCCTTTTTCCTCTAAAACTGAAGTGGGTGCAAATACATGATCACTTACTGTAGCAGGATCTGGTTCCGGTGCTTCCACTGCCTTTTTAAAATGATCGGCAACTAATATTGCGGCCTCTTCTTCAATTTTTATTATTTCCTCTTCTGTAATTCCTTTTAGTAATAATTTTTTCCGCAATTTGGGATTAGGATCATGCGCCTGGTGTTTATTCAGGTCCTCCACTGATCTGTAGAATTCTTTTCTTACACCACTGGTATGATGCCCGAGTAATGGCACATGCGCGTGCACCAGGAAAGGTTTTCTTTCTTTTCTTACCTGCTCTATCACATTTTTCATTACAGAATAGGATGCTTCAAAATCGCTACCATCCACCTGTATCCTTCCAATGTTTTTAAATCCAGCGGCAAATTCAAAGGCGTTCATGGCCCGAGATTCTCCTGCTGTAACGCTGATGCCCCATTCATTATCCTGCACCAGGTAAATGATCGGTAATTCTCTTAGTGCCGCAAACTGCAGCGCCTCACTCACCTCTCCTTCTGTAATACTGGCATCACCCAATGAACAAATCACGATAGGTGCTTCTCCATTTACTCCTTTACGAAGTTTATCCGGATGCAATGTTTCTAGAAACTGAATACCCTGTGCTAAACCGGTGGTAGGTATGGCCTGCATACCCGTAGCACTGCTCTGATGAATGATCGTGGGTTTATCATTGCCTTTGTAATTGGGGTGATTATAATATTCTCTCCCACCTGTAAATATATCATTGCCCTTCGCAAGCAATTGCAACATCAGGGTGTAAGGACTGAATCCTAACCCTAATACCAGGCTTTCGTCACGATAATAGGGACTTACAAAATCACAAGGTAATAATAGAAATGCAGTGGCCAGCTGAATAGCTTCATGACCTCTGGAGGTGGAATGAACATATTTGCAAATGGAGCGGTTGGCCTCATAGGTTTCAGCCATCAGTTTAACCTGAGACATCAGCCGATAGGCCCGCAGCAAAATAGTATTGTCGGGCATTGCCATCGTCGCCGCAAAATTAGAGGAAAGGATCGAGTTGGACGCCTTATTTCACTTCAAGTATAAACTTACTTTGGTCTTCCAGAAAACCTTCCAGTTCATCTCCTACAACTAATTCTCCAACACCGGCCGGTGTACCTGTGAAGATTACATCCCCTATGTTTATAGAAAAATAATTAGAGATATAAGATACAATGATGTCGAAAGAATGGATCATCTCACCAGAACTACCCTGCTGAACCAGTTCTTTATTCTTATAAAGGCAAAAATTAATATCTTTTTTATTCTTCAATTCAGTGAAAGGCACCCATTTGCCAATTACAGCGGAATTATCCCAAGCCTTGGCCTTTTCCCAGGGAAGGCCTTTTGCTTTCAGTTCATTTTGAATATCGCGCGCTGTAAAATCGATACCAGCAGTTACCGAGTCATAATATTTATTCGCAAATTTATCCTGAATGTATTTACCATTCTTACTGATACGAAGTACAAGTTCGCATTCATAATGCAATTCATTGGTGAACTCCGGATAATAGAAAGGAGTATGGCTTTGCAACATCGCGCTCTTCGGCTTCATAAAGATCACAGGATCTTCAGGCACTTCATTGCCCAGTTCTTTGGCATGTGCCGCATAATTTCTTCCAACGCAAAAGATCTTCATACAAGAAGCAGTTTAAATTAAATACATCGGATAATCTCATAGGGCTGTTATCCCATATATTCATTGGTCGTCAGCATCAATATTGGATCAGCCCATTGCAAGTTTGGCAGGGCTAGAGAGAAGCGTTTCCGCAGAGCTACTAAAATAAGTAATCGATTTGATTTCTCATAATGAATAGACCTTATTATTTATCTGATTCATAGCAGTACTCAAACCCTGGCTGGCAAAGGCCTCAATAGCCTCCACTGAAGCGCCGATCTTTAGTTTTACGAGGGGCTCCTCCTCTTTTTTCCATTTACCCAGAACAAAATCGGCCTGCATACCCTTGGGATAATCGTTTCCTATACCAAACCTCAACCGGGGGTATTCAATAGTCAGCAAAGATTCCTGTAGGCTTTTAAGACCATTATGTCCCGCATCAGAGCCACCGGGCCTGATTCTTAACTTATCCAGAGGAAGCGCCACATCATCCACAATTACCAGTATGTTTTCCAGACTGATCTTTTCTTTATCCATCCAGTATTTGACGGCCTTGCCGGAAAGGTTCATATAAGTGCTAGGACAAATACAAACAAAAGTTTTTCCTTTCCATTTTACTTCGGACACATAGGCCAGGCGATCCACGCGAAATGTACCTCCATGTTTAGACATAAAAGCATTTACCACATCAAACCCTATATTATGACGGGTATGAGCGTATTCATTTCCGATATTTCCCAATCCAACCAGCAGGAATTTCATGTTGCGAAGCTAATGACTCAGGGGCAAAAAAAACCCGTATCGGATGATACGGGTCTTGTAATATAATTCTTTGTTTATTTCTTCGCAGCAGCGGCAGGAGCAGCAGCAGTTGCAGCAGCGGCCGGAGCGGCACCAACTACAGGTGTTGCAGTCGCCTCTTCCTGTTTCAACTGGCGAGTTAGCGTCACAGATGCAATAGGAATACGTGGAGAGTTCAGAATCTCATAATTTTCGATCTGTACATCTTCCACACGAATATTACCATTGAGCTCCAGGTTATCGATATTAACTTCGATCTGCTCTCTAAGATATTTTGGAAGGGTCTTAACTTTTAAAGATTTCATCTTTACATTCAGTTTACCACCATCCTTTACACCTGGAGAAACACCTACGAACTTCAAAGGAATATCAGCGACTACTTTTTTATCTTCTACCAGTTCAAGCAGATCGATATGAGTTAGTTTGTCGTTTACCTTGTTGAATTGAAGATCTTTTAAGATTGTACGATAGGTCTTACCGTCTAATACTACTTCAGCGATCTGGAAACTGGGTGTGTACACGAAGTGTTTAAAAGCTGCAGCAGGAGCATAGAAATTAACCTCCTGGGCACCGCCATAAATTACACCGGGCACCATTTCCTGAGAGCGGAGTTGTCGGGTGGCAGACTTGCCGAATCCGGTCCTCAGTTGTCCTTCGATTGTAATCGATTTCATAATTGTTATTTATTATTGATTAAAAAAAATACTACTTCCCACTCCCTACTCCCCACTTACTTCTTTCTATTTCTCCCTCCTCTGCGAATGAATAAACAAACTCGTGATACTCTTATTCTCGTAGGCGTTCCTTATTGCTACTGCAAAAAGTTCGGCCACACTGAGTATTTTGATCTTATTCGATTCCTTTTTCACAGGAATGGTATCACAAACCACCAGTTCTTCCAATACGCTGTTCTCGATGTTCTCATAAGCCTTCCCACTGAGAACAGGGTGTGTGATCAGCGCTCTTACACTTCTGGCTCCTTTTTCTTTTAAAAGACCTGCTGACTTGGCAAGTGTTCCACCCGTGTCGCAGATATCATCAATGATCACTACATCACGACCAGCCACATCACCTATCACCACCATGCTGGCGATCTCGTTGGCCCTTTTACGGTGCTTATCGCAGATCACCATTTCCGCATTGAAATAGCTCGCTATTTCCCGAATACGGTTGGTAGCCCCTACATCGGGGGCGGCAAAGGTAAGGTTTTCCAGGCGGAGATTCTCTATATATGGGATAAAAACAGCGTGACTGTCAAGGTGATCAACAGGTATATCAAAATAGCCCTGGATCTGGGGAGCATGAAGGTCCATGGTGATCACTCTGTCGGCACCGGCAGCTACCAACATATTGGCTACCAGTTTACTACCAATCGCAACCCGGGGACGGTCCTTACGGTCCTGCCTGGCATATCCATAATAAGGAATAACTGCGATCACCTTATCTGCCGAGGCTCTGCGTGCTGCATCAATCATGAGCAGGAGTTCCATAAGGTTCTCCGCGGGAGCAAATGTACTTTGGACAAGGAACACATAATCCCCGCGAACACTTTCAAGGAAAACAGGACAGATCTCTCCATCGCTGAAGCGCTGGATATTGACCTTTCCTAAACGTCCTCCATATTTTTTACAGATCTGTTCGGCCAGGTGCTGGGAACCGGTCCCAGAGAAGATTTTAGCAGATTGCATGGCTGAGTGGATTGGTCGCGAAGATAACGATTCACCTCTCGCTGATGCAAAAAAAATAAGGGCCGAAGCCCTTTTCATTATCGATTAGCGAATGCTCGAATTTCCACTTTTTTTCCATCTTCCAGGAATTTATGGTCATCATTGCCACTTCCATTTATACTGTAAAAAAGAGCGGAACAAATAAAGATCGAAAAGAACAAGGCTACTGCATATATGCAGGCAAAGAAAAGGATTGGATGAATAGAACCGAGCGTTGAGTTGTTTCTTGTTTTCATAAGAATTGGATTAAATTTTAAAATTGGGTCGCTGGTGGCTATTCTACCACTTAGTGGTATTGTAGAGAATAAAAATATCAGCTAATTTGAATTCATGCAAGAGCATTATTACTCAATAAAAAACTGGTCGGTAGAGGAAAGGCCCCGTGAAAAATTACTATCCGCAGGTGCGATAAATCTCAGTAACGCAGAGCTGCTTGCCATACTGATTCAGAATGGAAGCGTGCGCAGATCAGCGCTGGATCTCTCTCATGATGTATTAAGATTAGGCAAAGACAACCTGATGGAAATTGGAAAACTTTCATTGAAAGAATTAATGAAAGTCAAGGGAATTGGAAAAGCTAAAGCTGTTCTTTTATTGGCAGCACTGGAGCTTGGAAGACGTAGGGAAATGGCTCAGGCATTGGAGAAAACACTAATCCAAAGCAGTGCCGATATTGCCCGCTTTTTACAGGCACGGCTTCGCGATCTGAGGCATGAAGTATTCGCTGTTATCTTTCTTAACCGCAGTAATAAGATCAACCATTTTGAGATCATCAGCGAAGGCGGAATCACAGGCACGGTAGCCGATCCAAGGATCATTCTTAAAAAAGCATTGGAGGAGGAAGCTGTGAACCTGATCCTTTGTCATAATCATCCCTCAGGCAGTCTGAAACCAAGTCGTGTTGACGAACAACTTACCACACGTATCCGTGATGCGGCTTTGCTTCTTGACATTACCGTTCTTGATCATATTATAGTGAGTGATGGAGGGTATTATTCGTTTGCGGATGAGGGCCTTCTTTAGGGAAAGTCGGGAGTCGCTAGTCGAGAGTCAACAGTCTTAATTAGAAAGGTTTCAAAACTTTATTTCAGATGGGGAAGTATACAGAGCTAATAGTTTATAAGAAAGCTTATGAGTTAGCATTAGAAATACATAAAATAACTCATGAATTTCCAAAAGAAGAACGGTATTCATTATGCGACCAAATAAGAAGATCGTCAAAATCTGTATGTGCAAATTTGGCTGAAGCCTATAGAAGAAGAAGATATAAGAATTACTTTTTAAGCAAACTAAATGATTGCGATTCGGAGAATGCAGAAACGCAGGTATGGTTGGATTTTTCGAAAGATCTGAATTATATAACAGCAGAAAAATGGCAAATTTTAAGTCAGAAAAATAACGAAGTTGGCAAGCTCATTTATTACATGCTAAACAATGCTGACAAGTTCCGCTAAATTGCATCTCCAAATTACTCCCGACTCCCGACTCCCGACTCCCGACTCCCGACTCCCGACTCCCGACTAAGCCTGACCAGTAACGCCCCCAAAATTCAACGGCACCGCCTGGTCCTCAAGGTCCTTGATATCGCCATTCAGTTCTTCGTATTTGGCTACATTTTCAGCGAGAGCCTTCATCAGGCGTTTGGCATGCTGTGGTGTGAGTATGATTCTGGATTTGACCTTACTTTTTGGAGTACCCGGCATCACGTTCACAAAATCGATCACAAATTCTGCGTGAGAATGAGTGATAATGGCAAGGTTGGCATAAGTACCCTCAGCCACTTCCTCAGATATCTCAATATTCAGTTGATTAGGTGCAGGTTGCTGTTCCATTTTAAATAATTATCCTGCAAATTTATAACTTTCTCCTGCCCTGCTAAAATAATAAAGCCGCCCTTATTGAGGGCGGCTCCATTACTGAGAACATTATGTTGATTATCTCGGGCTGAGATAAGTCCATGTTTCGTCGAAATAAGCACGGTGCGGGGTTATGAGATTAGGCTGGTCCATGAAATATTTAATTTTAATATAAGCAGGACTTGCCGCAAAATATTTATTCGCTCCTGAAGGATCCAGATTTGCGCTTCTGTTATTCCCAGAAGGCTGGCCATAAAAGTTTGTAACGCTGGATACATTATCGCTGGCGTCAAAATTAATATTCAAACCAAAACTACCATAGTAGCTATAACTTCCAGAAGAAGTTACATAAAAAAGGTAAGCAGGAGTAGCTGTACCGAAGTTAACAGCGTCCTGAACTTTACAAGAAGCCGGGCCAGTAGTCACCAACTGCCACTCTAATGGATAGATAGATGCAAAATCCGGACGGAGAGCATCGTAATATGAGCCAGTAATTGTCCAGTTACCATCATATTTATTCTTCACCAGGATAGTAACAATGATATTTTTCTGATTGGCATCAATAACGCCTTCACTAACCGAAACGAGCTTGAATCCGATAGCATATGCATTCTGGAGATTCAGATTGTTTTTGTTCAGCGTCAGTTGAAATGTATGACGTCCTTCGTTACCAGATTCGAAATCAAATTCCAGACCAGCAGGCAAGGTATAAGCGTTGGCAGGAAGTGCAACAAAGCTGGTACCGTTTGCGGTATTATAATTCGACACCAGACTGTTATCAACACCAAGCACCACATGTATCTTTCCCGCTTTTTTACGGGGAGCTGAATAACGCATATCCAGTAAATCAAGCGTTTCAACTGCCGGAGTTCCGGTCAGAGCAAAAGCTTTAGCCTCACCATAATAGAAGCGATCGAATATTCCGGTAGTGATACTGCCATCGTCGGCGATCACACCCAGACTATCCTTGCTTTTCAGGCAGGATGTCAGCAGGGCCGGCACGAAGGCAATAAGCAATAATGATCTCAGTTTCATATTGTGTAGTTTTTATAATTCTTTAATTAATGTCCCAGAAAATCCTGGTATTAAATACATAGGTGCTTCCAGTCAAAGGAACATTTGCACCGTTACTATTAAGCTCTACAAGCGGATAGTACAATCGCAAAGGCTGAGCGTTGGTTGTAGCTACTGATTGGGCTGTGTAAGGGCTTGGGATATTACCATTAGGATTAGCAGGAGAGTTTGTTCTTCTGTATTCTGCCCATGCCTCAGATCCGTCTACGTTCACCAGTGCTATCCATTTTTGAACCCAGATGGCCTTTAGTTTATCTGTAGAAGCTGCCCAGTCTGCATTTACAGTACCGCTTACCAGGTAAGCATTTGCTGCTGCATCTGACTGTGCCTGTGTTGCAGTAGCATAAGCAGCACCAACATTACTAACAAAACGGTAATCACGACGAACGCCTTCCTCATAAGCCGCTTGGGCACTACCAGCGAGCCAACCTCTTTGACGGGCTTCTGCCTGGAGTAAATATGATTCTGCGTCTGTCATAATTGTTAACGGACGAATAGCATCTCCTTTTCTTATAATCATACGTCCCATTGATGAAACGTTAGAGCTGAGATAAGGGTTGCCTGAACCACCCAAAGGCACTCCTGCATAGCTGGAAGGAAGATTGGTGATAGGAAGTGTTAGAGCTGAATCATTAGGAGATTCGTTCTTTATTGAAGCAATTCGCTGAAGCCTGTACATATCACTGCTTGATTTCAGCCAATCAACGATAGCACCACCCATTTTACGGAAATCACCGGTAGGTGCGTCATTTTCATTAAAGCCATAGTTCGCGTAATACCAGTCCAACTTACCAAATGTTTTCAAAAAACCAGGGTTACATACTATAGGGGCATCGATAAATCCATCAGAAGAGATAGTAGCGATATCTGCGGCGGCATTATAACCTGATACATTGCTTCTTCTAACGATCAGGCGAAGTTTCAACGTGTTGGCAAATTGCTTCCAGCGAGATGCAGATGCGTTAAAGTATATATCACTTGGGTCATTTGATGGGAACGTAGATGCATTGATCAAATTAACGGCCTGGGTCAATTTAGCAGTCAGCGCAGTATAAACAGCAGCCGCATCATCATACTTAGGAGTGATAAAAGTCGTTCCCTGCAGTGCTTGCGTATAAGGAACATTGCCATACAGGTCAACTAACTTCTGATACATCATCACCTGCACGATCATGGATGGGCCCACCATATAAGCGTAGCCATCTTTCTGCGCATTATTGATTACATACTGAAGGTCATTCAGGTTATCATATGTACCTGACCAATAGTTGAAATCATTATTAGTGAAAACGTATGTCTTTTCCTGGCCACCACCGGTAAAGCTGGTGGAGTGTCCATACATACCATCCCAAGTACCACCAGTGATATGCATACCACCTACCATGGTTCTCGCTGCGCTGTTTAAGGCGTTAGCGAAAACGAAATTTGCTTGCGTTACTGTGGCCGTGTTGGGATTCTCATTCACGGCTATGAACTTTCTGCAACTTGTCGTCATCAACACCGTTGCAAGCAAAGTATATAATATTATTTTTTTCATTTATTCTGTTTTTACTGGTTTAGAAAGTGATCTTAAGCGTTCCACCATACTGACGAACCGGAGGCGTATTACCAGTAGTATTGATACCTACACCATTACCGTTTGTATTGGAGAACTCAGGATCTGTATAAATATTTTCTTTAGGAACCCATGTAAACAGGTTACGACCAAAGAAAGACAGATCGATACCTTTTAATGCTTTGAATCCTTTATACCATTTTGATGGAAAAGCGAAGTCTAAAGAGACATCTCTGATCTTCCAGAAATTACCTGAATAGGTGAACCAGTCACCATTTGCCAGTACACCACGGCTGAAACCATAATCACCCCAACCTTCGTAAGCAGCGATATAGTTATCTACAGCGATATTTGTGTTAGGAACATATTTGGAACCGTCAAAGTATACAGAATTAGGCCAGATGAACTGCTGACGATTATAACGGGTAGTAGCAGCGGAAGAACCCGTGAAAGACATATCCTGCGCCAAATCTGAATAAACTACATAACCACCACGATATTCCGCATTAGCAGCTAAGGTCACCCATTTGTAAGCCACTTTCAAACCAAGACCGATCTGATGCTTTGGAATAGTAGCACCCTGTTCTTTCAAACCAGTACCAATTGTTGGCCATCCATCGTTTTTGTCTACAATAGTTGAACCTGAAGCAGAATCGATCGCGAAATAAGTAGTTTTCAACAGAGGGAAAGGCTTGCCTACGGTAGCGAAGATAAAGGCTTCAGAACCAGGGCTATTAAGGGTCAATTGATTTACACCTCCAATCAGAGATTTAACCTCATTAGTATTATAGGTATAGTTACCACTTACATCAATGGTCCAGTTCTTCTTACGCATCAGGTTCACTTTCAACTCAGCTTCAAAACCTTTGTTCTCTACACGGGCAGCATTTACAGTAGTAGAAGTATAACCTGTAGAAGGAGAGATAGCCACATTCAATACCTGATCTTTTGCATCCTGGATGAAATAAGAGGCATCAAGGTTTACACGGCTTTTCCAGAAAGATGCTTCCAGACCAACCTCTTTAGAAAATACAAACTCAGGACCCAGTTTTGGGTTTGGATAGTTGTTATCAACTGTTACACCAACATTTGAACTATATGGATATCCTGGACCTGGAGAATAGGTTGGAGAAAGGCTGTAAGGGCCCAGATTCTCATTACCATTCTTATTATAAGAAGCTCTTATTTTCAAATAATTGAGGGCATCTGATTTCAGACTTGGAGCCATATCAGTTATAATCAGGGAAACGTCTACACCCGGATAAGAATAGTTATAGAATTTTCTGTCGCGGGTTGGGCTATAGAATATAGAAGAAACTTCATGTCTTAATGAACCATGTACGAAAAGGAAATCGCGGTAGCCTAAAGTAAGGTCAGCGAATGTTGCAATACGACGGGAAAGGCTGTTGCTTTCACCACCGGTGAGCTCACCGGAACGGTTACTTACATTGTACAGGTCAGGTATAATTACAGCACTTGAACCTACGTTCAGCGATTTTGATTTCCTATCCTGTATACTGTTACCCAGGATCAATTTGGCGTTGAACTT
Organism: Chitinophagaceae bacterium; assembly: GCA_046596515.1. Classification (GTDB taxonomy): domain Bacteria; phylum Bacteroidota; class Bacteroidia; order Chitinophagales; family Chitinophagaceae; genus JJ008. Next base: position 11,933 of record JBKJMI010000111.1, on the reverse strand, counting down.
ACCAAAAGATTTATCTATTGTAGCGAAGAAATCGGAGTTGATCCTCCATCCAAAACTGGCAGCATCACCCACGGCACCATTGATTGGAGCGTTCTTTGCTCTCCATACATACGAGTAGTCATTGTATTTCGCCACAGCGGTGGTAGGCTTAACAGCCAGGTTACCTTTTGCAAATTCAGTATAGGTGAACCGGTTGGTCCTTCCTTTAGAGAATGCGTCGGTAAGGGCGGTACCTACACGATAAGTCAATTCCAGCCAGCTGGTAGGTTTGAAATTCAGGGTAATGGCGCTATTGAAATAGGTATTTCTTGCATCATTCCTGTTATTATCAAGTTCGAACCAGGGGTTATTATAGTAATCGTTGAAATAACCATTAGGATTTGCGAACGGATTAGTTTTCCAATCCCTTAATTTATCAATCGGAACCCAGGCCGGCGTATTCAACGCAAAGAAATAGAAATCACTGCTTGTGCGTTGCGTACGGTCAAAGGAGAAAGTACCATCGAAAGAAGCTTTGAATTTACCGTAAGTCCGACTACCGTTGAAACGGAAGGCATCTCTGTGGTATTGATCTTTTGGAACGATACCCTTGATCAGGGCGTCCTGAGCAGAAAGAAAGAAACTGCTGTTTGCGTCACCACCACGGATGCTTACATCATTGGTAACAGAAACACCCAGGTTCCAAATCTTCTTGTGGATACCAGGAATATTTTCGTAAGGATATTGCTGAAAAGAACCATCCTGAAGTTTACGACCAGCGGAGCGGATAGAACCATCGTATTGGTCACCATACTGCTGATTCTCAAAAGGACGGAAATTTTCTTCCTGAGTCAAACCATAACCTGAACCGGAACCATGAGAGGTATTGAATTCAGGAAGGAAGGAAACATCTTCAAAGTTGGTTGTAGTTGAAAAAGATATCTGAGGTTTACCACCTTTTTTAGTGGTAATCATAATAACACCATTCACTCCATCAGGACCATAAAGTGTGGCAGCCTGACCACCCTTAAGCAGGGTTACAGTTTCCACATCATTGGGGTTAAGATAGTTCAGCGTATTAGATGGTACAGGAACACCATCCAGAACGATCAATGCAGTGTTATCACCAGTCAGTGACCTGTTTCCACGCAGAACGATACGCGGAGAAGAGTTAACTGAGTTTGAAGTATTATAAACTGTAAGACCAGCAGCCTTACCGGAAAGAGCCTGTCCGAGACGAGGCGCCTGTCCATTAGTAATCTGATCTGACTTAATAGTAGTGTTAGCATAACCTACTTCCTTTGGTCTTCTTCTAATGCCAAGGGCAGTTACTACTACTTCAGTACCAGTGACCACCGTTTTCTTAGCACGAACGGTAATGTTGTTATCAGCACCTACGGTAACTTCCATAGGCTCGATACCACCAGTTAACTGGAGAATGTCTCCAGTCTTGGCCAGAATGCGGAACATACCATTGTTGTCGGCTGCTACACCAGTCTTGGTGCCTTTAATTCTTACTGATGCACCTGCTACGGGAGCACCACTTTCGTCAATCACCGAACCGGTAATGGTTCTGTTCTGACCGAATGCTAATGAAACGAACAACATTAGCACCGTAAACAGTGATGTAATTTTTCTCATGTTAACGTCAATTTTTAAATTTATAAGCATTGATTATCAAGGGAATCCGTCAGTTTTCCGGATATGGGTCGTATTTAAAGACATAAATGCCTTTGAAAATGCTGCGGCAAGTTAAAAATTTTTTTAACAAATAGTTAAATCTTGCAAGAATTATTTCGATTGAATGACAAGCGGTTAGGATTATCGAGTGTGCTTCTGATTCTTTCTGGCCTTGAAACACAATCAATTTCCTTTAAAATAAAAATTATGTAGTTGAATACTACCCCATTACAATTAAAATAGAGGCCGATCCCAAGAACCCAGGGAGATTATTTCATTTGCATTAAATATCATTATAATATGCGCCGTATCTGAATATGGTAATCAATCCGTTTATTACCATTGATCCTGTCGTCACCAATACCAATATGATCCAACCCGGAATATATAGTTGCCGCCAGCCGAAACCAGCAACTTGTTTTTCGATCAATATCATATCCTGACAATAAATAATATCTTTTCCCTCTTCCGCTAAGTCCCGGAATAGAAAAACTATATAATACATCATTTTCATAGGCATAAACGGCGGCATCATATCCTCCTGTTTCAAAATATTGCCATCGGCAACTTATATTAAACGGTTTAAGGGGGGGACGGTAAAGAAGATCAATGAAAAATAAAAAGCCTTGTTGAGCATTCACTCCTTTATTATCATATTGAATAAATTCCATCCGCTGTCTCAGGGTAAACGCTTCATTAATTTTCCTTGAAATATGTAATCGAAAATTCTGTCTCGGAATAGAAAGTATTGAGTAACTATTCCCATCATTCAGATTCATTTCCTTTTCACGAAATCGAATACGCCCATAAATTTCAGTTTGTTTATCAGGATTATAGCTTACTTGCACCAACAGATCTCTTCCTGACGATGGCGCGTTTACCCGGTACCTGAGCCAGGGATATTTAAAAATATCGGCATAGGCATCAATCCGAATATCAGTTCGGGGCCTAATGCTCAGACCCAGATAAATTCCTTTTTCATTTGAAGGAAGGGATGATTCTGTGAACGCATTTCCATTGACCGTTTGATAATAGGGTGAAATATTTCGCCATAAAATGGAAAGATCAACTCTTCTATCAAGACTTAGCAATAAGCCCGAAAGCAGTGCTTTATTTAATCTGGAATCCATTGCCAGTTCTGCGAAACAATGAAGATTTTTCCAGGTATAACCAAGATCAGCGCTATAATTAAACCAATTCTTTCCTTCTATAGCATATTGATCATATACTTCATCAAGTTTTCTGAATGGCAATGAAAATGAATAGGCCGCCAGGTTGATCCCGGCCCTAAACCCTCTATTTTCATAACTAACATTTCCACCATAAAATAACTGCCCAAGGCTTTTACGGTCTTCATTCTCTGCAGTCGTACGATGATATCCTGAACTTTGGAATGAACGAACATAAAATTCACCCGTTACTGTATCCTCATAGCGGTTCGCATCCAGTTGCCGGAAAGAAGCAAAGCCTGTCATGCTCCATTTTTTTCTTGCCAGAGTAATAGCGACCCCGCGGTTAAAATAAAATTCACCGGATGAACTATAGGGGCGGATAATATCCGACTGTCTCTTGCAATTCATTACATCGGCCGATCTTTTAAATGCCATGCTCTGCCATTGTATCAGGCCCTGGCCAAGGTTCACCGTAAAATCTCCCAATGCAAGAGCCCGAATGACGCCCATTTTACGAAGAAAGAAATGAAAAGAATAATGATCAAAGCCAAAACGCTGTTTCCCTTTTAAAAATGGTTCCCCCGCATCTTTCTCCCCGCTGATCCCCCATTGAAGAAGATCTTTATACTGATACCGTAACCGAAAGAAAAGATGCTGAGGGGAACCGGAATATTTTTTTCCTATGCTGTCAGCAATATATCCAGCTGATTTTTTAAAATCCATAGAGGATCTGAATAACAATGCGTAATTCCCTTTTTTTAATCTGCTAAACAATTGTTCTTTATTACTGATCACTGAACTAACTGAAACAAATGGAAATATTTTTAGTATAAGTCCCTGCTCCCACCCCGGAATTGCCTGCAATTCATAAAGGGAAACGAATTCACCCATTAGTTTCCGATAAGCAATAAATGATTGGATCTGGATCTCATTCAATAGCCCCAGCCGTCTGAGATCGCCTGCATTAGCCTGGTTTATATTTAATTTATGGCGACTGAATTCCTCCATTTGTTGTAACCAGGCATCGTCATCCAGTTTATCAGATGATTGCTCTGCCTGATCTTCCAGCTGTTGTTGCATAGTAACAGGTATCTCCTGCGCATTCAATGAATAAATGATCCATAATAAACTTACCAGGAAAATTATTTTTTTCATGGCAGTTGATTTTTGGTTTGTTGAAATTGCACTAAAGACAAAGGACTTAACCCAAGTTGCTGATGAATTGAAACTATCAATCCAAATTGAAAATGTTTACGCATCCAGCTGATCCCGATCCATGACGCGCCGTTTCCCGTATTTATCCCTCCATGAATTCTTAAATATGAAATGGGATTATAGACCAGGTCCACGATAAATTGTGGATCGCTTAATTCTTGTTTCTGAAAAAAAACTCCTGCATAAAATTTTTCTGAAGGTTCGTACCCAAGTCCAACTGAATATGCAGGCGACTGAATTGGTTCGCCATTTTTTTTGGAACTATTACCAAAAGGATCTGTAATATGAAAAGCGGTTTTTAATTGTGGGGTTAACTGAATCGATAACCCGAGCCGGCTATAGATAGAAGAAATTTTTCCATAGGTCTCAGCAAGGGCAAGTGTGGAATAATTAAATTGGATGGCAAGTCCCAGTTTATCTCCCAAACGTCTTGCATAATTGAGGCTGAGATTTGTTTTATGAAGCAAGCTGGAACCGCCGTAAAAGAAGGATAGACCAAAGCAGTTTTTTCTTTCGGGAACAGCCAATCCCAAAGAGTATTGACCATATCCGGAAAGCATAAATCTTTTTTCACCTGCAATTCCCAGAGTGAAGGCAGAGCTACTTAGTAAAGAAAGCGGCTGTTCGGCCAATGAAATAACGGATAAAGGACGCTGGCTCAGGCTTCCGGAATTCAATGTAAATGTTGTCTGCGCAAAGGCCGACATTAAAAGAAACAGGAACCCTCCTGCACACATGATCTTTCTCACAGTTCAATATTTTTATTCTTATAAAATGGAAAATTAACGGGAGCTATCCGCGTATCAAAAAATAATCGGATACCTTTGCGCCATGAAAATTTTAGATGGGAAACTGGCTGCCCAGGCAATTAAAGAAGATCTCAAGATTCAGGTTGCTCAATCCGCAGTGGAGGGAAGAAAAATACCGCATCTTGCCGCTATCCTTGTTGGCAAAAATGGGGGTAGTGAAACCTATGTAGCGGCGAAAGTCAAAGCCTGTGAAGAAGTAGGATTTAAATCTACGTTGATACGTTTTGAGGAAGGCATCAGTGCGCGCAAATTATTAGAGACCATCGAAGATCTTAACCGTGACCCGGATGTGGATGGCATCCTTGTACAATTGCCTTTACCAAAAAATATTCGTGAGGAAGAAGTGATCAATACCATCGATCCTGATAAAGATGTAGATGGATTTCATCCGGTGAATGTGGGGAAAATGGTACAGGGAGGAGGTGGTTTTATTTCAGCCACACCTCATGGTATCATGCTGCTGCTGGAATATTACCACATAGAGACAAAAGGAAAACACGCGGTTGTAATTGGCAGAAGTAATATAGTTGGAAGACCCATGAGTATTTTGCTAAGTAGCAATACAAATCCAGGCAACTGCACGGTTACCGTCTGCCATTCACAAACAAAAAATTTAAAAGAGATCTGTCTGCAGGCGGATATTATAGTTGCCGCACTTGGCCGGCCTGAATTTCTAACCGCCGATATGGTGAAAGAAGGAGCGATCATTGTGGATGTAGGTATTACTCGTGTACCTGACAGCAGTAAGAAATCAGGTTTTAAAATAAAAGGTGATGTAAAATTCGATGAAGTGGCGCCGAAATCTTCCTGGATCACTCCGGTGCCCGGAGGCGTAGGCCCTATGACCATTGCCGCACTGATGAAAAACACATTTACTTCCTGCCAGCAAAAAAACGGTTAATGAGCGTACCGACACATACTGAAACTATGCTGCCTGTAATGGAACATTTCTATACGTTACAGGGAGAAGGATATTTCCAGGGTCAGGCTGCTTATTTCATTCGTCTCGGAGGTTGTGATGTGGGATGTGTATGGTGTGATGTAAAAGATAGCTGGGACGCTTCCAAACATCCTGTTTCGTCTATCGATCAATTAATAGAATGGGTAAAAAAAACTCCTGCAAAAATTGCCGTTATTACCGGTGGGGAACCATTAATGCATGACCTTGAAGCGTTGACAGCCGCGCTTCAGCAAAATGGAATAAGAACGCATATAGAAACTTCAGGGGCACATCCTCTTTCAGGGAATTGGGATTGGATCTGTTTATCACCAAAAAAATTCAAAGCTCCTTTGGATGCGATCATGCCATTCGCCAATGAATTGAAGGTGATCGTATTTAATAAGCATGACCTTGATTGGGCAGAGAAACATGCAGCCATGGTTTCTTCACGTTGCAAATTATATCTCCAACCCGAATGGGATAAGCGTGCAGAAATGACACCTGTTATTATTGACTTCATCAAGACCAATCCCCGCTGGCAGTTATCACTGCAGGTACATAAATACATTGATGTACCCTGAAAACGCCGAATAAAACCTTGTTAATTCTCCCGTATAATGGTTGAGGCTTGCTTAGTTTTGTAGTTGAATATCTTACACTATGATTGGCCCAAGGATCTTCTTTTTATCAATTCTGTTTTCACTTCTATCATTGGCAGGTTATGCCCAGCGCTACGACCCTTCCAAAGTGAATAAAAAAGCGCAGTTATTATATGAGCAGGCAAGGGAAAGAGGAGAAGAAGGAAATTATATTAATGCAGCCGCTTTCCTTCAGCAGGCCATAGCAGCTGATGCGGGTTATGCGGATGCCTATCTTGGTTTAGGAAGAATTCAGCTTGAATGGAAGAATTATCGTAACGCAGTTGGCAATTTTGAAAAAGCGATTGCCATAGATTCTAATTATTGTATCAATTATTTTTATTCTTACTCCGTCTGTCTTGCTGGCATAGGAGAATTTGAAAAAGCACTGGACGCGATCTCGCTACTATTAAAAAAAGCAGCTCCGGCTAATGATAGACGATTAGCGGAGGCCCTGCAGCATCAGAAAAATTACCGGTTTGCTATCGGGTATGCAAGTCATCAAACAGATAAAAATTATGTTTTTGCTCCCCAAAATGTAGGTGCCGGAATAAATAGTGCAGAATCGGAATATTTTCCTACCCTGAGTATTGATGGAAAACAATTGGTGTTTACCCGACGCCTGAATGATCTGAATGAAGATTTTTTCATCAGCGAATCATCAGGAAAAGATTGGTTAAGTTCTAAACCTATCGATGGAAAAATCAATACAATTACCAGCGAAGCTGCACAAACTATTTCCTCTGATGGAGAGTGGATGGTATTTACAGCCAAGGATCGAAAAGACAGTTATGGTAATTATGATCTGTATTTTTCCACACATAATGCCTTTGGATGGACAGAAGCCGTAAACCTTGGTAGTCATGTAAATTCCGATCAATGGGATTCACAACCTTGTCTTTCCCCTGACAAAAGAGATCTTTATTTTGCCAGTCGTCGTTTAGGAGGAATGGGTGGTGTTGATATTTATGTTTGTCATATGCAAACAAATGGAAGATGGAGCGAGCCCGAAAACCTGGGAAATACAATCAATACATCGGGTGATGATCAATGTCCTTTTATTCATGCCGATAATCAAACCTTATATTTTGTATCAAATGGTCACCAGGGTTTTGGTGGCAATGATATTTTTGTAAGTCGTCGGGGTCCTGATGGCGAATGGGAAAAGCCAGTAAATCTGGGTTATCCTATCAATACCATTGACGATGAGGGTACTTTATTTGTGGCCGCCGATGGAAAGACCGCCTATTATGCTTCAGACAGAAGTGATAGCAAAGGAGGATTGGATATTTATAGTTTTGAGCTGCGCGAAAAAATGCGTCCCTTCAGAACTGTATGGGTAAAAGGAAAAGTGTTTGATAAAAAAACAGGAAACCCTATTAATACTACGGTTGAACTTACCGACCTGCAAAGCAAACAACTGATAAGCAAAGTCAATACTGATGCGGAAGGAAATTATTTCATTACGCTTCCAATGGGAAAGGATTATGCATTTGCTGTGGGTAAAAAAGATTACTTATTCTATTCAGATAATTTCCTGATGGCTGAAAGGTCCACTGATTCTACCTATACAAAAGATATTGCCCTTGTTCCCATTGAAGTGAATGCGCGAATGGTTTTAAAAAATATTTTCTTTGAGACTAATCAGTTCACACTCAAAAAAGAATCTCAGGTAGAACTGGATGAACTGGTCTCTCTACTGAATGAGAATCCTACGCTTCGCATTGAGATCAGCGGTCATACTGATAATGTGGGCAAGCCATCTGATAATTTAGCCTTATCAAATAATCGGGCGAAAGCCGTGATCGATTATCTGCTGAGCAAAAATATTTCAGCGCAACGACTACAAGCTAAAGGCTATGGCGAAACTCAACCTATTGCCGATAATAAGACAGAGGATGGAAGAGGGAGGAATAGGAGGACGGAGTTGGTTGTAAAAAGCAAGTAGTGAGTTGTGAGTAGAGAGTGGCTAGCAGCTTGTATATAGATAGTCGACTAAAATCTGCACCTTCCCCAACTCCCTTCCTAATTTCACTTTGTGAATTTAAGTAAGGACCTTTTGTACCAGATAGCGCTCACTATGATCCCGCAGATCGGGCCGGTGCAGTCAAAAATTTTATTGCAGCACTGCGATGTTGAAGAAATATTTCATGCTAAACGACCTTTCCTGGAAAGATTAGATGGAATAGGTAGCATACGTGCAGAGGCCATTCGTTCTTTCCGTGATTTTAATGAAGCGGAAGAAGAAATTCGATTCATAGAAAAAAATGATATTCAGCCTCTTTTCATTTCAGACAAACATTATCCCCGCCGACTATTGAATTGCTATGATTCCCCCACCCTGCTTTATTATAAAGGGCAGGCTGATCTGAATACATCAAAGATCGTGGCCATCATAGGAACCAGAAAAAATACGGACCAGGGCCGGCAAATTGTAGATAAACTTGTGGAAGAACTGACCGAACATTCGGTGATGGTGATCAGCGGTCTGGCATTTGGTATTGATTCATTGGCCCATCGTGCCGCTGTGAAGAATGAATTGAAAACGGTGGGTGTGGTGGCCCATGGATTAGATCAGCTTTATCCACCCGAGAATATGAGCCTTTGCAGAGAAATGTTGCAGGCCAATGGCGGAATAATTTCAGAATTTCGAAATGGTGTAAAACCCGACCGCCATAATTTTCCCAGCCGGAATCGCATTGTAGCCGGGATGAGCGATGCCAGTATTGTAATAGAGACCGATATTAAAGGAGGCAGCATGATCACTGCGGAACTGGCCAATGGTTATAACCGCGAAGTGTTCGCTTATCCCGGAAGAGTGAATGATCCTAAAAGTGCCGGCTGCAATGACCTGATCCGGACAAACAGGGCACAATTGGTTACAGATACCAAACAAATTCTGCAGGCAATGGGCTGGATGGTTAATCCTTCCGCTAAAAAAACGGTCCAAAAGCAATTGTTCATAGAATTAAGTAAAGAAGAAAATTCTCTGGTGGAACTATTAAAAGAAAACGATCTTATTCATATTGATGAACTGAATGGCCGTTCAGGTCTTAGTCACGGGCAGTTTGCCAATGCCATCATTAACCTCGAATTAGCAAATGTGATAGTATCTTTACCGGGCAAAATGTACAGGTTATCCTGATCATGAACCAAAAACCATTAAAGCCATTTTTGGCGCTGATCCTGCTGATCTGCGCGTCACCTGTTTTCAGCCAGAACTGCACTAACCTGGGTCAAACACCCGGTACCGCTTTTCCGGTTTGTGGCACTACGGTTTTTCATCAAAGCAATGTTCCTCTTTGTTCTACCAATAATATCGCCGTTCCCGGTTGCGGTGGTGATGGAGCAGCCTATCAGAATAAAAATCCTTACTACTATAAATTCACCTGTTATATTTCAGGCTCACTTGGTTTTCTGATTAAACCTATTGCAGCGAATGAGGATTATGACTGGCAGCTATGGGATATCACCGGCAGAGATCCCAACAATATTTTTTTGAACACCACATGGGTTGTGAGCGGAAACTGGGCAGGCACCTATGGCAATACAGGAGCTTCTGCAAGCGGTGTAAATTTTATTCAATGCGCCTCTGATCCGGCAGATAATAAACCTGCCTTCGCCTCTATGCCCAATATCATCGTGGTACATGAATACTTGCTTATGATCAGTCATTTTACTGATGGACAAAGTGGTTATGACCTTTCTTTTGGCGGAGGCACCGGATCCATCACCGATCCGCTGATTCCAAAAGGCATTTCGGCTAAACCAGAGTGTGATGGCCTAAGTGTAACCATTAAATTGAATAAAAAAGTTAAATGCAATAGTCTTACTTCTTCGGGTTCTGAATTCAGTTTGCTGCCGGCAGTAACAACTGTGATCAGTGCCATTCCCGATTCCTGTACCAATGCTTTTGACTTTGATGAACTGGTATTAAATTTCGCAGGGCCAGTGACCAATGGTACATATGATATAGTGATCAACAGGGGCACAGATAATAATACATTGCTGGATAATTGCGATAATGCCATTGCCGATGGGGACAGGATCTCATTTGTTTATGCAGCGCCTGCACCCATTTTCGCGGATAGTATTGAACGTACCGCATGTACGGTAGATTCCGTTCGAATTTATTTTCCAAAGAAAATATTATGCAGTTCAATCGCGGCCAATGGTTCCGATTTTTCAGTTAGCGGTCCGACATCAGTTACGGTGGTTAGTGCCTCAGGCGCTTGCGTAAATGGAAAAACGCCTTATATCGTTGTGAAGTTCGCTGCCCCTATTTATACAAAAGGAAATTACCTGCTCAAACTTAAAGCCGGAGATGATGGATCGGTTGTGGTGGATGAATGCGGACAGGAAACACCGATACAAACATTGCCATTTAGTACTGAGGATACTGTGAATGCTGATTTCACCTATCGTCTCGGTTATGGTTGTTTATCAGATACGCTTTATTTTGATCACGATGGCGCGCATGATGTAAATAGCTGGACCTGGGTGGTCAATAGTATTGATACAGCAAGAACACAAAATATTGTGCGCGTATTTTCTTCCAATAGTGTAAACAACATTCAACTCAATGTGACTAATGGTGTTTGTTCCGATACTTCATCTAATGTTATCACATTGAATAATGAAGTGAAGGCGGCCTTTACCATGGATAAGATCATTTGTCCTGAGGATCCTTTACCTGTGATCAATACCAGTAGTGGCACCATTGATGCTTATCGATGGAATTTTGATATCATAGGCACCAGTAATCAGAAGGATCCTCCGCCATTTTTATGGCCCACACTTGGTAGGGAAGCTTATTATACAGTGAAGCTGACGGTTTATAATTTTACACTTGGCTGCGCCGATAGCGCGCGTAAAACACTTACCGTATTAGATCATTGCCTGATAGATATTCCTACTGCATTTACACCAAATAATGATGGCCTCAATGATGGTTTTCATCCGCATAATGCGCTGAAGGCTGATAATTTTACGTTTAAGGTTTTCAATCGCTGGGGACAAATTGTATTTCAATCCCGCAACTGGCAGGAAAAATGGGATGGCACGATCAAAGGAATTAAGCAAGCCCCCGGAGTCTATGTCTGGATGATGAGCTATGCGGAAAGGGTCACCGGCAAACAGGTTTTCCGAAAAGGAACAGTTATGCTTATTCGTTGATCAGGCCTTCGAGAGCCTCAGGCACCGTGATTGCAGGAAAGTCATTCACCCCCATGGTGAATATCGGGTCTAAACACAAGATAAGAAGTTGATTTAAGTCAATCGCTTATAATTTATTATGTGTCTAAATAAGTCCGACAATTAAACCAACTAGGTTATGAATATCTAATCTCTTTGTTGTTTGATGAGAACAAATAAAATTATACTCCTTCTGCTAAATAATAAACTGGGTTTCTAAAACCCTAATTTACCTTGACCGAGGTTTCGTGGCATAGCTTTTCGACTTGATTTAGAGGTTACTTGTCTAACAGCCTGTAAAAATAAA
>JBKJMI010000070.1:0-4005 GCA_046596515.1 Chitinophagaceae bacterium | reverse complement strand
GAACGGCAAAGGAAACACTAACCAGAAAAGTTTATTGGGTAGTGCCAATACTAACTGGCAGGAGCAGGTATATAATAATGCCTTTACAACAGATAATAATATTTCACTTACCGGCGGTGTTAAGCTATTGCCTTACCGCTTATCGCTTGGTTATCTTAATCAGGATGGTACACTGAAGAGCGGAAATCTCCGCCGTCTTTCAACCTCCCTGAACATCAACCCACGCCTGTTGAACAATATGCTGAAAGTTGATTTCGCTATCAAGCTAACCTCTTCCAAATATGAGTTTGCCAACGAAGGCGCTATCGGTGGTGCGGCTTTCTTCGATCCAACCCAAACGATCAAACGTGCCGATAACCGGTTTGGCGGATATTGGGAGTGGCTGGCCAACAATAACCAACCTGATGGGCTCGCACCAAAGAATCCGGTGGGCCAGTTGTATAACAGAAAAGATAAAAGCGATGTGGATCGCATGATCACCAGCCTTCAGTTGGATTATACACTTCCTTTTTTCAAAGACTTAAGGGCCAACCTGAACATCGGTTACGATCGTTCCAGAGGAGAAGGTACTATTTATGTACCTGATTCCGCAGCGATAGAGTATACACGTGGTGGTGAGAAAAATCAATATCAGCAAACGAAGAAGAATAAACTTTTAGAGTTTTATTTGAATTATGTAAAAGAATTGAAGTCAATCAGAGGTCGTTTGGATCTGATTGCGGGTTATGCTTACCAGGATTTCCATCGCGTATCTCCTAACTATGCCGATTATCGCGCCAACGGAACTGAATTTGCTCCTAAATATACCTACCCTAGCGATGCACAAAATACCCTGGTTTCTTTCTATGGAAGAGCCAATTTCTCACTTAGTGGAAAATACCTGTTCACTGCCACCCTTCGTCGTGATGGTTCTTCCCGTGTAAATCCTGATGATCGCTGGGGGATGTTCCCTTCTGCGGCATTCGCATGGAATTTGAGCGATGAATCATTCCTGAAAGGCAGCAAAGTATTTTCAAACCTGAAACTGAGACTGGGTTATGGACGAACAGGTCAGCAGGAGATTGGTGCAGATTATCAATATTTGCCGCAATATTACATTGGTGCACAAACCGCCCAATACCAATTTGGCAATAGCTATTACCAGGTTTACCGTCCGCAGGCTTACGATCGTAATCTGAAATGGGAGACTACCACCACCTTTAATGCAGGTATCGACTTTGGTTTCCTCAACGGAAGATTGAATGGTAGTCTGGATGCTTATTCTAAAAAGACAATAGATCTGCTAAGCTTCGTTCCGATCCCAGCGGGAACTAATTTCTCCAATGGAATCTTCACGAACGTAGGTAATATGGATAACCGCGGCATAGAACTTTCGCTTAACGGAATTATCGCGAAAAGCAAGAAATTAAACTGGGAAGCTGGATTCAATATAACATATAATAAAAACAAGATTACCAAACTCAGCCTGGTAAACGATCCGAAATTTAAAGGGGTAGCTGTAGGTGGTATTAGTGGTGGCGTAGGAAATACCGTACAGATCCATTCTGTAGGTTACCAGCCCAATTCGTTCTTCCTGCTGAAGCAAGTGTATGACGCTGCAGGCAAACCGATCGAAGGTATTTATGAGGATCTGAACGGCGATGGAATCATTAACAACGATGATTATTATCGTTATAAATCACCAGAGCCACAATGGTTGCTTGGTTTTTCCACCAGTGTGAACTACCAGCATTGGACATTCTCCACCGTGCTTCGCGCTAATATCGGAAACTATATGTATAATAACATGTTCTCCGGAAATGGCGTGTTTCAGCCAAGCTCTGTGAAATTCCTGAGCAATGTTCACCGCAATTATCTGGAAACAGGCTTTTCCACTTATCAGTATTTTTCAGACTATTATGTGGAGAATGCCTCCTTCCTGCGTATGGATAACTTAAACGCCGCTTACGATTTTGGTAAGGTATTTAATAAGAAAGCCAACCTTACGGCCGTTGCAAGCGTTCAGAATGTATTCGTTGCCACGAAATATCGCGGCCTGGATCCTGAGATCCCTGGTGGTATCGACAATAATTTCTATAAGCGCCCAAGGATCTATACCATCGGATTTAACCTGGGCCTTTAATTGGAACTGATATTTTTAAAAAATAAAGCTTGAAATATGAGAAATAAATTTTTAAAACTTACTGGCCTGGTGGCTCTGGTTGCTTTTGTACTGGCTTCCTGTACAAAGGATCTGAACAGGACGCCTAAGTATGGCACCACATCTGCTTCGCTGTATACCAGCCTTGCAGGTTATAAAGGAGTACTGGCTAAAGTTTATGCCGGCCTTGCCCTTACCGGTAATAGTGGACCGGATGGTTCCGGTGATATCTCCGGTATCGATGAAGGATTCTCCAGCTATATCCGTCAGTATTGGAGCGCCCAGGAACTGTCAACAGACGAAGCGGTGATCGGTTGGAACGACGCCACTATCAAGGATTTCCATTATATGACCTGGAGTTCTTCTGATGTATTCCTTCGTGCCTTATATAGTCGTATCTATTTTCAGATCGTGCTGGCTAATGAGTTTATCCGTGAAAGTGCTCCTTCTAAAGTAAGCAGTCGCGGTATCAGCGGTGCTGATGCTACAGAGATCGCTTACATGAGAGCAGAGGCCCGTTTCATGCGCGCGCTCAGCTATTATCATGCGATGGATCTTTTCGGTAATGTTCCTTTCGTAACCGAAGCGGATAATGTAGGTGCATTTCTTCCTCCTCAAATTTCCCGTGCTAATTTGTTCACTTATATTGAAAGTGAACTGAAAGCGATTGAAAGTGATCTGAAAGATGCAAGATCTAATGAGTATGGCCGTTGCGATAAAGCCGCTGCCTGGACCCTTCTTTCCCGTCTTTACCTTAATGCACAAGTTTATATTGGTACTCCTAAATACACTGAGTGCATTACTTATTGTAATAAAGTAACGGCGGTTTCCGGTTATCAACTGGTTCCTGTTTATGCTAAATTGTTCCTTGCTGATAATGATGCCACTTCAAAAAGTGAATTCATATTCGCTGTTCCTTTCGATGGTAATAAAGCAAGAACCTGGGGTGGAACTACCTTCCTGGTGCATGCGCCAATTGTAGGTTCTATGCAGGCAGGTGATCATGGAGTTGACTTTGGCTGGGGCGGTATTCGTACCACCAAACAATTCTATCAGAAGTTCAGTGGTCCTGCAGGAGATAGCCGCGCTAATTTTTATACCAGCGGTCAGAATCTGGAAATAAATGATATTTCCAGCGCCAATGATGGTTATGGTGTAATCAAATTCCGTAACAAAACGTCAACAGGAGCAAGTGGTTCCAATCCAACATGGGTTGATACCGATTTTCCTTTGTTCCGTTTGGCAGAAGTTTACCTGAACTATGCTGAAGCCGTTACTCGTGGTGGTTCTGGTGGAAGTCAGGCTACTGCTGTAAATTATATTAATGCACTTCGCACAAGGGCTTATGGCAATGCCACCGGCAATATCACTGCTGCTCAGTTGAACGAAGCTTTTATTTTGGATGAAAGAGCAAAAGAACTATACTTTGAAGGCATACGTCGTACGGATCTGATCCGTTTCGGATACTTTACTGAGGGGACTTATCTCTGGGCATGGAAAGGAAATGCGTTGAATGGTCAGGCAGTAGCCAGTACCCGTAAATTATATCCAATTCCATCGGCAGATATTACGGCTAATCCTAACCTGACTCAGAATCCAGGATATTAATAGTAAAACGAAATCAGCATAATAATCAAATAAAAAATTTCAGTATGAAAGCAATCTTTAAAAGTTCGATACTGCTTTTGTTTGCTTCTGTAGCGCTTTGGTCATGCAAGAAAGATGAAACCAAAACGATACTGAAGGCAGGCGGAGCTACAGCCTTAACCTCTTCGGCTACTACGCTGGTGCTTCTGCAGGCCAATGCTGCCAGCACAGCAACTATTCTTACCTGGGCTAAAGCGGATTTCGGATATTCTGCAGCT
>JBKJMI010000048.1:0-32984 GCA_046596515.1 Chitinophagaceae bacterium | reverse complement strand
TACCATCACATTACAACAAGGACAGGTGTATAATGTGATGGGAACATTTTCAAACACTCCAGCTCCACCAACTGGAGTTGACCTCACTGGTTCCCTTATAAAAAGTAAGAATACAGGTACGGGTTGTAAAAAAATTGCGGTTTTTTCAGGTAGTGGAAGGATTAGTATAACCTGTAATGGTGCATCTTCTTCTTCAGATAATTACATGGTTCAGTCTGTTCCTAAAGCGGCATGGGGAAAGAAATATTTGACTGTACCTACGGCTCCTAATATGTCGTATAATCCTTACCGTATTTGTGTTTCAGATCCAGCAACCATTGTAAAGGTCAATGGAGCACCGATTGCTGTACCACTTTTAAATGGGTTTTATTATCAATTAGCCCAGACCAATCAGCCGCAGATGGTTGAAGCAGATAAACCTGTAATGGTGGCGCAATACATAACCAGCTCGGGCGCCTGTGGAAATGGTAACCCTGGAGACCCAGAGGTTATTTATCTAAGTCCGGTTGAACAAAATATTAATAAAGTTCTTTGGAATGCTACCTCCAATTTTAATATTACACAGCATTACATTAACGTTGTAATTCCTAACACAGGAACCGCCATCTCTTCTTTTTTATTGGATGGGGCACCAGTCGGTGCCGCAGCGTTTATTACACACCCCGGTGATGCAGGGTTTTCCTATTGCCGTATCGGGGTAACTGCAGGTCAGCATCAATTGTATTCTGATTCCGGTTTCAATGCCATTGCCTATGGCTATGGTAATTTTGAATCTTATGGCTATAATGCAGGCACCAATATCAAAGACCTATTTCAATTTGTAAATATCAAGAACCTTCATGGTACGGTTAACTTTCCTGCTACCTGCCGCAATACTCCTTTTAACCTGGCCATGGTCTTTCCTTATCAGCCAATACAGATCGACTGGATCTTCGGTGCGGCATTAAATGCAGTTGGATTTAATGATACTACCATTTATAATGGAGGATCTCCGATACCAGCAGATTCTTCCTGGGTAGTTTCAGGACGAACACTTTACAGATATCGTCTGCCGAGACAATACACAATTCCTGCAGTGGGAACTTATCCGATAAGAGTATTGGCTACTAATCCAACACCTGATAATTGTGGTAGCGTACAGGAAGTAACTTTTGACCTGCAGGTTTTTGAAGCACCGGTAGCAGACTTTACTTTCACCACCAATGGCTGTTTTAATCAGCCGGTCAATTTCTTTGATAATTCAAATCCAGGAGGGCGACCGGTTATAAGCCGGTATTGGGATTTTGGTGATTTTACAAATACGGGATTAAATAATCCTACTCATACTTACCCTTCTCCAGGAACTTACAATGTAAAATATACCTATATCACTGATGTAGGTTGCCTTGCAGATACGGTATCTCATCCGGTGGTGCTGGATCCTTTGCCCATTGCTGGATTTACTGCAACTGCTCCTTTCTGTGTAAATCAGCCGATCACATTTACCGATATTTCCGCTACGGGTGGTGCAAGTTCACCTTTGGCAGTATGGACCTGGAATTTTGGTGATGCTACCCCTCCTGTAGTTCGTACTACAAGTACAAATGAAGTACATACCTATACTGCAGCTGGTAGCTATACGGCCACATTAACTGTACAAACAACCTCTGGTTGCCTAAGCACTGTATTTCAATTCCCGATCACTATTCTGCCCGATGCCATCGTAACAAGAACCTCCGCAGTGGGTACCGATAATCAAACAGTATGTATCAATAATCCGATTACTAATATTACCTACTCTATCACGGGTAGTGGTAATGCAGCTACAGTCACTGGACTGCCCGCAGGTGTAACCGGATCTTATGCAGCCGGTATATTCACCGTCAGTGGAACGCCTACTGCAGCTGGAACATTTAATTATACAGTAACAGGGACAGGTACCTGCGCACCGGCAACTGCAACAGGTACCATCACGGTGACAGATGACGGTACAATACAACTGAGTTCGGCTGTCGGTACAGACAACCAAACGATTTGTATAAATACACCTCTAACAACAATTACTTATACGATCGGTGGAAGTGCAACAGGCGGTGCAGCTACTGGATTGCCAGCTGGCGTTACAGGATCGTTCGCAGGGGGAGTGTTTACTATTAGCGGTACACCAACCGTGGCTGGTGTATTCAATTATACCATAAATACAACTGGCCCATGTCTTACTCCTTCTGCAAATGGCACAATCACTGTTACTGCGGATGGGGTACTTACGCTTACCTCTGCGGCTGGTACAAATAATCAAACTGTTTGTATCAATAATCCGATCGTCAATATTACCTATGCAGTAACCGGAAGTTCTACCAGCGGATCCGTGAGCGGATTGCCCGCAGGTGTCAACGGATCCTATGCAGGCGGAGTTGTTACCATTACAGGAACACCCACCGTTGCAGGCGTATTCAATTATACCGTTACTACAACCGGACCCTGTGTAAATCCTACTGCAACGGGCACGATTACTGTAACCGATAATGGAAGTATAACACTTACATCACCGGCCGGTAGCGATAACCAAACCATTTGTATCAATACCGCACTTACTGATATAACCTATGCTGTAGGCGGAAGCGGTAATGGAGGAAGTGTAACTGGTTTACCAGCGGGAGTAACCGGTTCTTTCGCCGGTGGAGTAGTAACTATAACCGGAACACCATCAGTTGCTGGTGTATTTAATTATACTGTCAACACTACTGGCCCCTGTATTAATCCAACAGCAACAGGAACGATTACTGTTAGGGCAAATGGTACACTTACTTTAACCTCAGCGGCAGGAACGAACAACCAATCCGTTTGTATAAATGTACCGATCATTAATATTACCTATGCAGTCGCAGGTACTGGAAACGGTGGATCTGTTACCGGATTGCCAGCAGGTGTTTCAGGAACCTATGCTGCAGGCATCATAACCATTACAGGAACCCCAACAGTTGTTGGTGTATTCAATTATACGGTTAGTACCACAGGTCCCTGTGTGAATCCAACAGCAGCAGGTTCCATCACAGTGAATGCTGATGCATCCATCACACTGACTTCTCCTCCTCCAACTGCTGCACAGGAATTATGTAAAAATTCTTTGCTTACAAATATTGTTTATACAGTTGGTGGTACAGCCACCAATGCCACAGCTACCGGACTTCCTGCGGGTGTAACCGGTTCTTTCAGCGGAGGAATATTCACTATATCAGGTTCGCCAACCGTAGCTGGCACATTCAATTATACAGTTACAGCAACGGGGATATGTCAGCCTGCATCAAAAACAGGAACTATAACAGTGAATCAACTTCCTACCAGCAATTTCACAGCCACTGTTCCTACTTGCGAAACCAGGACCATCAGCTTTACTGATAATTCAGTACCTAATTCTGGTGCCATTATCTCCTGGGCCTGGAATTTTGGTGACCCGATCAGCGGTCCTTTAAATATTTCAAGTCTTCAGAATCCTACACATATTTTCGCTACTGCAGGTACCTATAATGTGACGCTGGTCGTAACCACAGACAAGGGCTGCGTGAGTACAACTCCTGCCCGGACTGTGATCGTTAATCTTCGGCCATTAGCAGGCTTTGTTCTTCCGGAAGTTTGTCTCAGTGATACCTATGCCCAATTCAATGATAGCTCCAAAGTGGCTTTGCCAGATAATATCCAGGCATGGGCATGGAACTTTGGTGATCCGCCAAGTGGAGCGGCCAATCTTTCTGGTCTGCAAAACCCAACACATAGTTATACCGCTACTGGTTCATACAACGTACAATTGGTAGCAACAACTAACAAAGGATGTAAGGACACTGTGACTCAGGTGCTTTTTGTAAATGGCAGTTTCCCTCAGGCTGATTTTAATATTCAAAATCCAAGTGCACTTTGTGCGAATGATTCTGTGTCAATCACAGAAGCATCCACTGTATTTCCTGGAACTATCACAAAAGTGGAAATCTATTGGGATAATGTGGGTCAGCCTGGTGTATTTTATACTGATAATTTCCCGTCTACCGGAAAGTTGTATAAACATCTGTACCCGGCGTTTCAGGTTCCGCTGACCAAAGTCTTTACCATTAGGTACCGGGCGTATTCGGGCGGCGTTTGCGTGAATGATAAATTCAAAAACGTAACGGTCAATGCAGCGCCTAAAGTTCAGTTTACCGCTATTCCGAATATCTGCCTGGATGCACCGCCTTACCAGATCACACAAGCAAGTGAAATAGGAGGGGTACCGGGCTCAGGTGTCTTCAGCGGGCCAGGAGTAAGTCCAACAGGATTATTCAATCCCGCGATTGCAGGGGCCGGTACGCATACTATTCGATTCATGTATGCATCCACAGCTGCCGGTTGTTTGGACAGTGCTTTTCAAACCATTCATGTGTATGCTGCAGCAGTTGCAGATTTTTCTGTTAGCTCACCAGCCTGTGAAAAACAACAAGTAGTATTTACCAATAATTCTATTTCCACAGAGGGTACACTTGCTCAGTGGGTTTGGAATTTCGCAGATGGAACTCCAGTGGTGACTGTTAATTCAGGCGCACCTTACAGCCATACCTTCAATACCTATGGCACGTTTAATGTTACCCTGAATGTGATCACCAGTAATGGTTGCCGCAGTGTGGCAAAGATCATTCCGGTGATCGTGAAACCTATAGCCAGGCCAGCATTCAGCTTCCCTGCAGTAAGTTGCCTTCCGAATACGACCATCAATTTCTCCAATCTGTCTACCATACCTGATGGAACAGAAAGCTCCTTTATTTATCTCTGGAATTTTGGGGATCCAGGTTCTGGTCCGGTAAATAATTCATCGCAACAGAATCCTTCACATACCTATGTGGCGATAGGACCTTACACTATTAATCTGCAGGTGACCAGCGGCGCAGGGTGTATTCATGATACCACTATTATTTTGAATAGCATTCATCCACAACCGATCGCAGACTTTACAACAGATAAAGTAGATGTATGTGTAGGTGGCTCTGTCACATTTACCAGCAACAGTAATCCGATGGATGGTACTATTTCAACCTACAACTGGACAATGGATGATGGTAATGTGCGCACAGCGGCTTCTTTCAGTTATACCTACGCAGGTGCTAATACTTATAATGTAAGCCATTATATCATCAACAGCTTTAACTGTAAGAGTACTGTGGTCACCAGGCAAATTTCCATCAATCCATATGCGATCGTTAATGCTGGTCCGGATAAATTAATGCTCGAAGGCGGACAGGTACAACTAACACCACAGATGAATCCTACTATGCCGGTGACTTATAGCTGGACACCGCCAACTTATCTGGATAATCCAACGATAAAGGAACCTATAGCGAGACCTCCGGATGATAAAACCTATCTGCTAACTGTAACTACTAATAAAGGTTGTACAAGAACAGATGACGTCTTCATCAAAGTATTGAAGAAACCTGATATTCCGAATATTTTCAGTCCGAATGGTGATGGCCTTCACGATACATGGGAGATCAAGTATCTCGAAAGTTATCCTGGTTGTACCATTGATGTAGTAAATCGTTACGGGCAATTGGTTTATCATTCCGTAGGCTATACTAAACCATGGGATGGAAAAGTAAATGGTAAGGAAGTACCATTGGGAACGTATTATTATGTTGTGGACCCTAAAAATGGTCGTGCGAAAATCACCGGTTTTGTGGATATAATAAGGTAATAGTTATGAAACGTGTTGTAGCAAGTTTATTGGCGATAATGACGATGATGAGTGCGCAGGCTCAGCAAAAGCCGCATTATACGCAGTACGTGGTGAATCCGTTTATTATCAATCCTGCCCTTGCAGGTATAGATAATTATACGGATTTAAAAATGTCGGTAAGGGATCAGTGGGTAGGCATCAACGGAGCGCCAATGACCACCTACATGACCATACAGGGACCAATTGGGAAAAAAGATTATCGTACATCCTCTACCTCTTTCCAGGTTCCGGGATCTAATCCAAGAGGAAGAGCCTATTGGGAATCATATACCGCTGCCGAACCGCATCACGGCATAGGGGCTACTATTATTAATGACCGTACAGGTAATTATAGTTTCTTTTCCGCATCTGCCTCTTACGCCTATCATCTGGGATTGAATCCAACGACGAACCTGGCAGGAGGGTTTTCCGCAGGCTTTACCAAGATCAGTCTTGACCGATCTAAAACGGATTTCTCAGGAACAGGAGACCCTTTTGATCCCGCAACAGGTAATGTCGCCACGGGTATTCTCGGAAAAATGAAACCCACAATGTCAGCAGGTCTATGGCTCTACTCCAGAGATTATTTTATTGGATTTTCGGTACAACAGGTGATCCCGCAGACAATTGATTTTGTAGTTAATAATACTGCTATACTGCAGAAAAGTAAATTCGTGCCGCACCTGTTTCTGACAGCAGGTTATCGATTCATGCTGAGTGATGATGTGAATATGGTTCCATCGCTGATGGTAAAATACATCAAGGGAAGTTCCCTGAAAGAATTTCAACCCGAAGCAAATTTGAAGTTTCAATTCCGTGATCTTCTCTGGATGGGAACAAGCTATCGTTACGAAGATGGATTTGCTGCTATGCTTGGTTTAAATGTTAGTAATACTTTTAACGTAAGTTATTCTTACGATAAGCAAACAACTAATAATATTCTGAGTTCTTTTAATAAGGGAACGCATGAAGTAGTATTCGGATTCATGCTTGGAAATAAATACAGCGAGAAATGCCCACGCTGTTATTAATGATTATAATCTTACCGTCTTTTTAGGTTTGAGCTGAATGATTGCTTTTTGTATCAATTTCTGTTTTTCTGCGATCTCCTTCAGGGTAACATCAGTATCGGGAATCCCGGTTAAAGAGTCTTCATTGAGTTGATGCTTTACGATATCTAACTCACAAATGGCGCGGTTGTAAACATTTACCATACTATCTACCTGGATCTGACGGATAGCGCTGTTTAGTTGAAGATTCACACGATCCCAGTCAACCTGCGCATAAGCATCGCGAAGTTTATTTTCAAGATGTGACCAGTCAAATTTATTCATCTCAGTGCGCCATTCTTTTTTCAATTCTTCTTTTTCCTGTAAACTGAAAGCATCAGCAAGATTTTTTTCCATTTGCTTCAGTTGAACGTTTTCCAATAATTTTTTGGAGGAAGCCATAGCGAGTTTTACCTGTAGTTCCTGCGTTTTGTTCAATACAGTCTGAGCGATCAATGGCATATCAAAGCTTGCCATTTTATAATGTGGTTCAGCAGGGATATCTGGAGCAGGGTTTGTTTTATAAACTATTTTCTCCGGAAACTTCGCTGTGGTAGAAGTCTGACGAATTGCATTAGTGATAATTTGCTCAGGTTTCTCTGATATGGAAGACAGGTTGTTTATGTTGGCGGATTCCAATCCTTTTGTATAAGCTTGGTCTGATAGTACCTTAACTTCTTTTGTTACAATGGTCAGTGCGTTCACGCAAATAATAGAAAGCAAGCCCACGCAAATGGCCAGGGCACGACGCATATCAAATTTTTCTTTCTTTTTTGCACCCAACATTCTCTCTACCCGGGATAAGAGATCATTTTTACCGGTAGCAGCCAGCACCAATACCTGATTACGATGTGTGAGTTTTTCAAGAGTGAGAAGTGCCGTAGCATAATCATGGGAAGCATATTCAAATTGCAATACCATCTCATCACAACTTTTTTCTCTTTCAGTTTCCACTATTTTTATAAAAGCGTTCGCGAATGGGTTGAAGTATAAAATGACACGAATAAAATTCATCAACAGGTTGATCAGGTAATCCATTTTCTGGATATGCGAAATTTCATGAAGCAGGATGGCTTCCATTTGTGAGGGACTGAGATGATTCACTGCTGCCATTGGAACCAGGATAATTGGTTTCAGAAAGCCAATGGTCACCGGAGAATTCACCCATTCAGATACCCAAACCTGTACTTTTCTTTTAATGCCCATATGATTCGAAATACGTTCAACAAAAACGCGCCATTCAGGAGCCATTTTATGAAGACCATTGGATCGGATCACCTGAACATATCTGAAGTTGCGGGTAAACCGAAGCATTGGAAGGATCAGTAATGCCAGGTAGACAATGGAAGCATATGGTAGGGAGAAGCGGATCGTGTTATTGATCATACCGAGAAAAGAATCTGAATTGGTGCTGGCAGAAAATGCATGAGCCAGAGTAGCTTTTTCACGAAGACCTGAACAAAGCGTGTATACAAACCAGACAAAACCTCCTAGCAGCAGGCCAGAAGCCAGTCTGCTGCGAATTGCAGACTTCGTTGAAGGATTGACTGCCAGACAAACATGGTAGATCACCGATAGAATGGCCAGCTGCCAGAGACTATTTAATATAGCCCAGCCCAGCGCCTGCAAAAATATTGCTTCGGTCATGTCGGTTGGTTTTATGGTTTCTTAAGGCTGTCCAACAGGGCCTGGATCTTTTCCAGTTCTTCCTGACTTGCCTTATGTTTCTCATCTCCTAATGCCTGGATCACCAATTGGGTGGGGGAGCCACCAAAAAGGTTATCGATCATTTTACCTAAAAGATGTTTCTGTGTTTTTTCTTTATTAACAGCTGCCTGGTACACATGGGTACGCATTGAATCATCTCTTTTCACTATCCCTTTTTCATTCATGATCTGCATCAGTTTGAGAGTAGTGGTATATCCAACATCTTTGGTAGCGCCCAGTTCCTCATGTACTTCACGTACAGTAGCCAAGCCATTTTTCCAAAGGATCTGCAGGATCTCGAGTTCACTCTCAGTAGGTTTGATAAGTTTCAGGGATGCCATATTTATCCAATTTATGGCCGAATATACGATCTTTTTCGTACGAAGAACACACCTATTCAGGTTTTAAATTATTTTAACAGCTATTGGTTTGACGCAGTTCGGAGGTAAAGGTTACAATTTGAGTGATGCCATTAGTAGCTGAAGGAATGAGTTGTGGGAATCTCTGGATGAAATGTAGAAACCTAAAGCAGTTGTATTAACTAATATCAGCATTTCTTTTAATTCATTTTGGTACATTTAAAAATGAATAAAAAGCTCTCCGCTCGTAAACTTTTGATTTTATCTCAATTTATATTCATTTGCTTTTCTTCTTTTTCTCAAACCAAATATAGTATTGGGTTTAGACTGCTTAACAGAATTCCCGGAGAACATTATGTGATTCGGGTAAATACACCACCCGAAAGCCAACTTCTGGGTGAGCCAATATTTTTGGATATAGATACCACCGGAATTGCATATACCGGAGCAATATATCCAACTGGGATTTCCATTTTCTTTATTCAGGAATCAGGACCCAGAACCTGTTACTTTAATGGGCACAACTATGGGACTGTAGTCATTAATAATGCCAATGCGATTGTTGATCTGGATTGCACCACTCCTGGACCGGCGACAAATGACCGAAGGATCATTCTTTCAACTTCACAGCCAGGACCTGGTGAAACATTTGATTTCATAGTTGAAAAAGCAGGTAGAAGAATCACTAATTTGACCATTACGCAGAATAATTATCAGAATGTTATCACAGCTAAATTATTTGCCAGAGGAGATACCTTGCGACTTAGTCAGACAATGGGCCCGAGGCTTTGCAATCCGGCTGGTACATATATTATTCCCGACACTGGAGACCTCCGGATCAATCTTAATTGCGGAACACCTCCTCCGCCAAAGGATAGGGCGGTTATTGTTTCTACCTCAAGGCCCGGACCTGGTGAGTCATTTGAATTCATCATTGAAAAAGATGAAAGAAGGATCACTACGCTTACTGTTACAGAAAATAATTATCAGAATGTAGCCACCGGAAAATTATTTGCCAGAAAAGATGCTCTGCGGTTTACTCAGTCCATAGGTCCCAGAGTTTGCAATGCTGCAAGAACTTATATTATTCCAGACACAGGAGATCTGCGCATTAATCTGAACTGCGGAACACCACCTCCACTAAAGGATAGGGCCATTATTCTTTCTACTACAAAACCAGAACCTGGTGAGTCATTTGAATTCATCATTGAAAAAGATGAAAGAAGGATCACTACACTTACTGTTACAGAAAATAATTATCAGAATGTAACCACCGGAAAATTATTTGCCAGAAAGGATACTCTGCGTTTTACTCAGTCCATTGGCCCCAGAGTTTGCAATGCTGCAAGAACTTATATTATTCCTGAAACCGGCGACCTTCGAATCGATCTGTATTGCGGGCGACCAGCCTCTCAATCCTTATCAAGATTGGCCGGTACCTTTTCAGCTGCTCCAGGCGCTAGGGTAGTAATTCGCTCAGGAGCAAACGAAGAATTAATCCTGACTGCGGATGCTAATGGGGTAAAAGGATTTCGTTTTCCAAAAGAATATCAGGCTGGCGATACATATTCTCTCTCTATAAAAACAGCTCCTTCTAATTGCAACTGTACCATTTTCCCTTCCAGTTCAGGTATTATGCCAACAGACAGTATGGAATTACGTATAGTTTGTAATACCGGTGTAGAATTGGTAAGCAGAAGCACGGATAATAAAATTACCAATACATTTTATGAAACATCAGCACCAGTAGTAGGTGGAAAAGGAGCAGATGAAGGAAGATATGTGGCTTTTGTTTCTAATGGAACCGGACTGGATGGTGCTACTGGTAAGTACAGACAAATATTCTGGCGCGACATGCGTTCAGGCATTACTAAGATGATCAGTCGCGCTGCCGATGGAACTGAAGGAGATAAAGACAGCTTTTTTCCTTCTATTTCTGCAGATGGGAAATCAGTAGCTTTTGAATCTTATGCTACTAATCTTGGTTCAGGAGATAATAATGGAGTAAGGGATGTATATGTTTGGAAAGAGGGGGGAGGAATAAGATGGGTAAGTGCAGGTGGTAATGCGGAAAGTTATGAGCCCATGATCTCGGGCGATGGTTCTGCTATCGTATTTAGTTCCAGTGCGTCCACACTGGCCAATGGAGTGGATGGCACATCTATAGCAAATGTATTTCTATCAAAAGGTGGTTCTTCGCAATTAATTTCAAAAGATTCAAAAACAGGTAAGGCTTTGGGAGGATCAGCTCCACATATTTCTGAAGATGGAAACAAATTAGTGTTCTGTTCCTTCTCTGATAAATTAGTGAGCAACGATAAAAATGTTCTCTGGGATATTTTTCTATGGCAAAATGGAAATCCACAATTAAGAAAGTTAAGTAATACATCTGTTGGAGGCGATCGCGATCAGGGGACAGAAAGCGCCAGTCGGGTAGTATCAGCATCTATTTCCGGCAATGGAAATTATATAGTGTATGCAACTACAGCAACCAATATGGTGGGTTACGACAACAATAAAATGCAAGATATTTTCATCTGTGATATCAGTGGAGGAGGAGTAAGAAGATTAAGCGTAACGGCTAATAATACTGAAGGAGATGGTGATAGTCCGATCGACCAGGGTGGCAGAATAGGGATCAGTTATGATGGTAAATGGATCACCTATAATACCAACGCCAGTAATTTGGGAGTAGCAAAAGGAAATATCATTTTGCAGAATACACAAACCGGGAAGATCATTCCGGTTACTAACTCGATCTATAATACTTCAGGACGCCCAATGTTATCACGTGATGGAAATTTTGTTGTAGCTGGTTGCAGCGAAAAGCTAGATAAGCGTTTTGTCTCATCCGGTATCTTCTGGTTCTTTGCCGGCGCAAAATAAAAGTCCCGCTGTAGAAACAGCAGGACTTTATGGAAATGGTTATGATTAAGCTCTTAAATTATTTTCCGTATTCGATTGTATTGGATGGATTATAACCAATAGGTTTTGACTGAATTTCTTTTGCTTCAATCTTATGTCCCGTAGCTGGAATCCCATCTGCCTTTTTGCTATGCATTTGTGCCAGAGTAGGGGCAATGACCAAAGATATGATTGACATTAGTTTAATAAGAATATTCATTGATGGACCAGAAGTGTCTTTAAAAGGATCGCCAACGGTATCACCTGTAACAGAAGCCTTATGTGGCTCTGATTTTTTATAGAACATTTCTCCATTGATCTCAACACCTTTTTCAAAAGATTTCTTGGCATTATCCCAGGCACCACCGGCATTATTCTGGAACATACCCATCAGAACACCACTAACCGTAGCACCAGCTAAAAATCCACCCAGGGCCTCAGGACCCATTACGAAACCGATTACCAAAGGAGAAATGATTGTAATGGCACCCGGCAACATCATTTTTTTAATGGAGGCCTTTGTTGAAATGGCAACGCATTTATCATACTCTGGTTTTCCTGTTCCTTCCATAATACCAGGAATAGTGCGGAACTGACGGCGAACTTCTTCAACCATTGCCATAGCTGCTTCACCTACGGCACGAATGGCAAGTGATGAAAATATCATTGGGATCATACCACCTACGAAGAGGGCGGCAAGCACATCTGCTTTATAAATATCAATATGCTGATTGTCGGGCATCGCTACTCCAACAAAGGCTGCGAACAATGCTAATGCTGTCAATGCAGCAGAGGCGATCGCAAAACCTTTACCTGCTGCTGCTGTAGTATTTCCTACTGCATCAAGTACATCTGTTTTTTCTCTAACTTCTTTTGGCAGTTCACTCATTTCCGCAATACCACCAGCATTATCGGCAATAGGACCAAATGCGTCGATCGCTAATTGCATTGCAGTAGTTGCCATCATACCTGCTGCAGCAATCGCTACACCATATAATCCGGCACACTGGAATGAACCCCAGATACCAGATGCCAATACAAGTATAGGTAGGAAGGTTGATTCCATTCCTACAGCCAGACCTCCAATTACATTGGTGGCATGTCCGGTAGAAGATTGACGAATAATTGATTTCACCGGGCGCTTACCCATGGCGGTATAATATTCTGTGATGATACTCATTAAAGTACCAACCACCAGTCCTACGCCAATAGCTCCTAATACACCCCATTTCGTGAACTCATGTCCGCGAAGCACCATACTCTCAGGCAAGATATAATATACCAGACCGATGGAAGCAATAGCAGTAAGTATAATAGAACCCCAGTTACCCATATTAAGGGCCTTCTGTACACTATCTGTATTGATACCCGCATTATCGCTAATGCGAACAAAAAAGGTACCTATGATTGAAAATAATATTCCTGTACCTGCGATCAGCATTGGCAAAAGGATAGGAGCCAAACCACCGAAATTATCGGTTGAGATCGTTTCCTGTCCAAGTACCATGGTCGCAAGAACCGTAGCCACATAAGATCCAAAAAGATCGGCACCCATACCAGCAACATCACCCACATTATCACCAACATTATCAGCGATAGTCGCAGGGTTACGTGGATCATCTTCAGGAATACCTGCTTCCACTTTACCTACCAGGTCGGCGCCTACATCTGCTGCCTTTGTATAAATACCTCCACCTACGCGTGCGAACAAAGCAATTGATTCAGCTCCCAATGAAAAACCAGTAAGTACCTCGATGGTACGTACCATTTCTTCAGAGTTCACAGCCGCATCAGGGGCGAAGATCTGTTTGAATATGATGAACAATCCGCCAAGTCCGAGCACTGCCAGTCCTGAAACACCAAGGCCCATTACAGTCCCA
The DNA here is from genome assembly GCA_046596515.1 of Chitinophagaceae bacterium. GTDB lineage: Bacteria > Bacteroidota > Bacteroidia > Chitinophagales > Chitinophagaceae > JJ008. Next base: position 19,369 of record JBKJMI010000048.1, on the reverse strand, counting down.
CCGGTGAAAGAAACATTTAATGCTTTACTAAGACTAGTACGTGCAGCTTGCGCTGTTCTGACATTGGCCTTTGTAGCTACTTTCATTCCTATATATCCGGCAGTAGCGCTGAATACGGCACCGATTACAAAGGCGCCGGCGATCAGCCAGTGTGAATGTGGATTTGCTGAAGCCATTACAGCAAGCAAAACGGCAACGATCACTACGAAATAACCCAGGATCTTCCATTCTGCTTTCAGAAAGGCCATTGCACCTTCAGCGATATGATCGCTGATCTCCTTCATTTTTTCATTACCGGCATCCTGTTTGGATACCCATCTGAATTTTACCAGTGTGTACAATAAGCCAATAATGCCCATTGCAGGAACGAGATAGAACAATTTGTCCATAAGTGTTGATACTTAATCTAAAATTTTGGTTCAGACCCTTTTTTGAGGGGCTGCAAAGATAAGGGAAAATTGCCTGAATGATATCCTACAGCCTGCTTCAAATCCTTCAGATACAAAGCTGTCTTTATGTTTTTAATCTTGCAGATTTTAGGCAATAGGATCGATTTGAAACTGGAGAAAGGCCTCTCCAAGGTTTTCAGTTATATCGCTGGCCATCATGGCTTCCATAGATAGCTTTTCAGCTGCAATATCTCCGGCCATTCCATGCATAAATACACCCAGTTTTGCTGCATCAGCTGCTGAATAACCCTGGGCCCGCATGCCAGTCAGGATACCTGTAAGTACATCACCACTGCCCCCCTTGGCCATTCCTGCATTGCCAGTAATATTTATGAATGCCTTTCCATCAGGCAGGGCCACTAAACTATAATGACCTTTTAAAATGATCACCATTTTCAACTCCACCGCCTTGTCTATTGCCTTGTCTGCTCTTTCAAAATCATTAGCTGAAGAACCAAACATTCTTTCAAATTCTTTGGGATGCGGACTTAAAATAGTTCCGGTATTAAGTTCAGAAAATAATTCAGGGTGATCTGCTAATATATTCAGTCCATCCGCGTCGATAACGCTTGCAAACTTTAAAATACTGGCTAATAATTCAACAGTGGAATCAGAAGTTCCAAGACCAGGACCAATTCCCAGAGAAGAAAATTTATTCCAGTCAATATGTTCCAGGTCGAGAAGATTAAATACCATGGCTTCCGGCACAGTGGTTTGAAGGATCTCAGTTCCTTCAAGTGTGGCGATCATCGTTAATAGTCCTGCGCCACTTCGAAGACAGGCTCTGCCTGCAAGAACGGCGGCACCCATTTTACCCGGTGAGCCGGCTAGTAAAATAGCGTGACCGAAATTACCTTTATGTGCGAATTTTTTTCGGGGACGAAAAATACTGCGAAGAGATTGAAGCGTGATAAATTCAAATTTTGGCTGTAAGGTATTCAGGTATTCTGGTAAAAGACCAATATCAAGAATTTCCAATTCGCCAATGCACGCTTCATTTTCTGAAAATAAAAAAGCTGGTTTATAACATTGAAAGCTGAGTGTATGGTTGGCATTAATTGTCACCATTCCTTTAGCCGAATGATCTGTGAATAAACCACTGGGAATATCAATTGATAAAATAGTGGCGGAAGATCTGTTTATATGAAGCACCAGATCCGCAGTAAGACCTTCAAGTCCGCGATTTAATCCGGAGCCAAACAATGCGTCGATCACCAGTTCTTCTTTATCAATAGTAGGGAAATGTGATGCTTCCTGAATATAAAAAAGCGATGCCTGCGGATACTGATGAAGTCTTGCAAGATTTACCTGGAAATCTTCTGTTCCTTTTACACCGAATTCCAGAATATGAATGTTTACAATGGCAGTAGGTTTTTCCTGCAGTAATTGTCTGGCCACGGCTAATCCATCACCACCATTATTTCCTTTTCCACAAAAAATAGAATAAGCATGATCAGGAAAATGATCCAGTATCCAATCGGTCACACGCAAGGAGGCACGCTCCATCAGGTCGATAGAGGATACCGGTTCATGTTCTATAGTGAACTGATCCCAGTTCCTGATCTCTTCTGCAGAAAGGATCTTCATGTGTTAAAGGTCAGAAACAATTACTGTAATAACAAAGTGCTTAAGGTATTTGGCGGGCTTTTTCATTTCCTTCTTCTGTATCCAGTTCCAGCTTTTGATCATATGCGCCAAAAATAGCATAGCATCGGTGAGCGGTATTATAGATCATTCGGGTATACCGGTTCCCTAAAATGATTATGGTTACTTTTTCATCTATCAGTCTGGCAAAAGCGGCATTGCATCCATGCCATTTTCCAAAATGATAAACTACTTTTTTTCCATTCGGTAATTGTTCCAGTCTCCAGCCCAACCCATAATTATGCATAGAAGGTCTCTCATGACTTTGAGGAATAAAAGCAGAATCAAGAAGTGAAGGACGAACCAGCTGACCAGAATAAAGAGCCTGATCCCATTTCAGCAGATCGCGGGGAGTAGAATAAATATTTTTATCGCCATACGTGCCATCGAGATAATCGAAATCCCACAATCTTCCGGAAGCAGTAAAAGAAGGAGTGGCTTTTAGTGATTCCTTTAATGAAAAAACATAGGTATCCTTCATTCCTATCGGGTTGAAGAAATTCTGTTTCATGAATTCAGGATAGGATAGTCCTGTCAATTTTTCCACGATCATAGCCAGCAATACAAAATTTGTATTGCTATAACTGAAATGTTTATTTGGGAGGGAACCACCTTCTGGTTTATCGCGGCAAAGAATATGATATATATCCTCGTTGCTGGCAGATACTTTTCGATCCCAATCGCTGTTATCCATAAAATACAGATAATTGGGTAGGCCGCTCCGGTGACTCAATAACATGGAAACGGTAATACCAGGAAAAGGGATCTCAGGAAAAAATTTATTGATTGAATCATTAAGCGACAGTTTATTTTCCTGTACCAGGCGAAGAATGGCCAGGCTCATAAATGGCTTAGAGGTGGAGGCCAGGTGAAATGGAGTATGTTCATTAAGACTATCGGCAGGATATCGAAGATTTTTTGAGCCATAATATTTCTCATAGATCACTTCACCCTTCATGGCGATCAGAATACCCCCATTAAAATAGCTATGAAGCAGGCAGGAATCCATTAAAGTGGAAATGGCCGACAGGTAATGAGTAAATTCAGCAGGGCTTATTTTACCTGGCTCAGGTGCCTGGTAAAGGATAGCACTTGGAAGGGCAGTAGCCGAATTATCCGTTTTCAGCTTACAGGAAAATAGTAGAAGGATGGAAAGAAGGGGTAGAATCGCTTTTTTCAAATTGTTGGTTTGTTCAAAAATACCTGACCTTATAACAAAAATGGTGCTGATTTTTCAACAACTGGCAGGGTGGGTTATATTTGTAGAACATGACCAGAACACAGACCAGTTATCCCAAAGAGAAGATCAACATTTTGTTCCTTGAAAACATCAGTGAACGGGCCGTTAAAAACTTCCGGCAGCATGGTTATATCAATGTTGAAAGATCACAAAAAGCCTATTCAGAGGAGGAGCTTTGCGAAATCATAAAAGATGTGCATATACTCGGAATCCGTTCTAAATCTTTAATAACAGAGAAAGTACTGGCCGCAGCAAAAAAATTGCAGGCCATTGGTTGTTTTTGTATTGGCGTGAATCAGGTGGATCTGAAAGCGGCTACTAAAAATGGGGTAGTGGTCTTCAATGCTCCATATTCCAATACGCGATCGGTGGCCGAGTTGGTCATTGGTGCTTCTATTATGCTTATTCGTCGTATTCCGGATAAAAATATTGCCATGCACCAGGGGAAGTGGATGAAAGAAGCTAAAGGGGCTTACGAGTTAAGAGGCAAGACCATGGGCATTATTGGGTATGGAAATATTGGTTCTCAGGTAAGTGTGCTGGCCGAATCACTGGGAATGAAAGTGATCTTTCATGATATTGAGACCAAGCTTCCATTAGGAAATGCGGAAGATGCAGGAAGTTTGAAAGAGCTGATCCAACGTTCGGATATTGTTACACTTCATGTTCCCGAAACAACACTTACACGAAATCTTATCAACAGGAATAATCTGAAACATTTTAAGAAGGGAGCTATTTTAATAAATTATGCGAGAGGGGAAGTGGTGGACCTCGAAGGATTAAAAAAGCAATTGAATGATGGAAATATCGGGGGAGCTGCGGTGGATGTGTTTCCAGAAGAGCCAGAAAAAAACGGAGACCCTTTTCAATCTCCTTTGCAGGGTTGTTCAAACGTATTATTGTCTCCGCATATTGGAGGAAGTACCGAAGAAGCTCAGGAGAATATAGGAGAGGATGTGAGTTTGAAACTCTTCAATTATCTTGAAAAAGGGATCAGCCTGGGTTCACATACTGTACCCGCCCTGGCCCTGCCTCCACAGGAAGGAAGCCATCGTATCCTGCATATACATAATAATGTGCCTGGTGTCTTATCTGAAATAAATACAAGGCTGTCTAAGAATAATATTAATATTTTGGGACAGTATCTGAAAACAAATGAAGATATTGGATATGTGGTGCTGGATGTAGACAGGCAGATATCTACAAAGGCGCTAAGTTTGCTCAAGGAAGTAAAGCATTCGATTAAAGTTCGGCTCTTGTATTAAGAATTAATAATTACTAATTAATAATTCTTAATTTTCGTAATCAACCTTCAACTTTAAACCCTCAACCTTAACTATCATTATGAAAAAAATCATCGCCCTGTTTATTGCCACCTCAATTCTTGTATCCTGCCAAAATGCAAAAACAGATAAAACAAAAGAAACAGAAACAGTAGATAAAAAAGAAATCGGTGCTGTGAAATCTACTACGGGATTTTCTGTAAAATCGCCGGTGGGATGGGAAAGATCAGATACAACTTATATGGGACAGACAGTAACTTTTATTCGTCACCCCCGGGAAAACAACCAGGATCAATTCATGGAGAACGCGAATATTGTTACAGAAAAGCTCGGGACTTTGGACACAGACAATTATCTTGAAGTAAGTGTAAAGAATATGGAAAATGGTCTGACCAATTTCACCCATGAGCCGGTACAGGATGTAAAAATGGGGGACTATGATTTCAAGAAAATACGCTACAGTCATACCTATAGTGGCATTGATATAGATGCGGAAGTTTATTTTTATTTCAAAGATAAAGTTGCCTACCTGATCACCTGCAGTACGCTTAAAGGAGAAAGGGAGAAATATGAAACTTCTTTTGAAGAGATCGTTCACAGTTTCAGAATTGACTGATAGTGATGGGCCTGATACGACAGGTCTTATATAATAATATGGCGGCATTAATGAATAGCGAATGAAAATAGTCATTGCTGGAGCAGGATTTGGCGGTTTGCGGCTGGCACGTAAGCTGAATGGCCTTGCAGGATTTGAAGTTGTTTTAATTGACAAGTTCAATTACCACCAGTTTCAGCCATTATTTTACCAGGTGGCTACTGCAGGATTGGATGCAAGCAATATATCTTTTCCATTAAGGAAAGTATTTCAAAACAGTAAGAATGTAAAGGTCAGACTGGCAAGTATTCAGGAAATAAAACTGGAGCAAAAGCAGATAGTGACCAATGAGGAAATCATCTCTTACGATAAATTGGTATTGGCTCTTGGGGCAGATACTAATTTTTTCGGCAATTCACAATTGGCCGCGAATGCATTTCCAATGAAGTCAACCGTGGAAGCATTAAATCTCCGGAATTCTTTACTTCAGAATTTTGAAAGAGCACATACCATAACCGATGAGGAAGAATTAAAGAATTTCATGAATATCGTAGTAGTGGGTGGCGGCCCCACTGGGGTGGAGGTATCCGGGGCACTGGCAGAGATGAAAAGAGATGTATTGCCCAAGGATTTTCCCGAGCTCAACTTCAGACTAATGAATATTTATTTGCTCGAGGGGACTTCTAAAACCCTTGGTACGATGTCTGAAAAATCTTCAGCTCAATCCCGAAAATATCTGGAGAAATTAGGAGTGACGGTATTAACTAACACGATGGTAAAGGATTATGATGGTAAAAAAATTACGCTTGGAGACGGAAAAACTATCCCATCAAATACAGTGATCTGGGCCGCAGGTATTAAAGGTAATATTCCAAATGGCATTGATAAGGAGCTAATAGTCAAAGGAAATAGAATTAAGACAGATCGACATTCTAAAGTGCTGGGTAGTCAGGATCTCTATGTTATCGGGGATCTGGCTTATATGGAAACGCCGAAATATCCAACAGGGCATCCGCAGGTGGCTTCGGTAGCTATTCAGCAGGCAGATCTGCTGGTTACGAATTTGAAACTGCAGGAGCGAAAACTGAGGGAAAATAAATTGATTGAATTTGAATACCGCGATAAAGGGTCGATGGCAACAGTAGGAAGGAACCTGGCTGTAGTTGATATTCCAAAGCCACGATTGCATTTCGGGGGCTTACTGGCCTGGCTCATCTGGATGAGCCTTCACCTGATGCTGATCCTTGGAGTGAAAAACAGATTATTTGTATTTATGAACTGGATGTATAATTACTTTACGTATGATCAGAATCTGCGACTGATCTTTAAAGTGGATCGTGGTGAGTCCCCTGGCAAATCGATAGTTATTTAGGAGTGACGCGATGACCTACAAGCACCATTTCTCCATTCGTGAGTTCCTGACTTTTTAGTTTGACAATATGCGATACGATAGAATTTCCACGGGAGGCTTTTGGAATTCTTATCATTTCTGTCTCTCCGGGTTCCACGTTTTGTAGTACATAGTAGTCGGTGCGAAATTCAGCGCCTTCAGTGGTTAAAATACTTACTTCCACAATGGCTTTCTGTATCGTTACACCGGTAAGAGTGTTTTTAACAGATACAGTAGCATTTTGAATTCCGGCTTCGGTTGTTTGTGTTGGTATGGTCGCTGTAGAGACCAGATATAGATCGATATTGGCAAGTATATCATCTTTTGAAGGTTTGGGAGGGATGATACTGGTGGTGCCGGTCCCAGAATTCGCTGGCGGTTTTTCATCTGCGGGTCGGGTGCCCGGTTCCATATTTTTTTTCGTATCGACAGAATCGTTGCTGACTTCTTTTTCCTGTTTACTTTTTTTATCTGCGTTACCACAGGAGCTAATCTGCAATACAGCAATTAAAATAGCAATAGCAAGAAGGAGGTTTAATTTTCTCATGGATCCAGGTTTATAAAGATGATGCTGCAAACTAGCTTTTAAACATGGTTGAGCCAATACCCAGTGCCCACAATTCGAATAAGCTTATTCTAGCTGCTTATTTTTCCTATAATTTATATTATGTTAAATCATTAATTCCAGGAAAAGGCCAGTAATACTGACCTCCCCGGAACCTGGTTTAACAGGATAATTATTTTATACTATCATACCGATCATTCCACTTCTTCTCCTGCTCGGCATATTTGGCCTGATCGGCTGGTTTGCCCTTAGCCATCACCTTCATATATCCAAAGATCTCAGAAAGATCATTCGCGATCTTCTTATACTGTTGCTTCTCGCGCGTATCAGCCAGCTTTTTTGCCGCAAATATCTCCCCGGCTTTTTCCAAAGGATCTTTAGCCGCCATCATTGCATCCAGGTATTGCTTATCCAGCTGATCCCTTTTAGCAATATCTTCTGCCGATGCTTTCGCGCCTGGTTTAGTATGGGACTGCATTGCTTTTGCATGGGCAGAACGTGCATCATTTATTTCCTGTGCTTTTATATATAAATGCTCCCCAAGGAATAAATAAGGCATGATGTCGGCAGGATTCAGACTGGCAGCTTTATTAAATAAACTGATCATCCTGGTTTCCAGTTCAGCAGCATTTGCAGGAGGTACGGAACCATCCCTGGTTGAATGTAGCGTATCATAAATGATCTCTGCCAGTAATAGATTTCCTTTTGAGTTATTTGGTTCTGATGCCAGCACGTCCTCCAGCATTTTTACTCTCTCGTCAAAACTTGTGGCCAGATCATAGGCAAAATCAAGTTTATCAAATGTGAAATATTCTGTCTTAGGATATAATCCTGCCCCTATGGCTTTATATTTTTCAAAATTGGGATAGTCTTTTTTGATAAAGAAATTAAACACGAGATACTTGTACAGGTTCTCATAATCTTCACCCGGAATTTTAATATCTGCCAAACGCTTGTAATAACCGATGGCTTCTTCTGTATGCTTGCTGTTCTGTGCGGTGATTCCAGCCAGGTAAACTACAGTTGTATCAAAATTAGAAACAATGATCTTTTTTTCGATCAGCAGATCAGATAAAGAGGAAGCGATTTTGAATTTTTCAAAAGCGACATCCCATTTTTCTTTTGTATAATCATTGTAACCACTCATTGTATAGGCATTATATAAATAGATCGGATAGTCCTTATACTCTGGGCTGGTCATCAGGTTAAGAGAAGGCTCCATCTCCACATATTTTTTAAACGCTTTAAACGCCTCTCCTGCATACTGCTCTTTCAATGCTTCATTCTTTTCTTTTTCATCGATGGCCAGTACACTGTAAATAGACATCTTCATCAACCAGGCCTCGGCTTTTGCAGCAAACTTGGCATTGCCCATTGCCTTATCAATTTCAGTCTTCCCTTCTTTGAATTGGCCAAGGATCAGATATTTTTTAACATCATCCACTGATTGTGCGTAGATGAGGTTAACAGAAAAGCAAAGCAGCGCGAAGAGGGCGATCTTTTTCATATGTTCTTTTTTATGTTCGTTTAATCGATTGAAGATGGATTTTCGATGTTTTCAGTTGCATTATCATCAGCTGGTGGTTCAGTTCCGGCTTGTTCTTCTATTGGTAATATCTGTTCTGGATCCTGATCCTCAATTTGAGTAATGCCGGCGATGGCATCTCCCTCATCAAGGCGGATCAATTTTACTCCCTGCGTTGCTCTACCCTGTTCGCTTACCCCAGTCACCGGCATACGAATGGTCACTCCGCTTTTGCAGGTGATCATAAGATCCTGTTCCGGAGATACTGCCAGTATACCGACCAATCCTCCTGTTTTTTCAGTCACATTGATGGTCTTCACTCCCTTACCTCCACGATTGGTAAACCGATATTCATCAATTGGTGTTCTCTTTCCATATCCGTTTTCACTAACAACCAATACTGTCCTGGTTGCTTTTTCCAGCTGACTTACACAGATCATTCCGATCACCTCATCATGATTAATAGTTGCTTCATCTCCACCCACTTCAATACCGGCAACACCAATTGCCCCACGACCCGTGGCTCTTACTTTTTCTTCGGAGAATCTAATGGCCCTACCACTTTTCACAGCCATCAGCACTTCAGAACTTCCATCAGTCAATTGTGCAGTCAGCAATTCATCTCCTTCCATAATAGTGATCGCATTTACACCAGTCTGGCGGGGACGACTGAAATCTGCCAGCGTGGTTTTCTTAATGGTACCCTGTAAAGTACAGAGCATGATATTATGCGTATTAACGAACTCCTCATCCTTCAGATCTTTTACATCAATAATGGTCTTTAATTTATCATCAGGTGGCAACTGTATCAGATTTTGAATAGCTCTGCCTTTTCCGGTTTTCTCTCCTTCCGGAATATCCCAGATATTAAGCCAGTAACATCTTCCTTTTTCAGTAAAGATGAGCATGGTATGATGCGTAGAGGCTACAAAGACGTGCTCAATAAAATCTTCATCCCTGGTTTTTCCTCCAATAACACCCCTTCCCCCTCTGCGCTGTGCGCGATATTCATCAGCCGGTGTGCGCTTGATATATCCCAGGTGCGAAATGGTGATCACTACATCTTCTTCCTTGATCAGATCTTTCATTTTCAATTCATCATCCAGGTAAGATATTTCGGTCTTTCTTTCATCACCGAATTTATCTTTCACTTCCACCAATTCAGTCTTGATCAGTTCGAACCGAAGATGTTCATTGCCCAGTAATTCTTCCAGATGAGCGATCAGTTTCATCAGTTCATCATATTCTTCCCTGATCTTTTCCCTTTCCATGCCTGTAAGGCGCTGTAATCTCATTTCAAGAATTGCCTTGGCCTGAATTTCATCCAATCCCCATCCCGCGTTCACCAATTTCTCTTTAGCGATGTCCGGTGTAGCAGAACTTCGTATCAGACTGATCACTTCATCCAGGTGATCCAAAGCAATTAAATATCCTCTCAGCAGATGCGCTCTTTTTTGCGCTTCTTTTAATTCAAATTTTGCGCGACGAATAACAACTTCGTGTCGGAACTCTACAAACTCATGTATCAGGACCTTTAAATTCAGGGTCCTTGGTCTTCCGTTCACAATGGCCACATTGTTGATGCCATAGGAAGTTTGAAGATCCGTGAGTTTATAAAGTTGGTTAATGATCACATTAGCGATCGCGTCTCTTTTCAGATCGATCACCAATCTTGTACCTTCTTTATTGGTAGATTCATTGTTAACGTGAGAAATTCCTTCGATCACTTTTTCATTTACCAGTTCCCCTACACGGTTGATCAGCGCATCGCGATTCACCTGGTAAGGAACTTCAGTGATGATGACCTGCTCCCTGCCACTGGCCTTAGTTTCAACTGTTAATTTTCCTCTTACTATTACCTTTCCTCTTCCAAAATGCATGGCAGCTTTTACACCTTCCATTCCATAGATCAATCCGCCTGTTGGAAAATCAGGTGCTTTCACAAACTGCATCAGTTCCTCAATAGTGATCTCGCGGTTATCAATGTAAGCGATACAGCCATCCACCACTTCAGATAAATTATGGGGCATCATATTGGTTGCCATACCCACCGCAATACCACTTGATCCATTGATTAGTAATTGAGGAATTCTTGAAGGAATAACGGTTGGTTCTCTTTCTGAATCATCAAAATTGGGTTGGAAGTCAACTGTTTCCTTATCGATATCATCCAGCATGAAGGCTGTCATTTTTTGCAGACGCGCCTCTGTATAACGCATAGCGGCAGGACCATCTCCATCCTGATTACCAAAATTACCCTGACCATCGATCAGTGTATATCGCATACTCCATTCCTGGGCCATACGCACCATCGCATCATATACCGCCGTATCTCCGTGCGGGTGATACTTACCCAACACTTCTCCCACGATACGCGCGGATTTCTTAAATGGCTTGTTGAAGGTCAGACCCAGTTCATTCATCGCGAAAAGAATACGGCGATGCACTGGTTTCAATCCGTCTCTTACATCAGGCAGGGCGCGACCCACAATCACCGACATGGAATAGTCGATATAGGCCGTCTTCATTTGCTCTTCGATATTTACCGGAATGATCCGATCCTTATCGCTGGTCTCTTGCGGTCCTGTTAGTTCATCCATGTTTTTTCCTTTAATGATCTTTGTTTTCCCTATGAAAATGACCTTGTTCGGGAAAGATTTTCAAGGTTGGCAAATCTAACTTTTAAAGGGGTCAAAACCTCGGAAAATCAGGTGTTTTTTACTCTATTTTTTCACCTTCGGGGATAAGTTTTCGGGGTTTTTTCGAGATACTGGCAGGTATGGGTTTTTCGTGTTAATTTACTGTTGGAATCAGATAAATATGAAGACCATTTTATTGTTTGGAGCAGGCAGATCGGCAACGGTACTAATCGATTATTTACTCGAAAATGCTATTATTGGAAACTGGCGGCTGGTATTGGTAGATGCTGACCTTTCACTGGCAAGTTCCAAGATCGGACCCTCGCAACGGGGTACTCCCCTTTCATTTGATATACAGAATGAAGAAGAAAGAGGAGTGCAGATCAAAGAAGCCGACCTGGTCATTTCCCTTCTTCCTCCTTCACTTCATATCGAAGTGGCTAAAGATTGTCTTAAATACCATAGGAACCTGCTCACAGCCTCTTATGTGGATCCCCAGATAAAAGCACTGGAAAAAGATATAGAGAAGAATAAGCTGCTTTTCCTCTATGAAATGGGACTTGATCCCGGAATTGATCATATGAGTGCCATGCAACTCTTTGATGGCATACATGCACGCGGTGGTCAAGTTGATTCTTTTATTTCCCATTGTGGTGGATTGGTGGCTCCCGAAAGCGATGATAATCCCTGGCATTATAAGATCAGCTGGAATGCCCGCAATATAATTCTGGCAGGAAAGGCCGGGGCCCATTATTTAGAGAATGGAATTGAAAAGATCATTCCTTATGAAGATCTGTTTTCTCAGAATAAAACCATCGATGTACCCGGAGTTGGTGAGTTAGGATGGTACCCTAACCGTGATTCCATGAGCTATATTCCATTATATGGACTCAAAGATCTGAATACATTTATTCGCACTACGCTTCGTCATCCGGATTTTCTTTTTGGTTGGAAAAATATTGTTGATCTGAAACTTACAGATGAAGAGCTGATGTATGAATCTGATAATAAGACCTTGCAGGCTCTATTTAAAGAACATATGGACCTGAATGGATTTGGAGAATGGCTGACTAACAAATTATCCGATCGTTTTGAAGATACCCGTGGAATGCTTGAAAACCTTATCAAACTAGTGGAAGCAGAAAAAGAAGCTAAAAAAGAAGGTGAAGAGATCCCCCGTTCATTTATTACTGCTGACGAATCCGGCACATTGCAGGAAGTAGAAATTGAAAAAGTAAAGAACCAGGCGGCTTCTCATCTGGCCCATCGGATGTACCAGGCAAATCTTATTCTCAAGCAACTTTTTTTCCTTGGTATGGATGATAATGAGACCCGAATGGATAAAGGAAAATGCAGCGCTGCTGATTTACTTCAATTCGCAGCTGAAAAAAAGTTATCGCTCCGACCCTATGATAAGGATATGATCATAATGAAGCATGAGATCGGATGGAGTCTGAATGGCCAGAATAAAAAATTACATAGTTCGCTGGTGGTAAAAGGAGAAAATCATCTTCGCACTGCCATAGCCAAAACAGTCGGATTACCGCTTGGAATTGCTGCAAGAAATCTTCTTAATGGAAAAATTAAACTAACAGGGTTACATATACCAACCTCCCGCGAGATCTATGAACCGGTGTTGAAAGAACTTGGAGAAGCGGGGATCCGATTTGAAGAAACAGATGAATGAACAGGAGCCATTATTTTTCTCCTGCCATTTCCAAAATCTTTTTCCATTCCAGCTCTGTTACTTTTTGAGTAGATAAACGACCCAGTCTTACCAATTCCATATTGACAAGATCCGGTTCATTTTTTATTTGCTGAAGGCTTACAGGCTTTTTCAATTTTCTTTTTGCTTTAATATCTACAGCTACCCAGCGTTCATCATCCGTGGTCGGATCTTGGTAGGCTTCTTTCACGATCGTAGCAATGGCCACAATTTCCATTCCTTCATTGCTATGATAGAATAATGCCTCCTCTCCATTTTTCATGGCTCTTAAATTCAATCTCGCCGCATAATTACGGATACCTGTCCAGCTGGTTTGTTTATCCTTTACTAACTGATCCCAGCTATAAACCGAAGGTTCTGATTTTACTAACCAATAAGCCATATCAATATTTTGAAAATTCTATGATCAATAACCTGATGCCAGCACATCCGCAATATGCATGGTCTTCAGTGAATATCCTTTTTGATTTATGATTCCCTGCAAATGCATAATGCAGGAAAGATCTGTGGAGATCAGGTAATCTGATTGTGTAGCAAGTGCATTTTCCAGTTTCTGTTCTCCCATCGCTACGGATATAGCCTCAAACTTTACAGCGAAACTTCCTCCAAAACCGCAACAGGTCTCCACATCATCCATCTCTGTCAACTGGAGCCCTTTTACTTTACTAAGAAGTTGCCTTGGTTCTTTTTTTATTCCGCATTCGCGTAGTCCCGCACAGCTGTCGTGGAAGGTTGCTCTTCCCTCAAGGGTAGCACCAAGGTCATCTTTTCCCAACACTTTTATAAGAAACTCAGTTAGTTCAAAAGTTCTTTTCTTAAGGTCCTGCACTTCATGGTGCATAGAAGAATTATCGAATAATTTATCGTAGTAATTTTTTATAAATCCCGCGCAGCTGGCACTTGGTGCCACTATAGGATCAGTTCCGCTAAAGTCTTTTATGAATTTACTGCAAACTGATTTCGCCTCTTCCCAATAGCCTGCATTGAAGGCAGGTTGTCCGCAACAGGTTTGATTTGTATTATAAGTAACAGTACAACCTGCTTTCTCCAGCACTTTCACCATATTGAAGGCGGTTTGAGGATATAGCTGATCTACAAAACATGGTATGAATAGCTGTACGTTCATGATCCTTTTTTTAAACTCCTGTTTACCTCGATCATCTTCACGGCTGTTATAGCTGCTTCTTCTCCTTTATGTCCATGAATCCCTCCTATGCGCTCTTGGGCCTGTTCTTCATTGTCAAGAGTCAATACAGCAAAAATACTGGGCACTGGTAACTCCAGGTTAAGTGCCAGTATGCCTTCAGATACCATCTTACAAACATATTCAAAATGCGGTGTTCCCCCTTTGATCACTGCACCTAATGCAATAAATGCATCCGGACGGAATTTCTTTGCTTTATGTTTCCAGCAATTACGGATAGTAAATGGAATCTCCACGGCACCGGGCACAGTTATTCGAATGATTCGAGTAACGCCTTGTTCTGCCAATATTCGAATAGCGCCCGCCTCCAGCTCATCTACAATATCGCTATTCCATTCGGTCTTCACCAGAACGACACAGGCATCCTTGGAAAGAATGCCTGTGCTATTATTCATTAAACTACTTTTTGCGGAATCCGCCATATCAGTTGTCAGATTTATAAACTCCTAATTGAGCCAGGTAATTGTCGGCATCAAAACCTTGCTGGGTACGTGGAAATTTCTTCTTAACTTCTTTGTAAAGTTCGATAGCAGATGCCGGATCATTCAATACTTTTTGAGCCAGGAAGGCACCGATGAAAAGACAATCAGCGGAAAATGCTTCATCCGATTCAAAAGCATGACCAGCTTTTTTATAATAATTAAGCGCCTCTTTACTTTGATTCATATCAGAATAAGCGTCAGCCATGAGACGATAAGCCCTTGAATTCAGCATCTTTGAATCTGAGCTGAATTTCTTCAGGTATTTGATCGCTTTCTCATTTTCATTCAGCTTAACATAAATGGCACCTGCATAAAAATTAGCCATATTGCCGGCATCTGTACCACCATACTTATCGATCACTTTCAGGAATCCCCAGTAAAGGCCATCGCCATTCAGCGCTTTCTGAAGTGAATCCATGCGATAGTATTCCTCTGCTTTGAACATTAGTTCTGCGGCTTTGGCTTCTTTTGGTTTTACTACAAAATTGCTATAGGCATAATATCCACCTGCTACCACAATTACAATAACGCTGGCGATAGTCAACAATTTTCCGTATTTACTCCAGAAGTCCTTTGCTTTGGCAATGATAATTTCACTGCTATCCTCTTCTGTGAATTTTTTCTCTGACATACTTATTTCGATTTACAAATGATGACTATTAATCTACAATGAATGGATAGTTCTGATCTACATACACGTCCTTCAATACTTCACTATCATCCGGCCATGGGCTTTCTTCAGCGAATTTTACTGAAGTGCTTACCATTTCATCTACTCTTTTATTGATCGTATCCATCTCTTCCTGCGTAGCCAGTTTATTTTCAAGGATAGTTCGCAATACCTGTGTCAATGGATCACGTCCCTTGTATTCGTCCACTTCTTCCTTGGTACGGTATTTCTGCGGATCTGAAATTGAGTGACCCTTATATCGGTAAGTTTTGATCTCGACCAGTGTTGGTCCACCTTTTTCACGAGCCCTCTTCACTGCTCGACTGATTCCTTCATGAACGGCTTCCGGGGTCATGCCATCGATTGTATCAGCAGGCATTTCAAAGGCGTCGGCCAGTTTATAAATATCCACTACGTTAGAGGTCCTCTCAATAGAAGTTCCCATTGCGTAATTATTATTCTCGCAAATAAAGATCACTGGTAATTTCCAAAGCATGGCCAGGTTGAAAGTCTCATGCAACATTCCCTGTCTTGCAGCGCCATCACCAAAAAAACAAAGCACCACATTATCTGTTCCGCGATATTGTTCCGCGAAAGCAAGTCCTGCACCAGTTCCGATCTGCGCGCCAACTATACCATGACCACCATAGAAATTTACATCTTTACCAAAAAGGTGCATACTTCCACCCTTTCCCTTGGCACAACCAGTAGCCTTTCCATATAATTCGGCCATACAACTGTTTACCGTTACACCTTTGGCAATCGCCAGTCCGTGATCCCGATAAGCCGTGATAAAAAGATCATCGGGGCGGGTTGCCGTTAAACATCCGCCTGCAATGGCCTCCTGGCCTATATAGGCATGAAAGAAACCACGGATCTTTCCATCCATTTTATACTTCTCTTCCGCCGCCAATTCGAATTGACGAATAAGCTGCATAAGCTCATACCAGTACAAATAAGTTTCTCTTGAAAATTTAACGGCCACGGGCTAAAATTTGAGCCGCAAAAATAAGGGATTAATCCCAATAATTCAAGGAGGATATCGATTCGGTTGATTTTGGTAATCAGGGGTTTATTACCTTGCGGCCATGCTATTTCTGAAGCAGATACAGCTCACTCAATTTAAGAATTACGAGCAGGCCTCCTACCGGTTCGAAAAAAGGCTGGTGGGCATCTATGGGAAGAATGGTGTGGGCAAGACCAACCTGCTGGATGCCATCTATTATATCTGCTTTACCAGAAGTTATTTCAATCGACAGGATGCTCTGAATAGTCGCCATGGCTTCCAGGGCTTTCGTATCCAGGCCGACCTTGATTGGCAGGATAAACCAGAAACAGCCATCTGCATTCTTCGTGAAACAGGAAAAAAAGAGTTTTTACTGAATGATCAGCCTTATGAAAAGTTTTCACAGCATATTGGTCACTATCCTTGCGTGATCATTTCTCCCGACGATGCCCGATTGCTGACTGGTACTTCAGAGGAAAGAAGGAGATTGATCGATTCGCTTCTCTCGCAGGTGGATGAAAAATATCTGCAGGAGCTTATCCAGTTCAATAAAATACTCACACAACGAAATTCATTTCTCCGTGGATTGACAGATAAACGTGTATATGATAAGCAACTGCTGAATGTGTTTGATGAACAATTGCAGGCTCCTACAGATTATTTATTTGCGCGTCGCAGAGAGTTCCTGGTATCCTTTTTACCCAAGGTGAAACATCTTTATTTTGAGATCGCAGGTGAAGATCCATTAAGTGAAAGGGTTGATCTTTTTTATGAAAGTGAATTGCTGGAAGCCGGGCTAAAGGAATTATTGGATGGATCCAGATCAAAGGATCTGCTGATGCAAAGAACCACCTGTGGTCTTCAGCGTGATGATATTGACATTTTGCTTAACGATCACTCCTTCCGAAATCTTGCCTCGCAGGGTCAGCGCAAGAGCATGCTTTTTGCTATGAAAATTTCTGAGCTGGAAGTTCTGCATAAAGAAAAACATTTTCCTCCCCTGCTTTTGTTAGACGATGTTTTTGAAAAACTCGATGAAGAAAGAATGAGTAACCTCATGGAGAAAGTCTGCCTGCAGAACGAGGGCCAGGTATTTATTACAGATACGAATAAGGAAAGACTGGAACATTATTTTAGAGAGACCGGGGAAGATTTTCAATTAATTGAGATAGCTTCTTGAAAAGAGCTTCTGGCTACTAGCTTAATTGTATACAATTTATAAGGTGTTATCATATTCTTGAAGTTTTACCGCTCTCAATCCCGACTATTGACTACTGACTACTGACCCTTCGACAAGCTCAGGACATCGCTCCCGACTAAAGACTCCCGACCCTTCGACAGGCTCAGGGCATCGCTCCTAACTACTAACTAATATCTCCTAACTTTGCAAAATGGCTCAGTACTCTCTAAAAGATGCATTACAGGAATTCCTTCGCGGCAGTCGCATTAAAGGCGATATCCGTGCCCTGCAAATTGAAGAGATATGGGAATCGATGATGGGTAAGACCGTTGCTCGTTATACCGATAAGATCCGTATCCTTGGCGATAAATTATTCATACATACTACCATGGCACCGCTTCGAAATGAATTGATCTACCAACGGGAAAAAATTCGACAGAAAGTGAATGAGGCGTTGGGTGAAAATGCAATAAAAGAGGTAGTGATACAATGATCAATTCTTCTTCAATCGAAGAAATGGCTTCTCATATAACTGATAAATAATGGCAGATACAGAAATGGTTACCAAAGTAATCACCAGCCATTGAATGATCGCCGATCCTACAGTTGGCGGTAAATGAGGACTCATTAAATTTATTATGAACACGATCATAAGGCTGTGAAGCAGGTAAATACCATAGGATATTTTTCCCAGGTAATTTATAATAGGATTATCCAGCAACGAAAATTTTATTCCGGAAGCTACTAATGCATAAAGTCCGGTGGCAAATAAAATTGCAAAGAAAATTTCGTTGAATTTTCCAAAACTAACATTCAGAAGAAATAATATGGGGGCGACTAGCCATAATGCTGCCACCAGATATTTATTAATAAACATTTTATTGCTCCCATTTTTCTGCCATATAAAACAGGCCAGAGCTCCTAACAGAAATGCATACATTCTGTAACGTGGCAAATAGGAATGAAAAAATAATTCATAGCGGTAAGGCAAAGAATCAGGAAACTTTATCAAAATGCCTGTAAAGCTCATAATTAGAGAAAGAATTGTAAGAATCAGGCAAATTTTAAACTGATATTTTTTCGGAGCCAGAAAAAGTAATAAAGGGTAAAATAAATAAAAGAACTCCTCAACACCAAGGGACCATGTTACTCCAAGAAAATGTGATACACCAAAAACAAAATCAGTGGTATTGGGAAGAAATAAAATGTAACCAACAAATTTCCGAACGTCAAAAGCTATTGAATGATTATCTGGCCGATATTCAAAAGCAGATAAATGTCGTATCAGGAAGAAAACTAATAATACTAAAAGGTAATAAAGCGGCCATATTCTTAATGCCCTGTTTCGATAGAATTTTTTAAGGTCGATCCTTTGATTTTTTGTCAATATATGAGTAATCAGAAATCCGCTGATAACAAAAAATAGGGTGACCGAAGGTTGAGACACTGCTTGGAAATCAGTCTTTGAAAACCCGGGTAATTTATAGGCCGTCATAATAGAATGGAAATGCCTTGTTAGTACCAGCCATGCAGCAAAAAATCTCAATCCATCAAGGTTATAAATTCTTTTTTTCATATCTGGTTATCATATTCGCACCCTGGGATCAACTATACCATAGAGTATATCCGCCAGCAAATTGATGAGGATAAAAAATGTAGCAGAAACTAAAACGGAACCCATCACCACCGGGTAATCCAGCTTCTCCAGTGCATCAACGGTCACCTTTCCTATTCCCTGCCATCCGAAAATATATTCAACAAAAAAAGCACC
>JBKJMI010000154.1:0-3064 GCA_046596515.1 Chitinophagaceae bacterium | reverse complement strand
GTTGCGCCAATCCGCCTATATTTGGGTGGATATACGCAAGTGGGTTGCGGGGATATATGAGTTAGCGGTAATTAAATCAATCCATGCTATGCAAAAAAAGACTGTGTTAATATTCGCTTTTCTTCTAACAGCTTTCGCTGGACAATCACAAAGTCCTTATCAAATAAAATCTTGCAAAATTGACTTTGTTTTTTCTGCAGGACTTCAAAAAGGGTCTAAGACCATAATCTTCACAGATTCGGGAAAAGTCGAAAAGGAGTTAGGTGTGGTGTATGTTGACACATCAGCCAATTCTGCAATACCAAAACAAATTATAGGCAATAGGACAGTTTATCATTCATTGAGAATACAAACGACAGATTCAATTTTTACCGCAGACTTAGATAAAATGACAGGGACCAGAAGAGCAAAATTTAAGCTTGACATGGGAACCTTCATTGAAGAACAGAAAAAGGTAATTGGACAAGACACTTTCCTAAATAGAAAATGTGAAATTGTATCTTTAGATGGATTTAAAATTTGGTATTGGAAAGGTCTTGCTTTAAAAAAGGAGATGTCAGTTTCGCCAACTGAAAAAGTGTATGAATACGCGACATCAATTGACGAAAACTATATTATTAAGGAGGACGAGTTTAAGATGCCTAATGACATTAAAATAAAATAACTGCCGCTCTCCCCCCGCAGAGTCTCCGCCTCGGGACTCTCCTATGAATCAATAGTAGTCTAATCTGAACTTGTGGCTTTAGTATTTGCCTTTTAATAAATTTCTTTTGAAAGCAGAACGGAGTTAACCGCTCCGCCTTCGCCAGATTTTTTGGTTGTATTCAAATGTATTGTTTTTCTTTTTATCATTCATCTTGCTGCTCATCCTCCTATTAGTGGTCTTTGTTTAGCCACAAGTAATTTTTAGTTGTTCAATAATAACGTAGCCACAAACTGCGAAAGTAGCCGAAGCCACAAGAGTCCCGAAGTGGTCGTGCGTTTTGTTTTTATTGAGCGTGCAACATGATGATAAAGTGATTTCTATTTTACAATTCCTTTTTCATAATCTTCTTTTTTAAGCCATACGTGATAAATCCGGTTGAGCAGTTTGCGGGCAATACGGGTGATGGCTCGTTTGCCGGTCATTTTCTTTTTCAGTTCGCTATAAGCCAGGGTAAGAGCGGGGTCATGTTTGACCGCCATCCATGCAGCTTCTATCAATAACGAGCGAAGTGTTTTGTGATGCCGACTGATGATTTTTCCTTTTCGCTCTTCTTCCCCTGAACTGTGTTCGCCCGGACAAAACCCAATGAAGGAATTAAACTGAACAAAAGTGGGAAAGCGTTTGATGTCCACAATCTCTACCAGCAACGTAGCCGTAGTAAGGGGTCCTATACCCGGAATGCTTTGCAACAACTTTGCGGTTTGCTCATAAACTGGCGTATGGATGAGTTCCTGTATCTTCTTTGTGAGCAGAGCAATTTCTTTTCGTCCGGTTTCTACCTGTTCAATCATTTTACCTAAGGTGTGCTTATCCATTTCGGTGTCGTGTGGCAATGCTTTCAACCAGGCAATAAAATTGTTGCTCCAGTTGTTGCGGTTATAAGGAGGGGGTAAAACAATATCCTGCTGATAAAGAAAATGTTTAACGCGTACTTTGCTGCGCTGCAAATCGCGTAAAAGCTGTCCGCGGTAGCGAACTAACCTTCGATTACTTTCTGCGAGTTTATCGGGAATGTAAATAGGGTGAAGCAGTCCGGCTTGCAGCGCAGCGGCAATTCGTTTAGAATCGCCTCTGTCTGTTTTTGTTTTTCTTCCCTTGTCGGTTTGCGGCACATCGGCAGCATTGACAACCATACACGATAATCCGGCTTCGGTAAGTTGACGCTGCAATCCAAATCCGCTGAAGCCGGCCTCGTAAGCACAGTGAAAATTGGCATTCGGATAATCCCGTTTTAGTGTTGTCACCAACTTCGATGCATCCGGCAGTTGATGAAAGGACCGAATAAATTGTTGGTCGAAGCAAATGGAAACATCCCAGTTTTTTAAATGAACATCTATACCAACATAAATGTCCTTTCCGGTAAAATCAACGCTTTGTTTTAAATTTGTCATGGGTCTTAGTTTTGAGTGAACAAAATAATTTGTTTGTGGCGCTTACGCTGACCACTTGCTCTGACTAAGACCTCTTTTATTTGATTACATGGTTACTGCGGTTGCGCTTTATAATCGCAGAGTCCCGAGGCGGAGACTCTGCGCGGGGTGATTAGCGCGCTGTTAGCGGCTGGTTTTCTTTTAATGAATTATCTGAAACTTTCTGCCAAAGTTTTGCTCGTTAGTAAGTAAGTGAATCATGTAGTTGCCATTTTTGATATCACGCAAGTCTACAGACCACTTATAATCACCCGGGAGGTGAAAACTGTTGCTTATATTTTTTACCAGACTTCCATCTTCACTTATTAAGTTCATAGCCACTACTGTTCTCGAATTTAATTTGAGTTCAATAATAAGTTCATTGGATGCTGGAATGGGATATACACTCAATTCATGGGCATCTTTAAGTTTAGCATGGGGTTCTCTTATTCCAACCGCACCGTTCCCATATTTATAAATGGTTCTGCCAACAGCCAGCATGGCGCTGGAGCCCAAAGCAACCATTCGGTTGATGCTTTGTCCGAAACTTAACGAGGTTCGTGTCCATGTTAAGCCACCGTCAGTTGTTTCGAACGTTGCGGAGTCATGCTGGGCTGCCGCCCAGCCCAGGGTGTCATTCAGTAAGCCAATTCCACCTAAATGTGGGCTACCTCCATTTGTTATTGTTACTTCAATCCAAGTGTTGCCATAATCGGTACTCCTCAAAACAACCGTGGCAGCAGAACCAAAAAGCTCCTCAGCACCTAGGACTACACCATTTGCACACATGAATAATTTCCAGCAAAAATCGCGTGCGCCAACAGCACTTGAATATGCTACCGGATTCCATGTGGTGCCTCCGTTTGAAGTGCGAAGAATAACCGCTTTATAACCGCTGGAACTATCTGACTGCCCACCTATTAGCCAGGTTAAGCTATCAACAATGACA
>JBKJMI010000106.1:0-89019 GCA_046596515.1 Chitinophagaceae bacterium | reverse complement strand
TCATCCGGATGATGTGGAACTGGGTTGTTCCGGAACCATATTGAAGGAAATTGCGGCAGGCAGAAAGGTGGGTATTCTTGACCTTACTCAGGGTGAATTAGGTACCCGCGGAAATGTGGAAACACGTTACCAGGAAGCAGCCAATGCAGCTATGATCCTTGGGGTTCAGGTAAGGGAAAATTTAAAACTCCGTGATGGGTTCTTTGTAAATGATGAGGATTCAAAACTAAAGTTGATCAGTATCATTCGAAAATATCAGCCCACTGTTATCATTGGTAATATTCGTCATGATCGTCACCCTGATCATGGAAGAGCGGGTGAATTGATCCGTGAAGCTTCTTTTTTATCCGGCCTGGCAAGAATTGAAACAAAAGATGAAAAGGGTAATGCTCAGAAAAAATGGCGACCCGGTTATGTACTTGAATACCTCCAGGATTATTATCATGAACCTGATTTTATGGTGGACATATCGGATGTATTTGACCAGCGTATGAAATCTATCATGGCTTATGGTACGCAGTTTCATCACGCCAATGCAAGCAGTTCCGAACCGCAAACTTATATTTCAACTCCAGAGTTTATAGAAGCAGTTATAGCAAGAGCCCGTGATTTTGGAAAAAGAATAGGAGTGAAGTATGCCGAAGGATTTTTGTCAGAAAAAAAGATCGGAATAAAAGATCTTGGTGCGCTGATTCAAAATGAGACCTGAGAAATTGGAAGCTGTTTTAATGTCGATAAGGATTGGCATACCATCCTCCATCTATCTCCTTGACAATATTTTCAATATCGCGATCCAGTTTATTTTCTTTAAGGTCCCATTCCTGTTTTAGGTTTCCGCCTACAAACCAGGCAACGGTTTGGTAAAATCTTGCATTGAACCCGCCTTTATATTCTCTTATAATATCGTAACAATTATTACCTGTCTGACGATTGATCAGCTTCATTAAGATCTTTCCCTGGTATACACTTAGATTTGTGAGCGGGTCACTGAATTCATCCTTCAATTCTTTTTCTCTTGTTTTCAAATAGGTCTTCCGATCTTTTTTAGATTCAAGATCTGTCATCTTCTTATTGACATCATTAATAGTGCTACCCGCAATACGAGCATAAGGATAGGTAACATAGACCGCATTACGAAGCCTTGTCCATTCTTCTATATATTTTTTCAATTTATCATCTGAAAGATTACTGATCCATACCATTTCCATCTCATGGTAATTAACGATCTCATTATGGTACCATATAGCGGGAGTAATTATCGTATCATTTGGACCCCATTTTTTTCGCTGATCCTTCATATGCAGAAGGGCAAAATCAGTAGAATCCTTGACTGCAGGAAGACTGTCTATCTGAGCCATAACCCGGATGCCCATCCCAAAGGAAAGGGCTAAAAAAAATATCATTCGGGTTAACAGCGTAATCACTTTGCAAAGCTATAAAATCGGTGCAAAGAATGCTAATTAGCATTGGCAGGATCTGTTTGAGAAATGGTAAAGTTCTGTATTAGAATGCCTATTCCTCCCTAAGACGACGAATTCGGGCAGCCATTGAGATCAATAAACCAATTGCTGTGACCAATATGCCAAACCAAAGCAGATTAATGAACGGATATTTAAAAGCCTTAAGTGTTACATATTTCATCAGAGCGCTTGACTCTTTTATCCCCACCTCCATACTGTTGTCGGGGTTAACTTTTTGTAATTGTATCACCATGCTTTCTGCTGTGATCGTGTCTGCAATGGGAACAAAATCGCCTTTTGCAAAAGCCATTTTGGTCTGAACAGAATAAATAGAACCTGTCTTCGCAAATATTTTCAAAGGAAGTTCATATAGACGACCACCCTTACCAAAAAGATCTTCGGGAAGGTCCTTCCTGGTTTGAAGTGTATCGGCAACTATATAACCTTTTGAATAAAATATAGTATCGCCTCCTTTTATAGTATGCGGACTGAAACTTGCGGTATCCTTATTTTCCGGGTTTGGAAGAGAAGTAATATAGGTGAACACATCATGATCCCAATAATGTTTGGCAGAAGGATTCGCCATCAGTCCTTCATTGCCTTTATAATTAACAAAGGCATTTGGCTGAAGAAGAAAATCTTCTTTTCCATCTTTGCTCTGAAATCTTATTTTATAATACCAGAGTTGTTTTCTTGGATGCATTGAATCTCCCAGATAAGTAAGCGAATACTTACCCATATCTACTTTCAGATCTTTGACCAGTGTAAGGTTTTCGCGCGGATCTTCTTTTGGTCCCAGTGGAGCAGGAATACCATTGAGGTTATTAGAAAGAATTTCTTTTTTTGCGGAGGTGATCAGAATACCAAGCAATACCATTCCAAAGCCAAGGTGAGCTATTGATCCTCCGGCGAGACGAAGTTTTCCTTTTACGCCCAACCATATATAAGCAGCATTCGCAACAATGGCATATACAGCGCAAGCTACTGCTACCCAGATCGCGACCTGAAATCCCGGACCCTTCCGCGAATAATTGACATTTCCAAAAATCAGGATCAAACTGGCAATGACAACAGATATTGCCAGAGGGATGCCCATTTTTTTCCAGAAATAATTGCTGGTAGTTGATCTGTACTTCAGGTATTGGGTAAAAGCTGTAAGTAATCCTACAATAATGGCAACATATACCTGGATGCTATTGTACGAATACTCAGGATCCTCCGGTGGAGCAATACTGCTTCCAAATAATTTATTGATCACTGGAAGTGAGGTCTTGATCATGATCTCAATGGCCGAAAGAAAAAATACCAGCGCCCCTATGAACATCCAGAATTCTCTTGAACTTGTTTCTTCTTCTTTTTTTACTGATGGCACCTGCTTGTTTACAAAATAAGCGGCCCACACTAATCCTAAGATACAGGAGATCAGCGCCAGTGAATTTATCTTTAAAAAATACGTTGCAAATACGAGTACAACAGCAAGTCCTATTACCATCCATTTCTCCTTCCTGGTTGGAGCAGCAAGCAGCGCTGGTAACCAAATGAAAATATACATGAAGAGATATAGCTGCACGTTCATTCCAAGATCAGTAAACGCGTGAACCGAGGTTTCTCCAAGAATACCACTTCGGGTAAGAAAAGTGGAGTATAGTACAAGTAAAAAACTTAGAAAATAAAATAAATAGGTAGACCTTAAAGAATAACCGGTGCTTTTAAAAATAAGTGCTGTATGTATTCCTGCGATCAATACCAGCCATGGAACAAGAGAAGCATTTTCTACAGGGTCCCAGGCCCAATAACCTCCAAAGGTTAAAGATTCATAGGCCCACATACCTCCCATCATAATACCTACTCCCAGAACGGCAGCAGAAAACAATGCCCAGGGCATTGCTTTTTTTGTCCATTCTCCTAAATCTTTTTTCCAGATACCTGAGACGGCATAAGCAAATGGCACAATGGTACTCGCAAACCCAAGAAACAAAACCGGAGGATGGATAACCATCCAATAATTTTGAAGCAAAGGATTCAGATCATTACCGTCAGTAATAGATGCCAGGTAATCGGAACGTAATCCCTGTGAAGGGTCAGCATTTATATGCAGAATAGGAGCGTTATCCAGCACGCCAGAATCGCGAAGCATTTGAAATGGATTGGAACCCATTTTCCATCCGAGGAAATAAATACCTGCGAGCATAGTGGCCAGTGCAAACTGAGCAAAGCTGATCACGGTCATTACAGAAGATTCCCATTTTTTTCCGGTACGCATTATTATCAAACCAAGTACACAATGCCAAACACTCCAGAGCAAAAAAGAACCTTCCTGTCCTTCCCAGAAGCAAGCCAGCAGGTATTTAAATTCTAATGAGCGGCTGCTATGCTGCCAGGCATATTTGTATTCGAAATAATGGTTATGAATTATATAAAACAGGATAGTGAAAATGAAAAAAACTGAGATGGCTTCAATAATAAAAGCATAGCGTGCTAGTTTTTTCCAGCTATCAGTAATGTCGCTAAGACCTGCCGTCTGGCTGGATCTGAAATAAGCGAATGAAGCCAATAAGGAGGAGACTAATGAAAGAACAATAAAGAAATGACCCAGTTGTCCGGGTAGAAGATGCTCTCCGGTATATTCCATGCGAATGAATTAATTGGTATTGGCCTGTATGTTCTTTTGTGCCGCTTTCATATCATCCTTGTACTTGGAAGGGCATTTGGTTTGAATTTCCTGACAATCAAAATAGCCGTCGATATACTTTCCTTTCAAAACGAGTTTTTCACTCATCTCAAAATTATCAGGCTTGGCGCTATGGTAAACCACTTTAATGGCCTTATTCGTAGTATCAATAGCAGTAAAACTGAGGTAATTAGGATTTTTTATGGCATCATATTCTACTGGTTGGTTCTTATCCAGTTTAGCCATCAGGTGTACAAATTTTCCGGGTTTGTTACGGGCAGTTTCAATGGTGTCATAGGTGCTGGCTCCTTTTAAAAAGGTGAGTAATACAGCTATCGCTACTGCGATAAGAACCAGTAAAACCAAATGGATTTTTTTCATGGTACTTGTTTCAGATGCAAATTTAAGCAATTCAGGGGGATTAAGGGGGGCATAAATCATTGAGCAGACTGATGTTTCACATATTCATACACAAGATTGCTCAGCCCTTATCTTTGTTAAAATTCTAACGAGCTATGCTATTCCAACTCAGTGAGGAACAAATTATGATTCGTAATGCGGCAAGAGATTTTGCGCGGGCAGAATGTTTACCTGGAGTAATTGAAAGAGATGAGCATCAGAAATTCCCAAAAGATCAGGTTTCCAAACTGGCAGATCTTGGGTTTATGGGAATGATGGTCAAAGAAGAATACGGTGGCAGTGGGCTGGATACAGTTAGTTATGTATTAGCAATGGAAGAGATCAGTAAGATCGATGCAAGTGTTAGTGTTTGCATGAGTGTTAATAATAGCCTGGTATGTTACGGTTTACAGGAGTTTGGTTCTGAAGAACAGAAACAGAAATACCTGACTCCTCTGGCACAAGGTAAAAAAGATGGCGAACTGTATATTGGTGCATTTATGCTCAGCGAACCTGAGGCTGGTAGTGATGCCACCCATCAAAGGACCACCGCTGAAGATATGGGCGATCATTACCTTCTTAATGGTACCAAGAATTGGATCACAAACGGAGGAAGCGCCTCTGTATATCTGGTAATGGCCCAGACCGATCCTTCCAACGGCCCTAAAGGAATCAATACCCTGATAGTAGAAAAAAACTGGCCTGGTGTAGTGGTGGCCGCCAAAGAAAATAAGCTGGGAATCCGAGGAAGCGATACGCATACTGTTATGTTCAATGATGTAAAAGTTCCCAAGGAGAATCGAATCGGAAGGGATGGATTTGGATTCACATTTGCGATGAAAACTCTTGCAGGCGGACGTATAGGAATTGCATCACAGGCCCTTGGAATTGCCAGCGGAGCCTATGAATTGGCTAAAGAATATGCTAAAACAAGGAAGGCTTTCGGAACAGAGATCATGAATCACCAGATCATTGCTTTTAAACTGGCTGATATGGCAACACGTATCGAAGCTTCCCGTATGCTTTGTTTAAAAGCGGCATGGGAAAAAGATAATGATATGGATTATGCGTTGAGTTCCTCAATGGCCAAGGTCTTTGCTTCTGAAACAGCCATGTGGACCACTGTGGAGGCCGTTCAGATTCATGGTGGCTATGGTTATGTGAAAGAATACCATGTGGAGAGATTAATGAGGGATGCTAAGATCACACAGATCTATGAGGGAACCAGCGAAGTGCAGCGAATCGTGATCAGCCGTTCTATACTTAAATAAAATTATGCCTGTACTTCAGGAAAAATATATTTCATTACGTAAGGACCTTTCTAAAAGAAAGATCAGCCTTGTGGCCGTCTCAAAAATGAAACCTGCAATGGAAGTGCAGAAGTTATATGACCTGGGACAAAGAGATTTCGGAGAGAATTATGTACAGGAACTGGTAGAAAAAGCAGGTCATTTACCCAATGATATTCGCTGGCATTATATCGGCCATTTGCAAACCAATAAGGTGAAGCAGATCATACCAATTGTGCAACTGATTCACTCAGTAGACAGTCTGAAACTGGCACAGGAAATAGAAAAGCAGGCTAAAAAGATCGATAAAAAGATCGATATTCTTTTACAGGTTCATATTGCAGAAGAGGAGACCAAATTCGGATTGGATAAAGAGGAATTACAAGAAATAATTGGTGTTTTACCTTCTTTTACTCATTTGCGTTATCGTGGATTAATGGGAATAGCCAGTTTTACAAAGGATCATGACCAGGTAAGAAAAGAATTCAGATTTTTGTATTCGCTTTTCAATAAATATGGACCAGGTAAAAAAGGCATTTTATCTATGGGTATGAGTGGGGATTATGAACTGGCCATAGAAGAGGGTAGTACGATGGTAAGAGTGGGAAGCCTTATATTCGGAGAAAGGAAGTAGTTAAAAAATCGTATTTTTTGTTCAAATTAATTCAATGAATCGTTGCCTTATCCTGGCTTGCCTGTTTTGCTCCTTGTCTGTGACTGCTCAAACTTCCAGAGATACGGTGATGAGTAAATGCCCTGTATTCATTACGGATACACTAACCAACAATAATTATTTTATTGAAGCCAGACCTGCAACACTGAAAGTGTATCGGGTTAAAGGAGATCTTACGATCGTAGTAGAACAGAAGGACCAGATGTTCTCTATGTTCTATCATTGCAAACGATTAAGCACAAAGGGCACTGAACATTTTAAAATTGCACCGGGTTCCAGAGGAAACGATGAAGTGGAATCCACCTATTCATTTAAGTCTGGCGACCAGGTGGCCTATATTAGTGTTTCAAAAGGAACCATTACCTCTACCTACGATAAAGTTAAAAAGGTCTGGAACATGAAAGTCCTGGGTTATATTACCAATATGGCGGGTACCGGCGTTTCATCCTACCGCGTAAAAACCGACCTGGTAATCAAATAAATTTAAGATCCGCGCTGAGAACCGGTATTCTGTTGCTTGCTTACAAATCCTGATTTAGGCTTCTGTATGAATTTGGAGCCCTGGCCCTTTTTTTCGGCCTTATTCTTTCCATCTTTTCCTTTCTTTTTGTTGTTCTGATTCAGTAATGACATATGTATTGGGTTTATAAGTTCTAAAATTATCGTTTCAAAAGGAAGAATAGAGGTCCGCCTAATCTTTTTGACCATTCTTTTTCTGTATGGTCGGCACCATAAAATGTCAGGCTCAACAGGTTTGAACTATTATATCCTTTTTTCTTCAACACACTATCTACTGCTTTTTGATAGGGATCATAATTCATATCCAGATTAATAGTGCCATGATCAAAATAAAATCGGTGATTAATTGGCGCAGGAGCTTTTGCCTGGAGATATTTCAAAGTCATCAGGGCATATTGTTTATTATCAATTCGGTTGGTCATTTGCCCCCCGGGCCAATGTGTGGATAGGCAAGCAGCACCTCCAAATATCAAAGGATATTCACAGACCGCATAATAAGCGATTAGTCCGCCAATGCTGGAACCCATCGTAAAAGTGTTATTAACATCAGGGTAAGTTGAATAAACACTATCTATATATGGTTTCAATTCTTTTACCAGGAATTTCAGGTATTTATCCGATAACAATGATTTTTCAGTTATTCTCATATTCTTCATCATGGAATCTCTAATTGCAGGGGGCATACTTCTATATGGCCGGTTAGGTACAAATTCAAGCCAGCGTTTATCTGAATTATAGATCCCCACGACAATGGTTTCTTTAATAGTCCCATTCTTTAGAAGGGATCCAACTGCCTCATCCAGTTTCCATTCTTCACGATTGTAGGTATTGCTGGTATCAAAAAGATTTTGTCCATCATGAACATATAGTACTGCATAACGCTTGGCTGCTGTATAATCATCGGGCAGCCAAACATCAATATCGCGTGCTTCAACAAATTTGGATGGGAAATTGGCGATCTTTTCCAACCTGCCTGTTGAAGGCCTGGGTACCTGGGCTTCTGCTTTTAAAAACCAACCCAGCAGGAGTATTAGAATAGTTCTTTTCATGCGGAGCAAATATAAACAGAACTTGGCTTGTTTTTCTATGAAAAAGCCTGAACTAATGAATGTTACGTTAATCATATGTAAATTTGAATTAACCTGCTGTTAATGAGATTTTACCTTATTCTTCTGGCTTTTATTTGTCACAGTTATGTATTGTCCGGCCAGACCCTACCACCTACTATTCCTGTTGATACCATCCAACAG
Organism: Chitinophagaceae bacterium; assembly: GCA_046596515.1. Taxonomy (GTDB): domain Bacteria; phylum Bacteroidota; class Bacteroidia; order Chitinophagales; family Chitinophagaceae; genus JJ008. The sequence continues at coordinate 80,758 of JBKJMI010000106.1, read as the reverse complement.
GCACTGGAGGTTCGACCCTTCAGCGAGGTTGTCTTTATTTCTCCGGATTCAAAATTGGTTGACAAATTTTCCAGCTTAAAATTTAGCTACGATCCTGCTTTTTCAGGTAAACTCACGAATGAGAAAGTTGCCCGTAAACTTATAATGAGAATATCACTTATAAATAAAAGTGATTCAATGCGGGTGATGTGGGTGTTTCCCGGATTTTATTTTCCGGAAGTTCAGCTTTATCAGCAACTGAATGATAGTTTAATAAAACTTCCTGAAATAAAAGTTAATGATCATTATAACCTGAGTTACAGACAGATTCAAATTAAACCAGGGGATAGTTTGAAACTGGTAGTTGAACTTACTATTTTAAAAACATACAATAATCGCTTCCGCCCAAGAATAATCAACCCGATCTTCCTCCCGTATTTTATGTCGGAACTGAGAAACACTACCCGTCTCATTGATATTACATCCTATATATTCAGCGGCTTATTATTAATGATGATACTTTTTTCCCTTGCCAGTTATTATCAGGGGGGAAGAAAAGAATTTCTTTATTATTCTTTTTATGCCCTGATGCTGGGTTCTATGTTATTTACAAAGGCAATTTTCAATTACCAGGATCTGTCTATAAACTTTCTTCTTGAAAGTTCTTTAGATTATGTGATGCAATGCCTGGGCATCATTTTCTACATGCGTTTTATGCAATTATTTCTGGATACGCGAAACAAATATCCATTACTTCATCGTATTTATGATATCGGCGTAGGGTTGCTTATTATTTCTATTCTTGGCTATACCATTTTTGACAATTTTACCTATAATTTTTCTGTAGAAAATAATATAGAGAACCTGACCAAAGTATTACTGATGGTCATGGTGGTTATATTTCTTGGCTACAGTATCAAACACTGGAAAGACGGCCTGTTCAGGTACCTGTTCTGGGGCAACCTCTTATTTCTGATTTTCTCCGGCTTTTCCCTTTTGTTAACTATCCGTGTCGACCGTTTTGGATTATCCGGATTTTTTGGATACTCACTTTTGTATTATGAGCTGGGATTATTTTTTGAATTATTATTCTTCCTTACCGCCCTACATTATAAAAACACTGAACAGCTGGTTATGGAAGTGAGGGAAAAGGAGATGCTTAAGGCGCGCAATCTTTTACAGGAATATGAAAAAGAAATGGCTGTTTACCGCGCGCAACAGGATGAAAGAGAAAGGATCTCGGCCGATATGCATGATGAACTTGGTTCAGGAATGACCGCTATCCGATTAATGAGTGAGATCGCAAGAACTAAATTGAAAGATGAATCTATATCTCCCGAATTGGGGAAGATTTCAGCTTCCGCTAATGATGTACTTAATAAAATGAACGCCATCATCTGGAGTATGAATCACAATAATGATACATTGGATTCACTTCTGGCCTATATAAGAACTTACGCGTTGGAATTTTTTGAGAACACCAATATGGAATGCCGGGTATTTATTCCTGAACATATTCCGGATATGGAGATTAGTGGCGTAAAAAGAAGAAATATATTTCTTTGTGTAAAGGAAACACTTCATAATACAGTAAAACATTCAAAAGCAACACAGGTGGCTATTCGAATTCATATTGAAAAGGAATTACGAATTGAAATAAGTGATAATGGAGTAGGGCTTGATAAAGAAAAGATATCCCAATTTGGCAATGGGTTGCGAAATATGAAACGCCGGATGGAAACTGCAGGAGGACATTACCAGATCCATTCTGAAGAAGGAACATTAACTGTTCTTGGATTAGATCTGTAATTTTTTATTATTCAGCGCTGCTACTAATAAAAATAGCCAACCCAGTATAAGCATTAAACCACCTAATGGGGTAACCGGACCGATCCAGTTCGTGTTCCCATCTCCATGAACCTTGATATAGGTGATCATATAAAGTGATCCTGAAAAAAATATAATGCCAATACAAAAACTGGTATAGGCCCATTTGATCCACTTCCCGGGTGCGGAAATAGCAATTACCGAAAGAGCAAGTATGGCCAGGGCATGATATAGCTGGTATTGTACGCCTGTCTGATAGGAATGCAGGATCATTTCATCCTGGGTTACTCGTTGTAATCCATGAGCTCCGAATGCACCCAGGGCTACTCCAAGGGCTCCAAGAATAGCGGCGGTGGCAAGGTATTTTTTATGCATGAAATATTTTATCGATTAAATGTTGAATTTCTATTGGCTCTTCATCAATGGTAGTGCTGGCCTGTTCATAAAATATTCGCCGGTCGCTATATTTTTTGCTGATGAAATTTTTAAGCTGATCATCTTTCAGTTCACTGATCAGCGGGCGATTTGGTTTTTCTTTGATCAGGCGCCGAAATAATTCGTCCAATGGAGTATTGATCCAAACTGTGATGCCTGACTGGTTCATATAATCAATATTATTGAAATAACATGGAGTGCCACCACCGCAGGCCATCACGAAACTTTCATGACTTTCAGAGATGATATGCAAAGAATCTTTTTCCAACAGTCGAAATTTCTCTTCTCCTTCAGTAGCAAATATTTCCGGAATTGATTTTCCTGCGATCTCAGTTACCTGTTGATCCAGGTCAAAAAAATGCAATCCGAGCTTTTGACTCAGCAATTGCCCCCAGTGAGATTTTCCGGAGCCCATAAATCCGATCAGGTAGATCTTCAATTTTATTATTTAAAAGCGTTGAAACCGGTTACATCCATACCCGTGATCAGCAAATGAATATCATGTGTTCCTTCATACGTGATTACACTTTCAAGATTCATCATATGACGCATTACGGAATATTCACCTGTAATACCCATTCCCCCCAGCATTTGCCTGGCCTGTCTGCATATATTGGTGGCCACTTCGCATGAATTTCTTTTTGCCATGGATACCTGTTGCGCAGTGGCTCTTCCCTCACTCATTAAAACACCCAGGCGCCAGTTCAGTAATTGTGCCTTGGTGATCTCAGTAAGCATCTCAGCCAGTTTTTTCTGCTGCAATTGAAATGCACCAATAGGCTTTCCGAATTGGTTTCTCTCTTTTGAATATCGGAGAGCCGTATCGTAACAATCCATAGCCGCTCCAATTGCGCCCCATGCAATACCGTAGCGGGCTTTTGTAAGACATCCCAAAGGTCCTTTCAATCCATTTACATTAGGAAAAATATTTTCTTTGGGCACTTTCACATTATCAAAAACCAATTCACCGGTAGCAGAAGCACGAAGACTCCATTTGCCATGGGTGGTAGGAGTAGAAAAACCTTCCATACCTTTTTCTAAAATCAGTCCATGAATTTCACCTTTTTCATCTTTGGCCCAAACAACTGCCACCTGCGCAAAGGGAGCATTACTGATCCACATTTTAGCGCCATTTAAAATAACATGATCTCCTGCATCGCAAAAATTTGTGATCATACTGCTGGGATCAGAACCATGATCAGGTTCTGTCAGTCCAAAACATCCCAGCCATTCTCCGCTTCCCAGTTTTGGCAGGAATTTTTTTCTTTGTTCTTCACTGCCATATTGATAAATAGGAAACATAACCAGAGATCCCTGTACGGAAGCAGTAGATCGAACACCGCTGTCACCTCTTTCCAATTCCTGCATCATCAGTCCGTAGGCTATATAGTCCAGGCTACCCCCACCATATTCGATAGGAATCGTAGGACCAAAGCATCCCAGGTCACCTAATTGTTTTACGATCTGGATGGGGAATTCGGCTCTTTGGGCATAATCTTCTATTATAGGAGATATCTGTTTTTTTACATAATTGCGAACTGAGTCGCGGATCATTTTATGTTCCTCGCTTAGCAATTCATCCAAAAGATAATAATCAGGGCTGCTGAATTGGTCGGTCCTTGATGCCATATGGAAAGTGATTTAAAAGCAAAATTACGTGAATGGGTTAAATGGTGAATAAGTGAATAGGTGAATAAGTGAATGGGTGAATAGGTGAATAAGTGAATGGGTCAATAGGTGAATACCTGCCTGCAGGCAGGCAGGGGTGAATAGGTGAGTGGGTTGTACTATATTTGTTCAATGGCTACCAAGCAGAAAAAGAAGAAAGAAAGTCCTGCGAAAAAACCTGCCAAAACCTCTGCTAAAGCCTTCCAGGCTGAACCTGAGGAAAAAATCGATCTGCGGGCCCTCGCGAAAGATGAGCGCACCCATAAAATGCTGGGAGCCGTCTCTATTTTGCTTTCCATCTTCCTTTTTACTTCACTTTTCTCTTATCTGTTCGTGTGGAAGCAGGATCAGGCTATTGTGCTGAATAAAGGCATGGGGATCCTCTTCGACGACAGTATTCATGCAAATAATCTGCTGGGTAAGTTAGGTGCGATCGTTTCCCATTTTTTGATTTATAAAGCTTTTGGCATCGCCTCCTTTCTTATTTGCACCTTCTTTTTCGTAGTGGGAGTAAACCTGCTTTTCCGTGCCCACGTATTTTCCATCTGGAGAAACCTGAAATATGTAACACTGGGACTATTGGTGCTTTCTGTATCCTTATCCTTTGTACTGGGTGAAAGTGAGTTTCCTTTTGGTGGTGCGGTAGGAGACATGATCATTGCCAAAATGGAAGCAGCTATGGGCAGTTTTGGTACAGGAGCTGTATTGGTGCTGTTGGCTGCCGGTTATTTCATCTGGCAGTTCAATCCAAGTTTTAAATGGCCGGCAAAAGAAGAAGGGTCGGGTCAGGAAGATCAACATGAAGTATCGAACGAAGGACAAACGGACGATAAAGGAGCAGTGCTGATTGTCAATGATATCTATGCAAATAAAATAAAAGGTAATTTGAATAAGGGGAATAGCATGGTGGCAGGTACAGATATAGTGATCAATTTTCCAGAGGAAAAACCCATGCCTGCCCTGGAACTAATTGAAAAGGATGAAGAACCTCTGCTGGATATAGTAGAGCAGATCGAAAAAAATCAGCCTACACCAGAAAAAGAAATTGTTAGTGAGATCATGCATGGTCATGAAGATCAGAACAAAAACGATTTTGATATTCCTCCTCCTCCGGCTAAAGCGGAAAAAAATATTTTGCCTTCAAATGATGGGATTGAACTGGAAATAAAAACAGTACCTGAAGAGGCGCTTGAAGATGAACCGATCACAGAAAATCTTCCGCCCTATGAACCAACGCTTGATCTGAGTTCTTATAAATATCCGAAGCTAGATTTCCTCGATAATCATGGTAGTGATAAGATTATACAGGACCCACAGGAATTAGAAGCGAATAAGATCCAGATCATTAATACGCTTCGAAATTATTCAATCGAAATACAGAAGATCAGTGCCACAGTGGGACCTACAGTTACTTTATATGAGATCGTTCCTGCGCCGGGTGTTCGAATTTCAAAGATCAAAAATCTGGAAGACGATATAGCGCTTAGTCTTGCTGCCCTGGGTATTCGAATTATTGCGCCTATACCTGGTAAAGGAACCATTGGTATTGAAGTGCCGAATGTAAGAAAGACCATGGTCAGCATGAAGTCAATGCTTAGCTCTGAAAAATTTCAGAATAATAATTTTAGTCTGCCCATTGCCATTGGAAAAAAGATCGATAACGAGAATTATATTGTTGATCTGGCCACCATGCCACACCTGCTGATGGCAGGAGCAACCGGTCAGGGAAAATCAGTTGGTATTAATGCGATCCTGGTCTCCCTTCTTTATAAAAAGCATCCTTCCCAGTTGAAATTCGTCATGATAGATCCCAAGAAGGTGGAGCTTAGTATTTATAGAAAAATAGAAAAGCATTTTCTTGCCAAGCTGCCAGGAGAAGAAGATGCGATCATCACGGATACAAAAAAAGTGGTGAATACACTGAATGCGCTTTGCATAGAAATGGATAATCGCTATGATCTTTTGAAGGAAGCGCATGCAAGGAATATCAAAGAGTATAATGAGAAGTTTATAAAGAGAAGACTTAACCCCGAAAAAGGCCATCAATTTCTTCCTTTTATAGTACTGGTGATTGATGAGTTTGCTGATCTGATCATGACTGCCGGTAAAGAAATTGAAATGCCTATTGCAAGACTTGCCCAGCTGGCACGAGCGGTAGGTATTCACCTTATTATCGCTACTCAGCGTCCTTCTGTAAATATTATTACCGGAACTATTAAGGCCAACTTCCCGGCCAGGATAGCCTTTAAGGTCTCATCAAAAATCGATTCAAGAACCATTCTAGACACAGGTGGTGCAGAGCAATTAATCGGGAAAGGGGATATGCTAATTTCAAATGGTAATGAGGTGACCCGGCTTCAATGTGCCTTTGTTGATACTCCCGAAGTAGAGAAAATAGTTGATTTTATTGGCGATCAGCAAGGATACCCTCAGGCCTTCCTGCTTCCGGAATATGTAGATGAAAAAGAGTTGGATGGACGGGATTTTGATATGAATGATCGTGATTCGCTTTTTGAGGATGCTGCAAGGTTGATCGTGCAAAACCAGATCGGTTCCACCTCTCTTTTACAAAGAAGAATGAAACTGGGATATAACCGTGCAGGCAGATTAATGGATCAGTTGGAGGCTGCAGGAATTGTGGGCCCAAGCCAGGGATCCAAGGCCCGTGATGTATTGATTAAAACAGACATGGAACTCCGGCAACATCTTGACCTTCTGAGTTAGCCGTTTTAGTTATGTCAATGTTAACATAATTTACGCCATACAACCAAACCATGTGTATAGCAATCCTATTTCCATAATTCAGCTATCTTTGCGTGGTTTTAGAGATAATTTATTTATATGAAGAAGATATATTTCCTTTTGACGATACTTGCTATTTCAACTCTGGCTTATGCTCAGAGCAAAAATGATCCGGCTGCTAAAAAAATACTGGATGCCGTTAGCGCAAAATTTAAAACATATTCTACAGTTTCTGCCAATTTCACATACAAAGTAGAAAATGCGGCAGGTAAAGCTTTGTCAACTAAAACTGGCTCCATTCAAATGAAGGCTACTAAGTATAAAGTGGTTTTCAGCGGCCAGGAAATATTCTGCAATGGAGTGACTGTTTGGAATTATGATAAAGGGGCCAATGAGGTTACGGTCAATAAACTTGACAATTCCGCAGGCACAATAACTCCACAAAAATTATTTACTAATTTCTACGATAAAGATTTTCTTTATTTACTTAATGGAGAAAAAAAGATAGGAGGGAAGGTGATACAGGAAATTGAAATGACCCCGGTTGATAAATCTAAATCGTTCCATAAAGTCTATCTGCAAATTGATAAAGCCACCAATTCCATTTACAGTACAAGAGTACTTGAAAATGCTGGCAACCGTTATTCCTATACTGTGACTTCAATGAAAACAAATCTTCCACTGAACGAAAGTATTTTCACTTTTGACAAAAAGAAATATCCAAAGGTGGAGGAGATTGATCTTAGGTGAGTGGTGAGTTGTAAGTAGAGGAATAACCTTAAAGTGTTCTTTTGATTCTCAAAAGCTTTTCCAGTAATTCTTCCAGTAGTTCCAGCTTCAGCATGTTGGCCCCATCGCTTTTTGCGAGTGCAGGGTTGGGATGTGTTTCGATAAACAAACCATCCGCGCCGGCAGCTATGGCCGCTTTAGCAATGGTGCCAATCATTTCAGGGTTGCCTCCGGTAATTCCCGAACTTAAATTTGGTTGTTGCAAGGAATGAGTAACATCCATTACTACGGGTACTCCATGTGCCTGCATCTGGGGAATATTTCTAAAATCAACTACCAGATCCTGGTAGCCGAAAGTAGTTCCTCTTTCTGTCAGCATTATTTTATCATTTCCTGTATGCCTGATTTTCTCCACTGCGAAGCGCATGGCTTCACCGCTAACGAATTGTCCTTTTTTCACATTAACAATTTTTCCTGTTCTTCCGGCAGCCACAAGCAGATCGGTTTGCCTGCATAAGAAAGCTGGGATCTGTAATATATCCACTACTTCTGCGGCCATCTCGGCTTCAACAGGTGAATGAATATCTGTTACAATAGGTAAACCAAGTTTTGTTTTAACTTCTTTTAAAATTTGAATTGCCTTCTCATCACCCAGCCCGGTAAAGGAGGAAGCGCTGGTACGATTTGCTTTTCTGTAGGAGGCTTTAAAAACATAAGGAATGCCAAGTTGACTGCAAACAGATGAAACCTTAGTGGCTATTTCCATTACGATCTCTTCAGATTCTACTACACAGGGGCCGGCAAGAAGAAAGAAATTTCCCTTCTCATATTGCTGCCCTTTGAAGAGTTCTGTTAAGTATTGTTGCATCGGGCAAATATACCTAAATAGTCGATTCTTCATTAAGGCTGCAGGGTAGCAGGGTTTCGAATGTCAATATTCTAATTTCTGCCCTGCTTTTCCTTATTTTGCAATAATTGCTTTGCTATGGTTAAAGAAAAAATACTTGTCATAGGCGCTTCGGGTCAAATAGGAGTTGAACTCACAATGGCGCTTCGAAAAATATATGGCAACTCAAATGTGATCGCTTCTGATCTGAGAGAACAGAATCCTTTGCTTGAAGGTACCGGCCCTTATGTAGCACTTGATGTAATGAACAAAGAAATGCTCCATGTGCAGGTGATCCGACAGGGAATTACTCAGATATATCTGCTGGCCGCCATTCTCTCCGCTACAGGAGAAAAAAATCCATCCCTGGCCTGGAACCTGAATATGCAGGGATTGCTAAATGTGCTGGACATTGCAAGGGAAGAAAAATTATATAAAGTATATTGGCCCTCGTCTATCGCTGTATTCGGTCCAACCTCTCCAAAGGAAGATTGTCCACAGCAAACCATTATAGAACCATCTACAGTATACGGTATCAGTAAATATGCGGGAGAATTCTGGTGTCATTATTTTAATCAGCGTTTTAAAGTGGATGTGCGTAGCCTTCGCTATCCAGGATTGATCAGTTATAAATCACCTCCGGGTGGTGGCACAACTGATTATGCGATAGAGATTTTTTATGAGGCGCTGGATGACAAAAAATATACCTGCTTCCTGAAAGAGGATACTTATTTGCCCATGATGTATATGCCAGATGCGATTCGCGCTACCATTGAACTCATGGAGGCACCGGCGGAAAAAATATCAATTCGTACTTCGTATAATTTATCTGGCATGAGCTTTTCTCCCAGTGAAATTGCTGAAGCGATACAAAAGCATATTCCTGATTTCCAGATGGAGTATAAACCAGATTACAGGCAAGCCATTGCTGATAGCTGGCCCGAAAGCATTGACGATAGTGTAGCCCGATTTGACTGGGGTTGGAAGGAGGAGTATGATCTTGACAGAATGGTGAAGGATATGCTGATGAATCTTAGAAAGATCTGATCATCGGATAATATAAAAATCCCTGAACCTCGTATTCAGGGGCTTTTCTTCCAATTTTATTTCGCTTACCTCAGCTTTTGGAGGTCCTTGATGGCACCAAAGAATTAAACTCTGAATGGATTGATCTTCCCCGGAGGCTAGAATATATACAGATCCATCCGGAAGATTTTCAATTGTTCCTTTTATGTCAAGGCTAACTGCTTTTTCTCTGGCACTCTGCCTGAAAAAAACGCCCTGCACGTTGCCTATAATTGTAATGGCTATAGTCTGCATTAAAATCTGATCAGCTCAATAATTTTTTCCAGGTAAATTTTATCTGTTTCATCAAAACAGGAAAGTTCCTCACTATCCACATCAAGAATTGCAATCACTTGACCCATTCGGATAATTGGCACTACGATCTCTGAGCGGGAAAGACTGCTGCAGGCGATATGGCCCGGGAATTTTTCTACATCTGGTACAATCAGTGTTTTTGCCTGAGCCCAACTGCTACCACAGACTCCTCGTCCTTTTTGAATTCGGGTACAGGCTACTGGTCCCTGGAATGGGCCCAATACCAGCTCATTTTCCTTCACCAGGTAAAAACCGACCCAAAGCCAGTTAAACTGCTCTTTTAATGCACCAGTTATATTGGCCAGGTTAGCGATAATATCCGGTTCACCTTCCAATAAACCCTGCACTTGTGGAAGAAGCGATTCATATTGCTCTTCCCTCGTTCCTTTGATAATTTCAAGATCTTCTGCCATAGATCAAAATTAAGCCTTCGAATATTTAAAGCTATCCACCTTGCGTCAAAAAAAAATAATAACGATCGCGTTTTAATATTTTGATTAACTAAAGCCTTTTTAGCGGTTTTTCTTAGTAAAAAGGGGGAGTACCTGTTGTATATACCCAATATCTGCGTATTTAATACGGCGAAAAGTGAAAATGTTTGCTGGTTTAAGCATTATTCATTTCTATAATTTAACAATAGCCCCATACTGATCTAATTTTACCTTGAGTTTTAATCCTGTATTCCTTACCAACTATGAAAGGCCCTGTATCATTTATATTATAATTCTCATGCTTTAAAATATGTCTGATTCCAATTGATCTTGCCACCTTCACGGTATTGGCAGTACTATTATCATCTACCAAAATCACCTCATCTACTACATCAAAATCAATTTCCTGCTAAGTTTGTTCCAGTGTTTTGGCGGCATTGTATACTGGCATTACAACGACAATCTTCTTATTTAAGATCAAGGGAAGCAGGTTTTGAGTTTGGCGGTAAAATATAAAAATTCAGCGTAAAACACAAGTCAGGGCTCATTTCGTGAACTGTCCTCTTTTGGGTAAGTATAAGCCCAGGCATTTCGCTTTTTACCTGTAAACAGAAGTATCAGGGATAAAATACCGAAGATCACTACAACTATTAATGAAAGAGAGTGAACAAGAGTAGCGAAAGCCAGACCATCCTGCCTTGATATCCCGTACACCATCAATCCCTGTGAAACCAGGAGATGATAGGTTCCTATGCCTCCCTGAACCGGAGCAGACATCCCCAGACCTCCGGCAACCAACAAAAACAAGGCTGCGCCCGGGCCCAGATCAGCAGTAAAAGGGAAGGCAAACAGACAAACATAAATTGCCAGGAAATAAAGAACCCAGATAAATACAGAATGAAAGATAAACAGGCGGGGTTGTTTGAGTTTACTAATCGAACGAAGACCATCCACTAAACCTTTTACCAATTTTGATAGAAAGGAGGATTCTCCATCTTTTTTTGATCTTTTGAGATACCAGCTAATAACCCCAATACCAATACTCATGAATAAGATTCCGACTGTTAGAATCAGGGGAGAATGAAGCCACTGACCTATTTTATTTGTGATGGGGCCAATTATTCTTTCTGCAAGAAAATTTCCAAGCCTTTTATATTCTATCACTCCAGTCAGTAGTAAACAAATAAGAAGACTGATCACATCAATGATTCTTTCAATAATAACGGTACCCAATAATTTAGAAAATGAAACGTTGATCGCTTTACTCAATGAACCACATCTTGTCACTTCTCCCAGTCTTGGAAAGGCAAGGTTGGCAAAATAACCAACCATCATTGAATAAAAAGTTGGCATGATGGGAGCAGGGTGCCCGGTAGATTCAATCAGCATTTTCCAGCGGTAGGCACGAATAATTAAAGCGAAGGTTGAGAAAAATGCAGATAAACCGATCCAGGACAATTTTGCTCTTGAAATTTCCAGGAAAATACTATTAAGATCTACTCCTTTAAAAGCAAGAACAAGCAGTAAAAAAGTGACTCCAAGCAGGAAAAAGTATTTTATGAAAGAAATTATTTTTTTATTCATTTCGTTGGAATGCTCGTCTTTCATAAGTCTTTTTTCCTTCAAAACTTCGAGCTGTAAAGGCAGTCGATATAGGGGAAAAGATAATAAATTTTAGATAACTAATAGAATGATTAAATTTATTTTTTAGACGCGAAATTCAACGTTTATTTCTTAAACTATATATGGAAGATCAATCTATAGGTTTATATCAAAAGTAAGGCGGTATAGCTTACCATGACGCGATTCATGGTGGATTTGGAGAACTTGGATATTCGTGATTGCAAAAAGGAAGGCTGCTAAAATGCAAGCTCATATTTCCTCAACTAACTTGGTGTTTGAATTTGGCGTAGGGCCTGGTTGGAATCTTTCAATGATTAAGGCTAAAAATCTAGAGGGATATGATGTGGCCTCTGCAGTTCGACCAATAGTGGAATCGAAGGGAATTCAGTTTTCTGATCAAATTACTAAAAATGGTATTGGGGCTTTTGATGTTGTTATTTGCAGCCATGTTTTAGAACATTTGTTTAGACCTACTGATGCACTTCAAACTATTTCGGATTGTCTAAAGTATAATGGGAAGGCTTTACTTTTTATTCAATTTGATTTAGAAAAAAAGTTCAGAAAATATTCTGCCAATTAACCTAATCACCATCTTTATAGCTGAAATGTTCAAAGCTTTGTCCACCTGGTCGAAAGCAGAGGCTTTGCTATTCATGAATACCGGCTTAATCGCTTTGGGTATGAAAGAATTATAGCTAAATGGACTGAAAAATTTATTATCAAACCATTCGCATTGTCTTCAACAAAATCTCCAGAACCTCGGGCAGCAAAGGCAATTACAGGTGTTTTGAATTGCATAGCTTCCATTAGTCTGGTGGGTTGACCTTCCCATGAACCCAGTGAAACAAAAACTTTTGCAGTTTTAAAATAATCCATCAATTTTTGTTTCTCATTTTGAACTGAAGGGTCAAGCTGGACAATAAATTGGATCTCATTTTTGATATTTAGTTTTTTAGACAATTCGATCATGCTCTTTTTATACTGACCTTCAACAGGACCAACAATAATTATTTTGCAGTCAACATGCTCCGGCTTAATTAATGCGATCGCTTTTAACAGCAGATCAGGGTTTTTATCAGGTATTATTCAGACCGTCTGTTCAAGTATAAAAATAAAATCGTTGAATGTGTAATCGGGTGGGGGTTCAAAAGGACCAGCGAAATTATTTGAAACCAATAAACGCATCGAGGCAGCGTTCTCCTTATGTGTGTAAGCCTCTAGCTTTTTAAGATGCAGTTCTTTAAATGCAAATTCAATCACCTCCCTGACCGTTTCATTCATATATCCATTTCCCTGAAAGGCAGGGAGCATTTCATAACCCAGTTCCGCACTGCTTCGGTCTTCAGAAAAATTCCATAAGCATACAGTACCGATCAGCGGACCATTTTTTTCATTTCGAATAGCCCAGTAAAAACAATCTCCTGATGCATATCCATTCGTAATTTTTTCTACAAAAGAAAAAGCTTCCTTCATGGTTTGAATAGGAGTTCTTTCAAGGAATTTATTGACTAATGGATCAGACCGCAGGGCCAGAATATATTCTGTATCCCTTTCCTCCAACGGCTCTAAAAACAGTCGTTGCGTAACTAATAATTTCATATTTTTTTATTGGAGCGCTCGTTTATACAACTGAATGGCATTCTCAAATCCAAGGTATAAAGAATCACAAATAAGGGCATGACCAATACTTACTTCTTCCATCCAGGGAATATGTTTTTTCAGAAAAGGAAGATTATGCAGATCCAAATCATGACCTGCATTAATACCAAGCCCTAATTCTTTTGCTTTTTCTGCAGCTTCCACATAGGGTAATACTGCTTGCTGCTGATTCCCTTTTTGAAATTCTCTGACAAATGATTCGGTATAAAGTTCGATCCGGTCAGTACCTGTTGCCGCAGCTCCTTCGATCATAGCCAGAAAAGGGTCTACAAATATGGATACTCTTATTCCATTTGATTTAAATAATTGAATGATCCCGCTGAGATATTCCCTGTGAACAATTGTATCCCAGCCATGATCAGAAGTTAACTGCCCGAGGACATCTGGAACCAGGGTGACCTGATCGGGTTTGGCCTCTAATACCAAGTCAACAAATTTTTGATCCCGGCAATTCCCTTCAATATTAAATTCAGTTTGAATTATTTTTTTGATCTGCCGCACATCCTCATAACGTATATGCCTTTCATCCGGTCTGGGATGCACAGTAATACCATCTGCTCCAAAAGCCTGCGCATCGATGGCTGCTTTAACCAGATCCGGATTATTTCCACCTCTGCTATTTCTCAGTGTGGCGATCTTATTAATATTAACGGAAAGCCTTGTCATGGTACAAAGTTAAGAGGTCATAGTTCTTTCCAGGTATGATCGGCCAATAGTTGAACAGAAGAGATAAACGCCTTAAAAGGACCTGATCTTCCCCATTCCCTGGGTGATACCAGCGAAAGAAGGAAACTGCCATCTTCCCTTTCATAAAGATGATAGGTTTGTCCGATATTAGGTTTGAAGGAGAGGCGGGCGCCATAAATCTTCATAGAGAGTTCCTTTCTTTTCTGAATCTCATGTGCCTGCAAGGCAAGTAATTCTATTTGCTGGCGTATCTGATCCAGCTGCATATTGGTTTGTTGCTCCATAGCAGTAAGGGCCTTATGCTTAATGATCCCTTCTTCATTGGGCTTGATCAAGGCCCCTGAAACAGCTGCGGAATAGGGTAGTACACTCAATTGTTTATGATAGATCTCCGTATTGGTATAAGCTTCTCCATTTTCCTTGTTTCCCTGTTGAGTTAGTTTCAGATAACCATTGGGCATGATCTCATGAATTACATGAAGAATCACCTGGCCTGCACGGTAAAAATGAATCTCGAAACTGATGCTATCAGGAAAATTGGCCTGCACTTTTTCCGCCAATTGCAGATCTTTAAGATCATTTAAATGCCCATCAGCCAGAATGCTGTATTTAGCTGCAAAGGCTTTATTATCGAGACCCACCCAGTTATGGTTGATATCAAGCATTTTTTCATTGCCGGGTGATTCGATACGATAGGTACCACTTTTCGGCCTCTCGCCCCATTCATATTGACCTTTTTCCGGGAACAGTTGCCAGGAAGCAAGAAAATTATAAGCCTGTATCATTTTTATTAAATGCTTTGTTTGGTCAATAAGTTCACAAAGATTTCTTTTTCTGCGGATATAACAAAGTACTACCCGATTGGTTTGCTACTGTTTCTTTAAACAGAAGCTTTATTCTATCTTTGGAACCTAAACTGACGTTATGCGCTCCATTATATTATCCATTCTTTTTGTTTTAGTTCACCAAATGGCCTTTGCTCAACCTTCAGTTGCTGAAGTGCCTACAGCTGACCAGGTAATGAAGTCGGCCCTTGTACAGGCAGCAAAGGAAAAAAAGAATGTGATACTAATGTTTCATGCATCATGGTGTGGCTGGTGCCATCGCATGGATTCAAGCCTGAATGACCCAACTGTTAAAAAATTCTTCGATGACAATTATGTGATCACGCACCTGGTTGTAGATGAGTCTGCAGCCAATAAAAATCTGGAGAATATCGGCGCTAATGAACTCCGCACCAAATATCATGGAAATGGAACAGGCATTCCATTCTGGCTGGTTTTTGATAAGGATGGCAAACTGCTTGCAGACTCAAAACTCCGTACCAATAATGAAGGGCTGGAAGGGGGAAATAATATAGGATGTCCTGCCAATCCAGCTGAAGTAACTTACTTTTTAGAGATTTTGAAGAAATCAAGTAAACTAACTGATCCGCAACTTTCTATTATTGCGGAAAGATTCAGGAAGAATGCGAATTAATTATTCTCCCATTGTTTTAATTCTTCTTCTAAAGCCAATTGTAATCCTTCCTGGTTTTGATCCAGCCATTTCGGAGGTGGTGAAACAGGCTCTATTTTCCAATGGCCATCAAGTTTTTCCATGTTGAAGAATATGCGATTTCCTCTTTCATCACATACGTTAACTGAAAAAATACCTTTTTCTTCTTTGTTGATCTTTCTGAAATTAAATTCTCTGAGACGGTCGCCGGCTTTTACAAGCAGGGAGAATTGAATCATTTTTGTGAATTGTATTCGCATGTGATAAGGGTGTGGAATTATAACGGCAAAGTACACGCTAATTGCGTAGAAGAAACCTTAAAGTTTTCCTCAAATTGAAAATCAGGGTAGATATTTATCTAGTTTATTTGGAATCAGATACAAAACAGGCGTAATAACGTAGATTAGTATACTAACCCAGGGCAAAAAAAAGGATAACACGATCGCAATAGTGTAAATGAAAGGAGATAATAAAAACAAAATCCTGGCTTCTTTTCTAACCTCATCTGGTACAGGCCGCTGTTTAAGTGAGTTTCTGTTGATACCATATGACCATTGGGCATAGAGAGTAAGATTACACAGACTAAGATTAATGCCATAAATGCTAAGTGCATACCATTTAAGCGTATCATGGGCCAGCACCCGGGTGCTGAATGGAACAAGACATACTACCATATAAAACAATACGCCCAGAAAAATAAAATACCGATTGCTTCTGCTTATATATTCAAATATCATCCTGTGACCATACCACATGATCCCGAGTACTATAAAGCTGATAGCATAACATAGAAATTCAGTTTTTACTTCCTGAAATGCATGCACCAGGTCTGACCAGTTATCTCCTTTTAGTACTGGCAAGGCCAGTTCAATGGCAAGGATGGTCATGGCTACACTAAATATACCATCACCCAGGGCTTCCAGACGGCCCGATGACATATGCAACTTTTCAGGTAATTCTGTCTTCATTCTTTTCTATCCTTTTAAAAGAGATTAATTAAATTTATTTCAAATTTTAAAAATGAGGCTATTTTTCTCACTATTACTGTTTTTCCCTCTGATCCTAAAGGCCCAGGATTGCAAATTGAAAACGGAAAAAGATCCTTTTACAAAAGAAATTAAATTTTCTACCGGCTTCACTTATTTTGACGGGGGCTCGGTTACAATTGACGCTGATTCTAAAGAGATCAACTTCCTTTTCAATATTGAGGGACCAGACCGATGTTTTGATGCGAATACCACCATTGAATTTTATTTTGATGGGTTGAAAGGTAAGACCAGTTCCCGTAACCAGGGTACTATGAATTGTGAAGGGTTATTTCAACTGGTCTATAAAAATTCAAATAATAATCCCACCACTTTATTGCAAAGGATATTAACCAGAAAGGTGACTCAGGCCATCCTGATGGTCGATGGGAAAAAACCTATAACAGTCGTTTTTGCGCCTAAAGAACAGGAGGCCTTTATGGTGCTTACGAATTGTTTATATAAGGAGGCGAAGAAATTAATACAGTAAAGTTTAGGGTTTAGAGATTAGAGTTTAGGCCTGCAGGCAGGGATTAGGCTATGGAACCAGATGTATTCAAAAAAAAATGGCTGAATTTTTCAGCCATTTTTCTAATCTCTAACCTCTAATCTCTAACCTCTAAACCTGTATATCTTAATATCGATAGTGATCTGATTTGAACGGACCTGCCTTGGTGATTCCAAGATATTCAGATTGTTCTGTTGTCAGTTCATCCAGTTCAACGCCGATTTTGCCCAGGTGCAATCTTGCCACTTTCTCATCAAGATGCTTAGGAAGAACGTAAACCTTATTCTCATAATTCTTTCCGTTTGTCCAGATCTCCAGCTGAGCCAGTGTCTGATTTGAGAAAGAGTTACTCATTACAAATGAAGGGTGACCGGTAGCGCAACCCAGGTTCACCAGGCGACCTTCAGCCAGCAGAATGATATCCTTACCATCTACATTATAAAGATCTACCTGTGGTTTTATCGTATCCTTTGTCTCACCATAATTATTATTCAACCAGGCCACATCGATCTCAATATCGAAGTGCCCGATATTACAAACGATTACCTTATCCTTCATCGCGCGGAAATGTTTTTCTGTGATCAGGTCGCGACAACCTGAAGCAGTAACTACGATATCTGCCTCTTTTACTGCATCGATCATTTTCTTCACTTCAAAACCATCCATTGCCGCCTGAAGAGCGCAAATAGGATCTACCTCGGTAACGATAACACGACAGCCGGATCCTTGTAATGAAGCAGCTGAACCTTTACCCACATCACCATAACCTCCAACAACAGCTACTTTACCTGCCATCATTACATCTGTGGCACGACGGATCGCATCAACTAATGATTCTTTACAACCATATTTGTTATCGAATTTTGATTTAGTAACGGAGTCGTTTACGTTTATTGCGGGAACGGGCAGTGTGCCTTTTGCCATACGCTCATATAAACGATGTACACCTGTGGTAGTCTCTTCAGTAATTCCTTTAATATGTTGTATCAGTTCAGGGTAAGTATCAAGAACCATATTGGTCAGGTCGCCACCGTCATCCAGGATCATATTCAGCGGGCGCTCGGCGCTACCAAAAAATAAGGTTTGCTCAATGCACCAGTCAGCCTCTTCAATGGTCTGGCCTTTCCAGGCAAAAACACCATTACCAGCGGCAGCAATAGCGGCAGCGGCATGGTCCTGCGTGGAAAATATATTACAGGAACTCCATTTTACTTCAGCACCCAGAGCTGTAAGGGTTTCAATCAGCACTGCGGTTTGGATGGTCATGTGAAGGCAACCAGCTATACGAGCGCCTTTTAAAGGTTGTGAAGGACCATATTCTTTGCGGATGCTCATAAGACCTGGCATTTCCGCTTCAGCCAGACGGATCTCTTTTCGTCCCCATTCTGCCAATGAAATATCGGCGACTTTAAACGGAAGACTGAAATCGATGGATTTTGTAGTTGTTGACATATTTTCTTTTTTTCAGTGGGCAAAGGTAAGATAAATAGGCCAAATGCCCGCCAATGAATAGATCGATATTTCCAGGCTATTATTACCTTTATGTACAATTTATCTATGCCCGATTACGACACATTATCCGAAGCCATTAATGAACTACGAAAGAGAGGTTATACGCTGGATTTTAATCTTGCAGAAAACTGTATTCTTTGTCACCAGGAAAGTTTTGATCCCGATGATTTTGAGATCGTAGCGTTTTATCGTTTTGAAGGTGATTCCGATCCTGCGGATGAAGCAGTTGTATATGCCATTGAATCAAAAAAAGGTGATAAAGGAATATTAGTTTCCGGGTATGGAATTTCGGCAGAAGGAATGAGCGCAGACCTGGCTCAAAAACTGCAGATGGATACCAATAGATGATTTAATCAACCCTCATGCAATACTATAACAAAGTCACTCTTATTTTTCTTTGCCTGCTTCCCGGGCTGTTGATGGCCCAGCCAAAAGACAGTATCAAATTGATCTGCCCATTACAGGAAGCGACAATAGTACCTCCTTCCAAAACAGCCATACATTATGATGAAACCGATCTCTGCGTGGTTATTGTCAGCCGCCCCGATACAACGGTAAGATGTGTGGGCGCAGGCAGGATCACGAATATTGAATACACAGAGGAATCGGGATATGGAGTAGTGCTATTCTCGCGTATTAATGGAAAGGATTATTATTTCTGGTTCACAGGAATGAAAAAACTACTGGTAAAGCGAAATGACACAGTTAAAGTTGGACAGCCATTGGGCTATATCAACCCGGGAGATAAGATCGATCTCACCATGTATGAATTTGAAACGCCGGTAGATCCTACGCTTTTTCTTAATTGTCCTGTTTTAAAGAGAGGCTTTTAAATTCCGATCTTTTTTTCCATTATATAGTCATTCATAAAATACCCGTTTCCAATATCAATATCTTCCTCGCTGATGATCTCAAAACCCATTTTCTGATAAAATTCAGTGGCTTTGTTATCCCTGTTAACATTTAACCTAAGAGCCATGGCGCCCTTTCTTTTCATAGCTCCCGCGATCTGATCTATAATAAATTTTCCTACACCTTTCCGCTGCATATTTGGAAGAATGTAGATCTTATGCAATTTATAAATGCCCGGAGACTCCAGGCCAAATGAGGCAAAGCCAACGGGCTCGCGACCATCGTTCACAATCACAAATTCATTATTCTTCTTTAATTGATCTTTCAATGCGACCTCACTATACATCATATTCATCATATGATCTACCTGCGCTGTGGAAAGAATGGTGGCATAAGTTTCAGGCCATATTTTTTGACTGAGATCCCTGATCAGTGGGATATCTGATTCATTTGCCCTTCGCAGATTTAATTTTTCAGTGGGCCTGAATTTTCGCTGAGAGAAAAGCCGGTGCTTATGAATAAGTTTCATACTTAGACGAAGTGCAAGGATAAAAGAGATCACGGCACCGCCAAACAAAGCGAGTTCCGAAGCATAGCGCGTAATTTCCGGCGATTGCTGCCAGAATAGAAACGTATCAAAGATTCCATGAAAAAGAACGGCCCAGAACAAACCCAGCAGCATCAATCTTTTTTCCCTGGAAGGTTCAAATTTAGCTCTGCCGATATGGTATCCCATTAATACTCCGAAAGTGGCATGAGCAGGAACTGATAAGAACATACGCAGAAAAGCAACTTGTAAGCCATGGCCCGACTGAGCAGAACTATATACATACAAGATATTCTCCAGTGTAGCAAATCCCATACTGACCATAACACTGTAAACTATTCCATCAAAAGGTTCATCAAAACTTTTTTGTCTGTAGGCATAGTATCGGAGAGCGATAAATTTGCAGGATTCTTCCGCAAGTGCAATGATGAAAAATGATTTAACAGCGATACCAGTAGCGTTTTCGGCCACCTGTTTATCAAGGAAGGTTTCAATGAAGAAGGCAGGAATGATGGCGAGGACACCATAGAGAAAACTCATCACCAGGTTCAATGCTGGCTCACGGTTATAAATATCCCTGGTAAATATAAAAAGGCAGATGGCTAATCCCGGTGCAATGGCCAGCGCTATAAGAACCACTATTTATCTTTTCCTCCAAAAATACGTTTTAAGAGTCCTTTTTTCTTTGGTTGATCAACTGGTGCGCCGATAGGTTTACCATCATCCTCTTTTTTTATGGGTGTTTTGGAACTGCTGTCTTTTTTTACCTTTTTATTTTCTTCCTGCAATGGTTTGGATTCAGGACCTATGGAATCACTTCCGTAATTATTTCCATAATCTTTTTCGTTTCCTACTCCCATATCATCACCTTCTGCTCCGGGAACTGGATCCTGGTCACTTACAATGATATCAGCACTGTTGATCTCATTATCCAGTTCGGCGGGCTTCACAAACTTTGCATCTTTTTCAATTCCCAATTTTGGATTGGCCAATACTTTGCGAAGAAAATATTCAGTGATAGGGCGAGAAATACGGGAACCATCGCCCTGGTTACGCATAAAATTATATTCAAAGCCAACCCATGAGCCAGCCAGTAACTGTGGCGTATATCCGATGAACCAGGCATCAGCATTATCATTGGTTGTACCGGTTTTTCCACCCATTTCTGCTGCGCCGATACGAGTACGCATGCCGCGAGCGGTACCTTTATCAACAGTACCCTGCATCATACGTGCCATAGTATAGGCTGTTACCTCACTGATCACCTCTTTTCTATTAACAGAGAAATCAAATCTTTTTATCACATTGCCATTACGATCTTCAATACGACTAATGTCATAAGGACGAGTTGAAAAACCTCTTCCGGCAAACATGGTATAACCCCAAAGCATTTCATACAAAGAAAGATCACAGGTGCCCAGGGCAATAGAAGGGTAGGGCTTTACCGGTGTAGGAATATTGATCCTCCTTAGAAAATCTGAAAACTGCTGTGGACCCACCTGTTTCATTATATATGCGGTCGCACAGTTTTTAGAAAAGGCCAGCGCATCCGCCATGGTCATCGTGCCTCCCTTGCAGTCTCTTCCTGAAGGTACCCAACCGGAACCAGGAAAAAACTGGGCTTCATTTTCTACAATTGTCTCCGGTGTAAATCCTCTTTCTTCCATTGCCTGTGTATATAGAAATGGTTTGATCGTGGAACCAACCTGCCTTTTAGTGTTGAGGTTTACATGGTCATTTTTATAGGTCTTATAATTTATACCACCCACCCATGCTTTGATCTCTCCTGTGATCGGATCCATGGCCATAAAGCAGGCCTGTTCCATCTGAAGATGGTACTTAATAGAATCCATCGGAGTCATTACGGTATCTTTTTCAAACCGGGTATTCCAGGCAAATACCTTCATCTGTACTTTTACCTGGAAACTTTCTTTTATCTCCTGGTCACTCAAACCATCTTCTTCCAGATTTTTCCAGCGATCTGATTCTTTCATTGCTTTTTCAAGCAACTTCTCATGACCTTTCCAGACCGAACCATTTTTCATATCCCCACGTGCGCTGATTCCTTTTTGCAGGAAAGACATTTGTTCAGCCATACCTATTTCAGCATATTCCTGCATCTGGGTATTAATAGTAGTATAGATCTTTAAACCGTCATTATATAAATTATAACTGTCCCCATTTGGCTTTTTAATATCCTTCAGAATGCCTTTTAATTCTTCTTTTAAAACCTCTCTGAAATAGGGAGCATAACCGGCGTTCTCATCCAGCTTTCGATAATTGAGTGTAATGGGAAGGGCCTTAAGCCTTGCTGCTTCCTGTGGTGTAAGTTTGCCATTCACTTCCATCTGGGACAGCACAATATTCCTTCTTTCCTTGGCAGCTTTAGGGTTGCGAACAGGATTATAGATCGTATTTCCTTTAAGCATTCCTACCAGCAGGGCGGCTTCTTCCACATTCAAGCGATCGGGTTCTTTTTGAAAATAAGTACGGGCCGCATTTCTAATGCCATAAATATTATTTCCAAAAGGAACTGTATTCAGATATAGTGTAAGTATCTCTTCCTTTGTAAAGTTCTTTTCCAATTTGATCGCAATGATCCATTCCTTCAATTTTTGTAACACACGCAGCGCGCGATTTGAGGCTCTTTCATTAAAAAGGTTAAGTGCCAGCTGTTGTGTAATGGTACTTCCGCCACCTTTCGATCCAAGAGTGACTATAGCGCGAAGGGTAGATTTGAAATCAATACCACTATGATTTAAAAACCGCTCATCTTCTGTTGCGATCAAAGCGTTGATCACATGTTGTGATATGTCATGATATTTTACATTGCTTCGATTGCCTTTGTCGGTATAATATTTACCCATTAATGTTCCGTCTTCAGCGTACACTTCAGAAGCTTGTAATACAGAAGGATTTTCCAATTCACTCAGGGAAGGCATTTTGCCAAAAACGCCAAAATTGATCAGCACGATGAGGAGAATAAAGGTGCCAAGGAAACCGAAAAATATGCGCCAGAAGATTCGAACCGCTTTTTTCATATGATCATTGATGATTGTTAGCCGAAATTATGAAAAAGCCTGCCGGAGCCACCAAATATTTGGTTAATTAAATGGTGGGAAAAGCATATTAACGATAGCCTCACTAAAATTTACCGGGCAAATACTGGTTGAGGAAATTTTTGTATGCTTCCAGATCCTTATTCGACTTCAATACTTCCAGGTTTTTATCTGTAAGAATAATATAGTTGTATTTGCCTCCACGCAACCAGGGCAGGATCTCCGTTGCTGTTTTAGGTTTAGTAGCATCCATATAGGCCATTGCCTCGGTTAAATTTGCAAAGGGAGAGATGAGTAGTAAACGGTTATCCGCATCTAATTGTACCAGGTCGCTAGTAAAATTCTTTGACCAGTAGGTATCCTTGTTATACCGGATGAATGCATTTTTTGTTTCATTCACAAATACCGGATCGATCTTATTAAGAACCAGCACCACATAATGAGCGGCGGCAGGATCGTAAGTGAATGCGGTATTCAGCAGTTTAGGAATTGGTTTGGTCTGGGTTGTATCTTTTGGAACAGTTGGCTTAACCACACTGATCGGTTTATTCTTGCTGCTATCTGCCACCGTTTTAACCGGAGCAGGAGCTACAATTACAACAGGGATAACTGCTCTTCCCAATGTAGAATCGGTAGCCCTTGTTACGACCATATTGCGAAGCTCTTCTTCGATCTGGGCTCTTCGCTGAATTACATCAATAAGTACTGTGGCTTTATTAAACAGCGGAGAATTAGGGAAATTATTCAGGATATTTCCAAGTGTTTTTATAGCCATACTATCCTTACGTTGCTTCACATAATAAACAGCTTCGATATAAAGTAACTGAGGTGTCCAGAAACTAGTTCCATAAAGCGAGTCGGCGATTTTTTTATTATTGATGGCTTCTTCAAACCTGCCTTCAATGAATTGATCATATATCTCCTCATACGTTTTTGTAGCCTGATCTTTCCTGGTGATCACCGGATCCTTTCCTGTAGTGGCGATAGTAGTAAATTTGCTGGAGGCAAACTTATCGCTCATTTGTTTTTTGATCTCTGCTGCTCTTGGATCGCCATTCCTATTATAGCAATAATATAGATTGAATAATACTTCATCCATTGAAGCGAACTCAGGAAAATCTTTTCTTATTCTTTCCAATGAAGGAGTACCTGCCTGGCAATCTTCAACCTCCTGAATATAGGCTCTACCCAGAACGAATAATGCATTCTGAATAGAATCGTCTGAAGCTTTTTTCTGCTCCTTTGTTAATGGTAATTTATCATAGAGTGCATCGTAACTGATCTCATTTGAACTTAGATTTCCATTTTGACCAGGCTGCTGGCCAGGTACATTATTCTGCTGATTATTAAAATTCCCAACCGTTCCAAGAATAGCAGCGCTTCTTCTCCAGTTATCTACGTTTGCCCTGTTGCCCCAGCGACTGCGAAATTCATCAAGTCCTCTTTGCTTGGAAGCGGCATTATAAAAATACCATTCACCCTTTATTTCATTATTTCCAAAAAGATTGGATGGGACCGTGTTATTATTATTATTAAAAGGAGAGTTATTGTTCCGGGGCAATTCATCTTTTAATCCCTGAGCTTTGCGCATTTGCTTCACCAGTTGCTTTACAAAATTTTTACGTTCTTCATCGGGCATAGCTGCAATTCGCTGCAGACTATCCTGGCGATAAAGAATATCAGATTGTTCCGCAATGATTTGCAAGGAGGCTTTTCTCAACGCGATCGCGTTAGCATCAATAAGAGCCGGATCATTTAAATTGATACTGTCATAATAGTTATAAGCGTCACGGTATAATTTTTTACCAAATGACAATTCGGCCAGTTGAATAAAGGCTTTATTCTTTTGATCCTTTTTCGTAGAGGCTGCTGTACTTTTCTTTAATAATCCTATGGCGCCATCGATATTCTTTCCTTCCAGATCCATCTGGGCGGCCATATAATAAATGATATCCCGGTAATCCTGGTATTTATCACGTTTAGCCATCTTCACCAGTTCTTCCACATTTTTCTGAATGGTCTTTTCACCTCCATTTAAATTGGTTCTGATGGACCCGAGGCGGGCATAGATATCCATTATTGGATCGGTGGTATGATTGATAGAACGACCATAATATTTTTCTGCCTCTTTAAAATTCTTTGCCAGTTCAAAAAGTTGAGCTGCAAGAAATTCCCATCGCGCCTTTTCCTGTTTGGTGGTCGCATTACTTAGCGCCTGCACTAGATGGGAGGCAGCGCTATCATAGATATTCTGTTTGTAAAAATAAAAGGCCTGAACTTCATGCAGGTCATTGATGAGTCGCTTAGGAAAAGCAGGATCGCTTTTTAAGGCTACCAGCAATGAACTGGCTTCTGCAAATTGATCCTGCGCGAGAAAATTGCGGATTTGCCAGATGAATGCGTCATTTCTGCTGGGAGGTTCTGAGAAGATCTTCTTTGGCAAACTATTTTTTTCCTTAGTGACAATACTGAGCGCGGAGTTGCCGTCCTTGCCACTTCCAATCACGCGGTAATAACCATCTTTTTCCTTTGGAGCAAAAGCGTAATTGATGAATTGAAACATCAGGTAAGCCGAATCGTATTTCTGCTGCAGGTAGTACGATGCACCCCATAATAGATATAGGTTATCTATCCAATCACCACGAAGATCATGCAGAGCAATACCCGATGATGATTTATAAGTGATTGAATCCAATTGGATAGAATCCTTCCTTGTGTTTGCAAGTGTATAATTATAGAAGCTGATTAGCTTGGAATAATCATCTTTATTAAGTTGCTTAGCCCTCTCTAGTACCTCATTCAGTTTGAGATTGGCGTTAAAATAGTAGTTGAAATGGGTGACTGTATTTTGAATAAAACGGGTGGGAAGTTTGAACTTGCCATCCGATTTTTCGGAGCGGAGAACCCGGTCATCGTACTCTTCGGGTTTCTTGATATTATATGCGAATCCAAGCTGACCAGATGCCTGGCCGCACACTTGAAGGAAAATAAGGAGGAAAACAGTCCTGACAGTATACCGGATCGGTCGCATTTTCGTTTGCAATCTAATTCCTTATTAACTGAATTTCAAATATTTTAGTATAAATAGGGGTCAATTTTTTACCACAAATGCAATCATTACCTTTAAATTTCTAAACCCTGGTTATGATGAAATTAGACGCAGGCTCTACATTACAACGATTACGCAACCGTTACAGGCTGGTGGTAATGAATGATGATACCTATGAAGAGGTGGTCACATTCAAATTATCTCGACTCAGTGTTTATGTCATGCTTAGCTCCATTTTCGTGATCCTCACCGGATTGACCGTAGCCCTGATCGTATTCACCCCATTGAAATATTACATTCCAGGCACGGGAACGAGCTACAGATCTATAGTGGAATTAAAGGCTTTGAAATATAGGGTAGATGAGCTCGAAAAAATGAATCATGATAATGTTCAGTATATTGAGGGAATCAGAAAAGCCCTTGGCGAAGGTAATTCAGTAAAATTGGATACCACCAGGCTTAATCTGCCAAAGCCTGAACTTACAAATGATTGAGGTGGCAGATAACAAAAATGATCGATGACCTGAAACTTATTTTATGTTCAACAAAACAAAGATCGAAATGCAACAACCAATCTCCAATGGCAATGGTGCTACCCTGGTAAGCGCCGGAACTACCCTTAAGGGTGATATCAGCAGCAATAGCGACCTGCGTATCGATGGAACGATAATCGGAAATATCAATTCGTCCGCTAAGATCATAATAGGCTCTACTGGTATGGTCGAAGGCGATATTGTTGGTAATAATGCCGATGTGGTAGGAAAGGTCAGTGGTAATATTCGTGTTAAAGAACTTCTTCAATTAAGAGATCAATCAGTAGTAACTGGAAATCTATTTGCAGGAAAACTACAGGTGGAACCTACTGCAACATTTAACGGCCAATGCCATATGGGTGCTAATGTAGTGGAGATGAGTAATACAGATCAATCATCGTCCGCGGCCTTAAAATAATTGATCTCGGAATGAACAAAGTTTTGCTTTCCGCTATTCGTCCACTGGTTTATGTATTTGTTCTAATCACTGCATTTTGTCTGACCGGAAAGGCAGCTCTTGCCCGTTATGATATTAATAGTTGGGTTGTGATTGGAGGGAATAGTGTATTATTTCTTGTGAGTATGCTCGCATTTTTTATTACAGCCCGCTCATTTAAAAATAAAAATCCGCAAGCTTTTGTCAGGGCCATGTATGGTAGTTTCATGATCAAATTCTTTATTGTGGTGGTAGCTGCATTTACCTATATCATCATAGTAAAAAAGGACGTCAGCAAAATGGCGCTGGCTGTTTGTGCGTTATTATATATAATCTACACTGTATTTGAAATACGCGGACTCAACCGCTTACTGAAGGTGAACAGGAATGTCTAAAAAAGAAGTACCCGTCGACCACTTACAATATTTTCTTCCGGAAAATACCAGTCCGGCAGTTACTTCCTGGCTGCATAAATACAAAGTACATCTTACGGTTGCCAAAGAAAGAAAATCGATCCTGGGTGATTACCGGCACAAAACGCATCATCATAACCATCGCATTTCAGTTAATGGCAATCTGAATAAATATGCTTTTCTTATTACGCTATTACATGAACTGGCCCATTTGCTCACTTTCGAAGAATTCGGTAATAAAGTACTTGCCCATGGCAAAGAATGGAAAAAATTATTTGGGCTGATGCTGAAGGAATTTGCCGACAAAAAAATTTTTCCATCAGATATTGAAGAAGAATTAAGAAGATCACTTCAAAATCCGGCAGCAAGCAGTTGTGCGGAGGAAGGATTGCTTCGTGTACTTAGGAAATATGATCCGGTTAGTTCTCATCACCGACTTGTAGAGGAAATACCACTTCAGGGTTTGTTCACCATTTCAAGTGATCGGGTATTCCGCAAGATCGAAAAACTAAGAAAAAGATATAAATGCATTGAAGTAAAGACCGGAAAAATATATTTGTTCAGTCCGGTATATGAAGTGGAAGAAATTAAGGCAAACTAACAGGCCTGATCATCCAAAGGGCACAACCGGTATGACCGGAATTTCCCATCGGGGCTTTCAGATAGGTCCATCCCAATTTTTCATACAGACCCAGAGCAGTTTTTAATTCAGGCATGGATTCAAGATAAACCTGTTCATATCCCAGTTCTTTTGCCTCGTAGAGATTTTTTTCAATTAAAGCTCTCCCAATGCCATAACCTCTGGCTTCAGGTAACAGATACATTTTTACAAATTCACAAGTTGCAGGAGGTAAACCTTCAGTTGGGTACAATCCTCCTCCGCCGACGATCTTACCATTGAGTTCAGCAACAAAATACAGGGAACCAGGAGTTTTTAAATTATCTGAGAGATGGTCAGTTCTGGGATCATCATAGACCGTTCCCTTATGATTGGCGCCAAATTCGGCCAGTGTCTGGCGAATGATAGAAGCTAGGGCTTTATCATCCGATGGATGTATGGGTCTTAATTTAAAGCTCATTTTAAGCTACAGCCTTCTTCACTAATTCCGCGGCTTCGCTTAGCTGAATAGCGGACTGAACTTTCAGGCCACTTTCATCGATCAGCTTCTTAGCTTCTTCCGCATTGGTACCCTGGAGACGAACAATAATAGGAACAGAAATATTGCCCATGTTTTTATAGGCGTCAATTACACCCTGGGCCACCCGATCGCATCTTACTATTCCACCGAAAATGTTGATTAATATAGCTTTTACAGCTGGATCTTTAAGTATAATCTTAAATCCGGCTTCCACCGTTTGGGCATTCGCTGTTCCGCCCACATCCAGAAAATTGGCGGGTTCTCCACCGCTTAATTTTATCATATCCATGGTCGCCATAGCCAGCCCCGCGCCATTTACCATGCAACCCACATTGCCATCCAGTTTTACAAAATTGAGGTTATGTTTACCTGCTTCTACTTCAGTTGGATCTTCTTCCGTGACATCACGTAAAGAGGCAAGATCAGCATGACGCATCAGCGCATTTTCGTCCAGGTTCATTTTACAGTCAACCGCGAGGATCTTTTCATCTGCAGCTTTAAAAAGTGGATTGATTTCCAGCATCGAGCAATCGAGACCGGTATATGCATTGTAAAGATTGACTACAAACTTTACGCAATTCTTAAATGCTTCTCCTGAAAGCCCCAGGTTAAAAGCGATCTTTCTTGCCTGAAATGCCTGCAGTCCACCAGAAGGGTGTACCCATTCTTTGAATATTTTTTCCGGTGTATTGTGAGCTACTTCCTCAATATTCATTCCGCCTTCGGTACTATACATGATCACATTCTGTCCCTTGGTACGATCCAAAAGTATAGATAAATAAAATTCTTTTCTTTCGGTAGGACCGTCATAATACATATCTGTAGCTACAAAGATCTTGTTCACTACTTTTCCCGCAGGGCCTGTTTGCAGCGTAACCAGGGTGCCACCTAAAAGTTTGTGAGCAAATTCCGTCACATCTTCCATAGATTTTGCCACTTTAACACCATTAAGACCATTTTCTTTAATGGTTCCTTTACCACGGCCACCTGCATGTATCTGCGCTTTTACTACGCAAAATTTTGAGCCACTCTGTGTTTTTATCTGGCGATAAGCATCTTCTGCTTCCTGCACTGTGGTACAGGCATATCCTTCCTGTACGGGTACATTGTATTTTTTCAGCAGTTCTTTAGCCTGGTATTCGTGGAGATTCATGGGAAAAAAAATTTGCGCAAAGATAAGTAAATTGCCAGATGCTCAGGGTACTGCTTCCCCTTATATTAACATTATTTATCTCCTGCAATAAGGCAATGCGTATGGCCTGGCCTAAGCGAAGTTCTTCCATGACGGGCACAGCTTTTTACCATGAAGCTTTCCCCATGAAATGGGCCGCCAGAGATTCATTTGCATTGGAGCAATTGTTGAAAGGAAACAGTCCTGAATTTTTAGAGCGATTCGTTCCTATAAATGTTAGTTACACCGATTCTGCAACTCACAATGTCTTTCATGCCACTTATTATGTTTCGCCCGATTACCTATCGGTGGGTACTTCTGCTGACTGGGCAAGGATCAATATTACACCCTATGCTGCTCAGTTGATCGCAGATACCCTGCATTGTTTTCTGCCTACCCGAAAGATCGTGGATGATATTTACCGGGCCGCCGTGGTAAAACTGGAACCTGTTCCAATGTACGCGTTTCGTGACAGCACACCTACCATGTGGCAACATCACCTAATCATAGAAGGTCAGCGAAGAGGAAGAAAAGGATTGATAGCTGGTATCAAAAAGGATATTGTTATTAGTCCTAAGATCAACCAGGATCCTCGTCCACAGCGTGTGGCAATATATGGCTGGCACAAACTAGATGGTGCCGCGATTCAGCCATTATATACCGGGCATATTTATTGGTGGGTTGATTATAGCCAGGGAATAAGATTGGTATATCGAAAAATAAAAGTGGATGGTAAATGGATGGATTATACAGAACTGCTGAATGATCCTGTGCTTAGTAAATTGATCTGTGATGAGAAGCGCTGTGATTTTCTTCGTTATCCACTTCGGTAGGCTTCAATTTTCACATTTACGATTTCAGGCAAACCATTATTTCATCGTAGGTTTGCGGCTTAAATTCAAAAAATCATCTTTCGATGGGAAAAAAAACATTGAATTCATTCAATGAAGCGGTGGATTACCTTATCCAAAAAACTGAAGCAAGACCAGAAGTGGGCATTGTGCTTGGTAGTGGCCTCAGCAGCTTTACCAAAGAGGTGGAGATAGAACATGAAATAGCGTATGCTGATATTCCGCATTTCCCCGTTTCCACGGTGGATGGACATAAAGGCAACGGCCATTGGAATCTCTCATGGTTTTGAACTTCAGGAGGGTGTATATGTAGCAGTAACTGGACCAACATTTGAGAAAAAACAGAATATCGGTTTATACATGTGATAGGAGGGGATGTGGTAGGAATGTGCACTGTTCCCGAAGCAATTGTAGCCAGGCATATGGATATGAAAGTTTTTGCGGTGAGTGTAGTAACGGACCTTGGCATGCAGGACCATACCGTAAGTCATGAGGAAGTACTGGTAGCAGCGAAAAGAGCCGAACCTAAAATGGCCACATTATTCAGAGAACTGGTGGCCATTTTATAAAATTGATTAACTGAAAAAGCGATTACCATATATTTTAATTCTGTTTACGTTTTTTATAACGGGAATAAAATTGTACGCCCAGGAACCCAGGTTACAAAATGTGGGTAGAAAGTTTCAGAGTACAATGGGTGGCATTCGTAACGCGACAAGCGGGCAATCAGATAGCCTGCATCATCGTGATAAATTTGAAGATTCCATTACTATCAGCTTCAGGTACCTGGATTCTACCGGAACCTATAAACTTGATTCTTCAATAAAAGACTTTTATCGTCGCTATCCTTTACCTGTTACCTATGTTGATCTGGGTAATACTGGTACTGCTTCCCGAAGTATTTTGTTTTCTCCAAATCTTCATGCTGGTTTTGATCCGGGATTTCATGCTTTTGATGCCTATACCTGGGATATTTCCACTGTTCGATTTTTTACCACTACAAGACCTTATTCTGAATTGAATTATTTTCTGGGTTCAAGGGTGGAGCAGATCATTGAATTGATGCATACGCAGAATATAAAACCAAACTGGAATTTCGGGTTTCATTATCGGTTGGTCAACTCACCGGGTTTCTTTCAAAATCAGAAATCCAACCATAATAATTATGAATTCAATAGCCGGTACCAGGGTAAATCATTACGCTATACCGCTTACGTAGCCTTGATAGCAAATAAATTACAGGTTGGGGAGAATGGAGGTTTTGTAGATACCACAACTATTCTTCGCGACCCCATTTATAAGGTACGGTATAATATTCCCACCTATATTGGCGGGTCCAGCGCATTCACCAGCAATTTCTTTAGTAATAAACTCAATACCGGAAATCAGTACAGCAAATTTCAATTCGTTTACCGGCATCAATATGACCTGGGTAAAAAAGATTCAGTAGTAACTGATTCCACAGTCATCCCTTTGTTTTATCCGCGTATTCGCTTTGAACATAGTTTTGAACTAAGGCAGGAACGATACGCATATATAGATAATGCTGCGGACTCTGCCTATTATGCAAAACGATATGATACCAGTAATAAGGGAGGAAGTACTCATTTTGGTTTTTATGAGCGCTGGCAGATGCTTAGTAATGATTTTTCCATTTATCAGTTCCCGGATAAAAACAATTTGCAACAATTCATAAAGTTGGGAATTACCATTCAGCATTTGTCGGGAGATGTAAGTTCTGGTAACAAGACCTTCCTAAATACAATGGGACATGCGGAGTACCGAAATAAGACGCGCAACCAAACCTGGGATATTGAGGCCAATGGACATTTATATTTTACAGGCTTCAATAGTGGTGATTTTGATGCGCATATCAGTTTGCAGCGAAGCCTTGGAAAAAAATTAGGCAGTTTTCAAGCAGGATTTGAAAATGCATTGCGTACACCATCATTTATTTTTGACAATCGCAGCAGTTTTTATTTAATGCGTTCGACCATATCATTAAAAAAAGAAAACAATACGCATTTGTTTGCTTCTTATTATCTCCCTTCATTCAGTTTGCGTTTTACGGGTCATTATTATTTGTCTACGAATTATACCTATTACCAGGATTATTATAAAGTAAATCAGGAATCATCGCTTTTCAATCTGCTGCAGCTCTGTTTGCAAAAGACATTCCGTATTGGGAAAAAATGGTTCTTCCATTCCGAGACCTGGTTCCAGCAAAAGATCGGCAATGCGCCAGTTAATGTTCCGGTTATTTATACAAGGAACCGGATAGCCTATGAAGGTAATCTTGGATTTAAGAACCTTGATATTGCGATGGGCTTTGAAATAAAATACCGTTCGCCGTATAGAGCCGATGGGTATTCGCCCGCGCTGGGAAAATTTTATTTCCAGGACAGCCTGCTGATTCGAAATGCGACACCTGATCTTGCGGCGTATGTCCATTTTAGAATTCGACCATTTAAAGCCTTTATCCGTGCTGAAAACCTGAATACCGCAGAAAATTTGCAGGGTTTTGGCTTTACCCGTAACAATCTGCTGGCCCCCGGCTATGCTTTACCCGGTTTGCAGATCCGTTTTGGCATTTACTGGGGTTTTGTTAATTGATACCCAAAGCTTAAGGAGGCATAACCCTTGTCTTTTCATATATCCGAAAATGATTTTATCTTTGGATTGACTTGAAAAAAGTAATTGCCATTTTATCCCTTGCGGTTTATCTTATTGCATCCTGCAGTATAGTGATCAATTCACATTATTGCATGAAGCGTCTTGTATCCGTAAGATTATTTGAATCATCGACAGATGCCTGCTCTTTTTGCGGCATGCATATAGACAAGGATAACCATTGCTGTCATAATGAAGTGAAGATGATCAAGATGATCAATGACCAGAATCGTATTCCGGTTATGATCTATGATCTGGCTTCTCTTGCACCATTGGAATGGAAAATGTCTGATTTTATTTCTCTTCCTTTTTTTAACAGCGATCCGTCAACTTCTTATCAGGCACATTCTCCACCTTTATTATCCGAACAGGATAATTATATAATGAATCAGGTTTTCAGAATTTGATACTATGATCTTCATTGTCTGGTTAGCCGGACCGTTGTTATTTCGCAGGCCAGACCTTCTTCCTATATAATAAAATAAATCATAATAAAATGAGAGCTATTAAATTTTTCGCTGCCAGCCTTATTGGCCTGGCCTGTTCCACATTGAGCATTGCGCAGACTACTACAACAACCTTTAAAGTGAATGGTAATTGTGGCATGTGCAAGGCCTCCATTGAGAAGGCTGCTAAAACGGCCGGTGCCGAGAAAGCAGATTGGAACAAAGACACGAAGGAACTGACTGTTACCTATACTTCAGCCAGTACTAATACGGCAATTATCCAGCAAAAAGTAGCTGCGGTAGGATACGATAATGTAGGTTTCACTGCAACTACAGAAGCTTATGATAAACTGCATAGCTGCTGTAAATATGATCGTACAGTCATGGCAAGTATGAAAGATAAAAAAGCCTGCTGTGGTGCTAATTGTGATATGAAGGAAGGCAAATGTGATATGTCAAAATGCACTGATGAAGGCAATTGCAAAGAAATGGGCGATTGCGCTGGTAAAGCCGCAAAGGATATGGATTGCTGCAAAGATGGAAAATGCAGTAAAGAAGGCCATAATGGCGGTGACTGCTGTGTGAAAAAATAGTCAACCTGAAATTTTATCAATCATGAAAAAGCTGTTATTGTTCATAGTGATGTTTACTGCGGTGCTGATAGCAGATGCGCAATTCAGCAAGGCAAGATTACAGGCTACCGGACTTACCTGTGCCATGTGCAGTAATGCCATTAACAGGGCACTTCAGAAGTTGCCTTTCGTTATTTCGGTAAATGCCGATATAAAAAATTCAGCCTTTGATATTTCTTTTAAGAAAGATTATGATGTGGAAATTGAGGCAATGAGAAAAGCAGTGGAAGATGCCGGTTTTTTTGTTGGCGCATTACAGGTAACTGGTGTTTTCAGTGATTTGAAAATTGGAAACGAAGACAAAATTAAAATTGGAAAGAATGAACTTCGTTTCCTGGAAGTTGGAAAACAAACTCTGAATGGTGAGAAAACAATTCGGGTACTGAATAAGGAATATGTTACGGCAAAAGAGTTCAAAAAGCTCAATCCCGAAATCAGAAACCGATTGCAGCAATCCGAAAAACAAGAAAGTGTAAAGGTCCTTTTTGTGACCATTTGATAATTAAATAAGAGGGCAGAAGAACATTTTTTTTGCCTTCTTCTTTATTAATTTCAAGATCCTGATGAAATATATTTTTTATCTCTTATTCTTTCTTTCCATCTTCACTTTTAATGGGTTTTCTCAGCCAAAACAGGGACAACTCGCAGAAGAGATTGCTTTGCCTACTCCGGAAGGAGATACACTTCGGTTATCCGATCTCAAAGGGAAAGTAGTTCTATTAGATTTCTGGGCATCATGGTGCGGACCTTGTCGCATGGCCAACCGGGGAATGACAAAGATCTATTCAAAGTATAAAGAAAATGGTTTTGAGATCTACAGTGTTTCACTTGATAATGAAAAAATGGACTGGATCAGAGCCATTAAAAAGGATAATATCTCCTGGAGGCAGGTAAATTCACCCGGATCATGGGAATCACCTATTGTGGCCAAATGGCAGATAGATGCCTTACCCACTACTTATTTGATCGATAGGCAGGGCGTGCTGGTTGCAATGGACCTTGAAGGAAAACAACTGGAACAAACACTTAAATACCTGCTGGGGAAATGAAAAAATTGACCTGCCTGTTTATCCTGATCGCAGGGACAATGAACCGGCTTTGCTCACAGGAATTATATGTTTTTACTGAGCCAGCTTCCAATATGCCGGCCCATTCCTTAAATGCGAAACTCACTGATCATTTTGTAACCAGGGATAATATTTATAAAAGATTCTCCCATCGAATCATGCCTGAACTCCAATTTGGCTTGAGTAAAAAACTTATGTTACATGTTGGTACCACCTTCAGTAATATGCATACCAATGATCTTCGGTATGAATCATGGAATATATGCGCCAAATACCGATTCCTTTCTAATGATGATATCCATACGCATTTTCGAATGGCGGCTTTTGTGGATGGCTCCTCTACGCGCGCGCCCTTTCATTATGATGAGATCACACTGATGGGAGATAAGAGTGGTGTTCAACTTGGTTTAATAGCTACCCAACTCTGGGGAAAGCTGGCAGTATCCGGTACCGTATCGCACACACAGGTATTAGATAGATCAAGGAATAACAAGGTGATCTATATACCCCGAAGATTATATCAGTCGCTGAATTATTCAGTCTCCGGTGGATACCTGGTATTACCCCGGGAGTACAATAGTTATAAACAAACCAACCTGAATATTTATCTGGAATTTTTAGGTGAAAGATCACTGGACGCAAAAAAATATTGTTTTGATATGGCTCCTGCAATTCAGTTAATCTTTAACAGTAATACCCGATTGAACCTTGGTGGAAGATTTCAGCTGGCAGGTAATATGACAAGAATGAGCACAACAAACTGGCAGGTCAGCCTGGAAAGAACCTTTCTTGGCGCCTTAAAACACACAAAATAAATTCACTTAATTTTGAATTATGAAAAAGATACTCCTTTCAGCAGTCCTGGTATTTTCAACTATGTTGCTTAAAGCACAAGACACCAGCGCTTATATACTTTTGAAAAAATATTATGTTTTGAAAGAGGCCCTGGTAGCAGGGGATAATAAACTGGCATCCTCCACAGCGGAAGAATTTGTCAAAAATGTTTCTAAAATAAATGCAAAGCTGATCGATGCAGAGACAAGCAAGATATTATCAGCAGGTGCGACTGCGATCTCAGAAGTTAAAGATCTCGAAAAACAAAGAGATGCTTTCTCACCATTCTCCGAGGAAGTTTTCCAGCTGGCAAAGAAAACCAGTCTAAGCAGTGCTCCAGTATACAGGCAATATTGTCCAATGAAAAAAATGTATTGGCTGAGCGCGGAGACAACGATACGAAACCCATATTACGGTTCTATGATGTTGAGTTGCGGTAAAGTGGTAGAGACCATCAGTCCTAAATAATTTTATTTTTTAGCTGCGCGAAACCGGACAGAAGCGCCGATTCCGAAATAATTCTTCATGACCCCTGTAATACCAACGCCTCCAGAAACATCGAGTTTTATATCATCGTTGAGGTACCAGACCAGTCCTGTGTCAAAAGCAAGATCAGTTTCAAGATTTTTTCCAAAGGATCCAAATAATTCGATATAGGCACCCCAGTTCTTACCAATATCAAATCCGGGAACGATAGTATAAACATAGCTGGGTTTTTCCCTGATGTCAAACCATTCCATTCCAAAATTATATCCAAGGGACACTCCTTGAGCAAATTCATGTTGAAAACTGAAGATAAAATCGGGTGCAAAAAATGAACCGCCCCGGGCAAGTTTAGAAGCTAGCTGGTTAAACGATGTATGGCAAAGAAGAGAAATACGGGGAATGATGCCTTTCCCTTCATACAAATTCAATTTAAATCCCAGTTTAACGGGCAATAGGCCCAGGGTATCTTTGAACCATCTGTTCTTTGATCCCCACCGGTTGTATTCGGTAATCAAACGAAGTTCACATTTTTTTGAGATCCCATACTTAGTGAGAAGAGTTGGAAAAGTATAAGAATAAATTTCCTGTGGATGTGTATTCCATTTTTCTTTTGCAATTCCTAATTCCACCTG
Source organism: Chitinophagaceae bacterium (assembly GCA_046596515.1). Taxonomy (GTDB): domain Bacteria; phylum Bacteroidota; class Bacteroidia; order Chitinophagales; family Chitinophagaceae; genus JJ008. Next base: position 43,353 of record JBKJMI010000106.1, on the reverse strand, counting down.
CATCCAGCCTTTGGGTACGGTAAAAACGCCTTCTGTTTGATCTGGTCGGTCAGCGTCAATACGTTCCTGAGCGTTTAGCCTGATAAAACTGAAAGAGAAGAAGAATACAATAAGGATTTTAGACATATACAAAAATAAATTTAGTCTTGTCTAAAACAAAAATAAGAAATTAACTGAGACTTATGTTACTAACTATTATTTTTCAAAATAGCAGAAACTTCCACCTACCCATTCTTTGTCCTTATTATAACGTACTCCGATCATTTTGCCTTTACTTATTCTTCCCAGGTTATTGGCCGGAAAGGGGCGGGGCTCCCCATTTTTCCAGAAATAAAACATTCTTATCTCCGCCTTGGCGGGCATATCAGGAGTTTCAATTACGTCGGCGTATTTTACTTTTCGTTGGAGTATCCAATTCTCCGGATCCTTTATTTTTTCAATATCAGCCGGTGAAACATCAATGACAACACCCTGGCCGGCGAAGGAGAATAATGGCTTCAGCACATAATTATCCAGATCCTGCGGCAACTGTTTTACAAGGTTCAAAAACCAGGTTGCAGGAACATAGGGATGCTTTAGAAAGGGAAGTGAATATTTGCTGATACGATAAAACCAATTGGGATGTGGGCACCATTCAACATCCAGTTCCTCAAAGAAAAGTTGTCCTTTTTGTTTTACCTCTTCCGATTGCTGAAAAAGTTCGTCAAAGATTACACGGTTATAAATTCTTTTCACCTGTATCTTCTTTCCCTCTTTTTCGTAGTATAATTTTTTTCCTTCTTTAATGAGTTCAGTCAGGCAGACTACCGGAATGCCTGTATAGTCATTAGTACAATAAAAATCGATTCTGGTTTTTTGATGGTGCGGGAAGATCTCCAGCAGGATCACTTCTTCCGGATCGTGGTTTCCAAGAATCAGTTCTTTTAATGTGCTTATATAGGTATCTCTGTCAAGTCCGCCGAGATAAGAGCTAAATCCGGGAGGAGGTGGAAAATGTTTATTGAAAACATCGTCAAGAAGAACTTCATAGGCAAAAAGGGAAGGAAATCCCTGCATTTCGATCAGTTGTGGTTCATATTCTCCCTGTTCATTTATACATATGCCAAAATCAAAAGCGATGAAATTTGTGTGCTCATCTTCATTGGGAACTGTAAGTCCGGGAGGAATGGCCCTGGCCGTTTCTTTACGAAAGTCAGGAGAGATCAATACGTCTATAATATACTCGCAGGCTTCAAGAATCTTATCCCGAAAATCGGCAGGTACATAAATAGCAGTTTCGGCTACTCTGAATTCAAGAGCGCCGGGATGATGGGAATTCAGGTCATCCAGAAATTCCTGATATTTCTCTTTAGTAAATGCAGCGTTGAATTTTTTTCGAATGGAGGGGATCATGAATTTTTTTTTATGATGCGATCATTATTATCCCGTTCCGTGAATCTTTGCCCATCAAACTCCGACCATCTGTCCCGAGAACTGGTTCAGGAAATTTGGAACGATATGATTATGCGTCCAGTGAATTTTATCCGGGTCATTAAGATGCACAAGCATGCTATTTAGTTTGGCTTCGCCATGACTCTCTATCACTGTCTTTCTTTTTTCTTCAGTCTGAAGATACATACTCATACCAGTCGCATCGGCTTCGGGATGAAACTGGGTTCCGATCATGTTATCATTGAAACGAATGGCCATCACTGCTCTTTCATAAGGAACATGAGGACGGCTTTTTTCAATGGAAAGAATACTTGCTCCCATTGTTCTAAGTCTTTCATGGTTTGGCTGAATGACCTGGTAATCCCTGCTGTCAACTGCATAGAACGCATCCTGGAGTCCTTCAAATACAGGCTCATTTTTTCCTTCTTCAAGCATATGTACTGGAAAAATGCCGAAAGCTGTAGACCTTCTTTTGCAGATCACGCCGGCATTGAAATAACGACAGGCCAATTGAAAAGAATGGCAAATGAACAAGACCTGCTTTTTTTGATTATTGGAAGGATTATTATTAAATCTTTCAATTCTGTCCAACCATCGGGTCCAGGCAATATCCCAGTCCTCGAAGCGGCTTACCAGAGGATCGCCGGGTCCTCCACTTGATATATAAATATCAAATGAAGAATCAGGAAGGTTCAGCTTTTGGCGAACATCAAATTCCACCGTTTCAAGCTCAATATCCATTCTGGCTGACCATTCCAACAGCAATTCGCGCAGACAGCGCATACCCTGGTTAGGTTGACCTTCATAGAGGTCAAGAATGGCAACTCTTACCGGCTTATTCTCACTCCAACTCATGCGGCAAACATAATGATTTAATAACGTAACAGAAGGGCATTAGGTTGAAGGAATTACCCACAAATGTGGATTTCAATATTCTTCTTTCCTGATTATTAATTGGTAATTCCAGCATCTTTTACCTGCTATATAATTTTTCGCCGCCGATAAAAGTTGCCAATACCCTGGTAGATAATATTTCTTTCTCCTCTATATTCATAATGTCTTTATCCAGAATAATAAAATCGGCAAACTTTCCTTTTTCTAATGACCCTTTTTCATTTTCTTCAAAATTGGCTTTGGCGGCCCAGACTGTCATTCCTCTGATGGCCTGCTCCCTTGTCAATGCATTTTCGATCTGGTATCCATTTTCCGGCCAGCCTTTATTATCTTTTCTTATAACGGCTGCAAAAAATGTTCGTATCGGGGATATATCTTCCACAGGAAAGTCTGTTCCCAGGGGTATCCATTCATTTTCTTTTAGCAATTGCTGATAAGCATAGGCGCCTTTTACTCTTCCTGTACCCAATCTTTCTGAAGCCCAGTACATATCTGAAGTTGCATGCGTGGGTTGAACAGAAGGAATAATATTATAAAGCCCAAACATTGAAAAATCATTTTCATTAACTACCTGAGCATGTTCGATCCTCCATCTTTTGTCGTTCTTTCCTTTTAGATATTTTGCATAAATATTCAGTATGGTTCTGTTGCCGCTATCGCCGATAGCATGTGTACACATCTGCCATCCCTTTTCATCGATCATTTTTGCTACTGAATCAAAATGAGATATGGAGCTTAATAAAAAACCAGACCATCCGGGTTTATCAGCATATGGTTGCAAAAGACAGGCGCCCCTGGAACCAAGAGCTCCGTCTGCATACACTTTTATACTTCGTACATTAAGACGATCCGTTTTAACCGTCCCATTTTTTATCAGCCAGTCGAAATTTCTTTTATCATCGCTAAGCATTACATATAATCGCATTTTCAGCTTACCAGATTTCTGCGCTGATCTGATCGCTTCCACATCGCTGAAATTTAATCCGCAATCATCGATCGTAGTAAGGCCTGCTGCAAGGCAATTTTTCTCTGCGTCTTTCATTGCTTCTTCCATGCCTTCAGCAGTGGTTGGTGGAATAAGTCTTGAAACAATATCCACCGCATTATCTACAAGTATACCAGTCAGTTTTCCATTCTTCATTTCAATATCACCACCTTCCAGTTTTTGTCCTGGTTTGATACCTGCAAGGTCAAGCGCTGCCTGATTCACAATTACAGCATGTCCATCCACTCTTCCCAACATTACCGGACGATCAGGGAATAGCAGGTTTAACTGACTATTATCAGGGTATGTTTTAACTGTCCAATCATTTTGATCCCAACCTCTTCCCAATAACCAGGTATCAGCCTGGTTATTCTCTTTTGCAAATGCTTTGGTCCTTTCCAGCACTTCTTCCCAACTATTTGTTTCTACCAGGTTTACTTTTTGTAAACCCAGACCATAGCCAAGAAAATGCGCATGAGCATCTATAAAACCCGGGTATATAAATTTTCCATTTGCATCCAGTTTTTCACTTGCAGTATAATTTTTTTCGAGATCAGATAGTTTTCCTGACTCTAAAATTTTACCGTCCTTAATCACCATAGCCTCTGCCTTACTGAATTGACTATCCACAGTATAAATGGTGGCATTATAGATCAGCAGGTCCGCCTTTGTTTTATTGTTGCAGGAGATGAGAAGTAAAATGATAGCAATAAGCGGGAGATTGTTTTTCATTTCATAAATTTTTCAGGATGCATTTTATTAAAATTGGTATTATCCTGATAAGCCTTAGCTGCAGCCAGGATGGTCGCATCATCATATAGATTTCCTAATAAAGTAATGCTTACCGGAGATCCATTTTTATTGAAACCAATAGGCATGCAGACCACCGGGTTGCCCGTAAGATTGGTAAGTGATAATTGTCTTCCGGCAAATGAAGGAACGATCAGCACATCATAATCTTTCATAAAGGCTGTCATTTTCTGACAAAGAATAGCGCGCTGTCGGTTCGCCTCAATATATTCTACAGCCGGGATCATTCTTGCTGATCGAAATGTATTGGGCCAGAAGAATCGATCCTGTCTTTCTATCAGGTCATCCCTGTTAGAACGTGTTAGTTCATCAAAAGCAGCTGCCGATTCGGCAGCAAGAATAATTCCTATCAGATTGTTTGGATATAAAGCAGAATCCGGAAATTGAATTGCTTTTAATTTCGCGCCAAGGGAGCGATAAACATCCAGTACTTTTCTTTCAGGTGCACTTGTATCGAGTCGCTTAAAATAATTCTCAGCATAAGCTATACGTAGTTTACTAAAATCTGTCTTGCCTGAATAAGGGAAACTTATATAAGAAGCGGAAGGATCATTCCCATCGGTTCCATGAAGAAATGCAAATACGATGGCGGCATCTTCTGCACTACGGCAAATGGGGCCAACCTTATCCAAACTCCAGCAAAGCACCATCGCTCCATATCGGCTGACTGTACCAAAACTAGGTCGAAGTCCGGTGGCACCACAACGGGTAGAAGGTGATACAATGGAACCCTGAGTTTCGGTTCCTATTGCAAATGGAAGCAATCCCGCTGCGGTTGCAGATGCTGAACCAGCGGAAGAACCACTGGAGCCTTCATTCAAATTCCAGGGATTTTTGGTTTCACCTCCAAACCATTTATTATTATTGGCCAGAGAACCCATGGAAAGTTTAGCGCAAAGCACAGCGCCTGCTTTTTTCATTTGCTGGTATACATAACTATCAACATCCAGTACCTGATTTTTATAGGGAGTAGCACCCCAGGTGGTAGGATATCCTTTAACTGCAAACAAATCTTTAAGTCCGTAAGGAATTCCCTGGAGCAGCCCTCTGTAAATTCCTTGTTTTATTTCCGAGTCTGCCTTCCTGGCCTGTTGCATTGCCAGATCTTCTGTAAGTGTAATAACGCATTGAAGTGTATCACCCCATTTTTTCAATCTCGCTAAATAGAATTGGGTCAACTCAACTGAACTGATCTTTTTGGTAAATAATAAAGCTGCTAGTTGAGGTATTGAATAAAAAGCAAGTTCATTTTTATCTGCAGGCAGGGTAGTGCGAAGGGGTATATCCCAATAGATCTTCTCTTTTTTTGTGGAAATCTTCATTCCAGCAGGCGCAGGATGAAAAGCGAAGGGAAAAGGAACATCATTTGTCAGCATGCTTCGATGCATGCCTTTGAGAATAAAATTATAATTATTGATATTCACGATCATGGAATCTGCCTCATCCTCTGTAAAATCCAGATCATAAAGTCGGGTCGTTTCCCTGATCATCCGGATAGTATCCTGATGCGTTTGTGCAATTGACCTTATTGGATAAATTAAACTGAGAAGGCAAATTGCCAGCATGTATTTCTTCATAGCCTTTGTTTTGATGAACTAAAGATAGGTCGCTCCCCTTAAATTTGTTGACAAACTCATTATATGAAAAAGGTTTTTTCAGGAATGATCCTGCTGCTCTTCATAAGCGCCTGTCAGCAACATACAGCGTCTTCGGGTACAGATACAACGCTTCGTGACTATTTTAACTATGGAGATAGTGGTGTAAGATCTGCTGGAATCAGTATGATCCCAATTGAAACGCCGGTTGGGCAATTTAGGGTGTGGACCAAAAGATTTGGCAATAATCCACGCATCAAAGTTCTTTTATTGCATGGAGGCCCTGCTATGGGACATGAATACATGGAATGTTTTGAAAGTTTTTTTCCGCAGGAAGGCTTTGAGTTTTATGAATACGATCAGTTGGGTGCGCCATATAGTGATCAGCCATCTGATAGTAGTTTATGGACCACAGAAAGATATGTGGAAGAAGTGGAACAGGTACGTAAAGCTATTGGAGCGGATAGCAGTAATTTTTATGTTTTGGGAAATTCATGGGGTGGAATACTGGCCATGGAATATGCGCTTAAATATCAAAGCAACCTGAAGGGTATGATCGTAGCGAATATGGTAGCCAGCGGTCCTGAATATGGAAAATATGCCCGTGAGGTACTGGCTCCTCAAATGGACCCAAAGGTGGTGACTGAGATAAGGGACATTGAAGCCAGGGGAGATTATAAGAATCCCCGGTATGAGGAATTATTGATCCCAAACTTTTATAATAAACATATTTGCCGACTTGATCCATGGCCCGAACCTTTTCAACGTGATTTCGCACATTTCTCCACTTCTGCCCGTTCGGGTGAAATTTACCTGATCATGCAAGGCCCATCTGAGTTCGGAATTGCTGGAAGACTAGCCACCTGGGATATTAAGGACAGATTAAAAGAAATCTCTGTTCCTACCCTGATGGTGGGTGCAAAATTCGACACAATGGACCCCAAGGCCATGGAAGCTCAGAGTAAAATGGTAAAAAAAGGAAGGTTTTTATATTGTGCAAATGGAAGCCATCTGAGCATGTGGGATGATCAACAGACATTTATGTCGGGCGTTATTGGTTTCATAAAAGATGTGGATACAGGTAAGTTTTAATTTGGTATTGTATTTGCAAACCATTCGATTGCATACTTTTACAAATTAAATATTGAACCTGAAGCGCTTTAAAAAAATAGTCAAATGGTTTCTGCTGTCATTGTTATTTCTGATAGCAGCAGCCTATATTTTTATCCAAACTCCATTTGGACAGAACTGGATCGGGCGTCAGGTAACCTCCCGACTTTCGCGAGATCTGAAAACCAAGATTAGCATACAACATGTCGAATTCTCGCTATTTAATCGCATGCATCTTCGGGGTGTAATGATCGAGGATCAGAAAGGGGATACCTTATTGTTCGCCGGAGATTTGAAGGTGAGTATCACCGATTGGTTCTTTTTTAAAAATGAAGCCGATTTAAAATATATCGGGCTTGAAGATGCGCTGATCAAATTTCAGCGAACAGATTCTGTCTGGAGTCAGCAATTCATTTTTGATTATTTCAGTTCTCCCACATCAGGAAAGCCAAAGAAAAATTCCGGTATAACTATTAATCTGAAAAAAATTGAATTTAAAAATGTGCATTTTTTTCAGAAAGATGCCTGGATGGGACAGGATATGGATTTTCGGATCGGCGGGATGATGATGAATGCTGATCAGTTAAGTTTTTCGGACAAGCAATATGTGATCAAGGACCTTTCTCTTAAAGAACCGGTGATCACTTTAACCAACTATACCAGAAAAAAACCACAGAGCACCACTGTGGTTTCGGATGATAAGGAGATCGCGGCTTCATGGAATTCAGGAACCATTTTTAAAATTGGAAATTTTACCATTGAAAATGGAAGTTTCAAGCAGGATAATATAAATGCCGGAATTGCTGCTTCTCCCTTTGATGGACAACATATGTTGTTCACGGAAATAAATGGTTCGCTGGCTAATAGCAGTTTCATAGGAGATACCGTGCTCTCTGATCTTAAACTATCTGCAAAAGAAAAAAGTGGACTGCAATTAAAAAATCTCAGCGCGAAATTTCGTCTTACACCTAGGGGAATGTATTTCGATAATATGGACCTGGAGACAAATAGAAGTCACCTGCGGAAATATTATGCCATGACCTATCGGAATATTTCTGACATGAGTGTCTATCTCAGTCGCGTGATAATGGAGGCGAATTTCGAAAACAGTTTTATTGATAGTGATGATCTTGCATTTTTTTCACCTAATCTGAAAACCTGGAAGAAAAAAATAAAGATCTCTGGTAAAGCGAGTGGAACGGTGGAAGCGTTAAAAGGAACCAACCTGATGGTGCAGGCGGGGGAGAATACACTGTTTAGCGGTGATCTGGCACTTACAGGACTTCCCGATATAAATACAACCTATATTGATATGCGTGCGGATGAACTCCGAAGCAATTATTCAGATGCGGTAACTATTGTTCCCATGCTGAGAAAAGTGACTGTTCCAAATCTGCGCAGCATTCAATACCTGAAATTCAAAGGTGGCTTTAAAGGATATCTCAACGATTTTATTACTGTAGGGGTGATCAATACCAATCTTGGCGTGGTCAGTACGGATCTTCACTATAATTCTAAAGGCAGAGAACCGGTATTCACGGCAAAACTGGTTACAGAAGGGTTTCACCTGGGATCTTTTATAGGGGATAAAAAAATTGGTGCTATTGCACTTTCTGGTACTATAAAAGGAACTGGATTTAGTGATAAGTCAAGAAATATTGAGATCGATACAAGACTTCGCTACGCGGAATTTGATCATTACAGATATCAGGATATTACTATTGACGGAAAGCTGATAAAAAATTTATTTTCCGGATATGCTTCAGTTCATGATCCAAATGCGGATTTGACAATGAGAGGTCAGATGGACATCAATCGCGATCATCCACGTTTTAATTTGATGGCTGATATCGCACATATCGATTTGTTGAAAACCGGACTTAGTAAGGATAGCCTGAGTTTTCGAGGACAGGCCAACCTGAATTTTACCGGGTCTACGATAGATGACTTTTTGGGTGAGGCCCGGATAACCAGTGCGGAGCTGTTGAGAAACGGGCATCCGCTTCCATTTGATTCGCTGGTAGTAATTACCTCAGAAGTGAATGGCCAGAAACGATTGTCTGTTACTTCCAATGAATTCACCGCTAAAATTAATGGTCAGTTTCAATTTTCAGAACTTCCAAATGCAGTTACATATTTGCTGAACCGTTATTACCCATCTTACATAAAGGCACCATCTCATTTGCCAGTAAATGAGAAGTTCGACTTTGATATTTATACTTACTCAGTAGAGGAGTATATGACAATTATAGACCCTAATCTGGGTGGCTTTAATAATGCGCATTTGCAGGGAAGGCTGGATCTTGCCATGCATGAAGTGGAACTGAATGCGGAGATTCCCAATTTCAGGTATAATAAATTAAATTTAAACTATACCCGAATAAATGCGAAAGGTAATAATGAAAGCCTGGTAATTACAGGTGAGGCTAATGATATCCGGATCAATGACAGCCTGAGTATACCACAGACTATATTTCATGTTAGCGCCAGAAATGATTCATCCCATGTGGCCATAACCACAGGTGCCAGGGCTATTGAAAAAGCTGATCTGAACGCCTTGATACTAACCTATGATGATGGATTGAAAATAGAGTTTGATAATTCTAATTTTTCAATAAATGGGAAAGTATGGACCATTGATCCTAATGGAGAATTAGTGCTTCGCCGCAATACGCCCGCTACCGGCAACCTGGTACTTAGTGAAGGAGATCAGCGAATCGTTGTTAAAACTTCTCCAGCCCCTGGCCAGCAATGGAACAATATAGATGTGGAAGTAACCAAATTAAATCTGGGTGACCTTTCTCCATATTTTCTTCCTCATAACCGGATTGAAGGATTAATAAGTGGGAAAATTTTCGTGGAAGATCCTACAGGAAATCTGAAAATAAGATCAGATGATCTTTCAACTCAGTTCCTTCGCATTGATGACGATTCACTGGGTGAATTGCGCACAAATGTTTTTTATGATAATAAAGATGGACAACTCCGGGTTCATGGTAATACATTGAATCAACTTAATTACCTGGGCTTTGATGCCAATATTTTTCTAACTGATAAAGAGAAAGCTAAGAATAACCTGATCACACTAAATGCCAATAATTTTCAGATGAATATTCTGGAGCGTTTCCTTGGTACCATATTTTCTGATATACGCGGCTATCTGACAGGAAATATAAAAGTCAGCGGACCATTTGATGAACTAAGTGTTACTGGTAAGGGGCACCTGAAGGATGCAGGAGTTAGAATAAAAATGACCCAATGTTTTTATTGGATCAGAGATACAGATATACAACTGGATTCAACAGAAATAGATTTTGGCGGTTTATTGCTTACAGATTCTGTGACGAAGAATCCCATCTATGTAAATCGCGGAAGAATTGAACACCAGTTCTTCAAGAACATGTTCTATGATATTGATATTTCTACACGCAAACCAGGCAGCAGCGCAGATGGGCAAAATTTGCCGGTACAGTTATTGAATACTACTGCAACCGACAGCAAGCAGTTCTATGGTAATGTTCGGGGAACAGCTTCGCTTTCACTGACCGGGCCGCAGTCGGATATGTATATAAAGATCGACGCCGTTGCTTCTACGATTGACAGTAGTTTTGTAACGCTGCCTCCTTCTTCCGGAAGAGAATCTGGTATAGCAGATTATCTTGTTGAAAGGAAATACGGAAGGGAAATGACCGTAGAGGACCTTCGAAACAATAATTCTACCAACGTAACCTATGATATAGATATGGCCGTTACAAAAACCGTAACCCCCATGGTATCTGTCAACGTAGTAATGGATGAACTAACCGGTGATGAGATCAAAGGGAAAGGATACGGAATATTGAATATTCATTCGGGTACTTCTGAACCTTTGTCGTTGCAGGGACGATTTAATATTGTGCAAGGCCGCTATTTGTTCACCTTTCAGTCGTTTTTCAAAAAGCCTTTCGAACTCCGGACTGAGCATGACAATTTTATTGAGTGGAACGGAAATCCTTACAACGCGAATATAAATTTTGAAGCGGTTTACAAAGCAGAGCGGGTAAGTTTCGCTCCACTTGGATTATCAACTATATCAAGTAATGCAAGGGGAGATGTATATGTGGTGGCTTCGTTAAAGGATTCACTTTATAAACCTACTATTCAATTTGCATTGGACTTTCCAAGTACAAGTATCGCCGTTACCGATCCGGAACTGGCCCTGATCTTTCAGCAGATGCAGAAGACACCGGATGAGATCGTAAGGCAATCAACCTATCTGATCGTATTCAACAGCTTTGCGCCAACGGAATTACAAGGGTCAAATTATAGTGTAGCCTCTCTTGGGCTAACCACTATTTCGGGAATATTCCTGAACGTGATTAATGAGCAGGTCAATAAGATATTGGGTAATCTGTTGAAAAGTGATAAGTACAATATCAGTCTTAATACATCTATATATACAAGGAATGTAATCGATCTGACCAGCGGTAAAATACAACTGGGAGGTAATATTAATTTTTCTATCGGACGATCCTTTTTCAATAACCGGTTTAAAATATCTACCGGTATTGGTTATGATACGCCAATAGAGCAACAAGGGATCACGCAAACCTTCGGTTCGCAATTATTGCCCGATGTTACTATGGAATGGCTTATCAATCCAAGTGGTACAGTACGTGCTTCTTTCTTTTACCGAGAAAACACCGATTACCTTCAATCAGCTACAGCAAATGTTCCCGGGAAGGACAGAAGGGTAGGTGCAAATATTTCCTACCGCAAAGATTTCGATCGGTTATGGGATATTTTCAAAAGAAGAAAAAAATCAGAAAAAAATCTACCTGTGCAACCTACAACACAGGAAGGGATACCTATAAAAAATCTCTGATTAATTTAATTCATGACCTAATCGATTCTTTTTAGTCTCCAGGTATTTTTCATTATGTGGATTAGAAGCAATGCGAATAGGAATATTCTCTACGATCTCAAGTCCATATCCTATAAGTCCCACTCTTTTTTTAGGATTATTAGTCATAAGTTTTAATTTGGTTACTCCCAGATGTCTTAATATCTGAGCGCCGAGTCCATAATCGCGTTGATCCGTAGAAAACCCCAGATGCAGGTTGGCATCCACAGTGTCCATTCCCTGTTCCTGAAGTTTATAAGCTTTGAGCTTATTCAGCAACCCGATTCCCCGGCCTTCCTGGTTCATATATAATATAACACCTTTTCCTTCTAAGTTCACCATTTTCATAGCAGCCTGGAGCTGATCGCCGCAATCACAGCGAAGGGAACCAAGAATATCTCCGGTAAAGCAGGATGAGTGCACACGGGTAAGTACAGGTTCATCTTTGGCCCATTGGCCTTTTATAAGTGCCAGATGTTCATTAGCAGAATTCTTTTCTTTAAAAGCTACGAGTTGAAAATCTCCAAATTTGGTAGGCATTTCCACTCTTACAACTTCTTCTATCAGCGTTTCTGTCTTTATCCGGTATTCGATCAGGTCTTTTATAGAGATAATTCGGAACTCATATTTTTTAGCGATCAGTTTCAGATCGGGGAGGCGAGCCATGCTACCATCGTCATTCATGATCTCTACCAGGGCTCCTGCAGGCTCTAATCCGGCAAGGCGGGCCAGGTCTACCACTGCTTCTGTGTGACCGGCACGGCGAAGTACCCCGCCTTTCTTTGCTTTCAGCGGAAATATATGTCCGGGACGACCCAGGTCGGCTGGTTTCGTTTTTGGGTCAATAAGTGCCAGTAAAGTTTTCGATCTGTCATGAGCAGAAATTCCTGAGGTACAACCATTTCCAAGCAAATCGACAGAGACCGTAAAAGCAGTTTCATGCAAAGCGGAATTCTGATTCACCATCTGGTCCAGTTTCAATTCTTCACAGCGTTCTTCAGTAATAGCGGCACAGATCAAACCACGGCCTATTTTGGTCATGAAATTAACTACCTCGGGTGTCACATGTTGGGCAGCCACAACAAAATCACCCTCATTTTCACGGTCCTCGTCATCCACCACGATCACCAGTTTTCCCTGTTTTATATCCTCAACGGCCTTTTCAATTGGGTCCAGCATACATAGTTTTTTACAAATTTAGAACAATGGACATTGACAGGATGTTCACCAGTTATTCAGATAGAGAAAATAGGATGGCGTTTGTCATTATAAAGCCTTATTTTTCAGCCGGATTTTTGTTAATATTTGCCTATATTTATTTAGGAATATTCCCTTTCTTTGCATCCGAAAACCAAACTATATGCTTAAGAGAACACTCTGTTTGATTGTTTTAGCCTTACTGGCAAGTCCCTTCTTATTTGCCCAGGTTACAACATCCGCTATCTCCGGCTCCATTAAGAGCTCCACTGATGAAGCTTTGGTGGGAGCAAGCGTAGTAGCCACCCATGTTCCTTCAGGAACTAAATATGTGGCACTTTCACGCTCCTCCGGATCGCTCAGGATCGAGAATATGAGACCTGGGGGACCTTACACCATCGAGATCAGTTTCGTTGGTTACGACAAACAAAAATTTGATGATGTTTATCTGCAATTAGCAGAGACTTTCATTCTTAACATCCAAATGACCAAGTCGGTTACTACCATGGAAAATGTGGTGGTAAGTACAGGTCGCAGAAATGTATTCAATCCAAACCGTACTGGTCCTGTTACAAGTTTCAACAACAGAATGATCACAGTAGCTCCTTCAATCAACCGCAATATTCTTGACCTTACCAGGGGTACTCCTCAGGCAAATGGAGCGGCTATCGGTGGTGGTAATGCAAGATCTAACAACTTCACTGTGGATGGAGCCGATTTCAATAACACATTTGGTATACAGGTTGGTGGTGCCGGTAACCTTCCCGGTGGTGGTTCACCTATTTCTTTTGACGCCCTTGATGAAGTATCAATAAGCATCGCGCCATTTGATGTTCGTCAGGCAGGTTTTATAGGAGCAGGTATTAACGCTGTGACCAGGGCAGGTACAAATAGTTTCTCCGGATCTGTTTATCATTACTATCGTACCGAAAGACTTCGCGGTAAGAAAGTGGAAAAAACAACTTTTACCCGCTCTAAGGAAGAATTCGATCAGTGGGGTATGCGTATTGGTGGCCCAATCATTAAGAATAAACTTTTCTTCTTCTTCAGTTTTGAGACTGATAAGCAGCCTAGCGTAATTCAAACAAGAACACCTGCTTCAACAACTGCTGCCTACGGAAGTTCTCCTTTCATCGCACGTCCTACTGTTGACTCACTGAATTTTATAAGCCAGTATTTGCTAACCAACTATGGTTATAATACTGGTGTTGCTACAGGATATGTTCCGGATATTGAAAGAAAAAAATATCTGGGTCGTATTGACTGGAACATCAACAATCACCATCGTGCTGTATTCCGTTATAGCCAGGTAGTGGGTGGTAATCCTGCACCTCCATCAACTTCTGTTGGTGGTGCTGGAACAGTTGCTGGTAATGGTGCATTCCGTACAGATATCACTGGCTTCTGGTATAAAAACTCAAACTATTTCCAGGGTACTAATTTTTATTCTTTATCTGCTGAATTGAACTCCAACTGGGGTAAATCCGCTAACGTGATCCGTGGTACTTATACTTTCCAGGATGACTCCCGTACCACTACTTCCAGCATTTTCCCATTTGTAGATATCATGAGCACTACAGGTGTTGTTCCTCAAGCCGGATCCGGTGTAGGTGCACCTTATGCTTCCTTCGGATATGAGCCTTTCAGTCGTGGTAACCTCCGTAAAGTGAAGGTTTACTCTGTAACCGATAATTTCACTTTCACCAAAGGCAAACATAATTTCACTTTAGGTGCTCAGTACGATCGCACAGAGACCATCAACGGTTTCCAGCGTTTCGCTACAAGTTTTTATCGATTCGCTTCATGGGCCGATTTCGCCAGTGCACTGAATCCAAATCCTTCACTGCGTAAACTGCCTACGGATTTCGCTATCACTTATTCTTTATCTAAAGATTTTGCTCCTGCGTTTTCTGCCTTTCGTTTCAATCAGCTCACTGCTTATGCACAAGATGAGATCGCAGTTAATAAAAATCTTCGCCTGACCTTTGGCCTTCGTGGAGATCTTCCTACTTACCCTGCCGTTCCTCAGATAATCACAAACCCATTGGTGTATGCGATGAACTTCAAAGACGGAGAGAAAGTAAATACTGGTCTGCTTCCTGAAAATAAGATCCTTTGGTCTCCTCGGATTGGATTTAACTGGGATATTTATGGAGATCGTTCTCTCCAGGTGCGTGGTGGTACAGGTGTATTCACTGGTCGTATTCCATTCGTATGGATCGTAAGCCAGTCTGGTGACAATGGAATGATCCAGGTTACTCAGTCATATAATATGTATACTTCAACCGGAGCTTTGTCTGGTCAGTTACCTCCAGGTCCGTTCAATCCGGATCCTGCGGCTTATCGTCCGGCAACTGTACCTGCAGCAGGAACAATTGTTCCTACTTCTGTTACAGCTTTATCACAGAAATATAAACATCCAAGAACATGGAAAACTGTAATCGCATTAGATACTAAATTGCCATGGGGTATGATTGGAACCTTTGAAGGTATATTCAACAAAGACCTGGTTGTTCCTTTCTTCCGTTCGCCAAACTATATTGATCCTCAGAATTTAAATACAGCTGGTTATCCTGATAACAGGCCGATCTATGGTTCAACTGTTCCAACGCGTTTCATCAATACTTTGAATTCTAATCAGGTTCCTGCTCCAGGTGGTACTGTTGGATTTACACCGGTAGTGATCGATAATTCTAAAAAAGGTTATTACGCTTCTCTGACAGTTCGTATTGAGAAGCCATTTACCAAAGGTTTCAATTTCTCTATTGCTTATACAAAATCCCTTGCGGGTAATACCACCGATGGTGATGGCGACCAGGCTTTGGGGACTTACCAGGGTACTCAGCAGGTATATGGTTTGAATACACCAAATCTTTCAGCGGCTCAGTATGTAGTACCTGACCGTGTGATTGCCATGCTGAACTACCGTAAAGAATATGTGAAGCACCTTGGTACTTCCATTTCCATGGTATATGTTGGTTCTGCCGCGTACCGTTTTTCTTATACTTATAGCGGTGACTTCAACCGTGATGGGGTAAATGGAAACGATCTTCTCTGGGTTCCTACATCTGCTCAGGTTCAGAATATGCAATTCTCTTCAAGAGTAGCCAATGGAGTAAATTACGATCAGACAGCACAGCGCAGCCTTTTCGAATCTTATATTCAGCAAGACAAATACCTCCGTACACACAGAGGTCAGTATGCTGAAAGAAATGGCGTATTAGCTCCATGGAGAAATCAAATGGACGTTAAGTTCCTTCAAGACCTGTTCGTGAAATCCGGTAAATACCGTAATACACTTCAGTTCTCTGTAGATATCTTTAATGCTGGTAACCTGATCAACGCGAGCTGGGGTAAGAGAAAACTGGTTAACGCCAGCCAGATACTGACGATCACCAATGCAAACAGCCTGGTTCCGGGTGGTGCTGTATTGCCGATCTTCCAGTTGGCTGCTGACCGTGGTACTATCATCACCCGTAGTTTCCGTGATGATGTGAGTGTAAACTCTACTTATCAAATTCAGTTCGGTCTGCGTTATATCTTTAATTAATAGTATCTTAGAACTATAAAGAGAAAAGCTTCCCACTGGGAAGCTTTTCTCTTTATAATATGTTCTGCAGGTAAATCTAAACTCTCAACCTGCCTGCTGCAGGCAGGCCCTCAACTTCCAACCTTTCCAAATCCCCATTTCAAAAATTCAGGGAAAGCCCGGCCCCAGGTAGGCACATCATGGCCCCCATTTTCTAATTCGAGATAAGCAATTTCATCTGGTATCTTATATCCTTTAATTACGAGTTCGTTTATCAGGTCGCGTGTATCATCTATTGAATCGATGATCCCATTTTTATTTCGATCGTTGGTCTCATCTTTATTTCCACACTGGAAAAAGAATTTAAGCCCCGGATGAAATTTTCCGGAACGAATACGCTGATGCATTATCCTGTGAGTGTCGTCATTGTATTCAGCATCTGTCTGGTCCAGCGTTCTCCACCATAAAGAGCCAGAGAATACTGCTGCCGTTTTAAAAAAACGGGAATGGCTCCAAACTGTATCCAGAGCCATCAGGGCCCCCAGTGAAAAACCGGCATAGGAAAGCAGGGGAAGTTTATCAAGCGTATAATAGGCTTTTAAAAAGGGAAGGAGCTCTGTCAGTACAAAGGAACTATGTTCCATTGCCATAGCTCCTCTGCCTTTAAAATCAGGAGCACCGGCCACGCCATATTCCATTTTTCGCTGTGGGCCCGCATGAATACCTACACAGATCAGGGGCCTGATCTTATCCCGTTCAATCAAACCTTCCAGAATACCAGCAAAATCCATTGTCACCAGATCCTGGCCGTCATTGATCAGCAGGAATTCGGGGGTATCGGTTATGGAAATGGAGGCAGGTTGATAAATATCGACCAGAACCTTTCGGTTCAGGCACTGGGAATCGAGCGACAATTTTTTAATAAGTACGGTCCCGGTCAATTCAGACGACATGCTGCAAATTTAAGGACTTGTGCTTCTGTTTTGACGCAGTTAATTTGTTTTTCTCCTCCTAGCAGAATAAATTTGAACATACCACAAAAAACAAGCTATGAAGAAAATTGGGATACTGCATGGGAAAGAAAGATCATTTCCTGAGGCATTTATTGCCCGGGTGAATTCAAAGAATATAAATGGAATAATTGCTGAACCTGTAAGGATTGAAAAGGCCATGCAGGGTGAGCATAGTGGTTATGCGGTGATCATCGACCGTATTTCACAGGATGTCCCATTTTACAGAACCTGGCTGAAAAATGCCGCTGTATGTGGCACTGCAGTTATAAACAATCCTTTCTGGTGGAGTGCAGATGATAAATATTTCAATAATTGTCTGATGACAAAAATCGGAGTACCAGTTCCCCGTACTGCCATCATTCCATCCAAAGAGCATCCGGATGATACTTCAAATGATTCATTCAGTAACCTGGCCTATCCGCTTGATTGGAATAGTATATTCAATAATGTTGGTTTCCCTGCATATATGAAACCCTTCGCAGGTGGCGGATGGAAACATGTATATCGATTGACTGACAAGGAAGATTTTTTTACTAAGCATGGCGAGACAGGTCAACTGGTGATGTTGTTGCAGGAAGAGATCGTATTCACTGAATATTACCGCTGTTATTGTATTGGTGGAAAATATGTTCGCATTATGTCCTATGAGCCTCGCAACCCGCATCATCTTCGTTATGTAGCAGATTTTAAACCTTCACCTGAAAGATTGAAACAGATGACGGATATCGTTTTGCGTATCAATGAATATCTGGGTTATGATTTTAATACAGTAGAACTCGCAGTGCGCGATGGAGTACCATATGCTATCGACTTCTGTAATCCAGCGCCTGATGCAGATCTGCCAAGTGTAGGACAGGAAAATTTTGATTGGGTAGTAGAAACTTCTGCTAATTACGCTATTGAAAAAGCACTGGCCCAGGTAGATGGTCAGGATAATTTAACATGGGGGGAATATGTGAGGCGTGGAGCGAATAAGAGGAATTTAAGTGAATAGTCAATAGTCAATAGTGAGTGGTGAGTTGTGAGTAGTGAGTACTCGCTCGACCCCTCAACTCTCTCAACCTCTCAACCTTCTCTCAATGAATCTAAACTATAAAGGCTTTACCCTTGGTGTGGAAGAAGAGTACATGGTACTTGATCCGCAAAGTTTTGAACTGAAAAGTCACGAGCAGCAGATCGTGCAGGAAGGACAAAAAGTAATAAGGGATAAAGTAAAAGCCGAAATGCATCAGGCCGTAGTAGAGGTTGGTACAGATATCTGTGCGAATGCAGATGAAGCTTTTAAAGATGTAGCTACGCTAAGAAAAACCATTGCAGACATTGCCGGCGGATTAGGTTTTGCAATGGGTGCCTCTGGAACACATCCGTTTAGCCATTGGGAAAGCCAACTGATCACGGATCATATACGTTATAGTGAGATCGTAAATGAATTACAGGAAGCGGCCCGTAGCAATTTAATTTTCGGATTACATGTGCATGTGGGAATGGAAAGCAGAGAGATGGCAAATCATATAGCTAATAGCACAAGATATTTTCTGCCGCATATTTTTGCGTTGAGCACCAATTCTCCATTCTGGGAAGGTAGAATGACAGGCTATAAATCTTTCCGTACAAAAGTTTTTGATAAGTTTCCAAGAACAGGCATACCTGATGCGTTTGAAAGTATTGAGGCCTACGATAATTATGTGAAACTTTTGATCAAAACGAACTGCATAGATAATGCTAAGAAAATTTGGTGGGATCTTCGGGTACATCCGTTTTTCAATACAGTAGAATTCCGGATATGTGATATTCCACTGACTGTTGATGAAACTATAACTATTGCATCATTGTTCCAGGCCATCTGTGCCAGGATCTATATGCTGCGATCTAAAAACCTCAACTTTATTCAATACTCCAGAGCATTGCTGAATGAAAATAAATGGAGAGCAAGCAGATATGGCGTAGATGGTTACCTGATTGATTTTGGAAAAGAGGAGGAAGTGAATACCCGGGCACTTATACTGGAATTACTCGATTTTCTTGACCCCGTGCTTGACCATCTGGGAAGCAGACATCGGGTAATGAATGTTCACAAAATGCTTGAAAATGGTACGGGTGCTGATCGCCAGCTGAAGATCTTTGAACATTCAAAGAATCTGAAAGATGTGGCTGCATATATCAACAGCCAGTTCCTTCATGGTATCTGATCATTCTTTGTTCCGCGTATCAATGATAATATTCTTTCTTTTGAAATGATATCCAACAGTTATTCCGGCTACCCGGTGAGTAACTATAGGACCATCATCTGTATTAACTATCGTTCCGATACCCAAACCATATTGTCCGTATATAAGGAAACCATTAGCCATTTCATAACCTGCATGCAAGTCAATACTGGCGCCATAATGGCCATAATCTCCATAACTGAATTTCATTTTCCTGCTTACAGATCCGCCAGTACTTAAGTTGAATTTTTCTTTTCCGGAAATCTGAAAATCAATGGAAGGACCAAAACGTATGAAGAAATGTGATGCTGCATCGCTGAAATTATATTGAATAAGAGCAGCAATTTCAAAACTGTGCATGGTCACTTCATTATCAACAGCCAATGTATCAGGAGGGAACGAAGGCCTGCTCAGTTTTACTTTATATCCTTTCAAACTGTAGAAAACCTGCGGCGCGAAATATATGCGGTTCTCCCATTGAGCCTTTAATCCACCTCCCAATTGAAACCCATATTTCATGTTGGTGTTTTGCTTTTTGTCCCTGATCACATAATGAGCACTGGTAGCCTGGGGGCCACCGAATACATTCCACTGTACCTGGGAAAAGGAAACAAGAGATAAAAGGCTGAATATCAATAAAAAGTAAGTCTTTTTCATTCAAAAGGTATAAGCGATAAAAATAGATATTAATTCTTACCTCTGCAACCTTTACTATTAAAAGATCAGTATTTCTTCGCCGGATCTTTTACTGAATTATTGGTATTTTAATCAGGAGATCCTTTTTTTGGAATAGACAGATTCTGCCAATCTTCGCCTTTAAGGATCTTTCCCATCATTATGATTTGTCCTATATGATAAGGATAATGTGCCAATTGCCGGTTGATCGCATCTACCACAGTTAAAGGTTCCTCGCGGATATGTATCGTTTTTTTAAGATCTTCTTTCTTTAGATTTTCGAGTGTATTTATAAATAGATCCCAGCCTTTATTCCACAATACCATCAGGGCCGCTTTCGAATGAGGCTGGATTTGGAATTCTTCATCCCGCTCCCTCCATTTTTTTTCACCATCCTCCGTCAAAAAATTTGTCCATCGACTTATCATATTTCCTGATAAATGCTGAATGATGATTGCAATACTATTGACCGTATCATTTGGAGAATAATTAAACTGTTCTTCACTTAATTGCTCCATCGCTTTTTCACCCAGCCCGCGGTAATATTTTAACCTGCGAATGGCGGTGTTAAGAAAATCTTTTCCTATACTCATAAATAAGGGTTTTAGTGTGAGTGGGGAGTAGTGAGTGGTTAGTAGCAAATGATATTTAGAATCCTCGTGCATCATCATCACCACGATGGTCGGCCACTAATTTATAACCGCCTTGAGGTAAAGCCATGATCAATTCTGTGCGGCCAATTCCACTCACCATTTTTATTTTATATCCCATCGCCTCCAGTTTTTTTCTTATTTCTTCCGGAAAACCTTTTTCTAATTCTAATTCATCAGGCAGCCATTGATGATGGAATTTAGGGGCATTGATAGCCTCCTCCGGACTAAGATGAAAATCGATGATATTTACCAGTGTTTCAAATACAGAATTAGGAATAGTGGTGCCGCCTGGTGTTCCTGTAATAATAAATGGTTTTCCATTTTTTAATACTATTGTAGGAGTCATTGAGCTGAGCATTCTCTTGCCGGGAGCGATGGCATTGGCCGATCCTCCGATAGCACCATACATATTTGGCTGTCCGGCCTTGATACTAAAATCATCCATCTCATCATTCATAAAAAAACCAGCGCCGCCTACCACTGTTTTACTTCCGTAGGAATTATTCAGGGTGGTAGTTACAGCCACTGCATTTCCATCTTTATCGATCACATTAAGATGCGTGGTCTCCATACTTTCGGCTTTAAGCAGAACGCCAGGTTTTATTTCAGCAGAAGGAGTGGCATAGCCTGATTTATAATTCTTCATTTTTTCCTTCAGGTAAATATGACTGGTAAGCATCATTACCGGCACATGATATTGATCTTCATCGCCCATGTATTCCCCGCGATCGGCAAATGCTCTCTTCTGTACTTCCGCCATTAATTGTACTGACTCTGCAGAATGAAAACCCATGTCGCCGATCTTATGTCCTTCTATCATTTTCAGCATCTGGTTGACAAGTATTCCACCGCTGCTTGGTAAAGGCATGCTTACAATATCAAATCCATTATAGGAAAACTCATATGCCTTTCTTGATTTTGCCCTGTATGATGTCAGGTCTTTAATAGAAATGATACCCTTTCCTCTTTTCATTTCTTCCACGATAAGCCGGGCAGTTTCACCATCATAAAAACCGGCTGCTCCTTTATCACGTATACGCTTCAATGTGGCTGCCAGATCTTTTTGAATAAGCGTATCACCTTCTTTCCATGCATTCACACGAAAGAATACGGGGAGCAGGCTATTATTTTTTTGCAGATCGATCT
This sequence comes from Chitinophagaceae bacterium, assembly GCA_046596515.1. Taxonomy (GTDB): domain Bacteria; phylum Bacteroidota; class Bacteroidia; order Chitinophagales; family Chitinophagaceae; genus JJ008. Next base: position 21,226 of record JBKJMI010000106.1, on the reverse strand, counting down.
GAATCGAATTTAATGAATTGGCCTGCCTGGCACTAATGACAAAACCATATTCTGCCAATCTTACTGCGGGTTCAATAAGTTCTGCAAATGATAATTTGGCAAACTTGAATGTTTCAAACAAACCCGCTACGGTACCAGGTACGCCGGAAGAGAGTTGTCCATATTGGCTTTTTAGTGTGTCCGCTTCCCCTTTTTCATTCAGATACATATCGCGGTCTGCGTTGAGAGGAGCCATTTCCCTGTAATCAATGGCTATTTTATTTCCATTTGGCTTGGAGGCGACAAGAAAGCCGCCGCCACCAAGATTACCAGCCTGAGGATAAACCACGGCAAGAGCAAGTTGAATTGCTATAGCAGCATCGAATGCATTTCCTCCTTTTTGCAGAATGTTTATTCCCACCTGGCTGGCCAGAGGATGCGCAGAGACCACAGCGCCATTCATTGCCACCATAGACTTATTAATAGAATATTGGTATGCATTGGGCCAGGAACCTTGTTCTTGTGCCAGGACGCTGAAACCGGAAATAAAAAAGGGAAGGAAAAGGAATATTTTTTTCATCATTGCCGTTTATCAATTCTCAAATGTAGCTCGTTTTGCGAAGGTTTATAAGCCTTATATTCGTTACTTAATTCGATTGAATGAGAAAATTGTATACCTGCTTTCTCGGGATCTTCGCCTTTTTAATTTCTATAAATATACAGGCACAAGCGCCTCCTTCATGGAGTTCAGCAGATATGTACCTGGCTATTCGTAAACTAAATGTTCTGGGCTCAGTACTTTATGTGGCAGCACACCCCGATGACGAGAATACGCGGCTGATCTCATATTTCGCCAAGGATAAACTTTACCGAACCGGCTATTTATCACTGACACGTGGAGATGGCGGACAGAATCTTATAGGAGATGAACAGGGTGTTGAACTGGGATTGATCCGGACCCAGGAATTACTGGCGGCCAGAAGAGTGGATGGGGGTGAGCAATTCTTTTCCAGAGCTTTTGATTTTGGCTATTCAAAAAATCCGCAGGAAACTTTTACTAAATGGGACAGAGAAAAAATTTTATCGGATCTAGTATGGGTGATCAGAAAATTTCAACCTGATGTGATCCTTACAAGATTTCCAACAACCGGAGAAGGAGGGCATGGACATCATACTGCTTCTGCCATTTTAGCTAATGAAGCATTTACCGCAGCAGCCGATCCTACCCGTTTTCCTGAACAGTTAGCTTATGTGAAACCCTGGCAGGCAAAAAGGATCTGCTGGAATACATTCAATTTTGGATCTACCAATACTACGGCTGCAGATCAATTTAAATTTGATGTGGGCGGATTTAATCCATTACTAGGTAAAAGTTATGGTGAGATAGCCGCAATCAGCCGGTCAAATCATAAAAGCCAGGGATTTGGTTCAGCAGCCAGCAGGGGAGAAGCTCTTGAATATTTTAAGACAACCGGAGGCAGCGCTCCTTCCGATGATCTGATGAGTGGTGTTGATCTTGGCTGGTCAAGAGTGACCGGCGCAAATGCCATCAGTTCTATGGTGGACCAACTTTCTTCCTCATTTGACCTCTTACATCCTGAAAATTCAGTGAAGGGATTAGTGAATCTATATCGCGCCATTAAAGGGCTTCCCGAAGGATACTGGCGTTTACAGAAACTTAAAGAGACAATTCAATTAATAGAGCAATGCAGCGGATTATTCATGGATGCGAGCAGCACTGAACAATACGCAGTGAAAACCGATTCGGTAAGAATAAATATAGTGCTTAATAATAGGTTGGGTGTTAATGCCAGGTTGAAAAAATTAAGCGTATCAGGTTTTGATACTACGCTGGATCAATCCCTGGTTCGTAACAAAAATCAATTTCTTTCAAAAAATATTTACGTTTCAGAGAATATGCCGAATACCCAGCCTTACTGGCTTAAGGAAAAAATGGAACCCGGCTATTTCATTGTGAAGGATCAGCAGAAAATAGGTCAGGCCGATGTGGATGCGGCCTTCGAATGTATGGCCCTTGTAAATATTGAAGGAGAGGATCTACTTCTAAGCAGACCGGTAAGATATAAATTCACCGATCCGGTGAAGGGAGAGATATACTGGCCATTAGTTATAGTACCCACTGTGATCTTCAAAAATTTTGATCCTATTTATTTTAAGGGAGAGAATAAAGGCAGTGTGGAGATTGCACTTCAGGCCAATAAACGTACGGTTTTAGCATCACCGATGGTAATTTCTCAGATCTTTGATAAAAATAAGGATACTATACCCTGGTTGTTCGGCGGGTTCACATTGAGTAAGGGACAGTATTATTCCACTGAATTGAAAGATGATGAACTGCAGGCCGGAAAAATTTATCAATTGAATACAGTTCCTGATTATACTCAGGCCGGTGCTATTCTTCGCACTGTCAATCATGATCATATCCCTTCTATCAATTATTTTAAAGAAGCCATTCTTACTGTAAAAAAGATCGATGTTAAGATCTATAACAAGAAGATCGGTTATATAGTGGGTGCCGGAGATAAAGTACCCGAAGCATTGGAGCATATGGGTTATGAGGTAACTCTGCTTACTGAAAAAGAGCTGGCGAAAAATGGATTGGATAAATATGACGCTATCATTACAGGCGTAAGGACATATAACACAAATGACTGGATGAACAAATATTATGACAGACTGATGAAATATGTACGGGATGGAGGAAACCTTATTGTTCAGTATAATACGTCTAACCAGATAGGTCCTGTAAGAGCCAGGATCGGTCCTTATGATTTTAATATCACCCGCAACCGGATCACAGATGAGAATGCTGTCGTTAAAATTCTTAAGCCTGATCATCCCGTATTTAATTTTCCTAACAAGATCGTTGGTGATGATTTCAGTGGATGGATACAGGAAAGATCGATCTATCATGCGCAGGACACCTCTGGGAAATATGAAAGACTGATTAGTATGGCAGATCCGGGAGAGAAAGAAGATGATGGCGCGCTGATCGTTACTAAATATGGAAAAGGATGGTTTACTTATACGGGTCTGGTGTTCTTCCGTGAATTACCCGCAGGCGTACCTGGTGCTTATCGTCTGCTGGCCAATATCATTGCGCTGAATAAGAAAAAAGGATTTTAATTTTTATGGCCCAGGAAAGAAAACCCGATCAGAAAAGAGGTGATATGGCTTTTATTTTCGCCATTATTCTTGGATTGGCTCTTGGTATTGCCATAAAAAAAATAAAAGTGGGGATTATCATTGGAATTGCATTAGGCATTTTTGTTGTATTTACCGGATGGATGAGATCTAATAAATCAAATGACTGAAGGATCTGAAAATAGGCCGCCTTTATTTAAAACCTGGAATGGCTGGTACATTTTTGTACTGGGATTCTTATTGCTGCTTATTATACTTTTCTATCTGCTGACTAAACGATTTGCATGAGCCAACTGGACTGGATAGTATTGGTGACTACCTTACTGGGCATTATCGCCTATGGCCTTTATAAGGGCCGCAGTTCACATAACCTGGATGGATATTTTCTAAGTGATCGCAGCCTTCCCTGGGGGCTTATACTGCTTAGTATTATGGGAACTCAGGCGAGTGCCATTACTTTTCTTTCTGCACCCGGGCAGGCCTATACGGATGGAATGCGATTTGTGCAATATTATTTCGGCATTCCTATTGCCATGGTGGTGATCAGTATATTTTTCGTGCCGATTTATTACCGGTTAAAAGTCTATACAGCATATCAATACCTTGAAGAGCGATTTGATGGAAAGACCCGGACACTAACTTCCCTGCTTTTTCTTTTATCAAGAGGATTATCTACTGGTATTTCTGTTTTTGCTCCTTCTATTATTTTATCTTCTTTATTTGGCTGGGATATTTACTGGACCAATATTTTTATGGGTGGGTTGCTTATTATTTATACGATGAGTGGCGGAGCTAAAGCAGTAGCCTATACACAACAGTTTCAATTGGTCATCATTTTTATCGGGATGTTTCTGGCTGCCTATATGGTGATCCGTCTCTTACCACATGGTGTTGGGTTTACTGATGCGCTGCAGATAGGAGGAAAACTTCAGCGACTTAATGTGATCACAACCGGCTTTACAGAAAAAGGATTTAACTGGAGTGATCAGTATAATTTGTTATCTGGTATCATTGGTGGTTTTTTTCTTGCCTTATCCTATTTCGGAACCGACCAGAGTCAGGTAGGCAGGTATCTTACAGCCAGTTCCATTCGGGAAAGCAGAATGGGCCTTCTTATGAATGGACTCGTGAAAGTACCAATGCAATTCGCCATTCTGCTGATCGGAGTACTGGTGTTTAGTTTTTATCAATTCAATAAGGCCCCGATATTTTTTAACCAGGTACAGTTACACAAACTGGAGAACTCGTCCTATAAGGATTCACTCAGACTGGTTAATGCTCAGTATGATGCTTTATCAACTACCAAGGAAAAAACGGTCACTGAATTTACCGAGGCACTTCACAAAAAAGATCAGGCAGAAATAGATAAGAAAACCGCAGAACTACTGGTACTTCAGGACAGTTCTGAAGCATTAAGAGGTAAGGTGGTGCATTGGCTGAATAAAAAAATTCCAAATGGGGATGGAAATGACACTAATTATATATTTATAAGTTTTGTGGTGGAGTATCTGCCAAAAGGATTGGTAGGGTTGCTGATAGCGATCATATTTCTCGCCTCCTGGGGAAGTATTGCCGCTGCGCTGAATTCACTTGCATCCTGTACTATGGTTGATTTTCACCGCCGCTTCAGGACTAAAAATGAAACAGGTGAGCAGGAATATCGATTGTCTAAATGGTATACGCTTGCCTGGGGATTGTTTTGTATTGTAGTGGCCATGTTCACTTATGACCTGGGTAAAAGTCTTATCGAAACCGTGAATGTGCTAGGCTCTTTATTCTATGGTGTTATTCTGGGAATCTTCCTGGTAGCCTTCTTTCTCAAAAATGTAAAGAATGGAAATATTGTTTTCTGGGCCGCTATTCTTGCCGAAATTTTAGTGCTAACCGTTTTTATTCTAACTAAGATCGATGTATTTAAACTGGGATTTCTCTGGCTGAATCCAATAGGGGCCTTAGGGGTAGTCTTCTTTACCTGGATACTGAATATGATACGCAGGAACGTATATATGTAAAAACGTAGCTACGCAGAAACCTATCTACGTAGCTACGTTCTTTTCAATTTATTTATTCAACTCCGACAGTAACTTCTCATTCAGCTTCACATAGTCGTCATTCTTTTGCTCAGCTGCCATTGTTTTTGATTTTTCAGCAGACGCTTTTGCTTCTTCTTTTCTTCCAAGTTTAGCCAGGCAATTCGCGCGCTGATGGAATACCCAGTAAGCAGTGGGCTGCATTTCAGCTGCTTTATCAAACCATGCCAGGGCCTGGTTCAAATCCTTTCCATTATCCATATAATACATAGCTGCATTGAAATAAGGTCGGGTGTCCTTGTTCATCAACTGATCGATCTGGGCCATTACCTTAGTTTCCACATCAGTGCTGATCGGAAGACTTACCATTGTTTTTTCCCAGCAGATCTGCAACTGACAGGTATTTGATTTTACACTGGCGAACTGCATCGTAAGGGTTTCAACATCCATATCCGTTTTCATTGTTTCCGCGGTAACTCTTACCACATCCTGGTCTTCTTTGTAAGCAGCAGGACTGGTTACATCCAATTGCTTTGTGATGATCAGGGTCCATTCTTTTTTATCCGGAATAGAAAGCAGGCCATATTTTCCAGCAGGAATTTTTTTACCACCGATGGTCACATCGTCACCGAAAGTTAAAATGGTAGCATTATTTGCACCTGTGCGCCATACTTTTCCAAATGGAACCAGGTCGCCAAAAACTTTGCGGCCTTTAACGCCGGGACGGGAATAATTTAATTCAATGGAAGAGAGTCCAAAGTCTTGTTTGATGGTTTGTGTAGGACTAGGCGCCGGTGTTTTCAATTGAGCCTCAGCGGCTGTAAAAAATAAGACAGCCATGGCTGAAAAAAGAAGTCTCTGTGTCATAAATAGCAAGTTTAGGCGGCAAAGTTAGGAGGAAATGAGCAGCCAAATTAGAAGGATATCTTCAGGCTGGCCTTGCCAGGATCCCATAAAGGTCCCTGGGAAACAAGTCTCCAGGCTTCTTCAGATGCAGATTTGCCGAAGGAGGAGATGATATTGTAATTATATGGTTTGCCGGATGCATCCACATCAAAACTTAATTCTACAAATTGAGCCTTTGACTTTTTGGTATATGTAGAAGGCAGACGAAGGCTATCCTTTAAATATTGCTGGTAGGCGGTCCATCCGATCACCGGAGCAGAGCTGAAATTTTCGGCATCTATTTTTCCTCTTGCAGCAGGTGCAGCAGATCTTCTGATACCATTGCCAGTAATGATTACGGTATCCTTTACATTTCCGTTACCGGTTCCATTGGCAACGTATTCCTTTTTCTCCGCGGCTAAACTCTTTTCTTTGGCATCATCCATTTTACTTTTATCCCTGGTTATTTCAGAAGTCTTAATTGAATCTAATTGGGAATTAACAGGAATTGATACTTTATCTTTTTTTTCTGCCCGATCATGCTCCCAATAATAAGAATTTGCAGGTGTTTTTGATTTGCCTGCTTTGATAATTGTCGTGTCATTGCTAAATAATCCACTCTTATTTTCTGTTGTGGCAGATGGAGCGGTTACCTGTGAAGTACTGTCAGCATTGACCTTTTGGTCATTAGATGCAAGAGGCGCAACGTTTTTATTATTTAAACTATATTGATAAAAAAACCAACCGGCTCCGGCCATTAGTAATAAAATCGCAGCGATGCGTAGATAATGCCAATTACTTTTATCCGGTGCAATAGTTATCAACTTCGTTTTTTCTTCCAGCCTGTTTTCCAACCGATTCTTTAGGTCTGTTATATCAGCATTCAGATCAACAGTAGTGGTCATAAAACCTTCCAGCGCATCAGCGAGAAAGGGATCATTCAATGCCGCTTTTTCCAGCGCATTTCTTTCGGAAGCTGACATCCGGCCCTGCTGATATCTTTCGATATCTTCTGCGTTGAATGGATTTATGTTTTTATCTTTTGACATTATTAATTCTAACTTTCTGCCTTCATTTTTTCTTCCATGCAATTCTTCAAATTTCTTCTTCCGTTTTGTATGGAACTCCTCACCTGGTTCCAGTTTTCGCCGGTCATTTCTACGATCTCATTATAACATTTTCCTTCCAGGTAGAATAGCCGGATCGCTTCTCTTTGCTGTTCAGTAAGCGTACCCATGCAGAATTCCATTATTTTAAAGTTCTCTTCATTCTCTAATACAGCATCCAGATGCAGATTTTCCTCCGATTGCACAATCTCAGTTTTGAATTCAACTGTTTTCAGGTTTTTCGGTGTTCTTAATTGCATCAGGCAATGATTTTTTGCCACCTGGTGCAACCAGCCTCTGAAATTCTCTACCTCATGCTTTTTCAATTTTGATACCAGTTCCTCAAAAACCTGCATAACGGCATCCTTTGATCTTTCGGGCTCCTTAAAATATTTGAGGCAGACCCCATAAACCAGTTCCATATAACGCTGATAGAGTTCACCCAGCGCCGACATGTCATCGGATCCTTTATAGATCCGAACCAGTTCCTCGTCGCTTAATTGAGAGTGCTTTATGTTACGAATGAATGCCAACGATTAAAAGTAAGTCAAAAACCTTAACCTTAATAAACTGTGGAATTATACAAATTCATAAAAGTTTTATGCAATCCATTAAATACCCGCATCAGGGTAGAAAATGAATCATATGAAACTTATAGTAGTAATCCTGGCACCGATCTTATTCTTTATGGTTGCTTTTCGTCCTTTTCAGGATCTGACAGTGAAAGGAAGGATCAGTGATGAAAACGGAGCTCCTGTATCAGGAGCCATTATTCAAGTGAAAGGCGGCAGTTCCCGAACTAGTTCCAACCAGACCGGAGATTATTCTATCCGGATAAGTTCGGCAAAATCTATCCTGATTATAAAGGCCGCTGGTCTTGATCAGCAAGAAATAAAAGTAAATGGAAGACCTGATATTAATGTGGTAATGAAAACCAGCCGCCGGGCAATAGCGGATAGCACCAGTAATATTATTGTTACAGCACGAGGTATGGGTTATGGAGGTAAAGGGAAAAAATCAGCAGAAATGAAAACCATGAACAGGAATTCATATTCCTGGAATAATAAAGAAGATGGCTTAACCGGATATTATGACAGAAGGGAACCAATACAATTTGAGGGTGACCGCGAAGGATATGATCATATAACAGAGAACCGGTTTTTGAAAGTAACCGATAACCCACTTTCCACTTTCTCTATTGATGTGGATGCGGCCTCCTATAGTAATGTTAGACGTTTTCTGAATAGCGGACAATTGCCACCAGAGGGAGCGATACGCATAGAGGAAATGGTGAATTATTTTCATTATGAATACCCTCAGCCAAAAGCAGATAAACCGTTTTCAATTAATACGGAGATATCAGATGCTCCATGGAATAAGGAACATAAACTGGTTCTGATCGGGCTGCAGGGAAAAAAGATCCCGACAGAAAATTTGCCTGCCTCCAATCTTACATTTCTTATTGATGTATCTGGTTCCATGATGTCAGAGGATAAACTTCCATTGGTAAAAGCTTCTATGAAATTACTGGTGGATCAATTGCGGGAACAGGATCGTATATCTATAGTAGTATATGCAGGAGCGGCTGGACTGGTTCTTTCTCCGACCAGCGGAGCAGATAAAATGAGGATCAGAGAAGCAATTGATAAACTGGAAGCTGGTGGTTCTACAGCAGGAGGAGCAGGAATCAATCTGGCCTATGCTACTGCCAGGCAATACTTCGCCAGGGGCGGAAATAATCGCGTTATACTTTGCACAGATGGAGATTTTAATGTAGGAGAAAGCAGTGATGATGCGATGGAAAGAATGATCGAAACAGAAAGAAAAAGCGGTATATTTCTTACTGTGCTTGGATATGGAACCGGTAATTACCAGGATGCTAAAATGCAGAAGCTGGCAGATAAGGGTAATGGTAACCATGCCTATATTGATGGAATTGCTGAAGCAAAAAAAGTACTGGTAAATGAATTTGGTGGCACCTTGTTCACCATCGCAAAAGATGTAAAGCTGCAGGTTGAATTCAATCCCGCCCTGGTGCAGGGTTATCGTCTTATTGGATATGAGAACAGAATGCTGGCCAAAGAAGATTTTAATGATGATAAGAAAGATGCGGGCGAACTGGGAAGCGGCCACACTGTAACCGCGCTTTACGAGATAATTCCTGCAGGAGTATCCTCCACCTGGTTGCAAAATATAGATACACTGAAATATCAGTCCAATCTAAATCCTTTTAGCAGATCAGTTCATAATAATGAAATGCTGACTGTAAAATTTCGATATAAAGAACCGGAAGGGGAGGTTAGCAAACTCATTGAACATCCGGTAATAGATCGCAGTATGGATATCAGTTCAACTACAGATAATTTCAGATTTGCCGCCTCCGTAGCTGAATTTGGTATGGTGCTTTGTAATTCTGAATTCCGTTCTGCCGCATCATTTGATCAGGCAGCTGCAATAGCCAAAAAAGCAAAGGGAGATGATGCTGAAGGATATCGCTCCGAATTCATACGCCTGGTTGAGATAGCAAAACAATTAAAAAATAACAGCATAGGAAAGGCCAGGCAATTAATAGAAGATTAGTATGAAAATTCAACCTTATTGCATCTTAAGATAGTCATCTAACAAGCCGGTTAGTGATAAAGGGGCCAGTTTCTACTGGCCCTGATCTTTTCTTTAACATTTCATTTTATGCACAGCGCCGAACCAGGGCATCCATTATTATTAGAACTATAATAATATGAAAAAGCTCAACCACCTCCGTGCTCTTTGTCTGCTTATGCTGCTTTGCCTGAATTTACTGGCCAATGCCCAACCTATAGATATAAAGGGTAAGGTTATTGATAAAAATGGACAAGCTATTCCTTTCGCGGCAATTAAACTTGATAAAAAGGGCAACCTGGTCTTTGCCAGTGAAAAAGGTGAATTTGAAATTCATGGAGTAGCCGGCACTACTATCAGGATTGCCTGTGGTGGCTATGAGGAACAGGAAATACTTTTGAAAAACCAGGACTCTCTGATAATTACTCTTGAACTTTCTTTCGGAATTGAAGGGTTGGAAAGCAGTTCTGCTACTATTATTCAACCAGGGCTTATGGCAAAACAAATGGATAGCCTTTACGCCAATGATATAATTATTCAACGCGATCAGGTAATACCAGATTCTTTAAATGGATTTTCCATATATCCTTCCAGTATTTCTTCTGGCGGGGTAGTTACCCTGGGCATTCAATTATTAGATAGTGGTAATTACGAATATCGAATCGTTGATGTATCAGGTAAGCAAAGGTCCTGCAAAGAAATAGTACTGGATAATCGTAACAAAGTGATTAGTCTCACTATGCCTGTTCTTGAAGCGGGCTCTTACCATCTTCTTTTGCTGAATAAATCTAATGGAAAGAGTATCATGCAGTTGATAAAAATTATTTAGTACAACCTGTGGTAATTGAATCAACAGAAGTAGGTAAGTATACGTATTACACTTGAACTTCCGGACGCATTTCTCGTAAACTAAAATCTACTTTAATAAAGTTTGAAAGCTTCTGCAAATGCGGGAGCTTTTTATTTAAATGCCGGGTGAAATTCTTCCAGTGTTCGCCTGAGGAATTCCCTATCGAGATGAGTATAGATCTCTGTAGTGGTTATGCTTTGATGTCCCAGCATTTCCTGAACGGCACGAAGGTCAGCACCTCCTTCCACCAGGTGAGTAGCAAATGAATGCCGGAATGTATGGGGAGAGACGGATTTTTTTATACCGGCTTCTAATGCAAGTGATTTGATAATATAAAATATCATTACTCTTGATAATCCCGCGCCGCGCTGATTAAGAAACAGAATATCTTCCTGACCTTTTTTTATTTTCAGGTGATTTCTTATATGATTTCGGTAGAGTTGAATATGTTTTATAGCCGATTTTCCTATTGGCACCAGCCTTTCTTTATCACCTTTCCCCAGTACCCGAATGAATCCGATATCAAGAAATAATTGAGAAATGCGAAGTCCTACCGTTTCACTTACCCTTAATCCGCAACTATACATGGTTTCAAGTATAGCGCGGTTTCTTTCTCCTTCAGGTTTGCTGAGGTCGATGGCATTAATAATACGATCGATCTCTTCAACATTGAGTGTATCAGGAAGTGTTCTTTTTAATTTGGGGGCTTCTAACAAAGTAGTTGGATCCAGTGTACTGATATTTTCCAGCAGGCAATATTTATAAAACGAACGAATACCTGAAATAATTCTTGACTGTGAACCTGCAGACATACCCAATTCTGCAATGGCTTTGACAAAATGTTGAAGATCGGCCAGCTTTATCGCCGAAGGTTCTTTCATAATAGAGGAGGAGAGAAGCCATTGAGTAAAGATCTCAAGGTCATGCTGATAGGCTTCTACCGTATTGGGAGAAAGGGATCTTTCCAACTGAAGATAGGCCCTGAATCCATTTTTATACGGTTCCCACATGGTGCTAAAATTTATTAATTGCCGGAGAACTAGGGTAGTTCAAGTTTGATCTTTTTTTGAAGTTCTTCCCATTTATTATTCATACGGATCTTTACATAAATATTTTCTCTAGTAACTTTAACTGAATCGAGTACATCATGGATCACATCATAATCAAGATCCGTAGCTTGTCCAAAAGTCATCATGGCCTGCTTACCAGTTGCAATTTCTTCTACGTAAATATTTCCGCGGTCGGTATAGGCCAGCATTCCATCTTCAATATTAAATTTTTTATCCAGGCTGTTAATACCACTGCTTCTCTTGCTATAGCTGCCGCTTTTGGTAATTGGGATCTTTACCTGATAGCCCCGGCCTGTAATACAATCATTGAATAAAAGAAAAGCATAGCTGGTGTCGCGGAAAAAACATTGTATATACGAGGGATTTAATTTCACATCACTATAGCCAAGATCCACTTTTCGATAAAAACCCATACCCTCATAGGTCCAGAGTATACTATCAATACTACAATCCTGTGGTAGAAGGATCAGTTCCGGTTTCAGAGGATGAGTTCCTTTGAATCGTATACTATCTTTTATACATACTGTATCACAGAAACCCCGGGACTTGCCCGATGAAGAACCACAGGAACCAAGGCCAAGCAGGAGGGAAGCAATAGCAGATAAAAATATTGTTCTCATAATCATTTATTGGTGTTCAAAAATACTTAGAAGAGCCCGATTTGCATCGTTTATATTATCTTCGGCACATGACCAAGAACAAGATCGTTAATCTTCGAACCTTCAGAACACTTGCCCGTACTAACCGCGCCCGTTACCGACGTTTTCTTAGCAAATTAGAGAATGGTCCTAAGAGAGGGATTGGTGCTATTGTAGCAGCTGCTGAAAAAAAAGTATGGAAAGAAGTAGACTGCCTTTCCTGTGCTAACTGTTGTAAAACAATGACGCCTACATACACAAAAGCAGATATGAACAGAATAGCCAGGCATCTTGAAATGACACCTGACGCTTTCCGTACCAAATGGCTGAAGCAGGAAAGAAGTGGTGATCGTGATTGGGTCAATAAAAAAGAAGGCCCATGTCAGTTCCTGAATTTAAAGGATAATAAATGCAGCATCTATGCTGTTCGTCCTGCAGATTGCTCCGGCTTTCCGCATCTGGCAAGAGATTTCCATGACTTTGTACATATTCACAAGCAGAATGTGGAACTCTGCCCTGCTTCTTATAAGCTGGTAGAAAAAATGTATGAAGCACAGGCTTCATTGATAAAACGCTGAATTTTTACAGGAAAACATCCCGGATCAAAAAATATTCAGGCTCGCGATTCACAAAGATCGTGATGGCCAGTATATCATATTGAATCCAGGCATGACCGGGATGCCTGCGCAGATAGATACCAGCAACCCGCTGAATGGTCTTGAATTTTTTTCTGTTCACGGCATGCTCCGGGTATCCAAGCGTTGAATCTTTCCGGGTTTTCACTTCAATGAAATGCAAAAATTCTCCCCGGTTAAAACGATCATTCTTTTTTAATCGGGCCGCGATAATATCGATCTCGTCATTGCCGATCTTCCAGTTACGCTCAAGGATCCGGTAACCTTTAGAAGATAACCAGGTCACCGCCAGTTCTTCACCTAACCGGCCAAGGTCATTATGCTCTGCCATATCTCTCTCACATTTGATTATCCGATTGAAAACGGGTACTATATTTACAAGATATATATTTTGATATGAATGGCATATTCCCTTTACGTGGTACAGTGAAGCATTTTGAGTGGGGTGGTGATTCTTATATTCCACATTTATGCGGAATGGATAATTCGGAAAAAAAACCATTTGCTGAATACTGGATGGGAATTCATCCTTCAGGAATTAGTGAGATACTCATTAATGGCCAATGGAAACCGCTTAGCGAAACGGCTTCTTTTTCCTTTTTGCTGAAGGTGCTTGATGTAAAGAAAATGTTATCCATACAGGTGCATCCGGATATTCAGGGAGCCATTGCAGGATATGAAAAAGAAAACGCTCTTGGTATTCCTTTGGATGCTCCTAACCGAAATTACCGGGATAGAAATCATAAACCTGAAATGATGGTGGCCCTTTCCGATTTCTGGTTACTGCATGGTTTTAAGCCCCAGGAGGAAATTGTTGATGTACTTACGAATGTAACAGCACTTAATAGTTTTCTTCCTGTATTTGCAGCGAAGAGTTATGAAGGGCTTTATCATCATATTATGCGACTTCATCCCGAAGAAGTTGAAAAATTATTGCTGCCGCTAAAAAGATCATTAATTCAGGACCCACCAGTTAATAAAAATGAAGAAGATTTCTGGGCCGCAAGAGCATTTAAAATGAATGAAAAAAGTGCCAAACCTGATGCGGGAATATTTTCCATTTATTTATTCAACCTGGTTCATTTAAAAAAGGGAGAAGGTATATTTCAGGGCGCTGGTTTGCCACATGCCTATCTTGAAGGACAGAATGTGGAACTGATGGCAAATTCAGATAATGTGCTTCGTGGTGGTCTGACCTCTAAAAATATTGACGTTAGCGAATTGCTACGTCATGTAAAATGTGAAGCTACTTATCCACATATACTTCCTTACGAGCCGGGTACTACAAATCAGGGTTATGAATCCTCTTTACCCGATTTTTCGCTCCGATCTTTTCATTTGCCAAAACATTCCACGATGAATTGGATAGCTGAAAAAGATGAGATCATTCTGATTACAGAAGGGGAAATCAGAACAGAAGGTTTATTACTTAAAACCGGATCGCCTGCTGCCTTTATTAGCAAAGGCGAAGTGGTGAATATAGAAATAGTTGAAAATGCGGTGATATATATAGCATCTTGATATCCTCAAAACGGTGAAAAATTGCTGTTAACTATAGGGCTTTTTCTATTATTTTTGCTGTTCAATCACTGTCAAATGAAGCTCAACATACGCTCTGTCTTTTTCATGCTGGTCCTGGTATTGCTGGCTACCGCCTGCAAATTCTTTTTTGGACCAGATCTGGCCTGGTCAGGATTTTCTCCTGTGATCGCCATGGCCTTGTTTTCCGGATTTATTCTGCGAGGTAAAGACAGTTCTTTTCTGCTTCCGCTGATCGCACTTTTTGTCAGCGACCTGGTGATACATGTTCTTTACATGAATGATCTTTTCGCCTATGCTGGATTCTACGGTGGGCAATGGAAAAATTATCTTGTACTTCTTTCGGCTACATTGATCGGTTGGTTATTAAAAGGACGCAGTACCGGCTCACTAATCGCAGGAGGCATCGCATCGCCTACATTATACTTCCTCGTTTCTAACTTTATGGTGTGGACAGCTACCACAGAGGCCATTTACCCAAAATCTTTTGCGGGTTTAATGATTTGTTATGAGGCGGGCCTTCCTTTTTACAGAAATTCTCTTCTGGCCATGCTGGTATTCCTTCCATTGGTGATGGTCAGCTACAATTATATTACCAGGGAAAAAGCGCAATTGAAACTTGCCTGATCAATAAATACTGTTTTCATAGCCGGTATCTGCAAGTAAACCGGATAGGGGAGCATCTGCTGCTTCAGTGGCCAACTCATCGCAACGATTATTGAACGGGTTATTCGCATGACCTTTTACCCAAATAAATTTAAGATGATGAAGTTTAGAAAGTTCATGGAATTCTTTCCATAGATCCGCATTTTTTTTACCGCCCTTGAAATCAGTTAGTATCCATTTTTTTAACCATCCCTCAGAAAATGCTTTAACCACATATTGGCTATCGGAATAGACAGTTACATTCAATGACTTTCTCTTTAGCGCTTTTAAACCGGCGATAACGGCCATCAACTCCATTCGGTTGTTAGTAGTAAGGCGGTACCCGGCAGATAATTCTTTCCGATGTGTTCCACTTATTAAAATAGCACCATATCCTCCGGGACCTGGATTTCCGCGGGAAGAACCATCGGTGTACATGGTGATTAAAGACATGAAGGAAGTTGAGAAGGTTTAGGAAGTTGAGAAGGGTTAGACCTGGAAAACTCCGCTACGCATTTGTTTAATTTCGGGATTATGATTGGCAGCGGCAATTCCTTCAGAAATATGTTTACGTGTATCAGCCGGATCAATGATGCCATCTACCCAAAGGCGCGCGGCTGCATAATACGGCGAAGTCTGTTTATTATATTTATCCCTGATCTCATTGAAGAGTTTCTTTTCTTCCTCAGGAGAAATTTCTTTTCCTTTTGCTTTTCTTGAGGCCACTTCAATTTGCATCAGTGTTTTTGCGGCAGATTCGCCACTCATCACGGCTATCCTTGCAGAGGGCCAGGCATAAATAAATCTTGGATCATAGGCCTTGCCACACATAGCATAATTACCTGCTCCAAATGAATTGCCAGTTATTATAGTGATCTTGGGTACTACGGAATTGGCTACAGCATTCACCATTTTCGCACCATCTTTAATGATTCCTGAATGTTCACTGCGTGAACCCACCATGAATCCTGTAACATCCTGAAGAAATACAAGCGGAATTTTTTTCTGATTACAATTTAGAATGAACCGTGCTGCTTTATCTGCGCTGTCATTATAAATCACACCTCCTAATTGCATTTCCGGTGCTTCTGCTTTTCCGGGTTTGCCTGGTCTTCGGGCCTTAACCACCAAACGCTGATTGGCTACAATACCAACGGCCCATCCATCTATCCGGCCATAACCGCAGACAATGGTTTTACCATAATCTTCTTTGAATTGCTCGAATTCAGAATCATCCACCAGCCTTTCAATAATTTCAATAACATCGTATTGTTTTCCATCATGTGGAAACAGGCCATATAATTCTTCCGTATTTTTTTTAGGTGCTCTTGATGCGATTCGATCGAAACCAGCCCGGGGTCTTTCTCCCATCATACTCATCACTTTTTTTATATGGTCCATGCATTCCTGCTCTGTGCTGAATTTATAATCAGCAATGCCACTTACTTCTGTATGTGTACTTGCACCTCCCAGCGTTTCACTATCCACTTCCTCTCCAATAGCGGCTTTTACCAGGTATGGCCCTGCGAGGTAAATAGAACCATTTCCTTCTACCATTAATGTTTCATCGCTCATAATAGGCAGGTAAGCACCGCCTGCCACACAAGGGCCCATCACTGCGGCGATCTGGGTAATACCCATGCCACTCATCACGGCATTATTGCGGAATATTCTTCCAAAATGTTCTTTGTCCGGAAAGATTTCATCCTGCATGGGAAGAAATACTCCTGCACTGTCTACCAGGTAAATGATGGGCAAATGATTTTCCATGGCCATCTCCTGAAGTCGTAGATTTTTTTTACCTGTGATAGGGAACCAGGCTCCTGCCTTTACCGTTTGATCATTGGCTACGATCACACATTGACGACCGCTGATATATCCGAGGCCCCCAACAGTGCCACCTGCTGGGCAGCCACCTTGTTCAGTGTACATTTCATAACCAGCAAAGGCTCCGATCTCTAAAAAGGAGCTGTCTTTGTCTATGAGATAAGCAATTCTTTCCCTTGGGGTAAGTTTATTTTTCTCTTTCTGCTTTTCTATGGCTTTTTTACCTCCGCCTTCGGCGATCTTTTCAAGAAGCTGGCGCATCTCACTCAGCGAACGGCGGTACTGATCATCGTTGCGGTTAAAATCAAGGTTCATTGGCAATTACTTGGTTCCGGCAAAGATAACGGTTTGCCTATCTTCTGCCCCGGGTGAAAACCCATATAAGTAAGGCTACTATACCCACAATGATTAATACGCCGAACCATACTCCGGCTTTGAAAATACCTCCGACCACCTCACAACCGGCCAGCATGATGGCCAGGGTGAGCAGGGTGAGACTGGTAAATCTTTTCATATAATTATCTGTTTCTCCCTAAGTTTCAAATGCCATGCCATTATATGGCATAATTTTTCCGAGATTATAGGGAAATTGAAATTATGGAAAACAGGTTCAATGAAGCAACTATAAACAGACCCAAAGGCACTCGTTTGATAGATGCGAAAATGATATTTACTGATCTTGAAGCAATAGTCGATCAATTAAGAACTGAAAAAGCCTGGGACACAAATGATCAGAATGGGATCACTATTTTTAAAAATGAAAATATCACGCAGGTTGTAACCCTGATGAAAGAGGGAACTTTTGTAAAAAGAAACCAGGTAGATACAGGAATAAGTCTGCTGGTACTGAAAGGAAATCTTAGAGTGGATACGGAGGAACAGCAATATAATTTGATGACCGCGCAGCTACTTCAGCTAAATCCGATGAGGCATCATAGTATTACAGCAATGGAAGAAACTATAATTTTTCAAATAACCCACAGCAGCAAATAGAGTATCGTAATTACACGATAAGGCGTTCAGTATTTACCCTTAATATTTATATATATTATCAGGTATTTTAATATTGAGAATTTGACGGATGTATCTTCGATCAAATCATCCAATTTCCATGAAAAAAATTATTTATGGCATCTTATGCCTTATGCTGCCTGTTCATTTGCTGGCACTTAATCCATCCGACTTTACCATCACCAGAGTTACAGCTCCTTATTTTGTAGTAGACGGAAATTCACCAGCCACATTAACAAAGGCCTATGTAGGTTTCAAAGTTAAAAATGTCAGCGGGTCCACAACTGGAACCAGCCTGGTATTTACAATTACCTCGATTGGTACTTCTGTAGTTGGGCAAAATTACGCAGTGATGGCTCCTGCAACAGGGGTCATCAATGTTGGAACCTTAGCGCCGGGTCAATCGCGAGTTTGTTATTACTATGTTTCCTATCCGGCGAATGTTACCCCTATTGCCACATTTAATCTGAGATTGAGTGATGCTACCGGAAGCTTTAAAACAGCCGCTCCCACCATTTATAACCGCTCTTCAATCAGCGCTAATGCAGGTGGTACTGCCACACAATCATTTACCAACCAGGATGTGATCGGTGGTAAAGTATACGATGATGTGACCTATGCTGTCGGTAATGTTCAGAACGGCGATGAAAGTGATTTCCAGGTAGCTGTTTCTACTTCATTTGATCCTACCAAACTTCAGTTGCTTTCCACTAATATTCAGGCAAGTTCCGTACCTGGTATTGCTGTTAATACAGCAGATTCTCTTTATTTTGTCACTGGCAATGGAAGTAATGGTTCTACCGTCACAGTTCGATTTACATTTCGAATTACTGGCTTCAATTTTACCAATTATCTACTTCCTTCTGCAGGATCAACCAGCGGAGCCACTAATTATAAATACGCGTTGAATACCAGTCTGGGTTCGGGATCACCAGTAGTGATATCCTCTTCGGCTAATCCACTAACAGTTACAAAAACTGTAAATAAAATTAATTTCTTTCCTAACGAAGTAGCTACGTTTACTATAACCATAGGTAACCCCAGTGCTTATGGTGTTTCCATTGATAAGATCACGGACCAGGTTCCAGCGGGATTTACTTTTACTGCTATTGATGTAACCAGCCAGGTTACTTCAGCCACCTCTACATCTGTCCCTGCGGCCTCGTCAACAGGAACCATCACTTTCAATGCGGGTTTAACCGGCACAGGCACCAGCACTTATTTTGTTCCGGCAGGAGGTACACTTGTTTTGAAATATACGGCTACGGCCCCAGGTTACGCTTCATCTAATCTTTCTGGTACTGCAAATGCTTATGTAGCCACTGTTTCTATTGGTAATGCCACTACTACAGTGAATGTAACGGCTACTTTACCACTTACACTTTTATCCTTTAATGGCGAATGGCTGAATGATCGTGTTCAGTTAAAATGGGTAACGACCAATGAACAAAACACGGCAAAAATAGAAATTGAAAGAAGTGCTGGAAATGGAGAATACATTAAACTGGGAGAGAGAATCGCGGCAGGTTTTTCATACACTGATATTTCATATGAATTCATGGATTATGCTCCTACATCAGACATTAATAAATATCGTTTAAAAATGATCGATGCTGATGGCCGGATCAATTATAGCCAAGTGATCGCAATGAAAGGAAAAATTTCCAGTACAACCATATCTTCCGCCTTCCCAAATCCTTTCAAAGGATCTATAATGGTTAGTCTGGACCTTATGTCAGCCCAAACAACACAATTACAGATACTGAATTCTGCAGGAGAGGTGGTGTCTTCAGAACATTTAGAGCTGGTAAAGGGTAAAAATAACGTGCTGATTCAGGATCTTGATAAACTGCCCCATGGGATTTATGCCCTTAGAGTAAAAACCGAGGCAGGATACCTTGGCAGGATGATCATGAAATAACCTAAAATAATTGATACAAAAAAGTGAATGCCTGGCATTCACTTTTTTTTTGTACTGATTGTAAGTATTTATGTTGGGGTTTCCCTACGTGTGGGTCTGACTCCACAGAAGAAAGAGTGAAATCAGCAGGAGTAGGAAAGGGAGAAGAGTTTTACTGATAATTCTATACATAGACTTAGATTTCACCTTCCAATTAATAGTAGGAATGGTACACATTCTATGCCATCTGTGCCTGATGCACACATCTCACTTCCTGGGGAGATAAAATTAATATATGTGGAATATAATACTCGATATATCTAACGATCCTGCTTTTTAGGATCCTTTTACCAGGTGCTGTAGGTTAGGGGGTAGCTGGGCTTTAATATCAGACACCAGAAATTCAGGGGGTAAGGAGTATTTGTTGATCAACTCCTGGTATTTGATTTTCAGCGTACGTTTGAATTGACCCAGGTAACCGGGTATTCTAACTCTTTCTTCTTCTACGGGGATGGCCTCGATGAGGTCATTGCCGATGTACATCATTAATTGCATAGGATAGTGGATGAACATCAAAATAAATAAATATATCTTAGGTATACAACCCAAGAAGTACCTGATTTTGATTGGTATATTTACTAAACCGATCATCATAACCATACCATTTTAAATTCATTATGGATTCTATAACCCATATAGTTCTTGGCGCTTGCATAGGCGAGGCCTTCGCTGGCAAAAAATTGGGTAAAAGAGCAATGTTTCTGGGAGCAGTGGCCCAAAGCGTTCCGGATATTGATTTTATTTCTTCTTCCTGGACCAGTACTGCTGAAAATCTCCTGTCTCATCGCGGCTTCACCCATTCTTTCCTGTTTATACTTTTAATTTCTCCTGTGCTTGGTCTGATCGCTGAACGCTTGCACCGCCCTCATAATATATCCCTTTTAAAATGGAGTCTTTTCTTTGGGGTGAATGCCCTGATTCATGTACTGATTGATGGTATGAATTCTTATGGCACTGGTTGGTTCGAACCTTTCAGCCATGTGAGGATATCGTATAACTGGATCTTTGTAGCAGATCCTTTCTTCACCATCTGGATGATTATCAGTTTTATCATGCTCCTTATTCTGCGAAAGAAAAGTATACGTCGTCTTTTCTGGCTTCGGTTCGGAATATTATTGAGTTCTGTTTACCTGCTTTACTGTGTCTTTAACAAATGGCAGACTGATAATGCGGCAAGGCATTCGATGGCATCAGCCGGTATTCACTATTCAAATTATTTTACCACACCCACTGCACTGAACAATTGGCTATGGTATGTAGTGGCCGCTACCGATTCGGGATATTATAT
>JBKJMI010000102.1:0-28902 GCA_046596515.1 Chitinophagaceae bacterium | reverse complement strand
ACTTTTGCCACCACGCTGGGTACTACCTATTTTGTACTGGTTACGGGATGGTCTACTTCTACAGGAAACTTTACCCTGAACAGAAGCTGTTCTTGCTCAGGTGTTCCTTCCCCTGGTGTGATCAGTGGTCCTTCTGGAACGGTTTGTTTTGGTACACCAGCTACACTTACACTTAACGGATACACTAACAGTCTGGGTATTTCTATTCAATGGAAATCTTCTAACACTCCTGGTGGTCCTTATACAAATATTGCCGGCGCCACTGCATCTACTTATGCAGCAACACCTGGTAACACTACTTATTATGTGGCTACTGTGTCTTGTTCTGCCAGCGGTTTCAATGCCACTTCCGCAGAATTCGTTCTTAATATCAGCCGACCTGTTCACAGCAACGTGATCGCTACGCCAGCCACTGGTTGTGCGCCAGCTGCTTCTTTGATCACTGGTACTGTTTCTGGTGGAGTTACTACTGGTAACTATACCCATTTGCTTACAGGTCCTGGTACGATCACACAGAACGCTTCTTCTGGTACTAATAATGCCAATTCAAGTTTTAGTGTGAGCAATCTTCCTGCAGGTACTAATACTTTCGTTTTAAGATCTACTGATGCTGCAGGTTGTTTTGTTACTACAAACGTTTCTGTAGTAGTGAACCCAACTCCAGTCATTACGATCACGCCAACGGCAGCCACTTTCTGTAATGGAACCATTCAGAAGATCGATGCATTTGGTTTGCCAACAATTCAGCAAACATTCACTAACCTGACTAATATTCACACGCCTGCGCCTCCAACTACTTCTGGTATTGCTGATCCTTATCCAAGCAGTATCGCAGTAGCAGGATTACCAACAACTGGCGCCTCTGTGAATTCTGTAACGCTTAGTACCTATTACCATTTCAGTCCTGATGATGTGGACGTGGTATTGGTTTCGCCTACAGGTCAGTCAGTGATCCTCATGTCTGATTGCGGAGGAACTGTTTCTCAGGCTACCGGACAAACTTTTGTATTGTCGGATGCTGCCGTTTCTTTCCTTGCAGATAACAGCTTTAATGCTTCAGGAACATATATGCCTACAAACTATGGTGCTGGTGACAACTGGCCGGCTCCTGGTCCGGGCTCAGCGCCAACTGCCACTACACTTTCCACTTTCACAGGAAATATGAATGGTACATGGAGTTTATATGTTGTTGATGATAATACAGGAGCTACTGGTTTAATCTCCAGCTGGAGCATGGCCTTTAATCTTCCTGCCCCTGTAGTATTTAGCCCACTTACCAATCTGTTTACTGATGCTTTGGCAACTATTCCATATACCGGAACACCTGTGTACACAGTATGGGCCAAGCCAACAACTACCACTACTTACACAGCTACTTATACAGCTGCCGGATGTACGGGTACTGCTACTTCCGTATTAACAGTGAACCAACTTCCTGCTATCACTTCTCAACCAGTGAATGTGGCAGCAACCTGTCCTGGTTTCAATGTTACTTATACTGTAGGCGCAACTGGCACTGGCCTTACTTATCAGTGGCAGGTAAGTACTAACGGGGGTACTACCTGGACAAATCTGGCCAATTCACCACTTACCTATGCAGGTGTAACAACCAATGCGCTGACCGTGATCAATCCTCAGGCCAGCCAGGATAACTATCAATACCGTGTTGTGATCACAGGCGTTTGCGCTCCGGCAGTTACTTCTAATGCAGTAACTATGAGGATCGGTAATCCTCCAACTATTACATCGCTTTCTACTAATCCGGTAGTTCCAACGATCTGTCAGAATGGAAATATAACCTTCACTGTTGTCGCGGCCGGAAGCCCTATTGCACCAAATATTTATCAGTGGCAGGTGAGCACTAATGGAGGTACCACATGGACCAACCTTACAACAGGCGGATCTTATACTTCAGTATTTACAATCACGGGTGCTACGGTTGCACAATCAGGTAACCTCTATAGAGTGATCGTTACTAACCCTTGTGGACAATCAGTGACCTCTTCTACTATTACCCTTACTGTAAATGCGCTTCCAACTGTTACTGCTACTGCTATTACAAGCAGAATATGTATCAGTGATACATTAGTACCCCTGATTGGTAGTCCTACCGGTGGTAGCTGGTCAGGTTTTGGTGTATCCGGATCTAATTTCATTCCTGCTGCAACGGGTATTGGAACTTTCCCGATCACCTATTCCTTTGCTAGTACCGCTGGTTGTGTCAATTCAGCAACCTTTAATATTAAGGTGGAAGATTGTGGAGAAAGGATCCGTCGCCTGATCTATAATGGCGTACTGGTTTATCCTAATCCAAGCAACGGCCGTTTCAATATCAAGGTCAACAGCACATTGTATAATTACCTTGGAATGAAAGTGTATAACACTGCTGGTGAAACCGTTTGGACACAGTACTTCAATAGTCTGGTTTATGGCAGGGTAGTACCTGTAAACCTTTCTCAGCTTCCAAATGGTACCTATATCGTGAAGATCTATTATGATGATGGTATCCGTAGTTCTGAGAAGAGCTTCAAGATGGTGATCCAGAAATAAAAAATGAATCTTTTAATTATAGCATCCGCCCTATGGCGGATGCTTTTTTTTGCCCGAACTTTATATCATGTCGAATTCCCTGATTAATATCCTTCAACAGCATTCTTATTTTCAAAAGGTAGTTCCTTTTGATGCGGATCATGATCCATTGATACAGCCTGATCTTACAGCGGCTAATACAGAACTCACGGAAGAAATAATGAAGGATATAGATCGTTTCAGCGAATGGTTCGATCAGCAGCGAAAAAATAAAAATGCTCTCTATGCAATTGGAGGGTATGCTGAACATAGAACGGTATATGCAAACAGTCAGGTATTTGATAGTAAGGACCAAAAACCGGCGAGACGTTTACACCTGGGTATTGATATATGGGGAGAAGTACTAACTCCAGTAATGACACCAATTCAGGCCAGGGTGCATAGCAAGGCATTTAATGACCAGAAAGGCGATTATGGAGCTACTGTTATTCTTGAACATGAACTGGAAGGGAAAAGATTTTATACTTTATACGGGCATCTTTCCCTGGCGCCACTCGAGAAATTATTTTCCGGTAAGGAATTAGAACCGGGTGAAGCATTTGGCGCTTTTGGATTGCCTTCCGAGAACGGACAATGGCCTCCCCATCTGCATTTTCAACTAATGGAAGATCTGGATGGAAGGATGGGAGATTATCCCGGAGTTTGCCCCTATGAAGAAAAAGAATTGTGGCTCGCTAATTCTCCGGACCCGGACCTTATCCTGCAAATGAGAAAATATGTTCAGTAGTTCAATGTAAATTTACACAATGGCAAACCCCAATCTGAACAGTGATAAGGATACATTAAGCGCTGCCGACCGCGAATTCGAAAATAATATCAGGCCTTCGCATATTGCTGATTTCAGTGGTCAGCAACAGATCATAGAAAATCTGATTGTATTTATTAAGGCAGCGAAAATGAGAGGAGAAGCGCTGGACCATGTACTTTTTCACGGTCCTCCTGGCCTTGGGAAAACCACTCTTTCGCGTATTGTAGCTAATGAACTTGGTGTAAATATAAAAGAAACCTCCGGTCCTGTAATTGATAAACCAGGTGATCTGGCAGGACTACTTACCAGCCTTGAGCCCAATGATGTTTTGTTCATAGATGAAATACACCGTCTCAGTAATGTAGTGGAAGAATACCTATATGCAGCAATGGAAGATTATCGTATCGACATCATGATCGATACAGGACCTAATGCCAGAAGCATACAGATCAATCTTAATCCATTTACATTAATAGGAGCTACTACCAGGAGTGGTTTACTTACAGCGCCATTATTGTCACGATTTGCTATTAAGTCACGCCTTGAATATTATTCAGCCATCACTTTGCAAAAGATCATTGAAAGGGCTGCTGGCATTCTGGGAGTAAGCATCACCGGTGAAGCAGCAGCGGAGATCTCAAAAAGAAGTCGCGCTACACCTCGTATCGCTAATGGACTCCTAAGAAGAGTAAGAGATTTTGCCCAGGTGCTCGGCAATGGAAAAATAGATCTGACCATTACCAAACATGCGCTGAATGCACTGAATGTGGATGAGTACGGATTGGACGAAATGGACAATAAGATCCTGCTCACTATCATTGAGAAATTTAAAGGAGGACCAGTTGGTATAAGTACTATCGCTACTGCCGTGGGAGAAGAGTCGGGTACCATAGAAGAAGTATATGAACCATTTCTGATCCAGGAAGGATTTCTTCAGAGAACTCCAAGGGGAAGAGAAGTAACCCAGAGGGCTTATGAGCATTTGGGAAAAACAAATCCCGGAATTTCAGGGACTTTGTTTGCCTGATCTATAAAATAAAAAATGGCATTAATCAGTAATTCACCGTTCAATGCCATTTTCTTATTAAGCCTTATCAGGCCTGCACAACAAGACGGAATCCATTTCCATGAATATTCACGATCTCGATCTGTGGATCATCTTTCAGATATTTCCGAAGCTTGGCTATATAAACATCCATGCTTCTTCCATTAAAATAAGTATCGCTACCCCATATTTTTTTCAGGGCCTGCTCTCTTGGAAGGAGGTCATTTAGATGTTCGGCCAGCATTTTAAGTAACTCATTCTCTTTTGGGGAAAGAGTTTGGGTGATATTGTTATGGATCAGCTGACGAAGTTTAGGATTAAAATGGTAGGTCGAAAGGGAAAACTCCCTGTTCTCGCTTTCTTTATTGAGCTCTTCATTTCTTTTCAGAATGGCCTTGATCTTCAGTAAAAGCACTTCACTGTCGAAAGGTTTGGTGATATAATCATCCGCTCCCAGTTTATAACCCTGAATAACATCTTCCTTCATGGTCTTGGCGCTAAGAAAGAAAAGGGGAATATCAGGATCAACGTCGCGGATCTCTTCAGCAAGTGTAAAGCCATCCATATTTGGCATCATTACATCCAGGAGGCAGAGCTCATATTTTTCCCTCTGGAAGGCGGCCAGGCCCAATCTTCCATCCCTTTCCAGGGTAACGTCATAATCATTGAGTTCGAGATAATTCTTCAACACACTTCCCAGGTTGGGATCATCTTCACATAACAGGATCTTCGGTTTTTTTGTGTCCATCATTGTTTTTTTATAGCTTGACATATCCCGATGCCGGGTATAGCAAATAAAGTTAAAGCATTTTCAACGGGAAAGTCTCGCAGTTCAATTTTTTGTTAAAACAGCACTGATTACATTTGCTATATTATTAAAAACTGTGCCAGCGGGCTATTTCGGGTTATTTAAAAACAAACATATTATGCCAGATACAAACAATTTTCTTGAAAAGATCACAGAGGCCTATAGTTTTAAAGGCGAATCATTTGTAGCCGGCGCCGGAATGCTCGACGGTAAAGTGGTTGATAAGGCGACCATTCACATACCCCTAAAAACCATGAATCGTCATGGTCTTATTGCCGGGGCAACGGGTACCGGTAAAACAAAAACACTGCAAATGCTGGCCGAAGGCCTCAGTGATGCCAGTGTACCGGTGGTCCTGATGGATATCAAAGGAGATCTCAGTGGTATTGGTGCGGCAGGGATCGCTAATGAAAAAATAAAAGATCGTTGCCAGTTGCTGGGTATAGATTTTAAGCCCATGGCTTACCCGGTAGAATTTTTAAGTCTCAGTAAACAAAAAGGAACTCGTCTCAGGGCAACAGTCAGCGAATTCGGACCCGTACTTTTGTCCCGCATACTTGGTCTCAATGATACCCAGGAAAGTTTTGTGGCCATGATCTTTAAATACTGCGATGATCATAAACTGCCCTTGTTAGACCTGAAGGATATGATAAAAATATTGCAGTTCGCCAGTAATGAAGGCAGGGAGGAACTGACAAAAGATTATGGTAATATCTCAACCGCCTCATTGGGTACCATTCTTCGAAAATTGATAGAATTGCAACAACAGGGTGCTGATCTGTTTTTTGGAGAGACAAGTTTTGAAGTGGAGGACCTGATGCGGATTGATGAAAATGGAAGAGGAATGGTATCGGTGATCAGGGTAACTGACTTGCAGGACAGGCCTAAATTATTTTCTACATTCATGCTTCAGCTACTAGCCGAACTTTATGCAAGCAGCCCTGAAGAAGGCGATGCCGATAAACCTAAACTGGTACTTTTCATTGATGAGGCTCACCTGATTTTTAATGAGGCCAGCGAAGCGTTGTTGCAGCAAATTGAAACGATCGTTAAACTGATTCGCTCAAAAGGGATAGGTATATTTTTCTGTACGCAGAATCCAATGGATATACCTGCTTCTGTATTAGCTCAGCTGGGAATGAAAGTGCAGCATGCACTCAGGGCATTTACGGCAGCAGATAGAAAAACGATCAGGCAAACAGCGGAGAACTATCCCGAGACCAAGTTTTACGTTACAGACGAACTGATCACTGCTATGGGTATCGGAGAAGCCCTTATAACCCTTCTCAATGAAAAAGGTATTCCCAGCGAACTGGTTCATACTATGATGGCCCCTCCAAAAAGCAGAATGGATATTCTTACCGATGCAGAAATGGATGCTATCATTAACCACTCAAAATTAGCTGCTAAATACAACCAGGTAGTAGATGAAAAAAGCGCCTACGAAATACTGACGGAGAAATTGAGCAATGCCGCCGAAACAAAAGAGGAAGAGAAACCCAAAGAAACTAAACCAGATAAGGCAAAAGAAAAAGGATTTTTTGACGATCCTATTGTAAAAAGTATGACCCGTACCGCGGGAAATACGATTGTGAGAAGTTTACTTGGTGTTTTGGGACTCGGTGGAAGTCGCAGCAGGAAGTCAATTTTCTGATCATTTCATTCGGATCCTGCCAAGATCATCAAATTCAACTTTGTTTTCTTTTTGAAGAAACTCAAGAATCTTCCATGATTTTTCTTCTTCCACATCATTCATTTTGCTGAATAAAATAGCGGGCTCCATAGCCTCATATTTTACCATGTTCAGCATTCGATGTAAGATGGCATCAAACTCTTCCCTTGAAATGGAAGTTTGTTTTTTTCTGCGACAATTATCGCAAATACCACAAGGTTGGATCTTCTCGTCACCAAAATAATGTCCAATGATCAGGCTTCGGCAGAGCAGTGATTCAGTGATATAGCCAATCATTTGGCGGGTTCGGTCCATCGTCAGTTTTTTTCTTTCTTCATAACCCCGCATATCGATCTTAAGATTCTCAACAGGAATACGTGCGCGCAGAAAAAGCACCTGTGGCTTATCTTTTTGAGGATGATATTCAATTACTCCGAAGGATTGTAAGCGCAATAAAAGTTGCTTTATTTCTTCCGGCTCTTTTTTCAGCCATCCTGCTAATTGTTTCTCTGAAATACTGGTTAGTCGATCATAGATTCCTTCGTAAGATCGCAGCAGGGTCTTTATGAGCGGCTCAGAATCTGCATGGTCCTTTTCAAATTCATAGAGCATTTTTTTCTCAATGGTGAAGGTCACAGTAGGAGGAAGAAAGACCTGTTCATTGAATGCAAGCCATCCATCCTGTTCCAGTGCTTTCAAAGAATAAAGTACCTCCCAGGTATCCAGTTTGAATTTTTTTACAAGATCCCCCAGGTCAAAATCAAAATAATCGCCCTGTGCTGTTCCTGAAGGCACCTGGAAATAATTGCAGACAGCCTGATAGACTTTTTTTATTACTTCAATCGAAGGATATCTTTTCACTGTCATTTCTTCCAGATCACCCAGATCCTTTTCTTCATATAGCAGAACGGCATATGCAGTATTTCCATCACGACCGGCGCGTCCCGCTTCCTGGTAATAATTTTCCAGGCATTCCGGCGCGTCTGCATGAATCACTATTCGAACATTGGGTTTATCTATACCCATACCAAATGCGTTGGTGCATACGATCACCCTGATCTTATCGTTCAGCCAATCCGTTTGTCGCTGATTTCTTTGCTCCTGTAATAAACCGGCATGATAAAAATCAGAAGCGATGCCAAATGCTTTGAGCTGATCACTGATCTCTTTTGTTCTTTTTCTACTCCGACAATAAACAATAGCGGTGCCCGGCACATTGGTAAGTATCTCCTGTATCTTATTGATGCGTGATGGTGGCTGAAAACAACTATAGGAAAGACTGGATCTTTCAAATGATTGGCGAAAAATCAGTTTGTTTTTTAACTCTAACTTTTCGCAGATATCTTCCTGCACTTTTGGGGTGGCAGAAGCAGTTAATGCCAGTACAGGTATTCCAGGTAATTCTTTTCTTAACGCGGCAATACGCAGATATGGCGGTCGGAAATCATAGCCCCATTGAGATACGCAGTGAGCTTCATCAATAGCCAATAAACTAATTGGCAAACCGGGCAGATACTCAAGGAATAATTTACTTTCCAGTCGTTCTGGTGAAACATAGAGAAAACGGCAATTGCTTTCAGTGGCGATCTTTAAAGTATTGATCACCTCCTTTCGACTCATGCCAGAATAGATAGCAAAGGCGGTAATATTTTTCCGGTGAAGATTTTCCACCTGGTCCTTCATTAATGCTATCAGTGGAGACACCACGAGGCAAAGCCCTTCCGCAGCTAAAGTGGGTAATTGATAACATAAAGATTTTCCTCCACCTGTAGGCATCAGCGCCAGCGCATCTTTTCCGTCTAATACGGATTGAATCACTTCCTCCTGTAAAGGACGAAATTGATCAAAACCCCAGTATTGTTTTAATATTTTATGAAGATCTCCCGGCAATCAGCTTACTTTTTTAACAAACAAACGTACGGAGTTTATTGCCAGAACCACATCACTGAATCCCATGACCAGTGCGCCAAGGGTAGGACTTAAAAATCCCAACGCTGCCACTGGTATGGCGATGACGTTATAGAAAAGAGCCCAGAATAGATTTTGTTTGATTGTAAGATATGTATGCTGACCCAGTCCCAGGGCTAATGGCAGTTTTTTCAATCCCTGATTCATCAGCACCACATGGGCGCTCTGCAGTGCCACCTGGGAAGAATCATTCATAGAAATACCAATAGTAGCTTTTGCCAATGCCGGCGCATCATTTATGCCATCACCGATCATAGCTGTGGGTAATTTACTATTCAGTTCAGCGATCTTATTTAATTTTTGTTCGGGAGATTGTTCAGCGAACACCGTATCAATTCCCAATTCTTTTGCGATCTGTTCGCATTTAATTTTGCTGTCTCCGCTAAGCAGAATGGTAGCCAACCCTTTTTTGTGCAGGTAATTGATCACCTCTTTCGCTTCTGGCCTCAACTCATCCTGCAGATCGATCCATCCGATTAATTCCTGATTGCGGGTGATATAAATATTATGTCCTTCTTCCCTGGTTAATTCTTTCACCGTTTTATAAGATCCTGCCAGAAAAATATTTTCCTTATTGTCAGTACCCTGCATGCCAAGGCCTTTTATTTCTTCTGTTTTCTTCCAGGGTATCAATTCATTTTCTTTCCATTCTTTTACGATGGCCTGAGCCAGTGGATGAGTAGAATATTTCTCTAATGAATACGCGATCTTTTTAAATTCAGTTTCATTGATTTTAGCTGCATCAAACCAAAATCCGGCAAGTCTGAAATTTCCCGTAGTTAGAGTTCCTGTTTTATCAAATACAACTTGTTTGATCGTCTTAAAATTCTCCAGGCTGGTGGCATTTCGAAAAAGTATGCCATTTCTTGCTGCACGGCCCAACCCAACTGCAATAGCGGCTGGTGTAGCCAATCCCATAGCACAGGGACAAGCAATAACTAATACGGCAATAGATCGCATCAATGCTGGAGTAAAATCTGCGAGATAAATCCAATTTACTACTAAAGTAAGGCCGGCAATAACTAATACTATCGGAATAAATACGGCGCTGATCTTGTCGGCGAGTAACTGCACGGGTGGTTTTTCTCCTTGTGCGTTCTTTACCATATTGATGATGGCAGATAATACCGTATCATTTCCTGTGGCGGTAACCTGGGCCTTGATCGTTCCATTTACGAGGATGGAACCACCAATGATATTATCTTTTTTAGTTTTATAAACAGGCAGACTTTCACCGGTTACGATGGCTTCGTTCACCTCGGCCTCGCCCCATAAAACTTTCGCGTCTATTGGAACCTGCTCTCCCGTTTTTATTAAAATCAGGTCACCTACCCGAAGCTGGCTGTTCTCAACATGGAAGATCTGCTCTTTGTGGTCATCATCAAAAGCGATCATATTGGCAATCACCTTCTGCGACTTTGCGATCTTATTCAGGGCACGCTGTGTAGAATTGATGGAAGCTTCTTCCATATAATTTCCCAGGAATACAAGGGTAATAATGGTAGCAGCCGTTTCATAGAACATAAAATTTTCAGGATTGCCGGAGACCGTACCATAAAGACTATAAATAAAAGCCGCCGTTGCACCAATTGCGATAAGCACATTCATGTTTGGCATGCCATGCTTTAAACTCTTAAATCCAGAGGGTCCGAAAAAACTCATTCCCACTAGATATACAGGGATGGTCAATGCTAATTGTACCTTATCGTTCATCAGCCAATGCAGATGAAGTCCGGGTACCATATGCAACATCAGTACGGCAGTAAATGGAAAACAGAACAAGAATCGTTGTAAATGCGTGGAAAGAATTTTTTTACCTGAATTAGCAATTGCAGGTTTTGACGAGTCAACGATCGTATAACCCAGATCGCTGATACCTTTGCTTATTTTTTCTTCAGGAACTTCTTTATCTGCGTCAAATATCACATCTCCCGTGGCATAGTTCACCTTTACATTTTTCATACCTTGTTTTTCCAGGTATTTATGAATGCTGATCGCGCAGGTATTGCAATCCATCCCTTCCACTTTCCATTGAACCTTTTCCATAATGCAAATTTATTGAAACCAGATCAGCTCTTATTTCGAATAGGGAAATAATACAGTGCTAAAGGCCCCAAACTTTTAATTTTGTATAT
Source organism: Chitinophagaceae bacterium (assembly GCA_046596515.1). Classification (GTDB taxonomy): domain Bacteria; phylum Bacteroidota; class Bacteroidia; order Chitinophagales; family Chitinophagaceae; genus JJ008. Next base: position 17,937 of record JBKJMI010000102.1, on the reverse strand, counting down.
ATGGAATGGATCTATCATTTAAATGATATTGGTCAGATGGTATCGGAGTTCTGGGCTTCCCGGAAGGAGGATAAAGTATTTGCTTTTCATGGCGAAATGGGTGTTGGAAAAACAAGTTTCATACATGCACTATGTGATGCCTTAGGAGTGAAGGATGTAGTAGGCAGCCCCAGTTTTTCACTTATCAATGAATATGAGGCAGATAAGGATTCAGGGTCTATATATCATATGGATCTCTATAGGATAAAGGATGAGGAGGAAGCCAGCAGAGCGGGTATTGAGGACTGTCTTTACAGTGGCAATATCTGCCTGGTGGAATGGCCGGAGAAAATTTCAGGCCTGCTGCCGGATGAAACTGTACATGTTTACATGGAATGGATAGATAATGATCGCCGCAGTATAAAAATCGAGGATAATTAGGTAAATTTGAGAGGATAAATTAACCCGATCTTTTAAGTCATCATCAAGCGCATGAGCCAGCAAAAACCGCGGATAAGTACATCTTTTAGCTATGAAACGCTTGAAGAAACGCTGGACATAAAGCCAAGGTCAGAAAGTATGATGATAGGAATTCCAAAAGAGATCGCTTTCCAGGAAAACAGGGTGGCCTTGACTCCCGATGCCGTGAGTGTACTTGTAAGCAATGGGCACCAGGTAGTGATCGAACATAATGCAGGCGAAGCTTCCCATTTTCAGGATAAAGAATATAGTGAGGCGGGTGCAAGAATAGTGTACGACAGGGCGGAAGTTTTTAAAGCGCCCATACTGGTAAAAAGCGCGCCGGTCATTGAAGAAGATCTTGACCTTTTGCAGATCAACCAGGTTATCATTTCTCCCATACACCTTACCATACTCAAGGCCTCCACGCTGGCGAGTATGATGGAAAAAAAGATCACAGCCATTTCATTTGAGAATCTCAAAGACGACAGTGACTCTTATCCCATCGTACGCAGCATGAGTGAGATCGCAGGTTCTGCCGTTATGCTGATCGCTGCTCAATATCTCAGTTCCTCTAATCATGGTAAGGGAGTTTTGTTAGGTGGTATTTCCGGCATTGCACCAACCAAGGTTATAATTATCGGAGCAGGAATTGTGGGAGAGTATGCCGCAAGAGCTGCTATTGCGCTTGGCGCATCCGTTAAAGTTTTTGATAATAATGTATATCGCTTAAAGCGTCTGCAGAATAATATAGGTCAGAGAATGTGGACCTCCGTGATGGAGCCCCGCATGCTGGCTAAGCAATTAAAAACCTGTGAAGTGGCCGTAGGTGCTTTAGGTTCACAGACAGGCCGCACTCCATTGGTGGTCACAGAAGAAATGGTCAGCAATATGCGTCCGGGTTCTGTGATCATTGATGTGAGCATTGACCGTGGTGGTTGTTTTGAAACCTCCGAGATCACTTCTCATGAACATCCTATTTTTAAAAAATACGGCGTTATTCATTACTGCGTTCCTAATATACCCTCAGGTTTTTCCCGCACCGCCTCCCAGGCGATCAGCAATGTACTTATGCCATTACTTATGGAGGCCGGAGACAATGGCGGCTTCGAAAACCTGGTATGGCACAAACTTCATCTTCGCAGTGGTATCTATATCTTCAAAGGAGCCCTTACTAATTTTTACCTCAGTCAGCGATTCGATCTGAAATACACGGATCTGAATTTGCTGATAGCAAGCCAGCGTTAGTAAGTAGGGAGTTGGGAGTGGGGAGTCTTGAGTCAGAAGTCTGGAGTCAACAGCCGCTTAAGTTCATGAATTGGAACACAGAAAAACAAGGTTCAACAATTTAAGCTAGAAGCTTGGGGCTGGAAGCTAGCCGCTTCTTAATCATAAGCCGTTGACCATCAGACTTTTAATAGCCGTTGAATGCCATCCTTCAATGCCAGCCTGAAAAAACTTCCTCAATCTCTTTATTTAATCAAACATTTGTTTAATCTTTGCCGCCTTAAATTAATTCGGCATGTATTCCGAAAAGCAATTGGTCATAATGGAAACCGCGGAATCACTTTTCGCGGACAAAGGGTTTAACGGTACCTCGGTTAGAGATATCGCCGAAAGAGCGCAGGTCAATCTTGCGATGATCTCTTATTATTTCGGCTCAAAAGAAAAATTGCTGGAGGCTGTTTTTCATTATCGCGGTGAAGCCAGCAAAATGACCCTCGAACTGATCATTGGTAGTCCGGGTATTTCTGCTATGGAAAAAGTATACATGCTGGTAGACAATTTTATGGACAAACTAATGGGCCAGCAATGTTTCCATCGCATTATGGCAAGAGAGCAGGTATTAAATAATACTCCGGTTATTACCTCCCTCATTCTTGAGATGAAAAAACGAAATCTGGAACTGATAGAAAAACTGATAAAAGAAGGTCAGGAGAATGGAGAATTTCGTCCCAATATAGATGTAGCCATGATGATGACCACCATGATAGGAACTGCGCATCACCTGGTGACAACCAAACATTATTACCGCGAATTAAGTGGCGTGCAGCAGTTAACTGAGCAAGAATTTGAATCCTTTATCAGGGCAAAACTGGCTGGTCATTTGAAGTCTTTATTTAAAGCAATGTTGAAATATGAAAAATAGGATCATCATATCATTCGCGCTACTGATTTTTTCTGGATTAGCGAAGGCGCAGGATAAAAAAATACTGGGACTGCAGGAGGCGATCGATCTCGGGATGAAAAGCAGTAAGCAACTTAAGATCTCAGAGGCTAAGATCGAAGAGGCTTCCGCTGCGTTGCAGGAGGCCATTGAAAAAAAGTTGCCTAACGCATCGGCCACTGCTTCCTACCTGCGATTGAATAGTGCCAATATCGATCTTAAATCTTCCAATAATAATAATGGGGGTTCCGGGTCCAGTCCTAAAGTGAACCAGGCATTGTATGGCATACTCAATCTGTCGATGCCCATTTATGCTGGCGGAAAGATCCGATACGGCATTCGTTCAGCAGAGCTGCTTAAAAAAGCAATTGAGCTTGATGCGGAGATCAATAAAGATGAGATCATTCAAAATACCATTGAAGCATTTGCCAACCTTTTCAAAGCAGTTTCCCAGGTACGATTGATAAAAGAAAATCTGGCAAGCGCAAGACAAAGAGTGAAAGACCTGGGCAACCTTGAGAAAAATGGATTGCTTGCGCGTAATGATCTGCTCAAAGCGGAATTACAGGCATCCACTGTGGAATTAAATTTATTGGATGCAGAAAATAATCGCGATATCGCGAATCTGAATATGGATCTTATGCTGGGATTTTCAACTGAAACGCAGTTGGCATTAGATACAGCAGGAATTGAAAAAGCCTATGATACAAGGGTGATGGACGACTTTATCCGTGCTGCAATAGAAAACAGAAAAGATAAAGCCGCGATTGAGCTTCGCAGACAATCTGCACAAACAGGTGTTCTCTCTATAAAAGCGGATGCACTTCCTTCTATTCAACTTACAGGCGGTTTTATTGCCGCGGATATTCCCAATGTTTTAACCGTGACCAATGCGGTCAACCTGGGGGTAGGGGCCTCCTATAATTTATCCTCCATCTGGAAAAATAAATCAAAGGTTAAGCAGGCAGAATCCAGGGTTCAGCAAATACAATACAATGAAGATCTGCTTGATGATAGAATCAAATTGCAGGTGAGCCGCGACTATCTCAATGTGATCAGTAATCGTAAAAAGGTAGAAGTATACGCCAAAGCCCTTGAGCAGGCAACGGAGAATGAGCGTATCGTAAAAAATAAATTCAATAATAGTCTGGCCACCACACAGGAATTGCTGGATGCGGATGTGGCGCTGCTTCAATCTAAACTCAGTTATACCCTGTCAAAAGCCGATCAGTTTGTGGCTTATAATAAATTATTGCAGTCATCTGGCATCCTTGCCCGCGAGCTGAAAAAATAAATAATCTTTCCAACAAATAATCATGCAAGAAAAAACATCGAAGAAGAGAAACCCGATATTTATAATCATACTTGTCATCCTCGTGGTTGGCGGTTCCTGGTTCGGGTATAGCAAATACCGTCATAGCCTTGCGCATGAGGACACAGATGACGCGCAGGTCAGTGCGGATATTAGTCCGGTGATCCCACGTATTTCAGGTTATGTAACAGATGTAAGAGTAAACGATAATAAATACGTGAAGAAAGGTGATACCCTGATGGTACTAGATGATCGTGACTATCGGCTTAAACTTCAACAGGCGGAAGCCGCATTAGCGAATGCAAGATCCGTTGCAGGAACAGCAAGGGCAAATACAACAGCGGCCCGCGCAAATATAGCTACTGCCGCAGCCTTTATAGGAACACTCGACGCGCAGATAGAAGCCGCCAAGGTCACTCTTTGGCGTGCCACGCAGGATTTTGATCGCTATGCAAATCTTATTAAAGATCATTCAATAACTCAACAGCAATATGAGCAGGCACTTGCTGCTAAACAATCAGCAGAAAAACAGGTAGCCATTCTGGAAGAACAGAAAAAACAGGCCGCCAGTCAGACCAATGCTGTGAGTGAACAAAGCAAAGCTGTTTCTACACAAATTGAAGTAGCAGGAACCGTAATACAACAAAAGCAGGCAGATGTAGATGCGGCCAAGCTTAATCTTTCTTATACGGTGATCACCGCTGTGAATGATGGTATGGTATCTAAGGTGAATGTGCAGCCCGGACAATTTGTACAGGCTGGTCAATCACTTTTCAGTGTGGTGCATAGTGATGATAAATGGGTTGTGGCAAATTTTAAGGAGACCCAAATAAACAAAATGGTAGAAGGACAGAAAGTGACCGTGAAAGCGGATGCCTTCCCTGGCCATGATTTTGAAGCGAAGCTTGCTTCTTTTTCTCCGGCTACAGGATCTACATTCTCTTTACTTCCTCCGGACAATGCCACTGGAAATTTTGTAAAAGTGGTACAGCGACTTCCTGTAAGAATTGAGTTTGCTGACAAAAATGACAGCCTGGTAAAAAAATTAAGACCCGGAATGAACGTGCAGGTGGATGTTCACATAAAATAAGAAAATGATACAGGAAGGTTCTTTGGTTGAATATGGCTCCCGAAGAGTGATCATTACAGTTACTGCGATTCTCTGCGCTTTGCTTGAGATCGTGGATACCACCATTGTGAATGTGGCACTGAATGATATGAAGGGAAACCTTGGCGCCACTACCAGTGAAGTAGGTTGGGTGGTCACCGCTTATGCTATCGGAAATGTGATTATTGTTCCTATGACCAGTTGGTTGTCTCAGCAATTTGGACGAAGCAATTATTTCGCTGCTTCTATTATTCTGTTCACCATTTGTTCTTTTCTCTGCGGAAATGCCACTACCATCAATGAACTTATTATTTTCCGTTTTTTACAGGGAGTAGGAGGCGGAGCATTACTGGTTACTTCACAAACCATAATTACCGAAAGTTATCCTGCACATAAAAGAGGAATGGCTCAGGCCATTTATGGTATGGGCGTTATTGTTGGTCCTACTCTTGGTCCACCATTGGGTGGTTATATCGTGGATCACTGGCAATGGCCTTATATTTTTTATATCAATATTCCATTGGGAATTATTGCCACCTTATTAACTCTGCAGTTCGTACGTTCCCCAAAATATGCGGAGAAAAGCGCTGTAAAAGATATTGACTGGGCGGGTATTGGACTTCTTGCTGCCTGTGTAGGTTCATTGCAGTATGTATTGGAAAAAGGTCATGATGATGACTGGTTCTCTAGTAATACGATCACATGGCTTACGGTCACTGCTATTTTCAGCGGATTCTTTTTCATCTGGAGAGAATTGACTTTTCGAAATCCAATTGTAAATCTTCGCGTTCTAAAGAATGGTAATCTTCGAATTGGTACTTTTCTATCTTTTATACTTGGATTTGGTTTATACGGTTCCACCTTCATAATACCATTGTATACTCAGGCAACACTAGGATGGACAGCCACACAATCAGGCTTGCTGCTTGTTCCTGCTGCTCTGACGACGGCCTTCATGATGCCCTTGATAGGAAGATTATTACAGGCAGGTGCCAGGCAGCAATATCTGGCTGCGCTTGGGATGCTTGCGTTTTTTATATTTTGCTTCTGGGGATATAGAATTCTAACACCCGATACTGGTAAACCGGCATTTTTCTGGATGCTGATATTTAGGGGAATGGCCCTGGGTTTATTATTTATTCCGATAACCACTATGTCATTAAGCACCCTGCAGGGAAGACAGATAGGAGAGGGCGCAGCCTTTACAGGAATGATGCGCCAATTAGGAGGTTCTTTTGGTGTAGCCCTTATTACTACGTTTATGGCGCAGCAACTGATGGTGCATCGAAGTACCATACTCAATCACCTTGATGTAAATAATCCTGTTGTACAGAACCGTATCACAGCTATACAACAATCGTTTATTTCAAAAGGGGCCACGCCAAATATTGCGCTTCAGCGGGCATATCAATCTATAGATTATTCAGTGACCAAACAGGCCATGGTACTTTCCTATATGGATGTATTCCTGTGGATAGGCATTATGTTCCTGATCTGTATTCCTTTTGTTTTATTCGTGCGGGCAAAGAAAAGGAAAGGAGATAAAGTGGATCTTAGTGCCGCGCATTGACCCTCAATCACCTATTTATAATCGTTGAGATTTATTTTCTCCTTGCAGAAATCGTACTCCACTTCATCGTTGCTGCTAACTACAACCAGGCGGTCACCGCAATAAGTATGTATAAGTGAATGATAAAGATCGATACCTGTTTTATCCAGGTTAGTACAGGGTTCATCAAGAAGAATGATAGGAACATCAGAAAAAATGCATTGCGCGAGTTTTACTCTTTGCCTCATTCCGGAAGAATAATGCCTGATCTGTTTTTTGCCTGCTTTTTGAAGACTGATTGCTTCCACGATCTTTTCTGTGGTAATTCCAGGGAGAAAGGGTTTGAATCCTCTGTGAAAACCGAGCAGCTCAACTAAAGTCATTTCTTCGATCAACTCCAGGTAAGGAGCACAGATCGACATATTCAGATATACCTCATCAGAGGATAGAGGTTTTCCCATAATTGAAAAATTGATCTTCCCTTCACTGATCATCATGCTGGCACCTAGTACCTGCAATAAAGTGCTTTTACCAGATCCGTTCGGACCAGTTATGGCATAGGACTTTCCTTTTTCAAACTGGTAACTAAAATGGCGAAATATCCAGTCGCGGTTGAAGCGTTTTCCGGAATCAGAGAGGGAGATCATCATCGCCGTTGCCTTTTGTATATCTTTTGATAATGCCACGGCCGCTTTCACGAATAAAGGTTACGATCTCGTCCCTCTCATCAGTTGCTGGCATTTCTTCTTCAATGAATTCAACAGCCTGGCTGGTATTCATTCCTTTATTATACAACACGCGGTAGATGTCGAGAATATGGTTGATACGTTCAATACTGAATCCACGTCTTTTTAATCCGATAGAATTCACACCAGCATAACTTAAGGGAGTGCGGCCGGCCTTGATATAAGGAGGTACATCTTTACTTACCAGTGAACCTCCGCCGATGAATGAATGCGCTCCGATCTTTACAAATTGGTGCACCGCGCACATACCCGCAAGTATGGACCAGTCGCCAATGGTTACATGCCCTGCCACCTGGGTATTATTACTGGTAATACAATTATCACCAACTATACAGTCGTGAGCGAAATGGCAATAAGCCATGATCAGGCAATTCTTTCCAATGGAGGTTCTTTCTCTATCCTTGGTTCCGCGGTTAATGGTCACGAATTCCCGAACTGTTGTTCCATCACCGATATATACATTAGAGTATTCACCCTGGAATTTGAGATCCTGCGGTACTGCAGAAATTACTGCTCCAGGAAAGATCCGGCAGTTCTTACCTATACGCGCCCCTTCCATGATCGTCACATTAGAACCGATCCAGGTACCATCGCCAATCTCCACATCCTGATGGATCACAGTAAAGGGATCGATCTTAACGTTGGTGGCAAGTTTTGCGTTGGGGTGTATATACGTGTGTGGATGAATCATGAGAGGGGGCAAAGTTAGCCTTTAGGTTGAAAAATCGAAGTTTTTTTAGATTGTATTACGTTAAAAATGAGGATAAAACGGGTATAGTCAATGTCTTAACATTGAAATTGGTGGGAATTTCGTAATTTAGCTAATGCTCAACGCTCCCGATATACTTGCTCTGGCACATAGTCAGAATTTTATGGAGGGAGAATTGCATCTGCTCCAACATAAAGAACAACAGACACCAGGGTCCGTTCAATACTCCATTCAACGTTATAGCCGGCATTCTCAATGGAACATTGATGATACCGGAATGCTGGTTTATCATTATGAAAAAGAGAAAAAGAAGAATTTTCTGGAGTTGCGTTTTTGTGTAAGCGGGAATGTATATTGTCGCAAAAAAGACACAGAATGTGATAACTGCCAGTTTGGAGGATCAAAAACCTGCACCGAAAGGGCAGATAGCGTGGATGTAGTGAGTTTCCGTTTTACACCGGTTCACCTGAGCCAGTTTGTAAAACCCCGTAAAGGCAATGCTGCATTTACCGATGAGATCCTTGCTTTTCGGTACAACGAATCTTTCTTCAAGATCCTTCCTCTTTGCGGAAAGACAAGATTAGTACTTGAAGGAGTACTTAATCATACTTACAGCGATTCATTGGAGAATATTTATATCAATGCACAGACGCAAATGCTGCTGCTATACAGTATTGATTGCATGCTTGGCGAAAAGCAGATAGATGTGATCAATTGCAAGTTCCTGGCAAATGAAGCCGATCGCGAGAAGATCAGTAAGGCACGCGAAATATTAGTTCAGCAAATTGGTGAGCCCATCACGATTAAAGAACTTAGTCGTAAGGTGGCTATTAATGAATGTTACCTGAAAAAAGGATTTAAAGAAATGTTCGGCACCACTGTATTTGATTTTTATCAGAGTCAGCGTATGGAGCACGCCAAATATCTTCTCTATGAAAAAGGACTTACTGTAACAGAAGTTTCTATGCTGCTGGGATATTCTTCTATCTCCCATTTTTCTACTGCGTTTAAAAAACATACAGGACTTAAGCCCTGTGAATTATTGCTGCGCTGATCTCGCATTTCTTCTGATTCCTCCGTTTTATCTTCTGATATTAGTCAGTAAGCACTATGATATTCCCTGTTAACGAAGTCATTTTATTGTAAAACATACATGGATATCTCTTTCATGACAATTACGTGATAAAATAAAATTTTCACTGGTCAATCTTTGTGCTCAATCAAATAGACCATGAGAAAATTTTTCATCCTCCAATTAGTATCTGTTCTAAGCCTTGCAGCCGGGGCTCAATCGGATACTCTTTTCAATAAGACTATGGATGAAGTAGTGGTAACTGCTACCCGCACGGAGAGAAAGTTGGGAAACGTAGCAGTACCTGTTCGTATAATTAATCAGCAAACGATCCGTCAATCTGGTTCACTTCGTTTAAAAGATATATTACAAGAACAAACGGGTTTATATATTACCAATGGTTTTGGTGCGGGTGTACAAATGCAGGGGTTGAATCCGGATTATACTTTAATACTTATAGATGGTGAACCTCTGGTGGGCCGTACCGCAGGTGTTCTTGACCTGAACCGCATCTCTGCAAGCTCAGTGAAGAAAATAGAAATAGTAAAAGGTCCTTCCTCCAGTTTATATGGATCTGAAGCGATGGCGGGGGTAATAAATATTATTACTGATAAATCCTTTCGCAAAAATGCAGAACTGGGAGTACGCTATGGTTTCGGTAATCCTGATAAAGGCTGGGCCAGTCCCTGGAGTAATGAAGCTTTCAAAAGCCTGGATCTAAATGCCAGAATGGGTTCTACCATTGGAAAATTCGGCTGGCAATATTCCGGGGATGCACTTTTATTTGATGGAGTAAGTTTTCGCCCTTTTTCTACTGACCGCATCGCCCAGCCCATTCGTCGTTTTACAAACCAATTACAAACTCAATATATATTGAGTCAGCGAAGCAAACTTTCTCTGAGCATTCGTCATACGCTGGATCATATTAAACAGGAATTTGCTGTAGGCAATAATGGGAATGTTACCAATTCTTATGGCAGGGAACAAAACAGCGATCTTAATATCAGCCCGGTATTTCAACATCAGTTCAGCAAAAAAATAACCAGTACAATGCGGGGTTATTTCACTGCCTACAGTGGATCACAGCGACTTCGCTTTCGGGAAGTGCCGGACAGTGCTTATAATGATGAATTCAAACAGAATTTTTACCGTATCGAAAATCAAACGGATATCAATTCTGATAAATCTACACTTACACTTGGTGCAGGATACAGTATGGACCAGGCAAGATCGACCCGCTACGATGATCTGAGCAGCCAAAAACAAAATCAGATCCTTTATGGATTTGTACAGGAAGAATGGAGACCTTTTGATAAGATGACCCTGATCGCAGGTTTCCGTTATGATGATAATAAATTATTCGCAGGTGCATTTAGTCCTAAACTGGCAATTCGCTTTAAAGCCTCTCCCAAACTTTCTTTTAATGCTTCTGTGGGCCGTGGATTCAAAGCACCCGATTTTCGCCAGCTCTATTTAAATTTTACAAATAATGCCGCTGGCGGTTATTCCGTTTTCGGAACTATTGATGCAGTAAAGATCATCACCCAATTACAGCAGCTCGGTCAGATCTCTGAAATCAAGGAAGATTTTTATAAACTGAAAACACTTACCCCGGAATTTTCTACAGGTGCCAACCTCGGTGCAAATTTTATTCTTAGCAGCAAACTCTCCGGCACATTGAATGTTTTCCGAAATGATGTTGAGAACCTGATCGATGTAAGGCAGGTAGCTACTAAATCAACCGGTGCCCAGGTATTCTCTTATATCAATGTAAAAAAAGCATTTACTCAGGGTACTGAACTGGAACTTACCTGGAAACCAATATCAAATTTTACCATTTCTTCCGGCTATCAATTCCTGAATACAGCGGATAAGAATGAAAGAAGATCAGTAAAAGAAGGAAAGCAATATACCCGTGACGAGAACGGATATAGTCGCTTACTGCAGTTGAAAGAATATATCGGCCTTCCTAACAGAAGCCGTCATATGGGCAATTTAAAATTCACCTGGCAGAAACCAACTCTTTTCTATGCTACGCTTCGATTTTCTTACCGCAGCGAATGGGCGGTTGCTGATAAAGATGGAAATGGCATCTACAATGAACAGGATGAATTTGCTAATGGATTTCTTCTCGTGAATATTACTGCAGGTAAAGAATTAAAAAACGGCTGGAGACTTCAGGCGGGCATCGATAATGTTGCCAACTATCGCGACCTCTCTTATTTGCCAAATCTTCAGGGTCGTATGGTTTACATGGGCGCGAATTATCAATTCATTAGAAACAATAAACACTGATCTTATAACAAAACAATAAATAACAAATGAAAAAGTTGATCCTTTCTCTGCTTGCAGTAACAACGCTTTTAACAGCCTGCAAAAAAGATAATATATCTGCGCCAACACCAGCAGATCCTACAGCATATAATGTATCCGTTTCCGGTAATATCGTGACTGTAAGAAATCTTCCTGCCGATACTATTATTGGTATCAGTACACAGGGCCAGCCCTTTGGAGCAGGCAAATATTCTTTTTTTAGTCTGCGTACCAATTCATGGATATCCAATGCAGATTCTGCCAGTTCTAACTGGGACCTGGCCTTCTCAGGTACCACCATTCGTGTAAACAATGTAACATCTGGTCCTGGTACAGGCGGTGCATTTGTATGGGTTGGTGCTTTTGAATCACTAACTACTATTCCAATTGATTCTGTATTCAGAGTAGATAACTACCCGATTTCTTATGCTATTACTAAAGGCTCCGGAAAAGGATGGTACAGTTATGATGGTGCAAACAACCTGCTCACTCCAATTCCAGGAAGAGTACTGGTAATTCGCACCGCTAATGGTAAATATGCCAAACTCGAAGTACTTAATTATTATAAAGGAGGTGTTACACCTGCTGCCAACGCTACCGACCAGGTTAAAATAAATGAGCAGCGCTATTATACATTCAGGTTTACTTATCAGGCCAACGGTACCACCAGCTTTTAACTAATAATTTTTTTAAAAGCCATCTTGCAGTCATTTGCAGGGTGGCTTTTGCATTAATTAGCCCTTGGTTTTTCATACCTTTGCACACCTTTCTGCGGAATATGAATACAAAATATCACGAATATGAAGGCCTGAACCTCCCGGCATTTGAGAAAGAAATTCTTAGATACTGGGGTGATAATCAAACCTTTGAAAAAAGTATCTCCCTTCGCGCCGGGGCCATACCTTTTGTGTTTTATGAAGGTCCGCCCAGCGCTAATGGTATGCCCGGTATTCATCACGTGATCTCCCGAACGCTGAAGGACATGGTTTGTCGTTATAAAACTATGCAGGGCTTTCAGGTAAAAAGAAAAGGTGGCTGGGATACTCATGGCCTTCCTATTGAACTGGGAGTGGAAAAAGAGCTGGGCATTACCAAAGAAGATATTGGTAAGAAAATATCTGTTGAAGATTATAATAAAAAATGCCGAGAAGCGGTACTGCGCTATAAGGATAAATGGGATGATCTTACCCGTAAGATGGGGTATTGGGTAGACCTGAATGATCCTTATATCACGTTTAAGAATGAATACATTGAAACACTTTGGTGGTTACTTAGTGAGTTGTATAAAAAAGGATTGCTTTATGAAAGCGTAAGTATACAACCTTATTCTCCTGCAGCGGGCACTGGCCTGAGTTCCCATGAATTGAATCAGCCAGGTACTTACAAAGATGTAAAAGATACCAGCGCTGTGGCTATGTTCAAAGCGATACGAAACGATCGAAGCGAATTTCTCTACTCCATACTTACGACTCCTAACTCCGAACTATTTTATCTGGCCTGGACCACCACTCCCTGGACACTTCCTTCCAACCTCGGACTTACTGTAGGTCCAAATATTGATTATGTGCTGGTAAAAACTTTCAATCCTTATCTGCATATACCCGTTAATGTAATATTGGCTAAGGCCTTATTGCCAAAATATTTTAAGGAAGAGGGCAAGGATGGAGATTTTGATGGCTATAATGAAAAACAAAAAATCCTTCCATGGAAGATCCTGACCGAATTCAAAGGATCGAAGCTGGAAGGATGCGAATACGAGCAATTGCTACCTTATGAAGCTAACTCTCCCGCAGTTATTGAAGAAATACAGCCTGGGGCCAAACCATTTAGAATATTGATTGGAGATTTTGTGACCACAGAAGATGGTACAGGCATCGTGCATACCGCACCGGCATTTGGTGCCGATGACTATCGTGTTGGTAAAAAATATGATATCGGTATTCTGACCATGGTGGATCGGCAGGGAAAATTTGTAGATGGCCTTGGTGAATTCAGCAACCGCTATGTAAAGAATTATAAGGACGAGAAGGATTATGTGGATGTGAACGTTGATCTCTCTGTAAAACTGAAAAAAGAAAATCGGGCTTTTAAAGTAGAGAAATACGAGCATAGCTATCCGCATTGCTGGAGAACCGATAAACCCATTTTATATTATCCACTTGATGCCTGGTTTATAAAAACCACCGCAATCAAGGATAGAATGGTGGAACTGAATAAAACCATTAACTGGAAACCAGCCTCTACCGGAGAAGGAAGATTCGGTAATTGGCTGGAGAATCTGGTTGACTGGAATCTTAGTCGTAGCCGTTTCTGGGGCACGCCACTTCCAATCTGGAGAACAGAAGATAGAGAAGAGGAAATATGTATTGGCTCAATCGAACAATTAAGAACAGAAGGAGCGAAGGCGGATACCAAACTTGGTATTAACAATTCTGTATTACTTGATGATGATAAATTGGATCTGCACAAACCTTTCGTTGATGATATCATACTGGTAAGCTCAAAGGGCCTGCCAATGAATCGGGTACCAGACCTGATCGATGTTTGGTTCGATAGTGGTGCGATGCCTTATGCTCAATGGCATTTTCCATTTGAGAATAAAGAAACATTCAAAGAAAGTTTTCCTGCTGATTTTATTGCGGAAGGAGTGGATCAGACCAGGGGATGGTTTTATACTTTACATGCTATTGCCTGCCTGGTCTTTGATTCAGTAGCCTACAAGACCTGCGTGAGTAACGGACTGGTACTTGATAAGAATGGCAATAAGATGAGTAAGCGTTTGGGTAATGTAGTGGATCCATTTAAGACCATTGAAGACTATGGAGCTGATGCTACACGCTGGTATCTGATTACCAATGCATCTCCCTGGGACAATATGAAGTTTGATGTGGATGGGATCAAAGAGGTGCAGCGTAAATTTTTCGGCACTTTATATAATACCTACCAGTTCTTTTCTCTTTATTCTAATGTGGATGGATTTGCATTTCGCGAAGCACCGATCCCTTTGGAAAAAAGACCAGAAATAGACAGATGGATCCTTTCTTCTCTGCATACGCTGATACAGAAGGTAACTGCGCATATGGATGATTATGAACCCACGCAGGCAGGAAGGCTGATCGAAGATTTTGTTGATGAACAATTAAGTAACTGGTATGTGCGACTCTGCCGTCGAAGATTCTGGAAAGGAGAATATGAAGCAGATAAGATCAGCGCTTACCAAACATTATATGAATGCCTGGAGACAGTGGTTCGTTTGGTCGCTCCGGTTTCACCATTCTTTAGTGAGGCGGTATTTGGAAATCTGAATGCAGTGACCAACCGATTTAAAGAATCTTCGGTTCATCATGTGGCTTATCCAAAATCGGATGCCACGATAATCGATACGATGCTGGAAGAACGTATGAGACTGGCCCAGGATGTTTCATCCCTGGTTCTTTCGCTTCGCAAGAAAGTGAATATTAAAGTGCGTCAGCCTTTGCAAAAAGTATTGATTCCAGCATTGGATCCGCAAATGAAAGGGCAATTACAAAAAATTGAGGAGTTGATCCGGGCGGAAGTAAATGTAAAAGAGATCGAATATCTGGATCCGGATAACCGGTTCATCCGAAAAAAATTGAAAGCTAATTTCGTGGCCCTGGGTAAAAAACTGGGATCAAAAATGAAGACAGTATCATCGGCCCTTGTTGATTTTTCACAGGAGGATATAGCCGTTTTCGAAAAGGCTGGAGAATTTAGTTTGCTGGTTGAAGGCGAACCTGTAATATTACAAATTGCTGAGGTTGAGATCAGCAGCGAGGATATTCCGGGCTGGACCGTGGCCAGCAAAGGACGTTTAACGGTAGCACTTGACATTACTATTAGTCCGGCACTCGAATCGGAGGGAATTGCCAGGGAATTTGTGAACAGAATTCAGAGGATCCGTAAAGACAGTGAATTTGACCTTACGGACAGGATCATTGTAAAGGTATCCGCGTCTGAGGGGCTAAAAGAATCGCTGGCTCAGTTTAAAGACTATATTTGCGCGGAAATTCTAGCTGATGAGCTGGATTTTCTGTCTGAATTAAATGATGGCACAACGATAGATATTAACGATAGTTCTCTAAATGTGATTGTTTTAAAAAAAGGGTAATTTATGGCAAACAAGAAACCAGCCCCAAAAGCCGGCAAGAAGACCCCTAAGAAGGTCGCCAAACCCGCCCCTAAGGCTGTTACAAAACCAGCCGTTAAGAAAACTGTGAAAAAATCCGCTCCCAAACCTGTGGCAAAGAAAAAAATAGTTAAACCCGTAGTTAAGAAAGCAGAAAAAAAGCTAGCTCCAAAGCCAGCCCCTAAACCTGCAGCAAAACCAGTGGCTAAGCCTTTGGCAAAGCCAGTAGCAAAAGTTCCGGTAAAACCAGAGCCGCCTAAACCTGCACCTGCACCTGCGCCACCACCTCCGGCGATGAAAAAAGGTGGAGTGGATCCACGTTCGCTGGTATCCATAAAACAAAAAGTGCAGCCTGTGATCAAGAAGGAACCACCAAAACATTCAAAGGTCATTATTCCTAAGACCACCATGAAGTCCTCTGTTAAATACGAACCAGAATTTACTAAATCAATTTTGGATCATAAAATGACAGAATACCCTAAGGGACCTACTATGCGTTATTCAGATATCGACCTTTCAGAATTCAGAGAGATTATACAGAAAAAACTGGATGCCGCGAAAAAGGAACTTGGCTATCTCCAGGGTTTGATCACCCGTAAAGACGAGGGTGGCGATATGGACGAAGCACGTTATATGACAATGGAAGATGGAAGTGTGAGTATGGAAAGAGAGCAGCTGAGCCAGATGGCCAGCCGGCAGATCACTTTCATAGATCATTTGGAAAAAGCGATGATGCGTATTGAAAACAAAACTTATGGTATCTGCCGAGTCACAGGAAAACTAATCGACAAGGCCAGGCTAAGAGCTGTTCCGCATGCTACGCTTAGTATTGAAGCGAAACAAATGATGAACAAATAATCGAAATGCTTTCAATAAAAAAACCCCGGAACTCCGGGGTTTTTTTATGTCATTTATAAGACTAGTTATTTCTTTTTTCCTCTGAGAAAGATCTGAAAACCTACTCCTGCCAGTAAACCATTATTAGTGTATTTGGTAGTGGTCTCATTTTCCAGGCGCTCGTCAATGGTTCCATCATTTCCATTATCCCGCAAGGTTGTCTTCTTAAATGTATTCTTATTATAGGAATAGGTATAGCCAATATAAAAATCAAGTCCGGCTGTTTCATTGATCATTTTGGTGAATCCTGCTGTAAAGGCCGCATTGAGATATCCCCCACCTTTAGAGTTTCCGTTATAGCTTGTCTTGTAGGCGTTTACTCCTGAGCCACCGTAGAAGAATCCTTCGGTTTTAAGGTTGCTAAAACCACCATTCAATCCTAATTGAACAAAAGGAAGCAGGTCCTTTCCTTTTAAGTATTGGCGAAAATATCCGCCTATGCCAAGGTTATAACTGTTGGATTTATCACTTTGGTAGGTAGTGCCATTTTGCTCATAAGTGGTCTTGGCGCCATAAGGATTCAGGGAAAGTTGGACACCTAAAAGGGAATGCTCTCCCATAAACCATCCCATGGAAGGGTTTACAAGGACATTATGATTCTTAATGACCGAAGTATTACTTCCTATACTGGCCACTGTGATATCGGAACTGCCGGAATTAAACACCAGGCTGGCAACAGAAGCGCCGATCACCCGGTCTCCTTTATGGAATTGGGCTGCCGCGGAAAAACAGCTGAAAGCTGCTAAAAAGAATAAAAAATGCTTGATTCTCATGTAAAAAATGATTTGAAGGGCAAATATATAGTTAATGTGAAAGCCTGCTGCTGATTTTTGCAAGATAGGGCAGAGACAGGATAGAGAAATATCCTGAATAATAATTTGTTTTTTTTATGTTACTTTGATTTTTCCCTTACTTTTAAGCAGGCTTTGGTGGGGTGAAAAATTCCCCTTACTTTTAAAGCTGTTAAATCTATTAAGCCAAACTACAACGCTATGAGAAAGTTAAGTTCACTTTCCCTTCTATTGATCGCATTAAGTTTCGTACTTGTTAATTGTACAAAGGAAGGTCCTGAAGGCCCTGCCGGAGCTAACGGTGCACAAGGTCCTGCCGGTTCCAACGGAGCAACTGGTCCTGCTGGTCCAACTGGCCCTTCTGGTCCTGCCGGTCCTACTGGTCCAACTGGTCCTCAGGGTCCTGTCGGTACTGCTAATGTTATTTATGCTCCATGGACTGCCTCAACTACATGGAACCTGGAAATCTTTTTTGCAAAAACAGTGCGTAGGTACACTCGTCCTGCTCCAGGTATTACACAATCCATACTTGACCAAGGTGTAGTACTTGTTTATGGACGTTTTAATACGGTTACAGGGGTATTCACAGTACCTTATACTGCATTTAATATAACGCAGGGAGTAATGCAGGTGATAGACGCAAGATTAGTACTTAGCAATATTGATCTTAGGTTCTATAATGTATCTG
>JBKJMI010000032.1:0-13653 GCA_046596515.1 Chitinophagaceae bacterium | reverse complement strand
GGAGGATTAAGTGCCGTAATGCCCAATTATGATGGCGACAGTGATGAATTGATTCTTCCCTTACCCGTTGCAGGTCTGATGAGTAATGCCGATGGATATGCGATTGCAGAAAAATATACCCTTCTTGATCGTTTTGTAAAAGATAGAGGAGGTTCAGGACTTGCGGCTCCTTTCATGACTCTTTCCTTTATGGCTCTTCTGGTGATCCCTCATTTAAAACTCAGTGATAAAGGCCTATTTGATGGCGATAAGTTCCAATTCCTTGATGTATGGCATTAAACATGGCGCCTTACCTGTATGCGATTTTACAAAAAAGCACTATCTTTTTAGCGATTAACCGACAATGAAAAAACTACTGCTATTCCTTCTCTGTTTGGCTGGCGTCGCTGACTCTTTTTCACAAGGAGCGGCAGCCGAGATCAAACGTATTGGCGCGCTTAAGAAAAAAAGTCTTGACAGCAATGGCTGGGCTCATGACGGCGTTTTTACTCTTAATGCCAACCAGGCAGCACTTAGCGATTGGTCAAGCGGTGGAGAGAATTTTCTAATTGGGGTCAATACCATTTTCAATCAATCATTGCATCACCGTTACGGCAAATACACCTGGGATAATTACATAGATATTGAACTGGGTATTGTGGAAGCTGCCAGTTTTAAAAAATTCCGAAAAACCAATGATCGCTGTGACATCACGATGGAGCTGGAACATGAGCTCACAAAGAATCATTTGAATTATGGAATATTGTTCAATCTGAATACTCAGTTATTCGGTGGACATAATTATTATTTGGACACTCATCCAAAAACTTCGGGTATACTTTCTCCTGGAAAAATATTACTCTGCGCGGGATTAGATTATAAACTAATCGGAAAATCAGATTACTTCTCCGTTTTTTTTGCTCCCATCACTTTCCGATGGGTGACCAAACTCGAAAAGGATTTTTATTCAAAAAAATTATTCGGGGTTGACTCGGCCCATAAAGTATATACGGAAGTAGGTGCCTATTTGAGTTTTCATTACAATCGCGTTTTTTCAAAAACCGTAAAATATATTGGCCGCCTTGATCTGATCACTAACTACAAGCGTAATCCACAGAATGTGGACGTACTCTGGAACAATCTTTTCACTTTTGCTATATCAAAGAATTTTGCCGGCACTTTCCTTTTGGACATACTTTATGACGATGATGTGAAAAGAAGGACCCAGATCCAGGAAATTACAGGCATTGGATTAAAATTCTCCCTTTAAGCAGCTGAAATTTTCACAATCTCTTAATAAGCATTCAGGCAGTTCCCGCATCTAATAAGTAAATAGGGAACCATGAAAAAACTTTTACACATTAACGCAAATTTCGATGAACCACAATTTCTACAGAACCTGGTCGAAAGGCTGGCCTATCGCCGCTACGATATAGGTTATGGTAAAGAAAAGATGCCAGAAGGATATATGGCGCTGGAAATCTCGTCTACTGAAACTTATGTAAGCGGAAATCTCGAATTAAATGATGAGGAAGAACAACCAATCCGGATGCCATTCATTACTTCATTTTTATTTACCTGCATCAAAGGAAATTATGAACCTTATCAATTGATCTGGGCGAGTTCAATGAATTAACGGATCAGTAACACCGTTCCTTTGGCTGTCTTCCTTTGTCCCTTACTGGTTATATAGCTGGCTATATAAACATAGAGGCCGATGGATTGCTCGACATCCCTGACCTTACCGTTCCAGCCTGTCAATACATTACGGGTATAAAAGATCCTTTCTCCCCAACGATCATAGATAGCCAATTCATAATTCTTGACGGATCTATTTCCAAGTCCATGGAAAAGATCATTTCGTCCATTGTTGTTTGGCGTGAATGCCGTTGGAAAATACATGGTATCACAGGAGCCTTCAAGTGCCAGCACTATATCTTTTGCTGCCAGTTCGCAGTAGTACTCATCTACCACATTAAAATGATAAGCTCCTGCTGAAAGATCTTTAAATTGATAACCGGCAGATAATGTATCATTCTGAAAGATCACCTTGTTCCTTCCATTATCAGGATTGATCGTGAACCATACTTTTCCTCCATCCACACAATCAGGTGATATAAAATGTTCCTGCACCAGAGGCACTACATTATTAAACAAGGGCACATTTACCGTAGTATCCTTATAACATCCACCCGGAGTGGTGATCTCGATTCTATAAGCTCCAGGATCCAGGTTACTGAAAATGCCAGTGGTATTATTTACTGTTCTGTTCAATGAATAAGTATAAACAGCCTGACCCGGTTCTCTTATCACACGGATCTCTCCTTTGCCCGGCACTTTACATTGAGGAATGATCCTGATCTCATTCAGCGAAATACCTGAGAAATTTCCTCCCTCCACATCACTGGCCGCGTCAGCCGCCACGAAAGGAACACGACAGGAAACACCAACTATAACCCGGTTTACCATATCCAGTTCGATGAGGTCAGTTGCATCACCAGCCTGCGTTGTTTCAAAAGCATAGACCTTATTCAAATTGCAATCCACCGACAAAACAGCCATGGCAAAAACATTAACGGAGTTCATTGCAATATGCATAGTGCTGGCCGCCGGATTACTGATATTAACTTTTACGATCCCTGTCTTTGATGCCATGTACAATTCACCTAAATAAAAGATCATGTCACCCGCCGAAGTATACGGCATGATACCCAAAAATTCGAAACCAAGACCAGAGGAAGGATCCCATTTGTAAAGGCCGTTGTTATTTGCGGAATAGATCACACCGGTATTATCCACCGTCATTGAACTCATTGAAACTGGGGTGATATCAATAGGATGACAATTGGTAAGCTGTCCATTCACGATCGTGCCCACATTCAGAATAGAATTGGTGGCATAATACATTTGATTGCCATAAAGAGCCAGTGCGAAGTAATTCTCATTAGGACATACAATGAATGTATCGACCACACAACCATTGGATGTTACATTTACTTTTTTAATACCAAGACCATTCCCTAATGAGACATACATTTTTTGAGAAAAAGCCGAGTGGCAAAAACCCAGAAGAAGCAGCAAAATGAGTTGCCTTACCATGTAAAATTTAAGCTATAAAGATACTGACCGAATAATTACCGCCATTCACCGAGTTTAGACTTATAACGACCTTTGAGTCATTGTTTATTGACTTTCGAGAGCATAGATTTGTTTAAAATTGAGAAAAATGGATCGTGAACAAAGAAATCAGCGCAGGGAAGAAAGAAGAGAACGATGGATGAACCGGAGTGAGGAATATGGTAGATCAGTACATAGTGGTCATAGCCATGTGTGGACGGGCGTTTTTCTGCTTCTTGTAGGTGTAGCCGCGCTTTTAAAGGCCAGTGATATTTTACTTCCTGCCTGGCTACTCACATGGCAAACTTTTCTCATCGCCCTTGGAGTCTTCCTTGGGTTCAAGCATAATTTTCGCGGCTCGGCCTGGCTTATCCTGATCATGCTGGGTTCCGTTTTTCTGCTAAGGGATATGTATCCGGAGCTGGCCATACGAAGATATATCTGGCCCTCGGCCCTGATCTTCCTTGGCGCATATTTGATCCTGCGTCCACGAAGACCGCGGAAAATTTATCCTGATAATGATAATAACGATGAAGTGATCCTGGATGAAAAGCTGAGCTCGGGCAAGGATGATTATGTGACTTCCACTTCTATTTTCGGAGGTTGCAAAAGAAATATTTTATCTAAAAATTTTAAAGGTGGTGATATTGTAAATGTTTTTGGAGGCACAGAATTAAACCTTTCACAGTCGGATATTGCCGGAAGAGTACCTTTGGAAATGACTACGTTCTTCGGTGGCACCAAACTAATTGTTCCTCCAAATTGGAGCGTTCAATCTGAGGCAGTGACCATCTTTGGCGGATTAGAAGATAAAAGGCCGGCCAGTCCTGAAAGTTCAGATAAAGTACTTGTACTGAAAGGCACGGTCATATTCGGAGGCATAGAGATAAAAAGTTATTAGTCATACCCACCACTAAAAGCAAATGACCACCCCCCTGGGAATATTCCGGTTTCGGATCATCTTTATTATTTTCTGGCTGCTTATGGAAGCAGATCAGATGATGGTGCTTCATTATTTCGGGATGAGATGGGAACTGGCTGCTATCGATAGTGGCATCAGTAACGCCTTATTATTATTGCTTTCCTTACTTGTGATGAATACGTTGCGATTTTACCTGCCCAGAGGTAAACAGTATATTCATATATTTTCACTCTGCCTCTTCCTCGCTATTATTTGGCTTTTGCTGATCAAATGGCTACTGGCAGTGAGCCTTGGACATATACCAGGATACCGTGAACTTCTTCAGCATTCTCTTTCCATTAGATTCAGTATTGCATTTTTATTATTGGGATGTATTACCATGATCAGTATTCTATGGTTCAACCAGAAGGAACAAAAGGAAAATGAATTACGAAAAATAGATGCGGAGAAGATGACCAAAGAAGCCGAGCTTTTTAAACTTCGTCAGCAATTGCAACCGCATTTCTTATTCAACAGCTTGAATTCTATCAATGCATTGATCGGTAGCCGTCCGGAAGAAGCGAGAAAAATGGTACAACAATTATCTGATTTTTTAAGAGGAACACTCAAAAAGGAAGAAACCCAATGGGTGGAACTCCAGGAAGAGATACAGTATCTGCAATTATACCTGGATATTGAAAAAGTAAGATTTGGTAACCGACTGGCCACCACGATCAATGTTGACGAGGCGGCATCAAAAATGAAAGTCCCTGCACTTATTTTACAACCCATTGTAGAAAACGCGATCAAGTTTGGTCTTTATGATACCATTGGAGAAACAATGATCTCTATGGATGCAACAATAGATAATAAAGATCTGCTGATCAAAATATGTAATCCTTTTGATCCCGGCACTTCCTCACCAAGAAAGGGAACCGGTTTTGGATTGAAATCAATTCAGAGAAGATTATACCTGTTGTTTGCGCGTAATGATCTGCTTACCACTGAAAAAATCGGTGAGCAATTCATTACACATGTGCGCATTCCGCAGGATCATTCAAAATAAAAAACGATTTATGAAACTGGTGATCATCGACGATGAACCTTTAGCAAGAAGCATAGTAAAAGAATATCTGCAGAAGCATCCTGACCTGGAGATCATGCAGGAATGCGGAGATGGTTTTGAAGGATTAAAAGCCATTCAGCAGCATCAGCCTGACCTTATTTTCCTTGATATACAAATGCCCAAGATCACAGGTTTTGAAATGCTTGAGTTACTTGACCAACCTCCCGCCGTGATCTTTACTACCGCCTTTGATGAATACGCGATCAAAGCATTTGAGGCGCATGCTATTGATTATTTATTAAAACCATTTAACCAGGAAAGATTTGACAAGGCTATTCAGAAATGGATAGATCAGCGATCCCAAAACCGGGGCAATGCCACAAAGGATCTGCTGGAAGCTGCATCACTTTCTCCATTGCAAAATCAAAGGATCGTGGTAAAGAATGGTTCAAAGATCAAGATCATTCCTGTGCAGGATGTATTTTACCTGGAAGCCGCTGATGATTATGTAAAGATCCATACTGCCGAAGGATATTTTCTAAAGAACAAGACCATGAATCATTTTGAACAAAGCCTGGACAAGGATCTGTTCGTGCGTTCTCATCGCTCTTATATGGTGAACATACATCAGATCACAAGAATTGATCCTTACGAAAAAGATAACCATGTGGCCCTGCTTCGCTCAGGAGCAAAAGTGCCGGTTAGTCGGAATGGCTATGCAAGGTTGAGGGAAGTACTAGGCCTATAAAAAGCCAGTGAAAAATCCTGGTCCGGCAAGAATTTTTAATGATGTTGTTTTCTGCTTAGAATTCCTCCAGAAGCTTCTTTTATCGTAGACGCAAATATGAATGCCTTGGGATCCACATCGTAAACCATATTTTTTAGTTTACGCATTTCAAGTCGGGTGATCACTGTAAAAATTATATCGCAGTCAGAGCTGATCTCATATTTCCCGGGCAGAAATCCTCTTTCTCCTTTGTAAACAGTGATCCCTTTTCCCATTTTATTTACTATCTGGTATTTGACTGCTTCACTTTTAGAAGATACGATGGTAACGCCTGTAAATGCCTGAAGTCCTTCCACTACATAATCAATACATCGTGTAGCAGTAAAATAAGTAACGACAGAATAAAGTGAGGTTGGCAGTCCGAATTTCAGTGCAGCAATGCCAAAGATTATAATATTAATGCCGAGTATGATTTCACTGATAGTAAAGGATGTTCGCTTTAACGTATAAACGGCCAGCACTTCAATACCATCCAATGCAGCGCCGGTGCGCATGATCAGTCCTACACCAATGCCAAGAAAGGCGCCACCCATTATACTGATCAGGAATTTATCTTCCGTAATTGGATGATGCGGAATCAATAATAAAGTTATTCCCAGAAGAACAACACAGGCCAGCGTTCTCCAGGCAAAACGTTTTCCTATAGAAAAATAAGAAATGAGTATCAGTGGCAGGTTCAGCAAAATAATTACTGCGGCGAGATTGAAATGGTATAATTCGTGGATCAGAAGAGAAAGACCTGTAACACCACCATCGAAAAAATGGTTGGGAACAAGGAAAAGATTAAGAGCCGAACCTGCGAAACCTACACCCAGCAATGTCAAAAAAACATCCTGCATCCAATCCCCATGTTCATGCGCCGGTTTTTGAGAAAGACTTTTATCCAGCTTTGCTTTAAGCTCCTTCAGTATTGCCTCTTTTTTCCCTTCAAGGCGACTATTGGCAGTTTGGGTAAAATAATGATGGTTACTCAGGAATTCTATCTGCCTTAATAGCCATTCTGTTTCATTATTTAACTCTCCATAATGCCGTAGTTCAAGAAATAACCGATCGGCTGTTGTACTATAGTTCTTCTCCATGATATAATACAGATCGGCATCACAAAGAATTTCACCCAACCGTCCATCAGGAGTTTGAGGCATATGGGTGGACATAATAATGCGACAAATATGTTCGATCTGTACCCTGGTATAATCAAAATCCGGAAGTATCTCATGAGCCATGATGCAGGAAATTTCTTCATGACCCTGGGCCTGTTGCAGAAATCCAGCGTCATGAAATAGAGCCGCCGTTTTTAGTAAAATCAGATCATTGCCTTCTATAAATTCAGCAGCAGCCAGTATGTCCACATGTTCGATCACCTCACGGGTATGCCCCGCATTATGATAGGTGAGCCAGGTAGGCAAATCATTTTCAAGTCTGGCCATCATTTGGTCATGTACTTCCTGGTAGTGCATAATTTTAGTAGTTCGGTATCATTCTACCACCTGGTAGATCATGACTGGCTTTGATTTGTTTTTCAAGTTGACTTCGCCAACAGGCTCACAATGGAAAGATTCTTTGATCTTATTATAGGCGTTCTCACTAATAATGATCTGATCTG
This sequence comes from Chitinophagaceae bacterium, assembly GCA_046596515.1. Classification (GTDB taxonomy): domain Bacteria; phylum Bacteroidota; class Bacteroidia; order Chitinophagales; family Chitinophagaceae; genus JJ008. The sequence continues at coordinate 6,200 of JBKJMI010000032.1, read as the reverse complement.
TTTTACCTGCAGCCTGAAGCCGCTGTGCCGTATTCACCACATCCCCTATCACAGTAAAGTCGAGACGGCGAAGACTGGCTGATCCTATATTTCCTGAGATCATTTCCCCGCTGTTCACTCCGATTGATACTTGTGGGGCGTATCCGAGTCCGGATTTTTCATGTGGCAATTGGCTGATGGTCTTCCTGACTGATAGTGCCGCATCAATGGCACGATCCAGATGAAACTCTCCGCGGAACACTGCCATGATCGCATCGCCAATAAACTTGTCGACATATCCATCCTGGGCAAGTATCTCCTTGACCATCACGTCAAAATAATTGTTCAGCAGTTTAACCACTACATCAGGTTGCTGAGATTCACTGAAGGCAGTGAACCCGCAAATATCCAGGAACATGACAGTGGCCTCCACCGTTTCACTTTTGGTCAATGAAGTTTCAAACTCCTGACCTTCCATGAAATTGAGAACAGTCTCATCTACATACATGCGAAGTATATTGTTTTCCTTGATTGCCTTAATAGTCTCTTTCATTTGAGCCACATGCCTGATCGTCTTCTCCATGGTCATCTCCAGGTCCTCGAAGTTGATCGGTTTGGTTACAAAATCGAAAGCCCCTCTGTTCATAGCAGTGCGGATATTTTCCATATCGCCATAGGCAGAAACGATCACTGATTTTAGAAGGCTGTTTTGCTCATTTATTTTGGTTAGCAATGTAAGTCCATCCATCTCCGGCATATTAATATCACTCAGTACAACATCCACATCCGGATGCAATGCCAACTCCTCCAGTGCCCGTACACCATTTATAGCGAAGACAAATTCATACTTGTGCTCGCGGATCTTTTGTCTGAACTTCTGTTTTATCAGCGACTCAAGATCAGTTTCATCATCTACTACCAGGATCTTTGCCATCAGTGGATCGATTTTAATTTTTCTTTCAATAAAGTGAAGTCTACCGGCTTGGTCAGAAAATCATCGGCACCCAGCTTCATAGCTGCATTATAATTCTCTGCATCACCATATGCAGTGATCATCATCACTACTGGTGGAGGCGCTATATGTTTTCCCTTTATACTCTTCAGCAGCTCCAGTCCACTCATACCTGGCATATTGATATCCGATAGGATCAGCACGGCCTCCTGTTCACTATGGTCCAGGTAGGTTAGTGCCTCTTCACCGGAGAAAGCAAAAACGAATTCCATCTCTCCGTTCTTCACCTCTTTGCGGAATCGTTGCTCAAATAAAAATTGAACATCTTTTTCATCATCTACTACAAGTATCTTCATTTTTCTATTATTTTATATTGGAAAAATTATGGTGAATGCTGCGTATTTTCCTTCCTCCGATTCTACCTTCAGTTGTCCGCCATGGCCTTTGCTGATAATGTCGAAGCTCATGCTTAAGCCCAGACCCGTTCCCTCTCCTGTAGGTTTAGTTGTGAAAAAGGGTTGAAATATCTTATCAATCACCGGCTGAGGGATACCGTTCCCGTTATCCTTAACTGAGATCACTATGCTGTTATTTTGTTTTTCTGTTCTTACAGCTATATGTGGCTCAAAATTTTCCTGGCTTGCATTTTTCTTCTGCGACAATGAGTAAAAAGCGTTAGTGAACAGGTTAAGTAATACCCTGCCAATATCCTGACTCACTATATTCGCCCTGGGCAGATCAGACTGAAATGAGGTATCTATTTCTAAATTGAAAGATTTATCCTTGGCTCTCATGCCATGAAAGCTTAGTCGCAGGCATTCATCTACCAACAAATTAATATCTGATAATTCCTTCTGTCCGCTGTTGCTTCTGCTGTGTTGCAGCATACTTTTCACGATCGAGTCAGCTCTCTTACCATGATAACTAATTTTTTCCTCATTGGCAATCACATCAGCTGCCAGCGTATTCACTTCACCATAATTTTTATTGTTGATCTCTTCTTGTAACTCGGTAAGCAGTTCACGATTCACGTCGGAAAAATTGTTGACGAAATTCAATGGATTCTGGATTTCGTGTGCAATGCCTGCGGTTAATTCGCCCAGGCTAGCCATTTTTTCGGAATGGATCAGCTGAGTCTGGGTCTGCTTTAATTGTTCCTGCTGTTGCTCCAGCCTTACATAGGCTCGATGGCGTTGTTTGTTATTTCTCCAAAGTACCACGCTGAAGATTACTAAAATAAGCAGGCCAGCCAGAGATCCAAACAATACTACTTTTTGCTGACGATTCTGTTTGGCTGTCAGTTCCTCATTATTCTTCAGCAGTTGGATCTGTGATTCCTTCTTGTCCAACTCAAAGGAATACTGCATGGCCCCAAACTTTTTTACTGCATCACTGAGATTCAGGCTATCCATGTAGTTTGTGAATAACTGCTGGTACCGATAAGCTTCTTTGAAATCATTCTTTTTTGCATAGGCTTGGGCAATGGTTTGCATCAGAAATCCATAGCTTACGACCCGGCCGCTTTTCATTGTAGCATTGACCGCCTTGAACGAATAAAAAAGCGCACTATCCGGTCGGTTATTTTCAAGATGGACCCGGGCGAGGACATTGTATAGATATGGTAAATAACCAACCTGGCCATATTCGTTGAATTTGGCCATCACGTCATAAATTCTGGCGAAAACCTTTTCATATTGACCCTTATATCCCTGTATATTAAGTATGTCCAGCTCATTCTGTAGCATGCCTCGCGGATCGCTCATTTTTTTTGAAAGCTCCAGTTGTTTGGAATAAAAAAAAATTGAGGAATCCCAGTTCTTTTTTAATTCATAGATCCATCCATAGCCTCCGTAAGCATGCGCCATACCATCAAGGTCATTTGATTTTTCCGCTTGTATCAGGCTTTTTCGAAAATAGTCTGCTCCCTTTTCCATTTCCTTCATTTCCATATAAAGGTTTCCCATCTGGTAATTCATCAATATGAGCCATTTCGAATTTCCCTTGAACTCCGCAAGCTTCAACCCGTCCAGACCATATTTCAGAGCACTCTCGAAATTCGCCATATGCGAGTAGGAGGTGATGAGATTGTAATAGGCAGCGATAACCTGAAGTGTATCGTTCAATTCCTGAAAAAGCGGTATTGATTTCAGCGTATACTCCAATCCCTGCATTTGATCACCCTGGAATCTATAATAAAACCCCAAACCAAGCAGAGCCATCCCCTCTCCTTTTTTGTAACCTAGTGACCGGGAAAGTTCAAGTGCTTCAGCATATGAATCATAAGAAATCTTGGGTGTACTTTTACGGGCCTCAAAACCCAATAAAATGAGCCGATCCACCCTGGCTGTGTCCCTTGCAGGATGAGAAAGCACTTCCTTCTTCAAACTATCCATCTCATTTGTCTGAGAAAGGACGGTATCGCTGAAAAGGAGAATAAATAATATGGGTAAAAAAAAGGATCTCATTAGCTGATGTTCCAAGATATTAAATATAATCAATGATGTTCCCTGGCCTTCAATAGTAACAGGATTTATTTTCTAATAGCATTATATATCAGGAAATGGGAAGTGAAATAATAAAGCAGCTGCCTTCTCCTTCTTTGGTCTCAACTTTCAATTGCCCGCCATGCCCCTTTGTTATTATATCATAGCTAAGTGATAATCCCAGTCCGGTTCCTTGTCCGGTTGGCTTAGTGGTAAAGAATGGCTGGAATATTTTATCTATTACATTTTGCGGTATACCGCTTCCGTTGTCAGCAACGCTGATCTCTACTTTATCGACCAATTTCTTTGTACTAACTGTTACAGTGGGTTCATAACCATCTTCCATTTGCTTTTTTCTATCACCCACGGCATAAAATGCATTGTTGATCAGATTCAGTATTACCCTTCCGATATCCTGACCTGCAATATTTGCTGCAGGAAGATTAGCCTGGAACGAAGTACCCATCTTAACATTAAACGATTTATCCTTGGCTCTCATACCATGAAAGCTCAGGCGCAGGCATTCATCTACAAGGGCATTTATATCCGTTGGTTCTTTTTGCCCGCTGCTGCTTCGGCTATGCTGCAGCATGCTTTTAACGATGGAGTCTGCTCTCTTTCCGTGAAAGCTGATCTTTTCTTCATTACTGATAATATCGGCAGCCAGGTCATCCACCTCCAGATAATTCTTCTTTTCGATCGCCGCTTTCATTTCATTTAATAACTCACGATTCACTTCAGAAAAATTATTGACGAAATTGAGGGGGTTCTGAATCTCATGCGCGATGCCTGCGGTCAACTCACCCAGTGATGCCATCTTTTCGGATTGAATAAGTTGTGTCTGCGCAGCTTTCAGGTCAGCATATGCTTTTGTAATACGAATGGTCGCTTTTTGTTTTTGTCTGTTATTTCTGAAGAAAATGATAGCCAGCAAAAACAAAACTGCAATACCGCCAAGCAGGAACCAGGTACGAATCGTATTTCGATATGCAATCTTTTCCTTTTCCATAGCCTCCACCCTCAATTGCTGACCGAATGTGGCGTGTTGAAAATCTGCGAGGTGGCTTATTCGCTGACGATAGAGACTATCCTTCACATTCAATGCCATTTCCATATACTTGTAAGCACTGTCTCTTTCATTCCTTAATTCATAAGCCCTGTAAACATTAGTATAAATGGACCCAAGATTAACCACTGCTCCTGAAATGGCACCAAGTGATTGGTAATTTTCCAGGTTCTTCAATGAATAATACAGGGAAGAATCCTTTTGTTTTTCATTCAGATAATACAAAGAAAGATTATAATAAATATTATTGCTGAGGGAAGCATAGTTTCGTTCACGAATGGCAATAACTCTACCCTTATGAAAATACTCAAGGGCTGTCTTTGCATTCCCCTGCTGGTATTTGATAGTCCCAAGGAAGGCATAGACATTCCCCAGATATTTAGTGAATCCGGACTCCAGTGCCAGCTTTTCAGATGTTTCCAGTAGCTGTTGGGCCGAATCCAATTTGTTTATGGAAAGATAAGTGCGGCCGAGGTTCATGGATGCCATCATCATCCTTTTAGTGTATTGAATCTGGGAGGCCAAACGCAGGGCTTCAGCGAAGTGAAAGATCTCCAGCTTGGTATTTTGAGTTTGCCACATCAATACCCCATACATATGATGGGTAAAGCAAAGCATAAGTTTCTTGTTGTTACCAGTTGGTTCGAATAAGGGCCAGTCAGAACTATCCTCTGTATTCTTATCCTCGGCCAGGGTAAAGGCGTTAATCAGGCTTTGCAGCGATTGCGCATAAAGACCCATACCCATTTGCTGATATCCAATATTATTGAGCGTAAGGATCTGTGGGAGTTTCTTGTTATTTCTCAGGGCAAGCTGGTAAGATGAATCAGCATACTTGAAGGCTGAATCACGATTGGTTTCCTCAAAATAAGAATACATAGCTCGGTTGGCCTTATATCGGTCCCGATCCGTCTTTGCCAAAGTCAAATCGCTTCGAAGGCTGTCAAGACCTGTCTGCGCCAAAGTAAATATTGGCAGCAACAAAAATAAAAATATGTGAACTATTCTTCTCATTAGTTCTCTTGCGTTGTACTAGGAGGAGTAATAAGGCTCTTTCAAAGATAGAGGAATATAAAACCTTTACAAGACGTATTGAGACCTCAGACGGGCAGGACTATTATAAAGGTTGTACCCTCTCCATCAATTGAATCAACCTTCAATTCACCACCATGCCCCTTGGTTATAATATCATAACTCAATGACAAACCCAATCCTGTTCCCTGTCCCGTTGGCTTGGTTGTAAAGAAAGGTTGGAATATTTTATCTACTACATTTTGAGGTATGCCGCTTCCATTGTCAGCAACGCTGATCTCTACTTTATCAACCAATTTCTTTGTACTAATTGTTACCGTGGGTTCATAGCCTTCTGCCATTTGCCATTTTCTATCACCCACGGCATAAAATGCATTGTTGATCAGATTCAGTATTACCCTTCCTATATCCTGTGGAATTATATTGATGCTTCCAATTGTATTATCAAAATCAGTCTTCATTGTTGCATTGAACCCTGCCTGTCCGGCAGACAAGGATTTGTCTTTCGCCCTTAATCCATGATAGCTGAGCCGAAGGTATTCATCGCAGAGTGCATTTATGTCCGTCGACTCCTTTGTTCCCGTGCTGCTTCTAGAGTGCTGAAGCATAGATTTCACAATGGCATCTGCCCTTTTACCATGAAAATTAATTTTCTTCTCATTCTCTTGTATACTGATTACTATTTGTT
>JBKJMI010000002.1:0-5597 GCA_046596515.1 Chitinophagaceae bacterium | reverse complement strand
CGTGTTTTATTAACTGATTCATTTAACCGATTGAATAATCCTGTAAACCCCAACAACTTTATGAAACTTTTCAACTCAAACAAAACTTACCTGGCCATCTTACTTAGTGTAGGTCTGATGGCTACCCAAACACCTGCTCTGGCAGGTGGTGGAGAGGATCCGGTAGTAACAGCCAAGGCAAAAAAAGCCAAATCCTTCAATTCCCTGAATAACCAATCCGTGAGGATCTATCCGGATGCCTTTAACAAGGACATGCATGTGGTAGCTAAGGAAAATGAAAATAAGGAGATCGATTTTTTTGTGTTTGATACACAGGGCACCCTTCTCTATAATTACAAAATGATGAACAAGGACCATTTTAAGATCAGTGGCCTTGCCCGTGGTACCTATGTATATCGTGTTTTCAATGGCGACATAGAAACTGCCGCCGGAAAATTTGATATCCGATAAATTTTTCAGGTCCGATAAGCGGCTGAGAGGAGCCTGGTAGAAGCTAAAACCCCGGTTATTAAATTAGCCTGATCCGTTCCCTATTCTGGTACTCTCATGATTGGAATTTTTTATCAGGCATTCTTTGCCCGCTTATCGGACCTTTTTTTAATCCCCCAAAGCGAACCTAACCCTAGCTCTTTTTCGCCATAACTAAGACCCGTAAGGCAGGAAAATTGTTCCGATCCATATCCCGGTGAAAAACTATACTGACACCCTATAAGATCTTTTCAATCACTTCCTGCCCTACTTACGGGCTCCTTTCCCGGGTATTTTTCTTTCCTCCCCGTACCAGTATTTGGACATTTTATCCACTAGTTTTCTGTACTGCATTGAATTCTAAAAAACTATCTTATATTAGATTGATCTAAGCCGATCAGACCTGAGTTTCAGGGGCGTATGCCGAAAAGCCATATGAGTAGGCTAAACCAAAATCAACCACGCGTATTTATGGAAAATTTGAATCTTCACAAACAAAAACTCTATGCACTTATTCTGGCAGCGGTTGGTGCAATCGCTCACCTGTTACCCTGGTGGAAATTTTCATTCGGAGGTTTCGGAGGCTACTCGGTAAATGGATTACACGAGCTAGGCCTATTGAGTTTTTTAGCTTTCATTGGAGCTGGGGTAGTAACTTTTATCAGAGGTGATAAAACCAAGCCATATGAGGGCCAGGATAAAACCATAGTAGCAGGATGTTTTGCGGGTGCCGGCGGTATTGCTTTGATCCAATTTCTTCGTGCCAGTTCTTATACCTCAATCGGATTATACCTGGCCCTTGTCGCTGGTGTTTTAGGAGCACTTTGGGTTTATGGAATTATTAAATTGCCGGCAACAAAAGCCTGATATCTTAAGTTATAAATTAAAGAACCCGCCATTCAGCGGGTTTTTTTATAGCTCAGCTTTTAAAAATTCTGCCGTATAACTTTCTTTGTTCTTTATTAAATCCTCCGGACTTCCTTCAAATAATATCCTTCCTCCCCCATCGCCGCCCTCAGGACCAATGTCGATTATATGATCGGCCACTTTGATCACATCCATATTATGCTCAATAACTAATACCGTATTTCCGCGATCCACTAATTTATTCAACACATCAAGCAAATGCTGTATATCCTCAAAATGTAATCCTGTGGTGGGCTCGTCAAGAATATAAAATGTCTTACCCGTATCCTTTTTTCCAAGTTCTGTAGAGAGCTTTACACGCTGTGCCTCTCCTCCGCTAAGTGTTACAGCTGATTGCCCCAATGTGATATAACCCATGCCCACTTCCTGTAACACTCTTATTTTCCTGTAAATAAAAGGAACGGGTTGAAAAAACTCCACTGCTTCCTCCACAGTCATTTCAAGTACATCCGCAATTGATTTTCCTTTGTAACGGATCTCCAGTGTTTCCCGATTATATCTTTTTCCATTGCATTTCTCACAATGCACATAGACATCAGGCAGAAAATTCATTTCTATCACACGCATTCCCCCTCCCTCACAAACATCACATCGCCCATTTTTTACATTAAAAGAAAAACGACCCGCATTATAACCGCGAATCTTCGCCTCAGGTATTGAAGCAAACAACGTTCTTATCTCTGTAAAGAATCCGCAATATGTAGCAGGATTGCTTCTTGGTGTGCGCCCGATGGGAGACTGGTCTATTTCGATCACTTTATCGATATGCTCCAGACCTTTGATCGATTTATGCTCCAGTGCCTGAATTTTGGAACCAAATGTATGCTGCGATAGAAGCGGATAAAGAGTTTCATTGATCAGCGTAGACTTTCCACTTCCACTTACTCCTGTCACACAAATGAACTCTCCGAGTGGAAATTTCACCGATACATTCTGCAGGTTATTTCCTTTAGCTCCTTTTAATTCAATGGTCTTGCCATTCCCTTTTCTTCTTTCTTTTGGAACAGCAATTTTTTTATGCCCGTTCAGGTAAGCTGCTGTTAGTGTATCCAGTTTCAAAATTTCTGCCGGTGTCCCTGCAGCAACAATTCTTCCTCCGTGAAAGCCGGCCTTAGGACCAATATCGATCAGATGATCCGCGGCCAGCATGATATCTTTATCATGTTCGACCACCAGCACACTATTCCCAATATCACGAAGATTTTTCAGAGCACCAATAAGCCGCTGATTATCGCGCTGATGAAGTCCGATAGAAGGCTCATCAAGAATATAAGTTATACCCTGTAACTGGGAACCTATCTGCGTAGCCAGGCGAATACGTTGTGATTCTCCTCCACTTAATGTTTTAGAAGACCGGCTAAGTGTAAGATAAGTGAGCCCTACATCCAGTAGAAAACTTAACCTCTCACGGATTTCTTTCAGAATATCACGTGAGATGATTTTTTGTTTATTCTCCAGCATCAGTTCGATGCCATCAAACCAGGCAGCCAGATTATCAAGATTCATATCTCCCAATTGCGAGATATTTCGGCCATTAACTTTAAACCAGAGACTTTCCTTTTTTAATCGGGCACCACCGCAGGCATCACAGGGTCTCATGATCATATAATCCTCCGACCAATCACGAATGGTCTCACTATAAGGATTGGCGAACCAGCGTTGCAACATATTCACGACCCCTTCAAAAGGGGCTTGTGGATCGAAGGTGGCCTTATCAAAATCAATATCTTCTACCGGGCCAGCTTCATTACCATAAAGCATGATATTAAGTTGCTTTTCACTTAATGAACTGATAGGCTTCGTGAGCGATATTTTATTTTTTTTTGCTGCTTCACTAGCCTGGCGAAATACCCAGGCATCTCTTTCTTCTCCCAAAGGAGCAATTCCGCCTTCGCTGATGGAAAGTGAATTGTCGGGAAGCACCGCTTCCATATTAATATGGTTTTTTGTTCCAAGCCCTTTGCAGGCCGGACAATAACCATAAGGCGAATTAAAAGAAAATGCGTTGGGTGAAGGTTCTTCATAACTGATGCCAGTATCTTCACACATCAGCATTTTAGAATACTGTACAAATTTTGAATCGTCCACCAGGATGAACATCAGGTCCTTTCCCATTTTAATGGTCTGCTGCAAACTCTGACTTAATCTCGCGCGCAGATCATCGGTCACCTGCAACCGATCTATTACCAATTCAATATCATGAATGGCGTAACGATCTACCTGCATTTTAGGTACCAGGTCTTTTATCTCTCCATCCACTCTTACTTTGAGATATCCCTTTTTCCGAACCTCTTCAAATAATTCGCGGTAATGACCCTTACGACCTCTTACCAGGGGAGCAAGTAGTGATATTTTTTTGTTTGGAAATTTTTGATATATGTTTTCCACGATCTCCTCCTCACTCCATTTCACCATTCGTTTTCCGGTATTGTAGGAATAGGCTTCTCCTATTCTCGCAAATAATAATCGCAAAAAATCATAGACCTCAGTCACCGTTCCTACAGTTGACCGAGGATTTTTATTTGTGGTCTTTTGTTCAATAGAAATTACAGGAGATAGTCCGGTGATCTTATCTACATCCGGTCTTTCCATATCTCCAATGAACTGTCTCGCATAAGCGCCGAAAGTTTCCATATACCGGCGTTGTCCCTCTGAATAAATGGTATCAAATGCAAGTGAAGATTTTCCGCTGCCACTGATCCCGGTAATGACAACCAGTTTATCTTTTGGAATATTAATATCTAGGTTCTTAAGATTATGCACGCGGGCACCGTATACTTCAATTTGATCATGTGAGATGGGCATTTGGCGAAATTAAGCATATACACAGATACCTAGAAACGTATATAAGTAGCTAGGTTTATATGTTAATACAGAAGTATCATTTCGTCCGACTTATCCACATTTCACTCCTTTGGCACAGTATTTTGAAAGTGGAGTCCGAGTACATCAATAATCTAAAAAAATTTATACTTATGAAAACTGTCATGAAAATAGCAGGTGGCTTCGCTTTGTGCCTCAGTAGTTTTATAGTGAATTCACAAACACCGGTGACCACTGGAAAAACAGATACGACAATTACTGGTACGAAAACTCAGACCGGATGGGATTACAAAAAGAATCCAACTGTAGATTCCATCTCTGCAAAATATCGCGATAAGGTCGTTACTAATCCGGCGGCAATGACAATGGATCAGGTCTTCCCTGTAATAGGAAAATACCAATCAACTACGAATACCGAAGCACCGGTGATTACCATTTCTTTAGATGATCAGAATAAAGGTATTGCCTGGATCGATGGTTTACCTCTGGGAAGAGTAAAAGCCATGCTCCGCAAATCACCAGCTACCTATAAAATACCAGTACAGAAAACCGAAGAAGGAAAAGATGTAAGAGAAGGTACCCTTGTATTTGATAAGGACCTGAACAGGCTGCAGATAATTCTTGGAAAAGAATACAATGAAGCTGACCCACTTTCCGTTTTTAATACAATAGTAAGTACAACACCTGCTCCTGAAAAAGATGCAGTGATCGTTAAGAAAAAAACAGGAAAGACTAAGATAAAAGTCCAGCCCGTTGAAAAACCATGGCTCTACACGGCGACTAAGATCCAATCAGTCGAAAATTCCATGGGGATGAAATAATATTTTCAAACTCGTTCATAACAGAGACGGTTCATTATAAAGGGAGTTGCTCATTGGGTGACTCTCTTTTTTTTGCTATGCAATATAAATCCCTATCTTCGTCATAGTTCTTTACATCACTTATCAAGAAAGGCAGAGGGTAATGGCCCAATGATGCCTTGACAACCTATCCCGCAATTGCGGGAAAAGGTGCCAATTCCATCCTGAATAATATTCGGGACAGATAAGTCAGATTCCAAGCTTCAACATATTTAATATATTCAAGCTCATCTGATTTGTCGGGTGAGCTTTTTTGTTATTAAAAGCTTATCCCGATGATCCTTTCCTGGTAAGTGATTCTATTATTTAATTAATTAAATGAATCATTTAAACCCAGAAAAATGAGTAACGCAACAGCCCTGATCCACAGTATTCCGGTAGATGAACTTACCGGAGCCCTCTCCGTCCCTATTTATCAGACCTCCACTTTTGTGCAGGAATCCCCTGGTGTAAATAAAGGTTATGATTATGCCCGCACAGGAAATCCTACCAGGGCTGTATTGGAAAATATTATAGCCA
>JBKJMI010000157.1:0-7747 GCA_046596515.1 Chitinophagaceae bacterium | reverse complement strand
CTCTTCGTTAACCGCCAAGGCAAAACAACTGACCCAGTCAAGGATATAATTGAAATTACTCCCTCCTGCCTTTATGAGGGCGATCCATTCCTCATAATTCGAATATGTCTGACCCTTTAGTAATTTCTTATTAAGTTCGGCCGCTCTTCTTTTTACATTGAGTCCTCCGGGAAGTATTCCCGAAGTATGACATCCTCTGTAAATACAATCCCGCATAACGGACCAGATCTTCTGAAGTCCTTTACGGGTTTCCTCTTCACTGCGCCAGGCATGTTCATTTTCAATAACGATCTCATGAATGGGAAGACCAGTTTTTATACACCAATGCAGCAGGTCGTCTGCGGTATTAATGGGAAAAGGTAATTGCACTTCCTGAATGGCCGGATTTCGGACTGTCTGAGTTTCCTGAACCACAAACCCTCCACCAATAGAATAATAGGTCTCCGCTATATCATTTCCATTTTCAAAAGAGGCAAGAAAGGTCATGCCGTTTGGATGAAAAGGAAGAGATTCTGTGAACAGGAAATCTATGTCTTCATTAGAATCAAAATCAATTTCATGTTTGCCACCGAGAATGATCTTCTTCATAGCAGCAATGTCATTAATGCGGGAATCGATCAGATTCACATCAAAACTAACAGGATCCTCTCCACCCAGGCCAAGTTGAATTGCAACACCGGTACCATGTCCTTTTCCAGTTTTAGCCAGGGATCCATATAGTAATATTTTGACGGCTCTGACTGAAAAAAGCAATTGCTTTTCTGCAAGCATGTTCACAAACTGTGTGGCTGCTCTCCAGGGACCAAGTGTATGAGAACTGGAAGGTCCCACACTTATTTTAAAAATATCAAATACGGATATGGCTTCGTATGACAAGTGTTTGTGTTTGAACCAAAGTTAAAGTAAAAAAAATCCCGTTCCACTCTCATGAAACGGGACCTTGCAGTTAGTCATGGTTCTCTATTGTACATCTACAACCTGTACATCAAAATAAAGAACAGCGTTCGCAGGAATGGTACCAGCTCCTACGCAGCCATAAGCTAGAGAGGAGGGGATCAGCAATCGGATACTACCACCTTTATTAAGGAGAGGCAACCCATATTGCCAGCCTGTGATAAAGCCAGTTACCGGATAGAATCCTGTGGCAGTGGTGGCTTGATCAAATACGGTATCGTCCAATAATTTTCCTGTATATATAACGGAAACACGGGAACTAGTTGTTACAACTGGTCCGGAACCCTGGGCCGTGATCTGGAAATAAAGACCAGATGATAGACGGTTATAGGCTATGCCATGAGAGGAAGCATAAGCCTGCATGGATGCTTCTTCACTTTGGACCGTCTTTGCAATACATTCGTTTTTGTTCTTAAGACATCCCTGCATCAGTAAAAAAGGGATCAGGGCTGCGAAGAGTAGTATATTTTTTTTCATATCAGACTTGTTATAGACCCTAACAGGCTTTAAAACGCTGCAAGATTAAAGAAAAAAACATTATTCCCCTTTTAAATCACCATCTAAAGGCTGATCACCATACTTATGTTTTAATTCAAGGTAGCGTTGTTCATTTAATTCCCATTTATGGCGGGCGGAGAAAACAACCATGAAAATGACGATCAGCAGCAATGCAATGATGATGACCAGAACACCTGAATGATCCATTCTCAGGGCCATATTAGCCTGGATATACCAGCCAGAAAAGAAATTAATAAATACTCCCAGTGCTATTAGTGTTCCAAGAGGAAGGCCTGCGGCAAGTGTCCATACCAGGCTGCGCTTTTTAAGGCGATTTTCCTTCCACCAGGCCATAAATTGCTTCTCTTCTTCGTTGATCATCTGGCAAAGTTAAGTTGCCTGATAGTTCTTGCAGGCCTGATATATAATTTATATCTTGTAAATTCAAAATCCAAAATTGTGAAAATCGCCCCATTGCTGGCTCAATTTTTCTATTCTACCAAAAAGCTTGATATCCCCGGAATTGGCAGTTTTTATCTGGATGGCGATCTGATAGCCATGGATGAAAAAAAACCTGAACTTATTCAGGGTGTCACCTTTAAATATGATCGAAGTGTAAGAGAATCGCCGGAACTGATCTCATATATTTCCCAGCATACAGGGAAAATAAAAGCACTAGCCAGTGCCGATCTTGAATCTTTCTGGGAACTGGCCATTCAATTTCTGCAAATCGGAAAACCATTTCAAATTGAAGGCATTGGAAGTCTTACCAAATTACAATCCGGAGGTTATAGTTTCAGTCCGGGATTACCTACCCTGGATAAAATAGAACCTGAAAAAAAGCTTGAAGAAAAAAATAATGATCAGGTAGTTGATTATAAAAGCATTCTTTATCTTAAAAAAAATGGTCAGGGTAGTTGGAAAAGACCGCTGGCTATTTTTTTATTCGTTGCAGGCTTAGGCGCCGCCATTTGGGGAGGTTATTATATAAGCAGGCACCGTGAAAATAAATCAGTCATCAGGGAAGTTGATAACCCTCCCAAAGAATTGATTTCAGCCTACAAGGACAGCAGTGTATTGTCGGATATTTCAGATAGTCTCACAAAATTTGCAGATGATAATAAAATAGAATCTCACTCATATAAATTTGTAGTAGAGACCGCGGATAAAAAACGAGCGTTAAGTCGCTACGATTTCCTGAGCAAAAACGGAATAGCAATAAAAATGCAAACAAATGATTCTCTATTATTTGATCTTTATTTTTCTTTAATCTGTTTACCAAAGGACACATCAGGCATAAAAGATTCACTGGCCCGATTCTATACTCCTATAGGAAAACACGCATATTTAAAATTTTAGGCTTGCAAATAATGATCAGTCAATGTGATCAGCAAAAATCTCTATGAATTTTTTGATCATAGCTTCCACTGCAGCGGGACCGTCTTTTGAAAATTCTTTTTTCACCCGGTTTGCTATAATCGTATTGATTGCCAGACAATGATGCCCCAATAATTTTCCTAATCCAAAAATGGCTGAAGTTTCCATTTCAAAATTGGTGATCCGATGCTGGCCAAACCGAAAATCAGTCAGTCGGTCGATCAATTGCGGATTACGTATTCCCAGTCGGAGAATGCGTCCCTGGGGACCGTAAAAACCTGGACAGGTAACCGTAATGCCATGGTGAAATCCTTTCACGAAATTCTTCAATAAAGAGGGTGCACCGCTGTTTATATAGGGTTGCCCTATATGTCCGTGAATCTGGGTATGTGTAACAAAGGAATGGAGAAGTTGTTTTTCCTCATCGTTCTGTTCCATCCTATAAAAATTCAAAAGATTGTCAAGTCCAAGTCCATGTGTAGAGGCAACAAAACTATCTACCGGTATGTCTTCCTGAAGTGAACCTGAAGTGCCTAATCGAATGATATTAATAGATCTTAATTGTTTGTTGATCTCTCTGGTTTCAAAATCAATATTCACCAGGGCGTCCAGTTCATTGAGGACAATATCAATATTATCGGGACCAATACCGGAGGATAATACGGTGATCCTTTTTTTACCAATACGCCCTGTATGCGAAATGAATTCTCTGTGCTGCCTCTTCACTTCGATAGAATCAAAATGTTTGCTTACCTCTTTGACCCGGTCGGGGTCGCCAACTGTGACTACAGTACCTGCAAGTTCTTCGGGGCGAAGGTCGATATGGTAAATAGCTCCACGGCTGTTTATGATCAGTTCTGATTCGGCAATGCGGCTCATATTGGTAATTTATCTATTTCAAATTAAGGCAAAACTCATTATATTTGCCCCCGTACAATACCCAAATCTAATGGTTAATTTTCAGCCTTAGATCGGATAGAGAACTTTCGATTTTCGACATATCAAAAGAAGGTCCTGTGGCCGAGTGGCTAGGCAGAGCTCTGCAAAAGCTCGTACAGCAGTTCGAATCTGCTCGGGACCTCTAAATAAAACCCGCTTATGCGGGTTTATTTTTTAGCCTTTAATTTTTATTTGAACAAATATGAAAATTCATTTCTATAAATACCAGGGCACAGGTAATGATTTTATTCTGATCGACAACCGGGATAATTTATACAAAGGATTGACTACTGCGCAAATTGACAAACTATGCGACCGTCGGTTTGGGATCGGTGGTGATGGACTGATGATGCTCAATCTGCGTAACGGCTATGATTTTGAAATGAAATATTATAACTCTGATGGTAAGGAAGGCAGCATGTGTGGTAACGGTGGCCGCTGCATGATCCGCTTCGTCTATAATCTGGGAATTCACAGGGAGATCTATAAATTTCTTGCAGCAGACGGTGCGCATGAAGCAGAAATTGATCCTGATGGAACTATATCACTAAAGATGAAAGATGTAAAAACGATCAGTAAATTCCATAGTGATTTCCTGGTGAACACCGGTTCTCCTCATTATATAAAAATGGTGGATGATGTGATGAATGTGGATGTTTTCAAAAAAGGATCAGAGATCAGGAACAGTAAAGAATTTGAGGAGGAAGGAATCAATGTGAATTTTGTTCAGCAAACCGAAGAGGAGGATAAGATCATTGTAAGAACCTATGAACGAGGTGTGGAAGAAGAGACATTTTCCTGTGGAACAGGAGTAACAGCTGCAGCACTTGTTTGTTACCATAATGAAAATGGATTTAATGAGGTAGAAGTAAAAACACTTGGCGGAATACTCAGCGTAGAGTTTGATAAGGTGGATGAATTAAAATTTGAAAACATCTGGCTTTGTGGTCCAGCCGACATAGTGTATGAAGGCGATATAGAAATTTGACAAGCCTGCCTGCCGTCAGGCAGGCTTAAACCTTTATCTTTACTCTGTCTCTCCTACTCTCTCATGATTCAGTACTACAAAAATATCAATCAGCAAACGGTCGCTATCGAGACACCAGAAAATGGTTCCTGGATAAATGTTGTGCCGCCCCTGAAGCAGGAAGAGTTTCTTGAGCTTTCTGAAGTACTTGATATTCCTATTGACTTTCTCACTGACTCACTGGATATAGATGAGAGGAGCCGTTACGAGAAAGATGACAATGTTAAGCTCATTGTGATCAAGACACCAACGGAAAATAATTCATTCAATGAAAGTGACGCATATTATATCACCATTCCGATCTGTATCATTCTTACTCATAACCAGATCGTAACGGTAAATTCATTTGATAATCCTGCGATCAAAAAATTCCTGGATACATTTCGTCACAGGCATCCTGATAAAAGGAATCTTATGGTGCTGAAGATCTTTGAAAAGATCACTCAGGCCTATATGTCCTATCTGAAGGAGATCAATCAGCGCCGTAACATGATGGAGCAAAAACTTTATGCCAGTAACCGAAACGAAGAGTTGCTGGAGTTAATGAGGATACAGAAAAGTTTAGTGTATTTCGTTACTGCTTTGAAGTCGAATGAAATGCTGCTTATGAAGATCTCCCGCACAAAATTCTTAAGTCTTACCGAAGATGAACAGGAATTGCTGGAAGATCTGATTGTTGATATTGCCCAGGGACTGGAGATGGCGAATATTTATACGAATATTTTAAGTTCTACCATGGATGCCTTTGCCAGCATTATCAGCAATAACCTGAATAATATAATGAAGAGGCTTACCTCTATTACAATTATTCTTTCCCTACCCATTCTTGTCACCAGTATCTATGGTATGAATGTAAAAATTCCTTACCAGGATACCACCCATGCTTTTTATATCCCCGTAGTTTTATCGGTGGTCATATCGGTATTCATCGGCTGGTATTTTCTGAAGAAAAAATGGTTCTGATATGTTTAATATCCGTGTCTACGGTATTCTTATCACTGAGAAAAAGCAAGTGCTGGTCAGTGATGAATTTATCCGTGGTCAGTACTTTACAAAATTTCCCGGAGGCGGATTAGAGTTAGGCGAAGGCACCCGCGATTGCCTGGCCCGTGAATTCATAGAAGAGATGAATTTGAAAGTGGCTGTGGAAGAACATTTTTATACTACCGATTTTTACCAGCGTTCCGCGTTCCGCCCGGATGATCAGATCATTTCCATTTATTACAGAGTACGTGCCCTCGAAGATATCAGTGTACCCCTTCGTCAAAAGCCTTTTGATTTCGATGAAGATCAGCTCATGGCTTACCAGGAAAAAGGTGAGATCGAAACATTCCGGTTTATTGAATGGGAGAATTTTTCAGCAGAGTCGGTGAGTTTGCCGATTGATAAGATAGTTGCGGAAATTATTCACTCATAGCTGCCTTCCTCATTGCATTCGCATCATCCTTACCTAAATAATGTTCAATACGATGATGAACAATATAGATCAGCGGTGTCATTAACAGGGCCATCAGAAACTTATAAATATAGTTGCCCACGCAAATGGTCATGACCAGTCCGAAACCCCAGGGCTGACCCTGATTATTTGAAATACGGGGGCCGATATAAAAGGCGATGAAAAGCACTACGAAGCTGTCTACGAATTGAGAAATAACAGTTGAGCCGGTAGAGCGAAGCCAGATATATTTTTCACCCGTGATCTTTTTGATCTTGTGAAAAATATAAACATCCAATACCTGACCGATAAGAAAAGCCACAAGGGAACCTACGATGATCCATTGACTTTGTCCGAATATGGCACGATAGGCTTTGTTGGCATCTGGCACCCCCTGTTTTGTATAATTACCCACCCAAAAACCAGCAGGCTGAAGATAAATAGCACCCTGAAACATAATGAAGGCATAGCTGATCAAACCGATTGCAAGAAATGATAAAAACCGAACCCCTTTTATGCCATAATATTCGTTGATAATATCGGTCATGACGAATACAAAAGGCCAAAGCAGTACACCCGCAGTTAAATTAAATGAGAAGTCATTTCCGAAAAAATGCAATTGCAGAGGATGAAGGCCCAGTGTTCCTTCCAGGGAAAATAATTTCACGCCCATGAGTTCTGCGATCAGTGCATTGGCAATAAAAAATCCACCCAATAGAATGAAAAGACGGGTAGGTCTACTTTTGATGATAGTATGGATCATTCAGATAGAATATATATGTGATTAACGCCAGGAGAAACAAAAAGTTTGCGATGACCAGCCATAAAGGCACATAGGGCCGGAGTTTTCTTTTTATCAACAATACACCCAGGTAGCAAATATTTACCAGCGGAAAAAGGATCAGGCCCATGGCATATCCCAGGGTGACCACCGTAGATATCGCAGTAATATCCGTCAGCCAGTTCTTAATGAGCAGGGAAACAGAGGCTATAAAGAATAGTCCGCAAATGAAACTCAGTTTTGACAGGAAACGTAGCCAACTCATGTCGGAAAAATAGCATTATTTTGTCAACTCAACTAAGTAAACCGTAATGAAGAATCCCCTGCTGAAGAAATTACTTCCCCACCTTCTGGCTATTGTTGTATTTCTTATAGTATCTGTTCTGTTTTGTAAACCCGCCATTGAGGGTAATGTGCTGGTTCAGCATGATAATGTGGGCTGGAAAGGCATGGCGCAGAATGCGTTTGAATATAAAAATTTGCATGGCCATTATCCTCTCTGGAACCCCAATCTTTTCAGTGGCATGCCCAATTACCAGGTAGCTATGGAAGGAAAATCCGTTCTACCGGATATGGTAAAGGTTATTACGCTGGGATTGCCCAAGCCAATCAACTTTTTTTTTCTGGCCTGTCTTTGTTTTTACATACTTACCCTGGCCATTGGCATCCGGCCATTGATCGGCATCATCAGCGCCCTGGCCTATGCCTTCTCTACTTATAATGCTGTGATCGTTTT
>JBKJMI010000136.1:0-4424 GCA_046596515.1 Chitinophagaceae bacterium | reverse complement strand
TAGTCGTCCCTCAAAAAATCTCAACTAGGTATAATACTTGCCTTTTCTATAGAAAAGGCGGTAGAATAGTTGCAGGTTATTTGCAAAATAGGCAAAAAGCCTGCAAATTTATGTATGCTTTCTATCCAAAAACAAACTTCTCAGATGGGTTTATTTTCTAGCCTGGCAGATCTGCTTGATCAGAAACATCCCATGTATCAATTAGCCAATAAAATAAATTGGTCATTTTTTGATGATGCTTTTAAAAAGCATTACAGTGAAAAAATGGGAGCGCCATCCAAACCAATACGGCTGATGGTATCACTGCTGATATTAAAATATGTTCGTAATCTTAGTGATGAAAGCGTAGTAGAGCAATGGGGCGAAAACAATTATTTTCAATACTTCAGCGGTGAGCAATTCTTCCAGCCAAAAATACCATGTGTTCCTACAGAACTGATTGCTTTTCGCGGGCGCATAGGGGAGTCGGGTGTAGAATTAATTTTGCCGGAAAGCATTCGTGTAAATGACCCGCCCGAAGATAATAATGAAGGCATTGTTGTCAGTGTAGATACAACTGTTCAGGAGAAGAATATTACCTATCCAACGGATGATAAACTCTACAAAAAAATTATCAAAAAATGCTGGAAAATAGCTGATAAAGAATCAATAGATGTTCGTCAATCCTACACTAAAACTTTTAAAAAGCTCAGCAATCAACAACGCTTTAAATCAACAAGATATGGCGCAAAAGCAGCCCGGAAGGCAAACAAAAAAATAAAAGTTATTGCAGGAAGATTAGTGCGGGAACTTGCCCGAAAGCTTCCATTGGAAAGGCTTGGGGTTCATCTGCCTTCACTTAAACTGTATCAAAGAGTACTATCGCAGAAGCGGGCCGACAGTGATAAAATTTATAGTCTTCATGAGCCTGATGTAAAATGTTATTCTAAAGGAAAAGAGCATAAGAAATTTGAATTTGGCAGCAAGGCTTCGATCATTGTTGATCAGACAACAGGCATCATTATGGGAGCAATAAATTTTACTCAAACGCTACACGATTCTAAAACACTTCCGGAGGTATTGGAGCAATACAAAAGGCTTAATGGCAAGGAAGCAAAAGAAGTAATTGTTGACAGGGGATACAAAGGAATAAAAAATTACAAAGCTTCTAAAATTTATGTGCCCAGCCAGATAAAAATATAACAAAAAAGCAACGCGAAAAACATAGCAAAAGAGCAGCCATAGAACCAGTAATGGGGCACTTAAAACAAGACTACCGGCTATGTCGCAATTACCTCAAAGGAATCAATGGCGATAACATGAATGTGATTTTGGCTGCTGCTGCAATGAACTTTAAACGAGTCATGACCCTCTGGCGCACAGAGGCAATCAAATGTTGGATACTTATTTACAATTATCTTGTAAGTGCTTATCGGAATTTTATTGCTCAAAAATTAAAAGAGACTTTTTGAGGGACGACTAGTTACATAAATATGCTTTTTTTTGCAACTAAAAAACATTAATAACTAAATAAATAATTGATTTAAACATTTATAGAGAGCTGTGCCGGGCGGGATTGGACTGCCCGCACAAACATTTTGATACTTGCTTGTTAACCTTCTCTGCGTGAATTTCAGATTACCATGATGAAAAAGCGGTTTAAATTCAAACCAGTTTCTGGCATATCGGCTACTTCAACTCTTTGTGCAAATAAAAAAAAGCAGCTATGAGATTTTCATAACTGCTTGATTATCAGCTCCCCCTATCCGACTTGAACGGATGACCCTCTGATTAACAGTCAGATGCTCTAACCAACTGAGCTAAGGAGGAAGGTGCCGTTTTTTAAGCGGGTTGCAAAAATAGAGAATTTTGATTTGCTATAAAAATAGATTTGAAATTATTTTAACCAATTAAATAAACCGCTCTCTTCAATTCCTAAAAAAACCCCTTCTCCAGTAATTCTTGTTGGATATATCTTTAAAAAATATCCTTCGCCGCTTACATCTCTTCCGTTTTCAAAACTAAAAATATATCGATGTACAGGGCACACAATGTTACCATTTTTATCAATAAAACCTTCAGACATTCTTCCACCAGCGTGTGGGCATTTTGAACCACAGGCAACTATGGAGTCGCTGATTTTCGCGATACATATTTTTTTACCCGCCACTTCAATCTCCGCAAGATTATTTTCTTCAAAATTTAGATCTGAAATTAACTCCGCAATTTTATGCCATTTATATTTCTTCTCATCTTTCATTCGGGACCTCAATAAAAATATTCCACTTTGTAAGGATACTTTACCTGGTACATTGACCGTATAGTATTCAAAACTATCTGTCTTAATTCTGCAATATTTGTTTTTTCAACTGCTGAGATAAAAACAAATTTTCCTTCGGTTTTCTCCTGCCAGTTTTTCTTTAACTCCTCTAATAAGTCCTGCTTTACCCCAGGTTCAAGCCATTCGTCGAAAGTGTTATTTTCATACACATCCATTTTATTGAAAACTGTTACTACTGGCTTGTCTTCGCTGCCCAGCTCACGCAGCGTGTTTTTGACGACTGCAAGTTGATCTTCAAACTGGGGATGTGATATATCCACTATATGCAGAAGAATATCCGCCTCTCTTACTTCATCAAGTGTACTTTTAAAACTTTCTATAAGATGGTGAGGAAGTTTTCTTATAAACCCAACCGTATCGCTCAGGAGAAACGGCGTCTGGCCAAGCACCACTTTCCTGGTAGTTGTATCAAGTGTTGCAAATAATTTATTTTCGGCAAACACATCACTTTTGCTGAGGAGGTTCATTATTGTGGACTTTCCAACGTTGGTATATCCTACAAGGGCTACTCTTATGAATTCTCCCCGCTCTTTTCTTTGAGTAAAGGCCTGCTTGTCTATTACACCAAGTCGTTTCCGCAATAAGGTTATTTTATCTTTTACGATCCGCCTGTCAGTTTCGATTTCTGTTTCTCCTGGCCCCCTTGTGCCAATTCCGCCGCCTTGTCTTTCAAGGTGTTTCCACATGCCCTTGAGCCTTGGTAAAAGGTATTGATATTGTGCCAACTCCACCTGAACTTTAGCCTGGGCAGTTTTTGCACGCGACGCAAATATGTCAAGAATAAGATCACTACGGTCAATTGTTATAACCTCTAGTTCTTTTTCGATGTTCTTGATTTGCGATCCTGTGAGCTCGTCGTCAAAAATAACCAGTTCGACATTTTTTCTTAAAACATAACTTTTTATTTCTTCCAGCTTCCCCTTTCCAACAAAAGTTTTGCTATCGGGGCGTGATAGCTTTTGAGTAAAAGATTTTATCGCTTTGGCGCCGGCCGTCTCAGCCAAAAATTTCAGCTCTTCCATGTATTCAGCCGCAAGTTCTTCGGTCTGTTCCTTTTGTATAACACCAACCAGCACGGCTGTTACTTCCCGGTCATTATTTATCTTCTTTTCAATCAATGTTATATATGTTTTTACAAAAATAACCAATCTGGTTTCCCTGTAAGAAAAATCAACAAATCAATAATATTTGATATCGGCAAAAAAGGAAATTAATTAAGCCTGGTCTAAAGACCGCTCAATGCAAAGCCAATTTGATATAAATGCATATTTGGTCCGGCGCCATCTTTAAGCAGATTATTTAGCTGGTAAGTTCCAAAAAGGGAAATGATACCATAACCAATTCTTGCGGTTCCCATAAACCGGGTGCCATTGATCAGGCGCTTGTTGGTTTCCTGTTGAGTATAACTATTAATACTAGTATTATTCTTATCCTGGAGATCCTTACCTTTTGTGTGTGCATTAATTATAGTTCCAATTTTCCCTCCCAAAGCTATTTTAAAGCTATTGTTAGGATTATGGGGTTTTGACGTGTACCTGAACTCCAATGGCACTTCTACAAAACCAGTAGACAATTTATATTTTTTAAAATGATTAGTGGAATCCAAAGCAACAAAAGGCAGCACTGAACCCCCGGCTTTAAGGTCTACGCTCATTCTTTTGAAAAATATATTGCTTGTGCTTACTCCTACTCCTATGCCTAAACTATATTTTGGAGATGACCTAAATGGCTTGTCAAACATAAAATATGCATTGAAGCCTCTTGAAAAACCTTGCTGATGGCTGCTAACGGTGTCGGAAGTCCCTGACCAGTGGTCAGATGAAAACTGTAACATTAAATGGTCTCCCGAACGACTAGGCAATTTAATTGTTTTAGAAGTCGCAGGTGCATTGCCTGGTAAATCCTGGGAAAAAGCGAAAGAAAAGAACAGGCAACTTGTAACTACAAAAACAATTTTCTTCATAAAGTCTGGTTAAGTTGGCAAAAGTATTTGTTACATGGTTAAAGAAAGGTTAAACAATCAAGCCTGCAAAACGAGTGCAGGCTTGATTGTTCAATGGTTTAATATGGTGGGCCCACCTGGGCTCGAACCAGGGACCACCTG
>JBKJMI010000046.1:0-5257 GCA_046596515.1 Chitinophagaceae bacterium | reverse complement strand
ATTTTTTGTTTTTAATATTAAGCCAAAATATTAAGGCGAAGAAAAAATATTCTAAAAAAGTATAAAACAACTGAATAAACTTCTTGTCTGGAAGCTGTTCGTAAAACTTAAGGAAGGCGAAGAATAATAATCCGTAAAATCCAATTATATATGGTATCGGTTCCTTCTTTTTATTAATAAAGAATAGAAGGCAGAGTGGGATTATTAGGTAACTGTAAAAAAAAAGCTTTTCTATTATTTGGATTTTAATAAACCAAAAATAGAAAAACTTTTTTAAATGTGAATCCTCTTGGGATTTCTAGAGAAATTAGTCTTCCCAGACTAAAATCACATCTTGCTCCCAAAACCTTGCATTCTTTTTCATAACAGTAACGTTTTTAAATCCTTATCGAATTAATTCGCGTAGTAAATATGGCCTGACAGTTTATTTTACACAACTCATATTAATACTACGAAATGACCCCAATTGGGCTGAACTAGCAGAATTAGAAAGAGTTAGGACGAAATTGATACGTAAGTTTCCCAAATAGTTTAGGTATAATCCACATGAATTTTACGTATTTTTACGGAAGTAAATATAGGGATTTTACCGAGATAATTCACGGTTATTAACAGATGTGGAAAACAAGAAGAGGAAGAAGATGAGTCAGACCAGAAAGAAAAGTGCTCTGGATTCCTATTGGGGGTAAAAGAAAAAAAAGTTGATTGACATTGGATTTAGCGTAATGGCATTCAAAGGATTGGGATTCGATTCTGGACGGTTTCTAATAAGCATTGGATCTGCTTGAGGGGCTGTCCTCTGCCAATCAACTTGAACAAAAGTAGAAATGCTTCCTCATTCAGGCAAGAGAAATAGTTCTTAGGTGTTTACCCCTAAAAATAACTGTATGGCATACGTATTTTTTCAAGATGCTTTCGTTGATTTACTAACTTTCAAATGAAAAAACACTAATAGGAGAAAGCAGGAGCATTAAAAGGTCACAATTCCATGTCTTATGGCGATCATAGCCAAACCAACACGACTTTTCACATCGAGTTTTATGAATAACTGATCTCTTAATGAGTCAACTGTTCTTGGGTTTAAAGACATTTTTACAGCGATTTCCTTATAAGTAAGGTCAGAACAAACAAATCTGAGGAATTCCAGCTCCTGGTCAGTCAATAGTGTTTTGTACAGATTCATCCCGTTTTCTGAGTTATTCCGAAACAGGTTTACAAGTTTTCCAGTTGTATGATTGGAATAATAATATCCAGATTCCATTACGGAATGAAGAGCAAATTTTAATTCGGAAGGATGAATATCTTTTTTCAAAAACCCTTTTACGCCGGCCTGTAATAATTGGATCAATGTTAATTCCGAATCATACATGGTTAACATTAGTACTGCTGTATTTGGTAAGTTAATTTGAATCCATTTAGCAGTTTCAAATCCATTCATTTCAGGCATATTGAGATCTAATAGTATAACATCAGGAATCTCTCCCTTCTTTATATTTAATATTAATTCCTTTCCCGATCCGGATTGATTTATTACCTGGAAATTTTCAAAACTATCAATTAAATTGCCTAAAGCATTTCTTAATAAAATGTGATCATCTACAAGTGATACTTTTATTGATTTTTGTTTATTCATTATTATTCTATTGGTATAGTGAAATATATTTCTGTTCCTTTGTTTGGTAAACTATTAATCTGAAATATTCCATTTAATATTTTTACTCTACTAGAGATGTTTTTAAGTCCTGCTTTTGTCTTATCGGTAATCTTTTTGGGGTCAAATCCTTTACCATCATCTACTATTGAAACGCACAAAGTTTTTGTATTATATTTTAATGACAATAGCACTTTTTCGGCAAGAGAATGTTTAATAATGTTATTAAAAGCCTCTTGTATTATTCTAAAAATAAGGAGTTCTTTTTTGGCATCTGCGAAAATGGGTATGCCCTGAATTTCAAATGCTAATTCAAATATTTGTGTATTAGCAATTCGTGCCATTTCTAATTCTAAAGCCTTAAGGATACCATGGTTAATAATTATTTCAGAATTTAAACTTTTTGAAATATCGTTTAACTCTAAAATTGATCTGGTAATTAACTCAATTGAATTTTGAATTTTTTTTACTCTGAATTCCTCATCGGCAAAGTCTAATGTGTTTAGATTTAATTTTGCCAATGTTAGTGATAAACTAATATTATCGTGAATCTCTTTTGAAACTTGGTTAAAAGTTTCTTCCTGCATTTCTAGTTGGGCCTTTAAAATCGCTTTTTCTTGTTCTATTTGAAGGTTCTGAAACTTTTGGGAAATATGATTTTGCCTTTTCTTGTATAAATAAAGCATACCAATGATGTAAACACCAAGGAACATGATAATAAGAGTAACAACAATAGAAAAAACGATTATATCGTTATGGGCTTTTTCCATCTAAATGCTAGTATTAAAAAAATGATATTTATTATTATAGGTGTGTAAAAAAATGCTGTTGCAATATCTGACCGATAAGGGTAATGGATTGTATTCATATACTTTTTTATTAAATAATATGGAATTGCTGATGCTGAATAAAAAAATACACCTGCGGTTATCCAAAATGAAGGCCGCGAGAAAAGAGTAAGGTTTGATTCTGTGTTTAAAATTTTTTGAAAATATAGAATGCATGGAGGAATTAAAAGTAGAAACTCAAATACTCCTAATAGATTTGCTGGATAATCAATAAATTTATAAGGGAAAATAAGTGTAAAGATTATGAGTATTGCGGAAAGAAAGGAAAATAAAATCTGAATTCTGCCTAGTACTTTGGTTGTTTTTCTGTTTTCTAATATTTGTTGAAAAAAACTGAAATACACTAGAAGTTCAGTTAGACCAATGGCAATATTTGAAGCTGTTACAAATTTTATTTTAAATGAATTGGAGATAGTTGGAACTGAATGAATAAGGATGTCTAGGACAAGAATTAATGCATCAAGACTCAAATAGAATATAAAGAACCTGCCCAGAAACTGTGTGGCTAAATTTTTAGCTGCAAATAAAACAGCTGCGATTTCGCAAATAAATAGTAAAACGAGTATGTAATAATTTTCTTCTAAAAGGACGATTACTTTATCGAGATCAATCATGTTTCAAGTTAATATCTAAAATTATATTAGTTGGAGTACTGTCAATGAGGAAAAAACGTTTTAAAATGTTTTTTTCCTCGCTGTTATTCCGTTTCTATTCTCCAGATTTGATTTTCAACCCTTTAGGGAAGCATGCAGATGCATTTTTTTTCCATGTTTGGGCCAAATTCTTTTCAGGAAAAAAACCGAACTATCCTGTCTATTTCCCATGGTTGGGCCCGGAGCCTGATTTAGTTTTATTCTATCATTTGGCCAATGTTACGGGAATGCCGAAAACCGGGTTATGAACAGAGTAGGCTATTTTAAATAGTGTGTATGAGAAAGTTGATCTTGTTTATGTGTGCAGCTGTATTGCTGTCCAGTATGGGAATATGCCAGGGATATGATGATGGTTTTGTTACCAATGGACTGCCGGTGAATGTCAACAGCGATAAATTTCATTCTTATGTAAAGGGTTTCAATTCCGGTATCGATCAGGTGTCTGCAGGAGTGATCCGATCTAATGATGATATTATTCAAACCTATGGCATTGACATTCTTCAGTATCCTAAACTGAATGATGTAGTAGCCATTTCTAACTGGGGCGCTTATGAGGGAAAATTCTCTCCTGCCTTCCTTCGCGGACTGCAATCTGTTTTTTCAAAAGTGGGTAAGGAATATACCAATGTCTACATGATACGTAATGCTTTTAGAGAGTTAACCTCTATTACGATTTTAAATGAAAAGGAAGCCGAAGCATTGGCCGCAATCGATATCAGTACACAGGAAATGTCCAGAAGGTTTCTGACTTCATTGAGCGGAACAACAGCCTCAATAAGTTTTCCCTGGGAGGCTTTTAATAAGAAACAAGAATTGGCTACTCTTCCTGGCTGGGCACGATGTGCCCTGGGGGTAATAGGCGAAGCCATATTGGGTGGGTTCAGCGGTGCAAAAATTGGTGCAATGATTGGCGGCGCAACTGGCGGGGCTGTAGGCGGTATCATCGGTGTGGTAGGCGGAGTCTTTTCTGGTGCAGCCAAATATTGTTGAGGCCTTCAAAGGAATCAATACTTAACTATATGAAAAATTCAATTATTTGGGTTACTGGTGGTCTGCTATTACTTTCCATTGTTACTATGTTCGATTATCAGGATCACCCTCAACGCTGGCGGTTCCAGGCAATGGTTTCCACAACCATTATGTTATTTCTCTTCTTCCTGGTGGGTTTGATAAGTGTGGTTAGAAAAAAAAGGAAGAATTGAAGAGCAGCAAGGGGGACAAGTTCCCCCTTTACTGCTTTTCTTTTCAGAGGCTGGAACAAAAATAAGTCTATGGATAAGCTTGCGTTTTTTTTGATTTTATTCCTGCCTGCTTTTTGTTTAGCACAGTCAAAAGATTCTTTGACCCCGTCCGGCAATTTTCGCAGTAACACAAAGTGGAGTTATAAACCTGAGATCTTAACCAGTGGTTTTATAGATGTTACCAGTACCGGACAGGTTAATGCATCAGCCAGGCTTTTACGACTTTTTATTGGTGAACCAGGGGGAAAAGGAATTCCTGTTTCTATCTATTCTGGCGTTTCCTCTAATAGTTTTCAGAATCAGCAATTCGGTGGCGTCCGTACGAATGAACAGCTGGGAAATAATCTTATTAATCCATTAGGAGGATTGATCAATTTTTCGATGGAAGGACTTTTCCTGATCAATAAAAAAAATTACCGGGTTACCGCTTCAGGACTTATTTATCAGTTTGGTGCCAGACTTCTTTCAGGATATAGGGCGGGGGCAATCACAGATCCAGGCACAGGAAGACCGGTTAATTTTCTTAATAGTCTTGGTGCAGGTGGAATATATTTTCAAACAGGGGCCTGGGAAAAAAATAATTCAAGAAATATGGGCATATTTTGGTTAACTGGCCGATACATTATTTCCAACTCTGGTAAAGAACCGCTTCGTACTATTTTTCCAAAATTGCTTCACGAAGGATTGTTCCAGGCATGGTCAGCTGGTTGGGGTATAGACATAAATAATTTTGTGAACATAAAAATGCTCTTTTATAAATACATGAATAAACCTTCGGAGGAATTGGCTGATTCTATTTATCAATTCTCATTTACCTATGCCCTAAAATGATCACTGATATAATTTCGCCTTCAATATCGGCCT
>JBKJMI010000054.1:0-43232 GCA_046596515.1 Chitinophagaceae bacterium | reverse complement strand
CAACAATTCAATTTATCTGAAAAAAGGATATCACACTGATATCACCATCAGCCGTTTTGGTAAAGTGATCCAGGATGAAATGAGGATCGATGCGGAAAATGAATTCTACAGCGATGGCGATGACTATTATGATAACAGCAATGGTGGTATGGGCAATGATGAATTCAGGGATGTTATGGGTGTTCGTGAATTCAATGATGTGAAGGATATGCTTCGCAGAGAATGGTTCGAGAACAACCGTCTTACTTCAGCCAAAGTGATGATCAGTAAGAATTCATTCACTACTGCGCAGGTAAAAGATCTGATATTACTGTTCACTTTTGAATCAAATCGTCTTGAGCTGGCAAAAGCGGCTTATTGCAAAACTGTTGATCAGCGTAATTTCTGGCAGTTGACAGACGCGTTCACTTTCAGTAGCAGCAAAGACGAATTGAACCGTTTCCTTCGTGAACAATCACACTAAAGTATTTCTCTGCCCTCGGGTATAAAAAAAACCCCGCTGAAAGGCGGGGTTTTTTCTTTATAATAAATAAATTATTTCTTACTCATTACTTCGGCCATTTTTTTGCCGATATCAGCAGGACTATTCACTACGTTTATTCCGCATTCAGAAAGAATCTTCATTTTGGCGGCTGCCGTATCATCTGCTCCACCTACAATGGCGCCTGCATGTCCCATTCTTCTGCCTGGAGGGGCTGTTTGACCAGCGATAAAACCAACAACAGGCTTTTTGTTGCCATTCTCTTTTATCCAACGAGCGGCTTCGGCTTCCATACCACCACCAATTTCACCGATCATCACGATACCATCTGTTTCCGGATCGTTCATAAACATTTCAACTGCATCTTTTGTCGTGGTACCAATAATTGGATCTCCGCCAATTCCTACGGCAGTAGAAATACCAAGTCCTGCTTTTGCCACCTGATCCGCTGCTTCATAAGTAAGCGTACCTGATTTCGACACAATGCCGATCTTTCCTTTTTTGAAAATAAATCCGGGCATAATACCCACTTTAGCCTCGTCCGAGGTAATCACACCCGGACAGTTTGGTCCTATCAGGCGGGTTGGTTTTCCCAGCAGGTAGTTTTTCACTTTTACCATATCCTGAACAGGAATACCTTCTGTAATGCAAACTATCAGACGAATGCCAGCTTCAGCAGCTTCCATTATAGCATCAGCAGCAAATGCAGGAGGAACGAAGATGATGCTTACATCGCCTCCGGTTACTTTTACGGCATCAGAAACAGTATTAAAAACAGGCCTGTCAAGATGGGTGCTTCCACCTTTTCCCGGCGTTATACCTCCCACTACATGCGTTCCGTATTCAATCATCTGAGTGGCGTGAAAACTGCCTTCGGTACCTGTAAAACCTTGTACCAGGATCTTAGAATTCTTATTTACTAGGATGCTCATAGCTGAAATTGTGGCGCAAAAATAGGGAATAGTGAGCAGAGAGTAGTGAGTAGAGAGTGGGGAGTTGGGAGTTGGATTATTTAAGCATGTCGTCCATATTGCGGTCGTTGGAGATCTTGCCTCTTTCTTCTAGCATACGCATATCCTTCGCATCCTGGAGGAAGTCGGATGCAAAAATGAAATCATTGAGGCGTTCATTTTTACTGAAGATGATCTCTTTATTATTTCCTTCCCATTCTTTATGGCCTTTGTACATATAAAGGATATAGTTCCCGATCTCCATTACACTATTCATATCGTGGGTATTGACTACCGTGGTGATATTAAATTCCAATGTGATCTCGCGGATCAGGCGATCGATTACTAATGAAGTTTGAGGATCCAATCCGGAATTTGGCTCGTCGCAAAAAAGATATTTAGGATTTAATACAATCGCACGAGCAAGGGCGACCCGTTTTTTCATACCTCCGCTTAATTCAGCGGGAAATTTACTGTTGGATTCATTCAGGTTAACACGATTCAACACTTCATTGACACGATCCAGTTTTTTTCTGGTCTTCAAGTTCGTAAACATATTTAGCGGGAACATGACATTCTGTTCAACAGTAAGGCTATCGAACAAAGCAGAACCCTGGAAAAGCATTCCGATCTCCTTTCGGACCTCGGTTTTTTCATATGGTGCCATTTCCGTAAAATTCTTTCCATCATAAATGACATCACCACCATCAGGAACGAATAATCCGACCATGCATTTCATCAAAACGGTCTTTCCACTTCCACTTGCGCCGATGATGAGATTACACTTCCCTGTTTGCATGACTGCACTAACATCTTCGATAATAATATTGCCATTAAATTCTTTTTTTATGTTCCTTACTTCGATCATGCGTTCTGCAATAAAAGGGCTGATAAAATATAATCTGCGAAAAGTATAAGTATGCAACTTACCACCACGGCCTTGGTACTTGCACGGCCAATCTCCAATGCTCCTCCATTTACATAATAACCGTAAAAGGCGGGGATGCTGGAAATAATAAAAGCAAATACATAAGATTTAATTAGCGCGAAAATTACATTATAGGGGACAAAAAACTCAAGCAATCCTTTATCGAAAATAGAAGCCGACAGAATACCTGCACTAACACCCGCCAGTCTTCCACCCCAAATGCCCAGGGCCATAGCGATCACTACTAACATGGGTATGGTTATCATGGCGGCTGCGATCTTTGGAAGGATCAGATAGGTTTTTGTTTTAACACCCATGATCTCCAGTGCGTCGATCTGTTCACTTACGCGCATATTTCCCAGTTCACTGGCAATCCGGGAGCCCGCTACACCAGCCAGCACAATACAAACCAGGGTTGGGGCAAACTCAAGGATCACCGTATCACGTACGATCTGCGCAATAGTGGAACGTGGGATAAGCGGAGTTACCAATTGATAAGCCGTCTGAATAGCAGAAACGGCTCCAATAAAAACAGAAATAATAGCTACAATTCCTAATGAGCCAATGCCTATCTCTGTGCACTGATGAATAAATTCTTTCCAGTACATTTTAGCGCTTTCAGGGCGCGCAAACATGCCCTTTATCATCAGCAGGTACTGGCCTATATCGTGAAATATGGTCATATATCCTGCTAAGATAGCTAAAACCCGGGGTTAGATATCTTTAGAAGCCCTTCTGAATCTTTTCCACCATTTTGATTTTTCTACGAGCTCTTTTGTAGGGTTTTTACTTTTTAACTGAGCGTCAACAACGGCAATCAGGGCCATATTATAAATACTGCGAACTGAGCTGCCTAATTGAAGAATGTGAACAGGTTTATTAAGTCCCAAAAGTATCGGACCCACTGCGTCGGCCGTTTCCAATTCCTTCATTAGGTTATAAGCGATATTTCCGGCTGCCAGGTTAGGGAAGATCAGAGTGTTTACATCAAGATCCACAAGTTCGCTGAATGGATAATTCTCCTTCATCAATTCTTTATTGAAAGCCATATTCGCCTGCATCTCTCCATCAACAATTAATTGTGGCATTTTCTTTTTCACGATCTCTCTTGCCTGTGCCATCAGTTTTGCTTCCGGAGAATTGCTGCTTCCAAAATTGGAATAACTGAGCAAGGCCACACGTGGAACAATATTGAAATGCATTACTTCACGAGCCACAAGGATGGTTATATCCGCTACTTCTTCAGCAGTTGGATTGAAATTAACAGTGGTATCAGCAAGGAACAAAGGTCCTTTTTTTGTCAGCATCAGATACATGCCTGCTATTTTTTTAACGCCGGGTTCTGTACCGATGATCTGCAAAGCAGGTCGAATCGTATCTGGATAATTACGGGCCAATCCGGAGATCATTGCATCCGCATCACCACATTCCACCATCATACATCCGAAATAATTCCTGTCCTTCATTACCTTCTTTGCTTCATACGCATTGAATCCACGGCGACCTCTTTTCTTGAAGAAAATATCTGAATACTGGATTCTTTTCTCTTCCATTTCATCGCTTCTTGGATCAAAAATGGGAATATCACTAAGATCGATGCCATTCTCTATGGCGATCTTTTTGATCTTTGTCTGATCTCCAAGTAAAATAGGATAGGCCACTCCTTCATCATAGGCGATCTGTGCCGCCTTAAGTATTTTGGCATTATCTGCTTCCGCAAAAACAAGACGTTTTGGATCGCGACGGGCTTTATTTCCGATCACACGCATGACCTGGTTATCTAAGCCAAGGCGTTTATTCAAATTGGATACGTACTCGGCCCAATCTGAAATAGGTGTTTGCGCCACCCCACTTTCCATAGCGGCTTTGGCTACTGCAGGTGCTACAGTTGAAAGTAGTCGGGGATCTACTGGTTTTGGAATGATATACAAAGGACCAAAACTGATATTTCTTTCTCCATAGGCCATATTCACGATCTCAGGTACAGGAGTTTTTGCCAGTTCTGCCAGCGCTTTTACAGCGGCTAGTTTCATCGCTTCATTGATCTGCGTAGCTCTTACATCAAGTGCTCCACGAAAAATATAAGGGAAGCCAAGCACGTTATTCACCTGGTTAGGATAATCGCTACGACCCGTGGCCATAATGATATCTTTTCTTACCTCGATTGCGTCTTCATAAGCGATCTCCGGATCAGGATTGGCCATAGCAAACACGATAGGATTCTTCGGCATGCTTTTCACCATCTCCTTTGTTACCACATCTGCCGAACTTAATCCGATAAATACATCGGCATTCTTCATGGCTTCTGCAAGAGTCATATGTTTATTGCCATTCGCATATATAAGTTTTAATTCAGTAAGATCTGTACGACCATGATGCAGCAACCCTTTGGTATCGAACATAAAGAAATTCTCATGTTTGGCGCCAAGTGATTCATATAAGCGACTGCAGGCAATAGCTGCAGCTCCGGCACCATTCACTACGAATATGGCTTTCTCTATTTTCTTTTTCTGAATCTCCAGTGCATTCAATAAGGCAGCACCTGAAATGATAGCCGTTCCATGCTGATCGTCATGCATCACAGGAATACGCAGTTGTTCTTTTAATTTTTTTTCTATGTAAAAACATTCCGGTGCCTTTATGTCTTCGAGGTTGATGCCTCCGAATGTAGGCTCCAGCGCTTTTACTATTTGTACAAATTTTTCCGGATCTTTTTCATTGATCTCAATATCGAATACATCAATGTCGGCGAAGATCTTGAACAGAACTCCCTTTCCTTCCATTACTGGCTTGCTAGCTTCGGGACCTATATCACCTAATCCTAACACTGCAGTACCATTACTGATCACGGCTACGAGGTTTCCTTTGGCAGTGTATTTATATACATCGTCTTTATTAGCGGCTATTTCCAAACAAGGGGCTGCTACACCGGGAGAATAGGCAAGGGAAAGGTCCCGTTGTGTTTTTGCTTCTTTAGTAGGAATTACTTCAATTTTTCCAGGTCTGCCCTTAGAGTGATATTCCAGGGCTTGTTGTTTTCGAAGGTCGTTCTGCATAAAAACATTTTAAGAGAATGATGCCTGCTTTGTCAAAACGGGATTGCAATGTACGGAATAATAATACCCAGCTACATGTTGTTAATCAGGAAGGAGACTGCTTCCGATCCATGCCATCATACCCATTCCGGTTTCAATGGCATCTTCGTCTATATTAAAATGGGGAGTATGTACACCGGCTGTAATGCCCTTGTTTTTATTCATCGTTCCCAGCCTGAAAAAACAAGCAGGGACGAGTTGAGCATAGTAACCAAAATCTTCTGCACCCATCCGCAATTCTGTTTCACTAACATTTTGTTCGCCGGCAAATTCCTCTCCCTTGTTCCTGGCTTTTTCTGTTAATGCCTGATCATTCATCACGCATGGATATCCAACATCAATATGCAGATTCAGATGTCCACCCATTCCTTCTACAATTCCAGTAGAAATATTTCGAATAATATCATGTGCCTCAAACCGCCATTTTTCATTCATGGCTCTGAATGTGCCTTTCAACTGCACTTCATTAGGAATGATATTAGTTGTTGTGCCGGCATTAAAAGCTGTTATGGATAAAACAGAAGGATTGAAAGGATCATTTTTTCTGCTGATTGTTTGCTGCAATGCAATAATTAAATGCGAAGCAATAAGAATTGGATCCACAGTCACCTGTGGCGAAGCCGCATGACCTCCTTTCCCTTTGATCGTAAAATAAAGTTCATCGGCACTTGCCATTACTTTGCCGCTGCGGAAACTCATCTTTCCTGTTTCAAGCCAGGTATGCACATGCAATGCGACGATACCATCGGGTTTAGGATTATCCAAAACGCCATCTTTGATCATAAGGGAGGCGCCACCGGGATTTTTTTCTTCTCCGGGTTGAAATATTAATTTGACAGTTCCTTCCCATTCGTCTTTCAATTCGTTCAGGATCTTCGCGGCACCGAGTAAACAAGTGGTATGCACATCGTGACCACAGGCATGCATGACGCCATTATTTTGTGAGCGATAGGGGATATCATTTTCTTCCATAATTGGAAGCGCATCCATATCGGCTCGAAGAGCGATGGTTCTTTTTCCAGGATTTTTTCCTTTTATAATTCCCAGTACTCCGGTAGTGGCTTTCACCTCGAATGGAATGCCGAAACTGGAAAGTTTTTCCTGAACAAAGCAGGAGGTTTCAAACTCCTGGTAACTGAGTTCAGGATGCATATGCAGATGCTGACGAACACTGATGAACTCAGGGGCATAGGCTTTTGCCAACGATTTAATGCGGGTAAGAAGCATGGGGGCGAAGATAGTCAATAGTCAATAGTCAGTAGAGAGTTGTGAGTGGTGAATAGGGGTCAATGAGGGTGAATGAGGGTCAGTAGGGGTTTATAGTTCCAAATCAAAGGTCGTCTTCGGCCCTGGCGGGTTTTACCTCGATCACATCGTTCATGATAAATACGCCATTGGGAAAATAGATATTCAGTCTTTTTTGATAACTCTCTGCATCCTTGCGGTCCTTAAAATTTCCTGCTTTGAGACGGAAATAGGGCGACTGATACCAGAGATAAATTTTTAGCTCAGGAAAGAAAGTATAAACCTTGGTTTTTGCAGACATAGCCTCATCTCTTTTGGTAGTGCTGATGATCATTAATCGAAATCCTTTATCTGTTTTTCGCCCTTCACGAGTTGTGATATCATTAATGGCGATCTGTTTTTTCACCAGCAAATCCAGCCGTGCATCTTTATGAACAATCACAGAATTGGAATCAGAATAAATCCTTGCAAGGCTATCCGTTTGCGAAAATGCAGATAAGGAAAATAAAATAGATAAAGCGGCGAAAATAAATTTCATATAAGGTTGCTGTTCAAATATCCTACCAAGTTATTAATAGCCGGCTCCGGCACCTGCAATATTTTCAACAGGGTGCCAGGTGGTTTTGATCTCCTGGCAATCCATGATAAAATAAGGTGACTGGCCCGCTCCGGTTTGCCAATTGATCTGATCATAAAAACTGATTCTTTTCAGATTGGCGGCTGATCTTTCCCTGATCATCTTTTGAACGTCTGCATTTTTTTCACAATAAATAACAGCGTTCACATCCATATGATCGACGAACCAACTGGTCAGTTCGGATGGCTTGCCTGTAAGAATATTTACAACGCCCCCTGGCAGATCCGAAGAATTTAACACTTCCGAAAAAGTGACGGAGCAAAGAGGCTTTGTTTCAGAAGCTAATATGACGCAGCTGTTGCCTCCGGCAATTACCGGCGCGATCACAGAGATCAGTCCTAATAAAGAATCTCCCTGCGGTGCAATTATTCCTACAACGCCTGTTGGTTCAGGCACAGAAAAATTAAAATGCGAACTGGCCACCGGATTAACCGCGCTAAATACCTGTTGAAATTTATCGCACCATCCCGCGTAATAAATAAGACGATCAATAGAAAGGTCCAGTTCTTTTTCTGCTTTAGCACGACTGCTATCCTGGGAAATCAATTCTTCCATGAACTGCACTCTTCTACCTTCAAGCATTTCTGCCATTCGATACAGAATCTGAGAACGGTTGAATGCTGATCTTGTGCTCCATCCGCCAAAAGCGGCTCTGGCGGCCACTACGGCATCACGCAGATCTTTTCTTGAACTCAAACAAACATTGGCCAGTTTTTTTCCGGCAGCATTATTCGGAATATAAAAACGACCCGATTCTGTCCGCGGAAACTGCCCGCCGATATAGATCTTATACGTCTTAAGTACTTCTAATCTTTTTTCCATGTCCTTGTATTTTTTATTGACCTCTATTGACCCGCTACTCACTACTCACCACTCACAACTCTCCTAACTTAACATACGGCAACAACCCATGCAATCCACCTTCTCTTCCAAATCCGCTTTCTTTATATCCTCCGAATGGAGAAGTAGGATCGAATTTGTTGAAAGTATTGGCCCATACCACACCGGATCTCATTCTTCTTGTCATATTAAATATGCGCGAACCCTTATCGGTCCATACGCCGGCGCTCAATCCATAAGGAGAATTGTTTGCCTTCTCTATTACTTCATCATCAGTTCTGAAACTTAAAATTGCCAGCACCGGACCGAATATTTCTTCCTGTGTTATGCGGTTACTCTGCGCCACATTAGTGAAAAGGGTAGGGCGGCACCAGAATCCTTTTTTTGGCAATGTACAGGAAGGCTGATAGATCTCTGCGCCTTCTTTTTTTCCTATCTCCAGGTATTTCTGAATATTCAATAATTGTTGTTTGGAATTGATAGCACCTATGTCAGTATTTTTATCCAGCGGATCACCAACGATCAATGATTCTAATCGATCTTTTAGTTTTCTGATCACCTGTTTCATTACAGATTCCTGAACATATAAACGGGAGCCGGCACAGCATACATGGCCCTGGTTAAAAAAAATGCCATTGATAACTCCTTCTACCGCCTGATCAAGCGGAGCATCTTCAAAAATAATATTGGCTGCTTTTCCTCCTAACTCAAGAGTAGCTCTTTTATTAGTCCCGGCAATAGCACGCTGAATTATTTTTCCCACTTCTGTAGAACCAGTGAATGCGATCTTATCTATATCCGGATGATTTACGATGGCAGATCCTGTTTGTCCGGCGCCAGTAATGATATTAACCACACCCGGTGGCAGATCAGACTCCTGAATGATCTCGGCAAGTTTTAATGCAGTTAGCGAAGTCGTTTCTGCCGGTTTTAATACAACTGTATTTCCTGTTGCCAATGCCGGTGCGATCTTCCAGGCAGCCATAAGTAAAGGAAAGTTCCATGGAATGATCTGTCCGGCAACACCCAGGGGAGATGCTTTTCTATTGGGAAATGCATATTCTAATTTATCGGCCCAGCCGGCGTAATAAAAAAAATGATTGGCCGCCGCAGGCACATCAAAATCCCGGCTTTCCCGAATGGGTTTGCCTCCATCAAGTGATTCAATGATTGCAAGCTCTCTGGCTTTTTCCTGAACGATGCGGGCTATGCGGAAAATATATTTAGCTCTTTCTTTTGCAGGCATCTTGCCCCAGGTTTTTTCATAAGCCTGTCTTGCTGCATTTACTGCCAGATTTACATCCGATTGTCCTGCCTCTGCTACTTCACTTATTTTTTCTTCTGTGGCAGGATTTATCGTATCAAAATATTTTTTTGTCAGCGGTTTCTTCCATTCCCCATTAATGAAAAGATCATATTGTTTTGAAATAGATGCCGCGCTTTTGCTTTCGGGAGCAGGGTCATATGACCAGCTGGTATCAAATTTCAATTTGACCGTGTTCGTTTTTTTTCTGGCAGTTGATTTAGCCATGGCTTATTTTATTTTGAGATGCCGGATGAACCGGCTTATTTTTTTTGATCAGTCAATGGAGAAATAATTTGCGGCCTGGTAACTTCCTGTTTTCATTTTTACCAGTTGCATCAGCACATCATTGGCAAGACTGCTGGCACCAAAGCGGAACCATTCATTATTCAGCCAGTCTTCGCCTAATACTTCTTTCACCATGACCAGATAGTGCAAGGCCAGTTTTGATCGCGAGATTCCGCCTGCTGGTTTCATTCCCACCATTTTTCCAGTGCTGTAATAAAAATCACGTATGGCTTCCAGCATCACAAGTGTTACAGGCATAGTAGCCGCGGGTTGAATTTTTCCGGTGGAGGTTTTAATAAAATCGGCACCTGCCATCATGGCGATATCGCTGGCTCTTCTAACCTTATCAAAAGAGCCCAGTTCTCCTGTTTCCAAAATTACCTTCAACCGGGCTTCGCCGCAGGCTTCTTTTATCATGGCTATTTCATCAAAAACAAAATTGTATTCCCCGGCATGGAATTTTCCCCTGCTGATCACCATATCCACCTCATCGGCTCCTTCATTTACTGCGAAGCGGGTATCACGGAGCTTTACATCTTTTGAGGTTTGCCCGCTTGGAAATGCTGTTGCCACAGAGGCTACCTTGATACCGGAACCTTCCAACGCTTTTTTAGCCACTCGAACCATGGAGGGGTACACACAAACCGCCGCTACGGTGGGTAAACCTGGAAGGGCATCATGCGGATGCATGGCCTTAAAACAAAGCTGCCGCACTTTGCCATCTGTATCTTTTCCTTCCAGTGTGGTAAGATCGATCATGTTCAGGACTATTTTAAGTCCGTTCACTTTCGATTCATTCTTAATACTTCTTTTTGTAAAACGGGCGGCTCTTTCTTCTACGCCTACCTGGTCAATACGGGGAGAGAACTCAGGCAAGGCAAAACCGCTGTTGGCTACTGCCATGGGATTTTTTTTAGGTAAATTCAAAGATAGCCAAAGTTCCGGGGAAAGGCTGACAGGCAATTTTCGTCTAAGTTCCGACCGCTTATCAACATTTTTTAGAAACAAGGCCCGATTATATTAAATTCGGCTCCTTAAAAAAAACTACTGAAAATGAGAAAACCAGGTTTCTGGCTTGCGTTGCTTTTATTGCTGACCATTCAGCTACCAGCGCTGGCCCAGCCCACATTTCCGGAAAATGGGGTGGCCGATCCAAGGCACGGTTATTATGCATTTACCCATGCTAAAATTGTAAAAGATGTAAACAGCACCCTTGAAAATGCAACTTTAATTATCAAGGATGGTCGTATTGTTTCAGTTGGCGCAGTTCTTCCTGTTCCCGCTGGAGCTGTAGAAGTAGATTGTAAGGGTAAGTTCATCTATCCTTCTTTCATTGATATTTATACTGATTATGGAACTCCTCAGCCACAGCGTACGGCAAGTGGAGTTGGATTTAATTTTTTCGCTCAGCAGCAGGCGGAATCTAATTTGAAAGGTCCTTATGGATGGAATCAGGCAATACGTTCTGATGTTGATGTGTATAAGGTCTTCAATGTAAATGATGCTAATGCAAAGCCTATGCGTGAAGCCGGATTTGGAACCGTGCTTACGCATATAAAAGATGGAGTTGCGCGCGGAACAGGTGCAGTGGTAACCCTGGCTAATGCAAAAGAGAACCTTGTCATCGTTCGCGAAAAAGCATCCGCAAATTATTCATTCAATAAAGGAACATCCGCTCAATCCTATCCTTCTTCCCTGATGGGTTATATCGCTTTGATGCGCCAGACTTATCTCGACGCACAGTGGTATAAAACTAAACCAGATCAGGAAGGTTTTAATCTCACTCTGCAATCTTTCAACGATAATCAAAACCTTCCTCAGATTTTTGAAGGCAATGATAAATGGAACGATCTGCGTGCGGATAAAATTGGTGATGAGTTCGGTGTACAATATATTATTAAGGCGGGCCAGAATGAATATCAGCGAATCGCTGATATGAAAGCTTCTAATGCAAGCTTTATTCTTCCTCTTAATTTTCCTCAGGCTCAGGATGTGGAAGATCCGGCAGATGCAAGATTTGTTTCTCTGGAGGACATGAAACATTGGGAACTAGCTCCAACTAATGCCGCGGCTTTTGAAAAAGCGGGCATTCCTTTCTGTCTTACCACCGCTGATCTTCGTGCACCTGGTTTATTCTGGACCAACCTGAGAAAATCTATGGATTATGGTCTCAGCGAAGCAAAAGCATTTGAGGCGTTAACTAAAACGCCAGCGACCTTATTAGGTGTTTATGATAAAGTGGGTAGCCTGGATGCAGGTAAACTGGCAAATTTCCTGGTGACCACAGGTCCTATCTTCTCTGAAAAAACGAATATCCTTTATAATTATATACAGGGAATAAAATATAGTGTAAAAGATGAAAATAATATAGCAGGCACTTATAACCTGAATGTAAATACACCATTTGGAACAGAGAGCTATACACTGGATGTAAAATCACCAGCTTCGGCTACACTGTTTGGAAAAGATTCTCTCAATACAAAATTCAGTTTTGATAGTAAGCAGGTGAAATTGAGCTATGCAGCTCGTCCTGCAAGACGAACTAATCCTGATGATACTACACGCAGAGCTCCAGGAGGCGGTGGTGGTTTTGGTGGCGGACGTTTTGGTGGTGGAGAAATTCCTCTTCCGATTAATGCGACTAGACTCAGTGGTGTCAGCAATGGTACGGAGTGGAATGGTACCGGTGTTGATTCTTCTGGAAATGAATTGACGTGGACAGCTGTTTTTATAAAAGCGGCTGATGTAAAAATGGATAGTGCACGTAAAAAAGATCCTCCTGTTTTAGGTAAAGTAGTTTATCCTTTTATGCCTTATGGATGGGATGTGGAGCATCAGCCAAAACAGGAGACTATACTGATCAAGAACGCGACGGTATGGACAATGGAAAAAGAAGGAGTGCTGAAAAATACCGATGTATTATTAAAAGCAGGAAAGATCGCTGCTATCGGTCAGAACCTCAGCGATCCTAATGCGCGAATAATTGATGGTACCGGAAAACATCTTTCTCCCGGCATTATTGATGAACACTCGCATATCGCCGCAGCATCTATTAATGAAGGTGCGCAGTCTGTTACTTCAGAAGTGCGCATTGGTGATAATCTGAATCCTGACGACATCAATATCTATCGCCAGTTAGCCGGTGGTGTAACGACATCTCATATACTTCATGGTTCTGCAAACGTGATCGGCGGACAGACTCAATTGATCAAACTTCGCTGGGGTGCCAACGATCAGGATCTTAAATTCAGAAATTCTGATGGTTTCATAAAATTCGCTCTTGGTGAAAATGTGAAACGTACGCCAGCCACACAAGGCAATACAAGATATCCTGATACCAGGATGGGAGTGGAGCAGGTATTTATGGATGCCTTCACCCGTGCGAAGGATTATAAAAAAGAATGGGCTAATTATAATGCGGAGAAGGATAAACTGGTGAAGGAGAAAAAACCACTTACTGGTCTTTACTCTCCGCGTCGTGACCTGGAACTGGATGCATTGGCAGAGATCCTGGATAATAAACGCTTTATTACCTGTCACTCTTATGTACAAAGCGAGATCACCGGTTTGATCGAAGTGGCTGATAAACTTGGATTCCACGTAAATACATTTACCCATATTCTGGAAGGATATAAAGTAGCCGATAAAATGCTGAAACATGGAGCTAATGCTTCAACCTTTTCTGATTGGTGGGCATATAAAGTGGAAGTGGATGACGCGATACCTTATAATGCGGCTATCATGACAAGAGTAGGACTCAATGTGGCTATTAATTCTGATGATGCAGAAATGGCCCGCAGATTGAACCAGGAAG
The DNA here is from genome assembly GCA_046596515.1 of Chitinophagaceae bacterium. Taxonomy (GTDB): domain Bacteria; phylum Bacteroidota; class Bacteroidia; order Chitinophagales; family Chitinophagaceae; genus JJ008. The sequence goes on along the minus strand of JBKJMI010000054.1, from coordinate 29,651 downwards.
CAGCGAAGACCATTAAGTATGGTGGCATGACGCCAGAACAGGCGCTGGCCATGGTTACGATCAATCCTGCAAAAATGCTTCATGTGGCTGATCGTGTAGGCAGCTTAAAAGTCGGAAAAGATGCAGATGTGGTTTTATGGTCCGATAATCCGCTTAGTATCTATGCAAAATCAATGTATACGATTGTAGATGGTACAATTTATTTCGACAGGCAGCATGATCAGGACCTGGAAAAAGAGATCACAGCAGAAAGAACAAGGTTGGTTAAGAAGATGACTGGCGAAAAAAGAACTGGTGGTTCGGTGATCCCGGCGCAACCTTCTTACCAGGTGATCTTCTCCTGCAGTGAACACATGCATAGTCATGGATTACTTGCCATCGACAGTGAAGATTAAGCATTGAAAAACGAAAACAAAAAAATCAATCAAATGAGAAAAATATTATTCGTCTGTCTGCTAACCACTCTGGCCATTGCCGCGTATTCGCAGGCTAATGTTATGCCGGCTGCTCCGCAGAAAGGTGTGATGTATGTAAAAAATGCTACCATACATGTTGGTAATGGTACCGTAATAGAAAATGGCGTGATCCAGGTACGTGATGGAAAAATTGAAAAAGTGGGAAAGGATATAAGTATTCCTTCTGATGCCAATGTAGTTGACGCAAAAGGACAGCAGGTTTATCCCGGACTTATTCTGCCGGTAAGCAGCCTGGGACTGATAGAGATCGGGGCAGTACGCGCATCAAATGATGCAAGGGAACTGGGAGATATGAATCCTAATGTTCGTTCTATTGTTGCCTACAATACCGATTCCAAAGTGATCAACACACTACGTTCAAATGGAATTCTTGCAGCCAATATTGTTCCGCAGGGAAATTTTCTTGCAGGATCCTCTTCTGTTGTTCAACTGGATGCATGGACCTGGACAGACGCTTCATTAAAGACAGACGGTGGGATGCATCTTTATATGCCTTCACTTATGCCAAGGCCAAGTTTTGGTCGTGGTGGAGGAGGAGGCTTTGGACCCAATGCTGGTCAGCCTGTTTCTGATCCTGTAAAAGAAGGGCTGGATCAAATTGAAAAATTAAAAGCTTTCTTCCGCGAAGCGAAAGCCTATAATGATATGGCAAAACATGAAGAGACCAACCTGAAATTTGAATCAGTAAAAAATCTTTACAATAAATCACAGAAGTTCTATGTACATGGTAATACGGTGAAGCAAATGCTGGTGGCATTAGATTTCGTGAAAGAATTCGGATTTGATGTGGTGATCGTTGGTGGTAGTGAATCATGGCAGATTGCAAATCTTTTAAAGGAACATAATGTATCCGTTATTTTACAGCAGATGCATAGTTTACCAACAACCTCTGATGATGATGTGGACCAGCCTTATAAAACAGCAGCAGCTCTTCAGAAAGCAGGTGTATTATTCGCTATTTCTGATGATGATGGCCAAACAAGAGGAAGAAACCTGCCTTTCAATGCGGGTACTGCAGTAGCCTACGGACTTACCAAGGAAGAAGCACTGGCCGCCATTTCTCTTAATGCGGCAAAGATCATAGGTGTAGGCGATAGGACAGGTAGTATTGAAGTAGGCAAGGAAGCAAATTTCATTATCAGCTCCGGAGATATTCTTGATATGAGTACAAGCAATGTAACTGATGCTTTTATTCAGGGCAGAAAGATCAACCTGGATGATAAGCAGAAGCAGCTGAACGAACGCTATGAAGAAAAATATAATCTTAAACCGAAGAAAGGATTCTAGGAGTTAAGATAAAAACAAAAAAAGAGACGCTGTTAAAGCGTCTCTTTTTTTTATTCGTGGGAATGATTCCCATTCCCATGTTCATCCAGATCAATATGTTCTCCACAATTGGGACAGCGATGTGTTTTCTTTATGCGTGTCATTCTGAATTCTTCCAAAAAACCCGCGGTTATAATACCGGCTGGCAAGGCAAAAATGGCAACACCCGAAAGCATAATTATCATGGCCATGGCTCTACCGAGATGAGTGACCGGATACATGTCTCCGTATCCAGTAGTGGTAAGCGTGACTACCGACCACCACATGGTAGCGGGTATGCTGGTGAAATAAGCCCTGTTTTTAGGATCCAAATGTTCGGCAAAATAAATGGCACAAGAAGCGAATACAATCAGGAACATTACCAGAATAAAACTTAACAATAATTCGTTGAAGCGTTTCTTAAAGACATTCACGATCATGTGGGCAGATTCCATATAAGCGGTCAGACGGAACAAACGCACTATTCGAAGTAAACGCAGCATGCGTAGCATTCGAAGATCAATAGTGAGCAGACGGCTGAGGTAGAATGGTAGAATGGCAATCAGGTCGATCAGGGCCCCTGCTGAATACATATAGCGGATCCTTCCCCAGATACTATGGCGGTATTTCTCTTCATGATTACTGCTCCATACGCGAAGTACGTATTCAATAGTGAAAATGATCACCGACACCATATCGAAATAATGGAAGAACCAATAAAAACGTTGGTGGAAACTGGTGACTGTTTCCATCATGACGGCCAGCACATTGAGAACAATCAGAATAATGATGAATATATTGATGATCTTATCCCAGTGCTTGTCGCCAACGATCTCAGGGTGTAGCAGACTGTGAACTTTCTTTTTCGTCAAAGTATACATAGGTGCCGCTTTATGCCTAAGTTATAAAATAAAGAACCCTCTTTTTATTTTGTTTCATACATGGTTTTCGCTGCGTTTGCAAATTCCTGGGAAATTACCGTTGCCCAGTCAGCCCATTTCTTTGCCTCTTCCGGATTGGCAGCTAGTTTCATGGATATCTCGGTGGCTTTGCCTGCCCATTCCTGCATGGTCTTGGTCATTTCCATCGCCTTGGAAGGATCTCTCAGTGCGCCTTTATATTCATTCATGAAAGCATAATAATCATTGGCAAATTTCTGCACTTCCGGATCAGTAAAGTTGGGGACACCATTCGTATTGGTAACCGTCGCCGTTTTATCATCCGTTTTTGTTTCAGTGGTGGTGACTGTAGTATCCTTTCCGGTTGTTTTCACCTCGGTTTTTTTGTTATTGCAAGAGATCATTAGACCTGCAAGGCCAAGAATGGCAAAAAATCTTTTCATGATTAAAGTTTTTAGGTTTTGGTAAGGTTCTAAAGTAGTAAAATTTCCTAATATGGTTGAATGATGATTTGATTAATACATATCCTCCTGAAAAGTGTGGGCAATAAAAAAGGTCTCTTAGGACCTTATTTATTTTTTGTCAACAGATTAAAGATCAACTCTCCTTACCGTGACAATTCTTATATTTTTTGCCTGAGCCACAAGGACAAGGTGAATTTCGGCCGATCTTAGGTTCAACGGAAACTGGTACCAGCCTGTCTTTTTCATTGGCCGCATAATCTTCACCCACATTCTCTATTTCTTCCTTATTAGCGGTCATTTTGCTCATATCGGTTTTCTGCTGACGACCTTCTTTCAATGGAGCGTTCTCGTGTTCCACCGCAATACCTCCATGACATAGGAATGAAACAATATCTTTATTTACTTCCGCGCTCATATTTCTGAACAGGTTATAGGCTTCCACTTTATAAATAACCAGCGGATCTTTCTGTTCAAGGTAGGCTGTCTGTACACTTTGTTTCAGATCATCCATGGCGCGAAGATGTTCTTTCCATGCTTCATCGATCACCGCCAGTGTGATGGTTTTCTCCAATGAATTGCAAAGTTCCTGGCCTGAACTTGTTAGTGTTTTGTCGAGGTTGGCAAGTACACTCAAACCTTTTCTTCCGTCTGCAAAAGGTACTACCACATTTTCAATATGACTTCCCTGCGTTAAGCGAATGTTTTTGAAAACAGGGATACATTGTTTTTTCAATTCTTCTTTATGCTGATTATATCTCTCGGTAGCTTCAGCATATAATTTATCAATAAGCGAATTACTATCCAGTTTTTTGAATTCTTCCTCCTCAATCCTTGTATCCAAACTAAAATTTACAATACATGCCAGTTTGAATCCCTGGAAGTCTTCCTGCTCACGGAAATTTACAATAAGGTCTTCCGCTACAGTAGAAAATGAAGTATCGATATCCAGCGCTAAACGTTCTCCAAACAAGGCGTGATTACGTTTATCATATACCGCATTACGCTGTTTGTTCATTACATCATCATATTCCAGCAATCGTTTACGAATACCAAAGTTGTTTTCTTCCACTTTTTTCTGCGCGCGCTGAATACTATTGCTGATCATGCCATGCTGGATCACATCACCTTCTTTATAACCCAGTTTATCCATCAAGCCTGCAATACGTTCGCTGCCGAACATACGCATCAGATCATCTTCCAATGATACATAGAATTGAGAAGTACCAGGATCTCCCTGGCGACCGGCACGACCGCGAAGCTGTCTGTCTACACGTCGGCTTTCATGTCTTTCCGTACCAATAATGGCTAATCCTCCGGCTTCCTTCACGCCGGGGCCCAGTTTGATATCCGTACCACGACCCGCCATGTTAGTGGCAATTGTTACTGCGCCTGGAAGACCAGCTTCTGTAATGATAACGGCTTCCTTCGCGTGTTGTTTTGCGTTCAATACATTGTGCGGGATCTTTTTCACCTGCAGCATACGACTTAATAATTCACTTACCTCTACCGAAGTAGTACCTACAAGGCAGGGGCGACCCGCAATGCGAAGTGCATCGATCTCATCGATCACCGACTTATATTTTTCCCTTTTTGTTTTATAAACCAGATCATCTCTGTCAATACGAATCATATTGATATTGGTGGGAATTGTAACCACATCCAGTTTATAGATATCCCATAATTCTCCTGCTTCCGTTTCGGCTGTACCGGTCATACCAGCCAGCTTATGATACATACGGAAATAATTCTGCAGTGTTACCGTCGCATAAGTTTGTGTAGCTGCTTCGATCTTTACATTTTCCTTTGCTTCAATTGCCTGATGCAGACCATCTGAATAACGACGACCATCCAGTATACGACCAGTTTGTTCATCTACGATCTTGATAGCGCCATCCATCACCACGTATTCAATATCCTTATCAAAAAGCGTATAGGCTTTTAATAATTGCTGCACAGTATGAATACGATCTGCTTTCTGTGTATAATCATTCAGTACGCCTTCTTTCTGCTGTAATTTTTCTTCCTGTAAAGCGTCACTTTTTTCAATCTCTGAAAGTTTTATGCTGATATCAGGGAGTACAAAAAATTCAGTATCCTCACCAGTGCGAGTGATCATGGCAAGACCTTTATCGGTAAGATCTACAGAATTATTTTTTTCATCTATCTGAAAAAGTAATTCGGCATCTACGATATGCATATTGCGCATCTGATCCTGCAGATAATAATTTTCCGCCTTCTGCATTTTTACTTTCATACCGGGTTCGCTCAAAAATTTGATCAGCGGACCATATTTTGGAAGACCACGATAAGCGCGAAACAGGTGAAGACCTCCTGATTTAGGATCATCATCTCCATCGGCCATTTTTCTTTTAGCCTCATTAAGTTCAGTACGAACAATTCTTTCCTGCTCCTGGTAAAGCTGCTGTACCCTTGGTTTATGAATATGAAATTGCTGATCCTCTCCACGTGGTACAGGGCCGGAAATGATCAAAGGAGTACGTGCATCATCGATCAACACGGAGTCAACTTCATCCACCATCGCAAAATGGTGCTTTCGCTGTACCATTTCTTCTGATGTATGGACCATGTTATCGCGCAGGTAATCAAAACCGAATTCGTTATTTGTACCGTAAGTGATATCTGCCAGGTAAGCTTTTCTTCTTTCTTCACTATTGGGCTGATGTTTGTCAATACAATCCACTGTAAGTCCCAGCCATTCGAAGATCGGTCCGTTCCATTCCTGGTCACGACGGGCCAGGTAATCATTTACTGTAACGAGGTGAACGCCTTCACCGGGAAGGGCATTCAAATAAGATGGCAGGGTCGATACCAATGTCTTTCCCTCACCTGTGGCCATTTCAGAGATCTTTCCCTGATGAAGTACCACACCACCGATCAACTGCACATCATAATGCACCATGTTCCAGGTAACAGTACCGCCACCTGCGGTCCATGTATTTTTAAAAATTGATTTATCGCCTTCAATGGTGATATAATTCTTTTTCACACTGAAATCCCGATCCAGCTGCGTAGCAGTGGCAATCAATTCAAGGTTCTCCTTAAAACGCCTTGCAGTTTCTTTCACTACTGCGAAAGCCTCCGGAAGAATTTCATCCAGCGCTTCCTCAATTTTTTTATCTTTTTCTTTTTTGAGCTTGTCAACCTGCTGATAGATCGCATCTTTACCCATCAGGTCATTGAAGGGAAGGGCCTCGGCTTCAGCATTTCGTTGGTTGATCTCAGCATCAATTTCTGTAAGATGCTCTTTGATCCGCTGCCGGAATTCCTGGGTTTTATTACGAAGCTGGTCGTTGCTGATAGATTGGTATGCATCAAAATGATGGTTGATCCTGCCTACAAAAGGCTGGATCTTCTTCACATCTTTTTCTGATTTGCTGCCACCGAATATTTTGGAAAAGAAACCTGACATGGCGGAATTATTATAAGTTTATTTCTTATTAAAAGATTTACTGATTGGTCAAAAAGGGTGCTACAAAAAATTGGCAGCCAATTTGACAGCTATCCCTGATTTTCAGGGTGGACAAAGATAAGTCTTACTTGGGAGAGTGAGTTAGTTGCCTAATTTTGAAAAATGAGAATTTTGTTAACCTTATTAGTGTTTGCAGTTATAATAGATGGCTGCCGTGAAAAAACAGGTTATAAGGAAGATGAATTATATCTGGACTACCAAATTACGGGGGAGGAAGGGGCAGAGCAGGTAAGTGTGCTGGTCCAATTCAGGGAAAGAAATTCATATGGACCTACCGTTGAATTGATGCAGGGATCCAATATTCAGTTGGATGGAAAAGCCCTGGAATTTAATGAGCAAACAAGAAATGGCCCTATATACGTGGCTAGTAAATCTCTCAATGAATTTAAGGGTAACCACCAATTGATCTTTACCGATTCAAAAGGGCAGAAATATATTCAGGATTTTATTTTTTCTGTTTTTACAATAGCCGGCGATTCTGTATTAAAAAGGGCGATAGATAGTGCCGGAATTGTACTGGCAGTAAAAGCCATTCCTCCAATTAAAAATATCCGAATACTGATGACCGATACCAGTTATGCAGGAAAAGAAGTGGACAAAATACTGGCAATAAACAAAGATCAGGTCCAAATAAAGAAAAAGGATATGACAGGTTTGAAAGGTGGTCCAATTCAATTAGAGATGATCGCGGAATATCATCGCATCATGGGAGGAAAAGGTCAGCTAAGAGGAGGCGTGAATGTAGCTTATACGCTTCGCCGGGAGTTTATATGGGTAGCTTCACCAGACGGTTCCCGGAAACCCTGATTGCCAGCTTTTTAGGATTTCCATATTTTCCCCACAGCCCTTGTTTTGTCATTGTTTTTTGCCTCTGAATAAATACCTTCGCGGCCTGAAAGAAAACTTCCATTATGGCTGGTCAATTAAAAGAGGTACGTAATCGCATTAAATCAGTAGAAAGCACTCAGCAGATCACCAAAGCGATGAAAATGGTGAGCGCTGCAAAACTGCGTCGTGCCCAGGATGCAATTCAGCAAATGAGGCCATATGCACAAAAACTGCAGGAACTGCTTAGTAATATTGTAAGTAATAGTGAAGGAGAAGCAGGCATGTCGCTGGCCTCAGAAAGACCAGTGGAAAAAGTACTGCTTATCGTTATTACGAGTGATCGTGGATTGGCCGGAGCCTTTAATTCTAACACTATTAAACTGGCAAAAGCGACTATCGTTGAAAAATATGCGGAGCAGCACCGTCGTGGTAATGTAACAATCTGGAATATTGGTAAAAAAGGGTATGAGCATTTTATAAAACTTAATTATAAAGCGGATGGCACTTACCGCGATCTTTTCCTGAATCTCAAATATGAAAATGTGCAACAGGCCTCTCTTGCAGCAATGAAAGCATTTTCAGAAAAGCAGTTTGATGTGGTGGAATTGGTATACAGCCAGTTTAAAAACGCGGCTACCCAGAAATTTGAACTGGAAAGATTTCTTCCCATTCCTAAAATAGAGAAAATAGCAGGGGCCACAAAGGCTGATTTTATCTATGATCCTAATAAAGAATTGCTGATCGCGGAGCTGATGCCTAAGATTCTCAATACCCAGCTTTTCAAGGCAGTTCTTGATTCCAATGCTTCTGAACATGGGGCTCGTATGACGGCAATGGATAAGGCCAGTACGAATGCCAATGATATGCTTCGCGCACTGAAGATCTCCTATAACCGTGCCCGCCAGGCGGCTATTACCACCGAGCTTTCGGAGATCGTGAGTGGAGCAGCGGCCTTGCAGGGATAGTAGGGAGTGGGAAGTCGGGAGTCTTTAGTCGAGAGTCGGGAGTCGATAGTCTTAAATTGGAGGCGAGAAATTGAAAAGTAAACAAATCAATACTCACTATTAACTATTCACTACTCACAACCAACTGCTCATAGCTCGCAGCTTCTCTCTGGATTTCCTGTGAATAAACTCCTTTGTACTAACCCCACCCGTTACTTATCTTGCTCTTTCATCTGTACCAAACTCTGAAGAATTAACTATGACCATTCAAGAAATAATACCACATATTGAGGCCTTGATATTTGCCAGCGAAAGGCCATTGACTACATTGGAAATTGTGGAATTGATGAATAATTCCCTTTCTGAAGAAGAAGAAAAAATTTCGCTTGATGGAATTGAATCGGCATTGGAAGGCATACAGGAAAAATATAAAGCAGAGTTTTATCCTTTCGGCGTTATTCATTCCGGCGGCGGATGGCAGTTCCTGACCAAAAGAGAATATCATAAAACAGTAGCCCAGCTGAACCGTGAGAAATTCCTGAAAAGACTTTCTTCTGCAGCCATGGAAACTCTTTCCATTATCGCTTATAAACAACCGGTAACCAAAGGCGAGATCGAAGCTATTCGTGGTGTGAGCAGTGATTATGCTGTACAAAAATTACTTGAAAAAGAATTGATCATAATAAGTGGTCGCAATGAAAAAGCGCCGGGTCAGCCCCTGCTTTATTCTACTTCCTCCAACTTCATGGATTATTTCGGTATCAATACGGCAGAAGAACTTCCTAAGATCAGGGAAGTATTGTCCGAGCAGGTTATTGAACCTACCGTAGTAAAGGATGCACTCGATGAAATGAATTCATCATATGATTCTTCTTCTGAAATGGTAGGTGATGAGCCAGTTGCTATGGCAGTGACCGAAGGTGGTGAACTGACCAATAGCTGATGTATCTTCGCGCAGATGTCTACTCTTAATTCATCTCAACTTATTGAAGCAGCCAGCATTTATGGCAGTCCTCTGTATGTCTATCATGCAGAAAAAATCGGTGCACAATACGAACGATTAAAAAAAGCCTTTGCTGATACTGATGTTCGGTTTTTCTATGCCGCCAAAGCATTGACCAATCTTAATATTCTCCGTTATGTGCGAAGTGCAGGCTGTAATATTGATTGCAGTTCTATAAATGAAGTGAAACTGGCATTGATCGCTGGTTTCGTTCCTTCCCAAATACTTTATACTTCAAACAATATTCTTTTTGAAGAAATAACTGAAGCAAAAGAGATAGGCGTGCATATCAATATAGATAGTCTGTCTAATCTTAAAAAATTTGGCAAGGCCTATGGCGGAAGCTATCCGGTAGGTATACGGCTTCGACCCAATATCATGGCAGGAGGAAACTTGAAAATATCTACAGGTCATGCGGGAAGTAAGTTCGGTGTGCCACTTGAAGATATTGAAGAGGTATTGCAGGTACAAAAGGAAACAGGTCTTCATATTCGTACACTTCATATTCATACGGGAAGCGAGATAAAAGATGTGGAGGTCTTTGCCAAAGGCGTCGAAGTTCTGCTTGAGGTAGTTCATCAATTTCCTCAGGTGGAAGTGATCGACCTTGGCGGAGGATTTAAAGTGCCCTATATACCCGGAGAGGAAGGGACGGATATTGAAACTCTGGGAGAAAAATTGAAACAGGAGTTTGATGAATTTGAAATAAAAATCGGAAGACATTTGCAGGTTTGGTTTGAACCCGGAAAATTTTTGGTGAGTGAAGCAGGAACATTTATCGTTACTGTTTCAGTATTAAAAAAAGCGGGTGATACCTGGTTCGCTGGAGTGGATAGTGGGTTGAATCATCTGATTAGACCTATGTTCTATGGTTCCTATCACCATATTGAAAATATCAGCCACCCGAATGGTGAAACCAGGATATATAATGTAGTAGGAAATATTTGTGAGACAGATAATTTCGCGGAGAATCGCGCTATTCCTGAAATAAGAGAAGGTGACCTGCTGGCCTTTCAAAATGCTGGGGCTTATTGTTTTGAAATGTCTTCTTATTATAATTCACGCTTTCGTCCTGCGGAGGTTATGATTGAAAACGGCTCAATAAAATTGATCAGAAAAAGAGATCAGCTGGAAGATCTTCTTCAGAACCAGGTGCTCGATTAATTTCTTATTTAACCTTTATCGTAATATTTGTAGTAGAGGTAACAGGCAAAGTTCCAAATGCCGTTTCTGTATTTCCATTAGAATCGGTCTTCATTGTTTTTTCCCGAATGATACCGGTTAGCTTATCAATTATTATTCTTCCTGTTGATTTATTATTCATATTGGTGGTTGTCTCTCCACCCATCATTTCCGCTTTTGTAGTTGTAACTGAATTAGCGGCAAAATCAACCACGATCGTTGAATCAGTAATATCGCTGATGGTGTAAGCCGCATTAAAAAGTCCGTTTGATAGAGTATATGATTCTGTCCAGGCCTTTCCTTTGCTGCTGCCCGAATCAGGCAATACTTTAAAAAAACTTCCGCTGCCTTGTTTAGGGGGTTGCACCAGGTCGAATACATCTTTGAGCATGGAGGTAATAATGGCCATGCGGGGATCATCGTTTCCTAAAACGAACTTTTCAGGAATGACCATCATGGTGTTTCCGTTATTATCGATGACCATATCATATTTTTTTTCCAAGACTTCTTTTACCGGCTTACCAAAATTTCCATTCAGATCCTTTTCATTTTTTGAATCAAATTTACTTTTCTGACCCATGCCATCAAAACTGAACCCAACATGATCCACTGAATGTTTCAGTGTTGAATTATCCTCTGTTGTATTGGTGACAAGAAAACTATGGTCCGCATTTGCTTCCACATTAAAATCAATGGCCTGTCCCATTGCCTGCTGTACGATATTTGTTTTTAATTGGAGGTTCACCTGCAGGATCTGGCCCTGTTCAAATTTGAGTTTTGGTTGAACAGATTGGGCGTTTCCAGTGATAAGGGACAATAGGGCAAAAGCGAACAGGATTTTTTTCATAATTGAAATATCTTCTCCAAATTTGACGAATTCTCGGTATAATCGTTGCAGTATTATAAAATAAACTATATCGTATGCCAATTCGAATGACAGATGATCCTTTTGATCCGAATGATAATAGCGGCTCCGGTGGTGGTGGAAGAGGTATTTCAGGTGGTGGTGGCAGGGGTCTCGGCGGAATGCTTTCCTTTCTCCCGTTAATACTGGGACTTTTTGGTCGCAGGAATAGCGGCGGAGGTGGCGGAGGCAGGGGCAGAGGTGGATGCGGTTTGATTATTTTGATCATTCTCGCTATTGCAGCTTATTTCCTGCTGAGCAGAACCGGTGGCTGCAACCTGGCCAGTGTGGGTAACATAGTTCGCAGTTTCTCACCGAGCGGATATGAATTCAACAAGGATACTTTTCAAAAAGCCTCTATTTACGAAGAACTCTCTGCTGATGATGAGAAAAATCCTTTGCCTGAAGCAATTTCATTATTGCGTTTCGCTCCTGCCCGTGGTGATCAGGGTAAACAGGGTTCTTGTGTAGCCTGGAGCAGTGCGTATGCGGCCCAGACCATTCTTTTTGCTGCCGCTACACATGAGGATCCAAACAAAATTGCCTTTAGTCCTTCTTATCTCTATAATCAGATCAAACTGGATAATTGCCAGGGTTCTTATATTCAAAGAGCCATGGAGACCATGAAAATGAATGGCGGGATTCCTCTATCTGCCTATCCTTATAATGACCAGGATTGTGCACGTGAACCTGGCAGTGCGGATGTGCGGAATGGAAGAAATAATCAAATACATGGATTTACAAGGCTTACTAATGATAACGAAGAGATCAATATCAGGGCCATCAAAGAACATCTGGCAAAGGATGTTCCGGTAGTGATCGGTATACTTGTAGGCGAAAGCTTTATGCAGAATATGATGGGCCAGGAACTTTGGGAGCCTTCCGGAATGGACGCGTCAAAAATGGGAATGGGTGGACATGCTATGTGTGTGATCGGTTATGATGATAAAAAATTTGGTGGTGCTTTTCAGATCATGAATAGCTGGACACCAGATTGGGGAGTGAATGGAATAGCCTGGATTCGATATAATGATTTCAGGGATTACGTTCGCGAAGCTTATGGACTGGATCCTCTTCCTAAATCGGCGGAGGTAGCTAATATTCCTCTGGAGTGTACTGTAGGATTGGTAAATAATGAAACAAAAAACTATTTGCAACTTCGGGCTGTTAGCAATAATTATTTCGAAACCATTTCTCCTATTACAAGCGGAACGCGGTTTAAAATGGAAATAAAAAACGAGACTGAATGTTATATATACATTTTCGGTCAGGAAACAGATGGAAGCAGTTATGTTCTTTTTCCTTACCTTAAGAAAGGGGAAACGGTTTCAAAGCATTCTCCCTATTGTGGTATTACAGGTTACCGGTTATTTCCAAAATCTCAATCTATGGAAGCAGATAGCTCTGGTACAAAAGATCAGATCGCTGTAGTGATTAGTCGTGAAGCGCTGGATTACAACAATATTAATCAGCAGATAAGCCGGGGAGGTAAAAAAGATTATGTTTCGAATCTGAATGACGCCATCAGTGATATTAATATTTCATCGGCCAGGTTTGATGGAACTAAGGATGGAAATGTTCATTTCAAAGTAAGCGACAACTCAAATAAAGCCATTGGTTTTGTGATTGCGTTTAATAAAAAACTACCATGAGCCAATCCGCCGCTGTTTTCATTCGCCAAATGAAGCATCCGGTTAAATTCCGGTTATTTCTTTTCAGTAAACTTCCTGCTGCCTGGTTTGCCGGAGTCCGAGTGAGGGAGATCGATGAAAATCATTGTGTGGTCTCAGTTCCCTATAAATGGCTATCACAAAATCCATTTCGCTCAACTTATTTTGCCTGTCTGAGCATGGCTGCAGAAATGAGTACAGGTGCATTGGCCATGGCGCATCTTTATCGGTCCAATCCTCCAGTTTCAATGCTGGTTGTTAAAGTAGAGTCCGAATATTTTAAAAAAGCAACAGGACGAACTTATTTTCATTGTGAAGAAGGTGATACCTTTAGGAAGGCGATCGAAGATTGTATTCTTTCCGGAGAGCCGGCACAGGTGGTGGCCAATTCTATAGGAAAAAATAAGGACGGTGATATAATTGCCCGGTTCACCATCACCTGGTCGTTCAAAGCAAAGAAAAAGACAAGTGTTTAATTGTTTAGCTGATCTTTCGGGAATCCTGCTAAATCCTAAACCCTAAACCCTAAACTCTCAACCTTCAACTTACTTATATGAAAATAGCATTTCATGGCGCGGCCAGAACGGTAACCGGATCCAAACACCTGCTCACTCTGCAAAGTGGAAAAAAAGTTCTGCTGGATTGCGGTATGTTTCAGGGATTAGGTCGTGAGACGGATATGCTGAACAGAGATCTTGGTTTCGATCCCGCTTCTGTTTCTGCTATGATACTTTCTCATGCGCATATTGATCATAGCGGATTGATCCCGAAATTGGTGGCAGATGGTTATACAGGAAGGATCTATTGTACTCCTGCAACTCGTGAACTTACTTCTGTATTATTAAGAGATTCGGCAGAGATACAGCAGAATGAGATCAAATACGTGAATAAAAGAAATGCGGCGGAAGGAATTGCCTATCTGAAACCTTTATATACAGGGGACGATGCGAATAAGGCATTGGACCATCTCGATGAAAGAGGATATAATATTTGGTATGATGTAATAGAAGGCGTGCAGGCCATGTTCACAGATGCGGGCCATATCATAGGAAGCACCTGCGTGCATCTTAAAATATCAGAAGGAGGAAAGGAGACACATCTTACTTTCAGCGGCGATGTGGGCAGGTACCGGGATGTAATTCTTAAATCACCACAGGATTTTCCTCAGGCGGATTATATCATTATGGAATCTACCTATGGAAATAGTTTACATGATAATAATCTGACCACTCCGGATATGTTATTGCGCTGGATAGAAAAAGCCTGTTTGCAGAAAAAGGGAAAACTGATCATGCCCGCGTTTAGTGTGGGACGTACTCAGGAATTATTATTCGCGTTGAATCAACTGGAGTTAGAGGGCCGCTTACCCGATCTTCAATATATCGTGGATAGTCCATTAAGTATACAGGCTACCGAGATCGTAAAAAGATATCCTGGTTATTTTAATAAATATCTGCAGAAAGTGATGGAATCTGATCAGGATCCATTTGCTTTTAAGGGGCTACGTTATATCCAAACGGTTGACCAATCCAAGCAACTAAATTTCATGAATGGGCCAATGGTTATCATTAGTGCTTCCGGTATGGCCGATGCGGGAAGAGTTAAACACCATATCAGTAATAACATTGAGAATAGTCGAAACACAATACTTTTCACTGGTTATTGTGAACCTCATTCTCTGGGTGGACGGTTACTTGATGGTGATAAGGAAGTAGGAATTTATGGCGTTATACATGAGGTACATGCTGAGATCGGTGCTATTCGTTCTATGAGTGCACATGGCGATTATGACGATCTCTGCCAATGGCTGGCTTGCCAGGATGTCACGAAAGTGCAAAAATTATTCATTGTACATGGAGAGTATAATGTACAGCAGGATTTCCAACAACGGCTTATGAGAAAAGGATTTGTGGATGTAGAGATTCCCGAGATGCATTCTGAGGTGGGGTTAGGATAAAAAAAGGAGGCGCTTGGCACCTCCTTAAAAATAATACCGGTCTTCATTAATTCCTTGCGACATCGAACTTACGGAAGATGGACTTCACGCTGGTTTGAATCTCTTTACTGCTGAGATTTCGGCTGTTTACTTCATCAGTGGTCCAGCCCTGCCATACGGTCTTATCCGTTCTTGCATCAATCATGGTGATGGTCACTGTACCTTCTCTTATTTCACGCTGGTCACGATCATACCCCACAAATTGTGAAGGATAATAGATCGTTGCATAGCGGCGGGTGTAAGGATTGTAAACAGTCCTTGTAAAAGGGGTAGAATAAACAGGATTATTTGATTCCTTAACGGAACGTTCAACAAGCACATCATAACTAAGCAGTACATCAGGACGGTTTTTAACTTCTTTCCATCCAGCTGCCTTTTCCAGTTCATTGCTGATAGCCTGTTTTATTCTTCCTTCTGTAAGATCATTTTTACGGTCCTTTTTTGTTTCACCTTGATTATCGGCCCAGGCGAAGCTGCGATAACTTGAAAAATCAGTTTGCTTATCTTTCTCCACATATACTGCAGAACCACAACTGGCCAGTAATACAGCGAAGGACAGGGCAGTACCCCATATTTTCAGATTATTTCTCATATGTTTCCTCCTTTTTAGTGTTTAATAAGAAGCACTATATAGATGTAAAAGAAGTGCCAGCGACTAATAAGAGATTGTGAATGTTTCAATATACACTTAAGTAAAACCCATTATTGAAATTCACTATTTCACGTAACTAATAAGAGAATAATTCACTACATTCAATAACCAATTCTAATGTATGTCAAAACCTTTTTTTATGTACGACAGGATTAAGATGCCTGCTATCTTCCTGTTACTCTCCTTTACTTTATTTCAAGCTGCCAAAGCCCAGGGGCCTGCATCGGTCTCAAAGCAGGAGAAATTCATCATAACTGTTTTAAATGAATCGAATTCGCGAATCAGAGGACGTGCAGTTTATATTACGCCTGTGGACTGGCCATTTCTGGAGCATAACCATGGGTATCCATTACTGACGGATATGAAAAATAATAAAATCCCCTGCCAGATAATTACCCAGGAGAACTCGAGAAGAAACAAAAGCTTGTTCTTCGTAATAGATATGGAAAAAAATGAGGCTCGTCATCTTAAAATAATTTTTACTGATCAGCCAACAGTTTTTGAACAACAGGTAAGGATTCGATTAAATAAACGTAATAGCAAGACAGAGTCGCTTAAAAATGTGAGTGAAGAAATATTTCTTCCAGGAATGTTGCCAAAGCTATCCGGATTTCAGGCCTATCAAACCGATGGACCCAGTTTTGAGAATGATAAAGTTGCTTTCCGGCATTACCTGGATGGAAGAAACAGTAAGGATGTATTTGGTAAAAAAATAAAAGGATTGATGCCTGACTCAGTTGGTGTTTCAAAAACTGGCGAGCCGATTGATAACTATCATGTAATGGCTGATTGGGGAAGAGATGTATTACCTGTTGGTAGTTCTCTTGGGTTAGGAGGGTTGGGTATTTTACATAATGGGAAGATCAGTCGTTTGGGAGTTACTCCAAAAGACAGCATTCATACTATAAAGGAAACGCATTTCAAAATTCAGAATAACGGACCGATCTATGGCTCATTTTTCATTGACTATGATGAATGGAAACCGGGGCAGGAGAGACATTATCATTTAAAAGAAGAGCCTGCAATATGGACTGGCTCATTTGCTTATGAAAACACTGTAATGTTTAAGGATCTTACGGGTGATGAGCAATTGCTGATAGGATTACCCAAAGTGGAAACGGAAAAAATTCCGGTGCAGATGAAAGTAAACAATTGGATGGTACTGTATACCTATGATAAGCAGACCTATAATAAGGAATTCAACCTGGGTATGGCCCTCTTGGTTCCCTGGGATCTTTTTGATGGCTGGGAAAAAGCACCAGCTGATGGAGAAGTGAATTCCACTTACCTGATAAAGTTAAAAGTCAATAATATTTATCCCATTACTTATTACGTGGTTGCCGGTTGGGAGTTATCAGATCCTGCCTTTAAAACGGAGAAAGGATTCTCAGCCTATCTGCGAGCCATGACCGCTACCCTGGATGCGAAATTGAATATTTCGATTAGGAAGGAGGAGTGAGGATCGGAATTTTCTTCCCACCTAAATTTAATGATGGCTTTTCAATAAGAGAATGCATGTTCATTAACAATAAAATAAAAACCATGAATGAATCATCAAATGTTCCATCGGTAAACCCCAACAAAGCATTATGGGAAAAAGGCGACTTCACTAAGATGGCAGAAACCATGAGGGATTTCGGTGTTGAATTAATTGAAAAATTAGGTATTAATAATAATATGCAGGTACTGGATCTGGGATGTGGTGATGGTACTACAGCTATACCTGCAGCGAAAAAAGCAGCCAGCGTACAGGGGGTTGATATTGCGCGTAACCTGGTTGAAGCAGGTAATAAGAGAATAAGGGAAATGGGTCTTACAAATGTTTCTATTCGCGAAGGGGATGTGACTAATCTCGACGGAATTCCGGATAATAATTATGATTTGGTTATAAGTATTTTCGGTGCCATGTTTGCCCCAAGGCCTCTTGATGTTGCCCGGGAAATGGTGCGTGTTGCGCGCCCTGGTGGACGCATTGTAATGGGTAACTGGATCCCGAATGACCCTACACTGGTAGCACAAACTTTAAAGATCGTTTCTTCCTATACTCCTCCACCTCCAGAAGGATTTATTAGTCCTATGTTATGGGGTGTAGAAGAGCAAGTGATCGACCGGTTTAGTAAAGCGGGTATTGATCCTGCGCAAATTTCCTGTGAAAAGGAAACCTATATATTTCAGGCAAATTTTTCATCCCTTCAGTTTCTGGAGCGTTTCCGTAATTATTATGGTCCTACCATGAATGCTTTCGAGGCGGCGGAAAAAAATGGAAAGACGGAAGAACTTCAAAAGGAGTTAGAGGAATTATTTATTCGTGAAAATAAAAGTGGAGATCCAAATCGAATATCTATACCCGCGACATTTCTAAAAGTGACGGTGGTGAAATAGGAGTTAGCATGAAATATAAAAAAAAATTGAGGGCTCTGATTGTAGCTTATTAATAATTTTAAGCAGGGTAATCGCATTTACAATAACTTTATAAAACTTATTTGGTTTTACTAATGGAAAATGTAATGGACATATCAAACCCGGCAACCACGGTTAAATGCTGGGTGGATTTGTATTCCGATAAAATGTATTCTTGGACTTTTTACAAAACAAATAGCAAGGAAATAGCAGAGGATTTGGTTCAGGATACCTTTTTGGTGGCCATTCAGTCATTAAGCAAGTTTGAGGGTAAAAGCGATCCGAAGACATGGTTGTTTGGTATTCTTAATAACAAAATAGCAGAACATTGGAGGAAAGTTTATCGCAACCCTACTTTTTCAGAAAGTCAGACCAATACCAATCATGGTGAATCTTTCTTTAATTCATTTTTTAATAGCAATGGCGAATGGGAAAAAGAAGAACGTCCGGGAGAATGGAAAAATGCTGATACCCACCTGCTTGACGATGCAGCTTTTATAAAGATTTTACAGGCTTGCATGAATAAATTACCGACCAATTGGAATGCAGCTTTACAGTTAAAATTCCTTGAAGAAAAAAAAGGTGACATAATATGTCAGGAATTAGGTATTGCTCCAACTAATTTCTGGCAGATACTGCACAGAGCCAAGTTGCAGCTTAGGAAATGTCTGGAAAACCATTGGTTTAAAAAATAGTGAAATGAAAAGGATAATGTATCTATTCATGCTTTCATGCAAAAAAGCAACAGCATTAATGGAAAAGAGGTCACTCATAAAGCTTTCATTTATAGAAAAAGTTCAATTGGGTTTACACAAGAATATGTGTGATGCCTGTACTGCCTATGAAAAACAGAGCAAAAAAATTGATGAGTTATTATTTAAACATATTCATAATACAAACATAGAGAACACGGTTGATATCAAAAATGAATCTCTTAAAGAAAAGATTATTAATAATATCACAAAAAGTTGAAAAAGTTGTCTGTTTTTTTGATTTTACTGCTCACTTTTATTATCACCTGGTGGTTAGGAGCATTACCTGGCAATACTACGTCTTCGGTTCCGCCTAATGCTAAAATTCTTCAGCTTTCAGAAAAATTCTTATACGCTGTTAAAACGGAAGCTGCTACAGATAGTCTCGAAGCAGAATTGTCTGCTTTAAAAATGAATGAGTTGATTACAGGTTTGAGTAACGATAATGCCAGAAAGACATTTTGGATAAATATTTATAACGCATTCTTCCAAATTCTTGCAATACGGGAAAAGAAAAGCAAGCCGAAGATTTATACAAAAAGGCTAATTCCGATTGCGGGTCACTCATTTAGCCTCGATGATATTGAACATGGCATACTTCGTAAGTACAGGTGGAAATATAGCATGGGGTATTTATCAGAATTTCTACCTCCAAAACTTATTAAGCAATTAGCTGTTTCTATAATTGATTATCGGATACATTTTACCCTTAATTGTGGTGCTAAAAGTTGCCCTCCAATTGCATTCTATAAATATGAGAACATTGAGCAGCAGTTAAATATCGCCACAAGAACATTTTTACGTAGCGAAACTGAAACAGACACACTTAAAAAAAT
Organism: Chitinophagaceae bacterium; assembly: GCA_046596515.1. GTDB lineage: Bacteria > Bacteroidota > Bacteroidia > Chitinophagales > Chitinophagaceae > JJ008. The sequence goes on along the minus strand of JBKJMI010000054.1, from coordinate 9,850 downwards.
CTTACGTACAAGTAAAATCCTGCAGTGGTATAAAGGAGATTTTGGCGGCAAAAAAGGAATCCTGTCCTTGCTTTCAAAAGTGTTAAACCAGGATTTTACCGGGTATGAAATACGGTTTAAAGATTATGACTGGTCGTCCCATTTTAAAAATTATAGTGGTTTTTAATCCCCCTTCGACATCTTAACACCTTACTTCCGGCTTATTTATTTTCTTTTCAAAAATAATTAAGTTCAGTTGTCAGGTTTCCCAATATGCGGCAACTGTTTGTTTGTAAATAATTTTAATAAAAATAATATCAAATAAAATAAAAAATTCACATTCTCATTAATGCTTGAATTTACATCATTGTCTCTCTTTGGTACTAATGTAGTTGATGCGCAACAGGCTAAGCTCATAACAGTGAAATCTGTAAAAAACTTTAATCTGACCTTGCAGAATGGTTATATCATTTTTGGAACGGGGCTGCATTCGGCATCATTTTTAGCTTGCTATTAGGACAGAGTAAAGTATGGCAGGGAATATTTTATGGATTATTAATAGGAATGGGATTTATGGTTGGCCCTGTTGTAAAATCTTTAAGAATAGGATTATTTGAATTTGAATTTAAAAACGGATACGAATTTGCGATGACTGTTACCGTTTCCCATGTTGCGTTTGGATTTACTTTATCATTTCTTCTGATGTGATTAAACAAGGGAATTCCTTATATTTTAGTGTGGTTTAAGCCTATACTGGCAAAAAATAGGATTTAATTAATTACAGTATAAAAAATATATTTCATTTTCTTGTCAGGTTTCAAGACCTGGAGCTACTAATCATTTATGACTCAAATTTCATAAACAATTAAACAATCAAGAGATGAAAAAAGTACTTTTTGCTTTGGTAATCATTCTGGGTATTTCAGCTTCAGGTAATGCTCAAAAACCTGCTAAAATGAAATCAAAAGACGGCGTAATGATGGTGGATAATAAGCCTGTGTTGTGCAAACACGGCAAATGCGCCCCATTAACCCAAACATACAACTGTACTGATGGGTGCAAGATTTCAACAGATGGTACTATTACTAAACCGGATGGCTCGGCCATGAAATTGATGAATGGTTATCAGATTGACAAGAACGGCAAAGTGGCGATGATCATTCATGGGCAGAAGGGACATGTTTGCGGTCCTGATTGCTCAATGCACGACAAAATGTAGGTGATTTAATCGGGGGCTGCTCTAAGAGTCCCCGATTAAAATTCTAAACAATTCAAGCCAAAAAGATGTCAGATAAAATAAAGCAATCACTTATGGGCGGTATAATTGGAACCGTTGCTGTGCTATTTACTTAGCTAATCATAATTTTTGTTAAGATGAAATGATTGCCGTTTTCTTAGTAGTAATTACTGTTATTAATAATGCTATAAATCCCAATACTGCACAAAGAACAAAGCCCCATTTTAACCCTAATGCCTGCGATATGGCACCCATTAATAAAGGACCAATCATATCGCCTAACTCTTTAAAAGAGCCTGCTACACCCATAGTTGCCCCCATAGCATTTTCTTTTGCCAACTTACTTACTAAGGCATCAGAGTTTGTCCATACCGTTCCTATGCCAATGCCTGCAAGTATGCAAATAATAATTAAGTAAACACCTGTAACAAATGGAATGGCAGCGGTAGTGAGACATGATAGAAGCATTCCAATTCTTAATGTAAAAATTGGATTTAATTTATCTGCCAGCCAACCTGCAAATGGTTGAATGAGCAGATAAGAAATAGTGGTAACAGAAACGATTAAACCTGTGTGAAAAGCATCATAGCCAAGCGCATGAATACGGACGGGTAAAAAACCAAAGAGTATGCCTACAAAAAACATATTTATAATAATGATTAAAAACCACGGCATTAGAGTTTTGTTTTTAAAAACACTAAATAAGGATTTCACAGAAAAATCATCATCATCATCAAATGCTTCGGCATTTTTTTGTTTGTCTTTTGGAAGTGTAAGCGCCAGAAAAAAGCCTATTACACCTATGGCTGCTGTGGCATAAAAAATTCCGCTAAAGTTTGTATTCATTACAATGGCTCCGCCAATAACCGGGCTTACTACATAGCCCGCGCCCTTAATAGCGTTGTAAATACCAAAGGCTTTGCCTTTATTTTCTTTATATAGTGTACCTACCATTGCCAAAGAAACTGCCGACAAGGCTGCTGCTCCCAAACCTTGAAAAAAACGAACTACTATCAACAATTTAGGAGAAACGAAAGGATACATTAATGATGCAATAATGAAAAGTATGATACCAGCAAGCATAGCTTTTTTCATTCCTTTTTTATCTGCCAATCCGCCAAATATTGGCTTGGCAATTATCTCAGCAAAATCATATACAGCTATCAAGACACCAATCATGGTTAGGCCAATGCCTACCTTTTCTGCATAAAAAGGAAGATTAACTGCAACTATATGAGCGCCAAACGAAGTAATGAAACCTACAAAGCCAAGTACAAACGCCCACTTCAAAGAAATTTTCATACTGTAACTTATTTCATCATTTCAATTTTTGAAATGGGATGAATTTCTGCCCAGCCATTGTGGGAGTCTATTACATAGCTGCCGGATACTTTTACATGATCGCCCACTTTAGGTAACTGTATATGATTAATGTATCCTTTACAGGCTCCTCCAACTTTGGGCTTGGTAATATTATTCATACACACTGCTTCAATAACAAGATTGCCGTTTTTCTTGTTTATATTTCTTTTTCTCAACAAATTTTCTTGTCCGGCATCTAGTTTTAGCAGCATGTGCTGATCGCCATCATCATCGGCACTTGATTCTTCAATAACCCCGGTAACGGTCATACATTTATTGATCACTTTAAGGCGAGTGGGGTTATATACGTATTTCCAGATGTTAGGATCGCAGAAGGAGGTATCAATATCGACAGAACCTTTAATGTTTTGCGCAACATCTGATCCAGGTGTAATTTCCTGCTTGTCTTTATTTTTATTTTTTATTTCGTTTTTTTGATGGTAGGAAAATATTAGTGTCAGAGTTAAGCCTGACAAGAGAATTCTGATAGGTCTGTTATTTATATTTACCATTTTAATGAGATTGATTGCTTTTTTCTTATAAGAACATAAAAAAGGACTCCTCGGGCTAATGCCGACAAGTCCTGTTAAGTACCGGAGAGCAGACTTGAACTGCCGACCTTCGGGTTATGAATCCGATGCTCTAACCAGCTGAGCTACCCCGGCTTTGGGCTTGCAAAAATAAAGATTATAGGTTGAATTTTGAAATGAATTTAAGACCTCAGGACCGCTGTCTTTCAACCTGTACTAAAGTTTTTCGCCGTGCTGACTAAGATCAAGGCCCTGCTCTTCTTCTTCCGGACTAACTCTTAATGGCGTGATCCAATTGGTAACGCGAAGTAAAATATGTGTTCCTAAGAAAACAAAAATAGATACACCGATCATAGCAGTAAACTGCACAATAAATAAATGAGATTCTCCAAATATTAAACCATTACCGGTAGTATTTGAGTGGTTGATAGATTGCGAGGCAAGAACACCAGTGAGTAACATGCCCATAATGCCGCCTACACCATGACAAGGAAAAACATCGAGCGTATCATCAATGGAAGTACGACTGCGAAGTGCAACCATAATACTACTTACGATACTGGAGAATATTCCAACAACGATGGAATGAGGGATGCTGATAAATCCCGCTGCAGGAGTAATGGCTACCAGTCCTACAACCACACCGATACAAGTTCCCATAGCGGATGGTTTTTTACCTCTCATTACGTCAAACAGGATCCAGGCCAGTGCTGCAGAGGCGGAGGCAGTGGTGGTAGTGGCAAGTGCAGTGGCAGCAACGTTATTAGCAGCGAAAGATGATCCTGCATTAAAGCCGAACCATCCAAACCAGAGAAGTCCTGTGCCGATCATTACATAGGTAATACGGGCAGGATTATGATCTGCTGCATTTCTTTTCTTCAGATAGATGGCACCTGCAAGGGCTGCCCATCCTGCACTCATATGGACCACTGTACCTCCGGCAAAATCCAATACACCATATTTAAATAAAATTCCATTGGGGTGCCATGCCGCATGTGCAAGCGGAGCATAAATAAAGAGACTGAATAGGCAAATGAATAGAATATATGAAGTGAAACGGATCCGTCCTGCGAATGCACCAGTGATCAGTGCAGGTGTGATGATCGCGAATTTTAATTGGAACAGAGCAAAGACAACCAGCGGAATAGTAGGAGCCAGGCTCCATGGATTTCCTTCAAGCACACCATGCATCATAAAAAATGTACGCGGGTCACCAATTATTCCACCAAGTGAATCGCCAAAAGAAAGACTGAAACCAATGATCACCCAGAGAACGGTCATTAATACCATACTGATGAAACTTTGAAGCATGGTCGAGATCACATTTTTTTTGTTGACCATGCCACCATAAAAAAAAGCAAGTCCGGGAGTCATGATCAAAACAAGCGCTGTAGCAGTTAGCATCCAGGCAGTATCTGCTGCACTGATGGCGGTAGAAACCGGAATTGAACCGGGTACGCTGGGAAAGCGAAGGCTAAGAATTACAACAAACAGCAGTAGAAGAGCCGGCAGTATCAGAAGTTTCCTTTTGCCAAAGGAGAAATACCATGATTTTGAATTTATTTTTGCAATTCTCATGAAAATTTGATTAAAATCGTAAAAATAGTTGATTATTTTTGGCCAGAAACATATAAAAACAAGGAAATCCAGCAATAAATAATAGATAATTAATAATATATATATGTATATTTTCCTTTGATTGACCCGTTCAAAATGAGGGAGAAAAACCTACCTTGTCCTTTCTAATCTGCTTATGATGATACAAATGAGAATGAATGCCTCGGGTCTCATTTTTCTTCTTTTTTTGTCAATTTCTGCCAGTACCCAATCATGGAAGGAAGATTCCTGGATCGGTCGTTGTAATCAGCACCTGGTGGATGTGATCATGGAGGATCTGTTCACTCCCCCTGTGGCCAGTAGGGTGCAGGTTTACCCAAATATTGCGGCTTACGAAGTGCTCTGTTATAAGTATAAGGATATGCATACCATGGCAGGTCAGCTGAATGGACTTACCCGCATTTGGCCACCAGCAGATAAAATTGATGAATCACTGGCAGCTATGATCGCATTTAATACAGTGGCCCGCAAACTGGTATATAGTGAATACATGATCGACAGTTTTCAGAAAAAGGAAATTGATGCCTGGCTGCGAAAGAACAATAATGATCAGGCGATTCTGAACAGTTCAATGATCTATGGAAAGACTTCAGGTGATCATATAATTATCTGGATGAGAAAAGATAATTATGAGCATACCCGTACACTGATGCGTTATGTAGTTGTTGATTCTGCCAGCGCCTGGCAACCTACTTCTCCGGATTATGGCAATGCCATAGAACCCAACTGGCCTTTAATGCGTTCTTTTTTGTTTGATAGCAGCAATAGAATTCATGTTCGTCCGCCTACTCCTTATAGTGAGGATAAGAATTCGAATTTTTATAAAGGAGCTATGGAAGTATTTCTCAGTGCAAAAAAAATGGATACGGTTCAACACCGTATCGCTTTATTCTGGGATTGTAATCCGAATATTACCAAATCGGCGGGGCATATGACCTATTTCGTTCACAAGGTATCACCAGCAGGACACTGGATAAGGCTGACAGGCCAGGCATTGAATAATACACATGCAAGTGAAATGAAACGCTGTCAAACCTATATGCTTGTTTCACTTAGTTTATTTGAAGGATTTCTTTCCTGCTGGACAGATAAATATCATTACAACAAAATAAGACCTGAAACCTATATCAACAGGTTGATTGCTCCTACCTGGAGACCCTATATTGAAACTCCTCCGTTTCCTGAATATCCAAGCGGACATAGTGTGGTCAGTGGTTGCGCTTCTACTATTCTTACAGGGATGGTAAGACAACCTTATTCCTTTATTGATTCAAGTGAAATGTATATTAACCTTCCTTCGCGCCGGTTCAAAAGTTTTAAGAATGCTGCCGATGAGGCTTCCATTAGTCGTTTTTATGGTGGCATACATTTTCGGGAAGCGCTGGATAATGGTTTGGAACAAGGTAGAAAGGTCGCTGCCTATATACTCCTTCAAATAAAACTCACTAACTGATGCGAATCTTGATGAAAAGTTGGCTGGCTTTTTTAATGATCTGCATTTTCATTCCTTCCCTTGCGCAGAAAAAATTATTCACTCTTTTGCCTCCGGATTCCACTTCTGTCTTTTTTAATAATATAGTGCAGGATGATCAGCGACTAAATGTGATCAGTTATGAATATTTCTATAATGGAGCAGGTGTTTCTGCGGGCGATATAAATAATGATGGTCTCCCTGATCTGTATTTTACTTCCAATGTGGGCGATTGCAAACTCTATTTGAATAAAGGTCATCTGAAATTTGAAGATATAACTGCAAAGGCGGGTGTTAATGGCGGCATTGGTTATAAAACCGGTGCGGTAATGGTGGATATAAACAATGATGGCTGGATGGATATTTATGTATGCCGCTCTGTTGCTAAGGATCCCAAACAAAGAAGAAATCTGCTTTATATAAATAACCGGGATGGAACTTTTACTGATCGCGCAGTGGAATATGGCGTGGGGGATGAAGGATTTTCTATGTCAGCCTATTTTAATGACATGGATAACGATGGCGATCTGGATCTGCTGGTGCTGAATCATCCTTATAATCTTGATTTTGCAAAAACAGTACACCTGGCTTATAATAAAGAGAATAAGCTGGAAGCGGTGAAAGATAAACCAACACCTTATGAATCTGACCAGTATTATGAAAATGTAAATGGAAAATTCGTAAATCGTACTCTGTCTGCCGGACTGCAAACCCGGGCCTTTGGATTAAGTGCCTTGCTGGAAGATTTTAATAATGACGGGTTGATCGATATTTACCAGGCCAATGATTATCTGGAACCTGACTATCTTTTTATTAATAAGGGAGGAGGAAAATTTGTCAATGAATTCGATCAGTATTTCAAGCACTGTTCTTATTCTACAATGGGAACAGATTTCGCTGACATTAATAATGACGGACTTTCCGATTTAATTGGAGTTGACATGTTGCCCGAGGGAAATTACCGGCAAAAACAATTAAGACGGGCCAATAATTATGATGAGTTTGATAAACTGGTTAAATACGGATTTGGGAATCAGTATATAAAAAACGTTATGCAGAAAAATAACGGGAACGGAAGTTTTTCTGATATTAGTTATTATAGTGGTCTGGCCTATAGTGACTGGAGCTGGGGAGTACTGATCAATGATTTTGATAATGATGGTCTGAAGGATGTATATATCGCTAATGGTTCGATCAGGGATATTACTGATATGGATTTTGTAAAATTCAAAATGGATTCAGTAAAAAAATTAGTGATCAAGGCAGGCACCCGCGAGGATGTTTTGAAATTATTATCCATTATACCTTCTTATAAGGTGGTGAAAAATTATTATAAAAATTATGGGGACTTTCGTTTTCAGAAAGAGTCAAGGGAAAGCGGACTGGAGCAACCAGCCTGGAGTTTTGGTTGCGCCTATGCAGATTTAGACAATGATGGGGACCTGGAGATCATTGTAAATAATTCCAATGATTATGCTTTTATTTATCGCAATAATACCAGGGAGAACAAGGGCAATCATTCTGTTTCAATAAAATTGATAGGGCCAGCACAGAACCGGCAGGGTTTTGGTGCAAAAATTCATGTGATCACAGCAGATAGTATTGACAGGTATTATGTGGCCAATACTATGAAGGGATATCTTTCTAATAATGATGATAAGATCGTTTCAGGAATAGGAGCGAATTTAAAAGCAAGAGTAACTATTGCCTGGCCCGATGGAAGCTGGGATGAACAGGAAGTGAGTGCAGATCAGCAACTGATCTTAGATCATAAACAAGCGGAAAAAGTAAGGACTGTTTCTATTGAGAGAACCCCGTTATTTAAGGATATAACTCTTGGTACAAAAGTAGATTTTCTCCAGAAGGAAAACCCCTATATCGATTTCAAACTGGAGCCATTATTACCGCATCGTTTTTCTCAATTAGGTCCTGCGCTTCATGTAGCGGATCTCAATGGAGATGGATTGGAGGATCTGATAATTGCGGGTGCCAAAGATGTAGCGACAGCCAGTTTTTTTCAGCAGGCCGATGGCAGTTTTCAGGAAAGAGTAGAGCCTGCATTTGTAGCAGATAAAAGATATGAGGATGGCGCGATTACCAGTTATGATATAGATAAGGATGGAGACCTGGACCTGGTAATTACTTCCGGAGGAAACGATTACGCGAATCAAGATACTTTATATCCTGTTCGTTTTTATGCCAATGACGGAAAGGGAAATTTTTCGCGCTATCACGAAAAATATTCTTCAAAATATACCAGTTCCAATGCCATTGCAGTTTGTGATTACAATAAAGATGGCATCATGGATATTTTTGTTGGAGGAACAGTCATTCCAGGTAGTTATGGATTGATGCCTGATAGTTATATGCTGCAGATCAAAGATTCAGTGCTACAAGATCATACAGAACCAATCATGAAAAATATTGGAATGGTCAAGACGGCACAATGGGCCGACATGAATGGAGATGGATGGATGGACCTGGTGCTGTCAGGAGAGTGGATGCCCATATCAGTATTTTATAATCGTAATGGATATCTTGATTCTGCTCCAACTATTATTGGATATAGTTATGGCTGGTGGAATAAAATTCAATGCGTGGATATGAATGGTGATGGTAAACTGGATATCGTTGCTGGTAACCTGGGATTGAATACCCGTTATACCGGAACACCAGAATTTCCTGTAACCATGCTGGTAAATGATTTCGATCAGAATGGAAGCACCGATTGTATTATCAGCACTTTTGTAAAAGGGAAACCTTATCCGATCTGTATTCGCGATTATATGCTGGATCAGATGCCTTTTCTGCGGAAAAAATTTCTTCGGTATTCAACTTATTCAAATGCCGATATAACAACCATATTCACAGTGGATCAATTAACCAGCTCAAAGGTCTATTCTGCCAATGAAATGCATAGCGCCTTATTCCTGAATCAGGGAAATGGAAGCTTTTATAAAAGGGATCTTCCGGCGGAAGCGCAATTTTTTCCTGTGAATGGTATACAAGTGATGGATGTAAACAAGGATGGTAAACTGGATCTTCTTCTGGTGGGTAATGATTACAGTACAGAAGTTGAAACTGGTAGAAACGATGCGGGTATCGGATTGCTATTGATCGGGGATGGTAAAGGAGAATTTAAATCTATTCCTGTGAATGAATCAGGATTCTATGTGCCTGGGGATGTAAAATCGCTGGAGTCAATAATGATAAAAGGAAAACGCAGTTTTGTCGCTGGAAAGAATGGTGGAAAGATTCAATTTTTACAACCTGTAAATTAATAGAATGAATATTCGGGTGGCAAAGCCTTCAGATGCCTTGGGTATGCTTGAGATTTACCGGCCATTCGTAGAGAATACTTCTATTACATTCGAGACAGTTTGTCCTGATATTTCTGAATTTCAATCCCGCGTTTCGCATTACCTGGAAAATTATCCCTGGCTTGTTGCGGAGAGTGAAGGAGAGATCGCGGGATATGCATATGCAGCCCGTCACCGTGAAAGAGTGGCCTATCAGTGGAGCGTGGAAGTTTCCGTCTACATTAACGAAAAATATTATCGCCGGGGTCTGGCGCAAAAATTATACGAAGAATTATTCCGATTGCTGAAACTGCAGGGTTTTAGAAATGCTTATGCAGTGATCAATTTACCAAAT
>JBKJMI010000049.1:0-7243 GCA_046596515.1 Chitinophagaceae bacterium | reverse complement strand
TTACAATACGTTTTAGTTATTGGCGAGGATCAGCCCTCTCAATTTTTTTTATTCTTACCGGCTGAAGTACCCACTGCCTTTGCCGTCCAGTTAGCTCCTGCAGTGCATCTTTCAACTTTTGAACCGTTTCTTTGATCTGTTTAGTAATGGTTGGCATTTGAATCGATTAAAATAACAAGGATGAATGATAACTCGAAGGATGAATGACAACACAAGGATGAATGACAACGAATAACAATAATGGATGTCAGGAACGATTAACAGAAGGATCGATAGTGATCACCTCTGAATATTCTTCTTTACGGTCTTTATTAACCAGCCTGATCCGGTAAGAGATCTTCTGCTTACCCGCTTTTTCAAAATATTTATATTGGAACTGGCCAGGTATGTCAGAACCGAAGGCTAAAGCGGCTACTTCGAAGTTCTTACCATCGGTACTTTTTTCGATAGCGAAACGGTCAGCGGTTTCATTCTCTGTTACTCCCCAGTTAAGAAACACTTTTTGTTGTCTTACTTCCGCTTTAAGGTTAACTACCTTTGCCGGTGTGACAATAGAGAAGGCCAGAAGTTTTGAATTAGAAGGGGCCTGCAAATTGGCCAGTTTGAATGCAAGAATGATTGCTAAAGCGTAAAACTTTGTCATTTCTAAGGGTTTGTCCGGCGGGTAACCGGGGGGATTAATCAGATTCCGGAATAAAGGCCCAGGTATTTCTACGTGTTCCTTCTCGTGTTTTCCGTATCTGAAACAAACGTACAATCCGCAGGTGGATTATGCAAGCAAATCGTAATTTTTTTTTCAAACGATTATCTTTTTGCCCGCTCGTTTGTTCATAGTTTTACCGATCCATCTATTTTTAAATGAATCATAATTTATTAAAAGTCAGTCATCTTACTAAGCAATTCGGAGAAATAAAAGCCGTTGATGATCTTAGTTTTTCAATGGATAAAGGTTTTATTTATGGCTTTCTCGGACAAAATGGAGCAGGTAAATCTACGACGATCCGCATGCTGCTTGACCTTATTCGACCAGATGAAGGGAGGATCGAGATCTTCGGAATGGATCTGAAACGCCACCGAAATGAGATCATGCGACAGGTAGGAGCCATTATTGAGCGACCAGATCTTTATAAATACCTCACTGCCCTGGAACATTTGAAAATGTTCTCTATCATGAGTGGCATTCGCAGTAAAACAGCCTCACTTATGGATCAACTGGCCATGGTAGGTCTGGCAGAGAGAGCGCATAGTAAAGTGAAAACCTATTCGCAGGGAATGAAACAGCGATTAGGAATTGCTATTGCCCTTGTACATGATCCTGAATTAGTAATACTGGATGAACCTACTAACGGATTAGATCCGCAGGGTATCGCGGATATGCGTAATCTTATTCTATCGCTTTGTCATGAAAGAGAAAAGACGGTATTGGTCTCTTCCCATTTACTGAGTGAGATAGAATTGATAGCAGACTCAATGCTTATCATCGATCGCGGAAAGAAATTAGTAGAAGGAAAGGTCAATGATCTTTTTGATCCGGGTGAACATATCTGCGAGCTGGTAAGTCCGGATAAAGCGATCACAATAGAAAAGATCCGTAACTCGCCACTTGCTATTTATTTAAAGGAAGAAACCGAAGAAGCGATCTTATTGAAGTTGCCAAAAGATGCCGTTCCCTCGCTGGTAAAACAATTGGTGGAAATGGATGTATCGATCCTGTCATTACATACCAGGCATTCACTGGAAGATTATTTTTTATCATTAACCACCAAACGAGATGTTGCTTCCCTTATTAAGAATTGAATTATATAAAATATTCAGAAGGCCGCGCACCTATATCTCTTTTGGAGCTATTGCTGCAATTGTATTGCTGGTGCAGATCGCTCTAAAATTTGACGGACCGGCTTATATCGATCTGCTGCTGAATAATATCAAAGAATCTTTTCTCATCAATGCGGATCTGAAACATAAAATATTAAATGGCTACCTGATCTGTTTTATCATTTTGAATACCATCCTGATCCAGATGCCTTTGCTGGTGGCCCTGGTGGCAGGCGATAGTATCGCGGGAGAAGCCAATATGGGTACACTGCGTTTATCGATGACCAAACCGGTAGGACGTACTCAATATATATTTGTGAAATTCCTTGCCAGCGTGATCTATACGGTGATGTTGCTGGTTTGGATGGCGTTATTAGCCTTGTTTGGGTCCATGCTGATCTTCGGTACGAATGACCTGATAGTCATGCGTTCGGATGCGATAGAACAGATGCGTGAATATGATGTTTTGTGGAGATATTTTGCCGCATTTGGTTATGCGGCAGTCGCTCTCAGCGCAGTGGCCGCTCTTGCCTTTTTGCTAAGTGTGATGGCGGAAAATTCTATTGGCCCTATTATCGCTACTATGAGTATCATTATTGTATTCACCATTCTATCGGAGATGAATATTCCGATTTATGATGAAACGGTAAAACCCTGGTTATTTACTACACATATGGTGGCCTGGAAAGGCTTTTTCTATGTAAAAACTGATTCGGAAGGAGTGACCATTGATGGCAGCATTCAAAACTTCCCTGCTATTATGAGAAGTCTGAGTATACTGCTGGGCTATATTGTTTTATTCGCAGGGACAGCCACCTGGATATTTAGAAGAAAAGATATTTTAAGCTAGACTATGAAACGTATATATATAATTGCCCTTACCCTTTTAATTTTTACAACAGGCTTTGCTCAATCGGCAGATGAAGCGATAAAAAAAGTAAAGGCAAGACTTGAAAAAGTAAATAACTACCAGGCAGTGGGAAAAATGAAGACCAATGTGATATTCATTAAGGCGCCTATCGCCAATATTAAAGTATATTATAAGAAGCCGGATAAATTACGAATCAATAATGAACAGGGTATTTCATTTGTCCCCAAAGGCTCTGTAAATATCAATCTGAACAATGTATTTCTTAATACAGAAGGATATGATATAATAGATATGGGTAAGGACACTAAAACAGGTTTCCGTATTATTAAGTTACTTCCGCGTGATGAAAATTCGGATGTAGTGCTTTCCACGCTGCATATAGATGAAGTAAAAGGTTTGGTGATGAGGGCCCGGACGACTACCCGTGATAATGGTACCTATGAATTACAGATGAGCTATGGAAAATATGAAGAGTACGGACTGGCAGATAAGGTGATACTGGAATTCAATACCAAAGAATATAAATTACCCAAGGGGGTGACCTTTGATTATGATGATGGCTCAAAAAAGCCTCCCGCGGATAAAATGAACAACAGAAAGGGTAAGGTAGAGATCGTGTATTCCTCATACACGATCAATAAAGGAGTAGATGATGCTGTTTTTAAATGATCACTCTTCGATGCGTTCGTCAACCGCGTTTGCCAGGATAGCCGGGGTCATTTTCTTTAATGGGTTCTGGCGGTTCTGATCATATTCCATTCTTCGGTTGATGATATCGATACATTCAAATATGGCGGTAATAAAGGAGGAAGTATCAGCCTGGTTTTTTCCAGCAATATCAAAAGCCACTCCATGATCAGGGGAGGTGCGCACCGCCGGTAATCCTGCTGTATAATTTACGCCTTCGCCTGAAGCCAATGCTTTAAATGGAATCAATCCCTGGTCATGATACATTGCCAGCACCGCATCAAAACGATCGAAGCTGCGGCGGGCAAAAAATGCATCAGAACTATAAGGGCCTATAATGAGCATGCCGCTGTTCTTTGCTTCTTTGATTGCAGGCTTGATGATATTTTCTTCTTCTTTACCGATCAGTCCTTCATCTCCCGCATGCGGGTTAAGTCCGAGTACAGCGATACGAGGTTTATCAATTCCAAAATCGCGCTGAAGACTTTTATTCAGGATCTGCAATTTGCTGAGAATTTTTTCTTTGGTAATATGCTGCGCTACTTCGGAAACAGGAATATGTTCGGTAACCAATGCCACGCGGAAATTTCCGGCGCAAAGCATCATCACCACATCTTTGGCTTCGAATATTTCTTTGAGATAGGGAGTATGTCCGGTGTAGGTAAATTCTGAGGACTGAACATTTTTTTTATGAATAGGAGCGGTTACTAATCCGTCGATCTGTTTTTGTTTTAATGCCGCTGTGGCGCTTTGCAGGGAGATCACAGCATATTTTCCACCTGTTTCGTTTAGCACACCCGGGGTGATCACCACTTCTTCCTCCCAGCAGGTAATAAGATTCACCTGCTTTGGGTTGATGCTATTAAAATCTTTGGTGGCAGAAAAAATTATATTGATCTCAGGCATCAGTTTCCGGTAAAAATTGATCGCCTTGTTAGAGGAAAAGATCACCGGGGTACAATGATCCAGAATCCGGGCGTCTGAAAATGTTTTTATGATCAGTTCAAGGCCGATGCCGTTAAGGTCGCCGCAACTAATGCCGATAACGGGTTTGGTAGTATTCATGATTAAACTATCCTGCAAAAATAGTCATTTGGCCATCAATATCAGGGCTTCAAAAACCGAGGAAGCCCACTGTTTTATTTCTTGAATAGCTTGCGGCTTATGACGATACCATCTCTGCTTACCTGCAATATATATACACCTGAAGGAAGGTCACCTGTGTATGGTAATACCATTGCATTTACCCCAGAATAGATTGTGTATGTTTTCTGCCTTACAGGCTTCCCGAGAATGTCAAGTAAAGCAATATTTACTATTCCATCCTGCGGGGTTCTGATATTGAACTGCACATCGGTGTTAAATGGATTGACAAGGTTAAATACTTCAAACTGTTGTAATTTATTATCCAATTCAACGATGTTGCTGTATCTGGCACCCTTATTCTTGAATATAAGTTTAATGCGGTACCAAACTTTTCCATTAACAGGTTGCGGGTCTGTGAAATTATAGGCATTCACTTCGCTGGCGTGGTTATTATAACTATTCACCTTTCCTGCGAATGAGAAATTGACACCATCTGTACTTCTTTCAATTTGATACTCGATTGGATCGGTTTCTCCCGTGGTAGTCCAACGCACCTGGGCTTTGTCACCAATAAGCTTACCATTAAATGATAACAACAGCTTTTCCAGTACTCCATTGCAGTCTATAATATTCAAGGTCACTATACTCACCACATCGGTAACCTGGCAGTTGACATCTGAAAGATTGGCTGCAGTTGTCCCTACAATCATCCTGTACTTATCTCCTTGGTTACCAAAATAAGTACGGTTTGCCGGAATAGTATAGGAAGCAACGTACTCCCATGCCGATCCATTCCAGTAAGGAGTGGCGGGGCCCAGTGCACTGGTTACATCGGCCCAGGTGGTGCCTCCATCTGTACTACGTTGCCATTTATAATAAGTATAATTGTCATAGCTGGAACGCACGGTATCCCGGATAGTGATCGTATTTGAATCACATACATTCGGTGTTGTAGATGGTGAGTAGGTCATTATTGGGAAACAGGTGGCTACTGAAATATCATCTATCGCCCAGTCGTTTCCACCGCCACCCGGGGCGTTGTTACGAATCAGCATTTCGAAAGATGTCTGGGTCAAGTCAGTCTTATATACAAAACCTTTTTTCACCCAAATGTTCATTGAGTCGGAAGCCTGTTGTGTTATTCCCGGTCCTGTACCGACGTATGGTATATTGCCGGTAGAGTAGTAGTCCTGACCATTTATCTGGAATGCCAAATTAGGCTGAACACCTGAAGAGTCGTTCGTGGCAAAGGGAATATAACCACCGGAGCTGGCACCTCTTCCTGCAGAGTCGCAACCACATTTGTAACAGATATTTCTTACCCAGGCAGAGATCTCATAATAGGTATTAGGACAAAGGCTGGTAATAGTTGTGCGGAAGGCGGTATCAGTTTTATATGCTGCATTTACGACCAGCATATATCCGCAAGGGTTCGTGGCGCTGACTGGTTTGGTAGTATCACAGGGCACATTTCCTTTGGCGGTATTGCTGGCGCCGGTATGGTCACCAATAATATCCCAAAGATTGAATACACGCTGATTCACAGTACCCGATTTAGGAAGTGCATTGGTTACAGAAAAGGTAGCACTGGTATTGTTTGTAATGCCATAATAGTAATCCTGAGGGCCATTTCCCACTTTAAAAACATCATAAGTATAACTTGGAACAACTGCGGACGTTCCTCTGTTCCTGGCCAATGGTGCGGGATTAGAGCTTGTATTGAAGGTGCCGTTTGTTTCAACGCCCATCTTATTAACATTAGACAATGCATTGGAACAAAGTCCCGGGCTGATATAAACAACAAGACTATCATTCTTAAAAACAACTGTTTGCATCTTACCTGTTGCTGTATCACGATAGGTGAA
The DNA here is from genome assembly GCA_046596515.1 of Chitinophagaceae bacterium. Lineage (GTDB taxonomy): Bacteria > Bacteroidota > Bacteroidia > Chitinophagales > Chitinophagaceae > JJ008. The sequence continues at coordinate 919 of JBKJMI010000049.1, read as the reverse complement.
TCCTCCACCCCCCCAGTTGATCTTAGTATCATATGCTCCGTAAACCTGTACCCGGTAGGTAGCCATAATAATACAGGTATTAATATAAAACGAGGGGCGGGAAGTGTTACGAAGTTTACCTCTGGCTGTTCCAGTTGCACCAATCCCAATATTAATACGGATAGTTGTATCCAGTGGATTTGTGGCCGTTCCGATACTTCCTTCATCTGCATCTAGTGCATCTGAAAATGCTCTGTAAACCTTTCCCTCATTGGTTTTTGTAGAAAGAGTGCCAGGAATATATATGAATCCATTATTGTTACTAAGTGTATCAAAAAAAGCAAGACTATCCACTGAGTTGGTCCTAACCACAAAGGTGGCTCTTATCTCAAGCAGGTCGCCAGGTTCTACGCTGCCACCATTCGTTGATTTAGTAAGGTTAACATAGCTTTTACTGTAATCCACTGTAGATGCCATGGCAGGATCAGTTATACAAATATTAAAAGTTCCTGACGCATTTGGATCTGTATATACTCTGACATAATAAGTGGTACCAACTATAAGCCCTGAAGCGACCAGAGGAGAGGCACCCACTGAACAGGATACAGAGGTAAGCGAACCGCATGAACCAGAGAATAATTGAATTCGGGGGTTAGCAGGAGTGCTGGATAAAGTAATTGTAGGCTTGGTACTCTGCGCCACAAACATATACCACACATCATTTCTTGATGCAGTACCACAACCAATAGTTGGTATAACTGTATAAGTGGAACCAACAAGAGTACCAGCGGTATTAACGCAGGTGGTGCCGGAGGTTAATAAAATCGCATTCGAACAAAGGTCATTAGCTATTCCTGTATGTGTCACACAAATATTAAAACTGGCTGCAGTGCCATTTCCCGAAGGATCTGCATTTAAATTTCCAACTCTTACATAGTAG
>JBKJMI010000084.1:0-17400 GCA_046596515.1 Chitinophagaceae bacterium | reverse complement strand
AAAAGCTGAAGTTGCATTGAGTATGATGGAATCGTAGATCGTTTCAGTGGAGATATTTGTAATTGTAACCGGAGTCTGCACATCAACCGGTACTTCTTCAGCCACTGGCTCTGCCTTTTTGCTCTTGCAAGAGAAAAGTAACAGGAAAATAATGCTTTGGATAAGAAATGTTTTCATGCCTTATTGGTTAAAGTAGTTGATTTCCGATTGAATTCGCAGACGGCTGATTATATTCATGCGAAAAGTATTTTCTGCATTCAAAAAGTTGGTGATGGCAGTAATGATATCAGTAATTTTAACGTCTCCGGTTTGAAGTAACTTGCCATAGGCTTCTATAAGTGTCTTTGTATAACCCACCTGTATTTTTATCTTTTGAAACAATAGTTCTGTACTTTGTAATTGCCTTGTTAGTGCTGCAATTTGTTGTTGATATTTTGTCAACAGGTATTGACGGTTGTAAATTCGGTTTTGCTCCTCTATCGTCAGGCGCTGATAGCGGAGTTTTTTTTGTCCTCCATCGTAAATGGGTATTCGAAGGCTAAGACCCATGGAAAAACCCAAATTTTTGTACGGTAAATATTGCAAGGAAGAATTGTAGCCACCATCGGCATAAGCACCAATTTGCGGTCTGTAAGAATAATCAATGAGCTGTCTTTCATTCTGTATTCGCAGACTATCAGTCAGGTATGGCCGAAAAAAAACAGAGCTATTAAGATCATGCGGCTGGCTGTTCCCAAATTCTGGTTCTGCAATAATTGCAATGGAAGTATCACTAATCCCTGCAATATAATTCAGTGCTAAATAATTGGCATCGTATTGAATTTGGGCTTGCAGATAGTTAAGCTCCTGTTGTTGAAGCGTTACCATAAAAGCCAGGTATTCGGTTTGTTTGATCACGTTGCTTTGGGCCAGTTTTTTTAGAGCTACCTCTTCGCTTTTTAAGAGCTCATACAGATCTTTCGTATAGTTTAATGAAAGTAAATCGCCATAGGCTGAAATGTATTGGTCGGTAACTGTACGTGTCAATTCACCAACCGAAAGTTGAATAGTATCACGCAGGGACTGGCTTTGCAAGGCAAGATTGCGATATTGCGCTGCAATAGCCCCGCTTTGCAAAAAATTGCGGGAAACTTGCAGCAACCCTGATAATTGCGCTTTGTTGGTGATGACCTCATCATAACCATATCCTTTAATCACAGGTGCATAGAGATCATTGCTTAGAAATGCCATTTGTGGCCGAAGGGTAGCCCTAAGAATGGCACTATCAATTTGAAGTTGTAAAATTTGCGCTTCGTACCCACGTAGCAAAGGGCTACGCAGCTTTGCCGAGTCTATAAATTGCTGCAGAGTGGGGGCCTGCGAAATACTGGAAAAACCGTATAGAAAGTAGAAAAATAGAAAGCAATATTTCATCAAAAAAAATTAAAAAGCCGCAGTTATAACTACGGCTTATTGTTGCCAAGTTAGTCGTTATCTTTTTTTGTAGTGACAAGATTACCCTGAGCATCAAACAAAATATCCTTGCCTTTTACTTCGGCCTCGTAAACGGTTTTGCCGTCTTTCTTAACGATAGAGGCGGCTTCTTTCACTTTTATTCCTTTGTAATGCATGGCAAGGTAGGCTGTAACCGGAGCAGGAAGTGCACTAACAGCAATATCTGTTTCTGTTTCCTGGATAGTGCCGCTCTTGTCTATTACACATGACATATTCTTGCCGCTTTCTTTAAAGCTCACCTCATAATTACCATCTTCTTTTTCCCATTTGCCGGCTACATTTGGGTGTGCTTTGGCAAAAGCAGCTTTTGTGGGTGCCGGAACAATGGAAGCTGCTATATTTTTTTGAGCGTTTAATGTTAAAGTCGCTATTAAGGCAAGACCAATGCTAAATAATGTTTTCATTTTTATAGTATTTTAATAGTTCAAATTTAATTTCCAATTCTGGATAAATTCTGAAGGATGGAGAACGCTGAATGACGGCCCTACTCTTGTCATTCTAACTTAGCGTGGGGAATTGCTTATTTTAGAGGCAGAATCGGTGGCATAAGCGATCCAGCCTCTAAAATTCTTTGAACAATGAAGCTTTTGGTAATTGAAGACGAAAAAACATTTTCTGATAGTATTTGCAAGTATTTAGATGGCGAACAGTATATAACTGAAGCAGTCTATGATGCGGAAAATGCAATGGAAAAAATTGAACTTTACGATTATGCCTGCATTATTCTCGACATTTCTCTTCCCGATGGCAATGGATTGGAAATATTAAGGGCACTAAAAGCAAATAACAAAGAGGAAGGTGTTATCATTATTTCTGCAAAAAATGCGCTCGATGATAAACTTAATGGATTAAAGGCAGGTGCAGACGATTACCTGGTTAAACCTTTTCATCTCCCTGAACTAGCCGCCAGGGTAGCTGCCATAATCCGTCGGAAATCTTTTGGCGGACAAAATATCATAAGCTTTGATTCGTTTAAAATGGATCTGAACAAACGCGTTCTTGAAATCGATAACAAGGAAATTGAACTGACTAAAAAGGAATATGAATTGCTCCTTTATTTTTTGGGGAATAAAAATAAGGTCATTTCAAAAAATGCATTGGCATCCCATTTATGGGGAGACGATATGGACATGGTAGGGAATTACGACCTTATTTATTCCCACATAAAAAATTTACGGAAAAAGCTTGCTCAGGCCGGTGCACCTGACTATATAAAAGCTGTTTACGGTGTCGGATACAAATTTTCCCTTTCATAAACCATGAAGCTGTTTTCAAAATATAACCGTATCAATGTTTTCGCTACCATTTTGATCTTTTTAGCTTCAAGCGTAGCTTTTTACTTTACCCTGAAATTTGTATTGTTCAATCAAATAGATGATGACCTGCGTATTGAGCAGCGGGAAATTACTGCTTATGTCAGGCAGTTCAACCGCTTACCGGAAAACATAAAAGTAAAAGACCAGCTTATAACCTATGTCCCAACTTCGACACCCGTTACAAAATGGCAGATCAAAACAGTTTTGCAAAAGGATTTGGTAGATAACGATGAGGGAAAATTCCGCGAACTCAAATTTGATATTTCCGTAACCGGCCAATGGTACCAGGTATCCGTATCTAAGTCGTTAGAAGATTTGGACAACCTGATTCGCCTTATTGCTGCAGTTACTATGGCTACTTTATTAACTATCTTAATCGCCTCCTTTGTTATTAACAGAATTATTTTGCGAAGGTTGTGGCAGCCATTCAACCAATCTCTGGAAGCCGTCAGGAGGTTTCGTATCAGCGATAACGAAACGCTTGACATTTCTAATACGGAAATAGATGAGTTCAGATTGATGAACGAAACATTGAAGGAGCTGACTCAAAAGGCCAAATTTGAATATCTCTCCCTGAAAACATTCAGTGAAAATGCTTCTCATGAAATTCAAACTCCTATTGCCATCATTCAGTCCAAATTGGATCTGCTTATTCAGGATGAACAACTCATCGAAGCTCAAAGCAAAACAGTTCAGGCTGTTTACGATGCCGTACTTCGGCTGAGCCGCTTAAGCTCTTCGCTGTTGCTTTTAGCAAAAATTGAAAATAACCAGTATGCCGATGTTGAACTAATCGACCTTAAACAAAAAGTGAAAGAAAAAATGAATGACTTTAATGAACTGTGGCAATCACAGAAATTAGAGGTCCACGATCAACTTGAGGAATCTTTCATCACCATGAATCCTTATCTGGTGGAAATTCTATTGAACAACCTTTTGAGCAACGCAACAAAGTACAATTTCCCCGGCGGTACTATCTTCCTCTCAGTTAAAAAAAGGGAGCTGACTGTAAAAAACTCCAGTCAGGAGGACATGCTGGAGGAAGACAAGATTTTTCAACGATTCTACAAATCCTCCCGAATTATGGGTGGTCACGGTTTGGGCTTATCTATTGTAAAGCAAGTTTGTGATGCCTCAGGATTGTCAGTCGAGTATGATTTTGCAGGAGGGTACCACAAATTCACCATTCGTTGGAGTTAGAGAAAACCCTTGCTACAGAATTTCTTCAGAATTAGAATCCATCTTCAATATCGAATTATCAATAATTTAAGAATAATTGTATAACATGAAATATTCATTTCTCCCTTTTGCCCTGATTCTTGGCCTGCATTTACAGGCACAAGTTCCCCACGATTACAAAGTAACTGCTACCTATCATATTGCCTCGGCTGGTGGATGGGACTATATAGCTGTACACAATGGCAGCCTTTACGCTTCGCATGGCACCCAGGTAAATATTTTGAACGAAGCGACCGGTGATTCCACAGGTGTCATTCTTAATACCACAGGAGTTCATGGTATTGCTTTTAATAATGAGTTGGGCAGAGGTTATACCAGTAATGGAAGGATAAATAATGTAACCGTGTTTGATTTAAAAACGAACAATATCATTTTGCAAATAGAAACTGGCGAAAATCCCGACGCTATCATGTATGAACCATTCTCAAAAATGATGGTGACTTGCAATGGCCGAAGCAAAAATCTTTCAATTATCGACCCTGCATTAAATAAAGTCATAGCTACTATTGATGTGGGTGGCAAACCGGAAACAGCAGTAAGCGATGGAAAGGGAATGCTGTTTGTCAATGTGGAAGACAAAAATGAGATCGTTACTGTAGATCTGAAAACCTACACAGTAACAAGCCATTGGTCCCTTAATGGTGGCTTAAGTCCAACTGGTTTGGCTTATGACAAAAACACGCAGCGTTTATTTGTGGGTTGCGAAAAGCAACTTGTAGTAATGAATGCAAGCAATGGCAAAGTAGTTGCCAACTTACCCATAGGACAGGGTTGCGACGGCGTAGCTTTTAACGCCAGAGAAAAAATCATCTTTACGGCAAATGGCTCGGATGGAAACATAACTGCTATTAAGGAAGAAAATGCCGACAAGTTTACCGTGCTGGGAAATTACCCGACCAAACGTGGTGGCCGTACCATCACCATTGATGAAAATACCGGTACACTATTTATACCTACTGCCGATTTTGAAGCCGGAGTTGGGGCAAATGGCAGGCCTAAAATGATACCCGGAACATTTCAGATACTGGTCGTAAAATAAATATTGACTATGAATGAAATTCCTATAAACTTTCTATAATCCCTCTATAACTTCTTCCAATAGGAATCTGTACCCCATTTATTTCCACCATCTCTGCATTATATGATTCAATGCGACTGATGGATATAATAAAGGAGCGGTGTATGCGTTTAAACTGAGTAACGGGTAGAATGTCCCCGATCTCATTGGTGGTCATTTTTGCCAGGTAAGATCTTTTTGTTGTGGTGATCTTTACATATTCTATCTGACTTTCGATATAAAGAATATCTGAGAATAAGATCTTCACTTTTTTCTTTTGCATGCTGACAAACAAATGATCCTTTGTCCCCGCTTCGGCAGCAGGTAATTGTTTTTCATTCCTTGTTGCTTTTACTTTATTCACCGCAACTAAAAATCGCTCGAATTCAAATGGCTTCAGAAGGTAATCGGTGACATTTAGATTAAATCCCTCTACGGCATATTGATGGTAGGCTGTTGTTATGATCACCGCAGGCGGATGTATTAGCGTTTTTAGAAAAGTCATTCCTTTCAGTTTTGGAAGATGTATATCAAGAAATATAAGGGCAACGCTATTCTCTCGCAGCCATTCTGTTGCCAGGATTGCATTTTTGAATGCCATTTTTAATTCAAGAAAGCCTGCTTCAGAAATATAATCTGACAGGATTTTTACTGCCAGAGGCTCATCTTCTATAATTATACAGCTTAATTTAGACATGACTGGCCAGGTTAATTTTTAATGTGGCAGTAAACACAGCATCTCCCTGTTTAACTAATAGATCATAATCAGTGTAAAGTAAGGCCAACTGCCTTCTCAGATTTGAAAGCCCGATATTTTCAGTAATTATTCTTTCAGGCATTTCTGAAGAGTTTTTTACAATAAATTTCAGTTGCCGGTGGGCAACAGAAAGATGGATATCAACAAAGGGCTGGTTTCCCGTTTCAGAAACACCATGCTTAAAAGCGTTTTCCACCAATGGTATCAGCAATAATGGCGGCAATGACTGTTTCATGTTTTCCACATCCGAATTAAAACTAATTCGCAGCGTCTCATCATAGCGCAATTTCTCCAGGTCAATATAGTCGGCAATAATTTTCAATTCCTGTTCTATGGCTATATAAGAACCGCTTGTCTCATAGAGCATATATCGCAATATTTTCGAAAGACGTAATATAGATTCCGGTGCGAGGTCAGACTTGTCCCTCGATAGGGAATAAATATTATTCAGGGTATTAAATAAAAAATGCGGGTTTGTCTGAGAGCGGAGATAATTTAATTCTGCCGCCTGCTTTTCTATTCTTAATTGTTGTTGCGCCTGTTTTAACCGTACATAATTATAAATATGCCTGGTGATCCCAATAGAAAAAATAGCTCCGGTACTATAAGCCATTTGATTTGCCAATGCTTCTTTTACTAAAGCAAAATCCTTTAATGCAGTATAAATATGCAGTTGAATACCCAGTAAGCGCCATCCATATAATCCATATGACCAGATCATCATGAAAAGAAATAATAAAATAATCCCCAACAGGATATTCAAAATAATAGCGCTTCTTTTCTTCAGTACAAACGGCAGCGTGTACTCAAAAAATAGGAAATTGACCGGAATAATATAAATGATGCCCCAAAGACTATTAAATATCCCCGCAAACCACTGATCAGGGTATTGATGAATAGTATTGATCAGGCCTATTAGATAATACCCCAATCCCATCCACAGGTAAAGCCTGACAAGTTTTATATTTTGTAATCTTTTCATTCGCGATTGCAGGGAATAAATATCGGTAAATCTATGCCGTTTTAATGTCCTTAATTCGGTTGTTGGTTTACCATAAACTGTTGTTTGCAGACTGTCAGTTCTATAGATTGGGATATTGAATGATCTTGAAGTGGAAATGGTGATTTTATCAACCTTAAACTAAAATTTATGAAACTTATCACTTTGACGATCTTACTTAGCCTGGTACTTCTTAATATTTGCAGTTGCTAATAGAAATGAAAAAAGCAACTACCCATATAAAGTTTGGAGAGGATGTAGAAGGATATGATATCCCTGTTTTAAATGAAAGGGAAATAAGAGCTTCTGCAGGGATACTCTTCCTTTTTATGTTTATCTCTCTGATGCTGATTCTTTTTAAAGGAAACTTTTTAATGATCAAATATGTCATTATTGTTTTTCTTTCTGATCTGTTGATCCGGGTTTTTATCAGCCCTAGGTTTTCACCTGCATTAATACTTGGCCGGCTGATCGTTGGGAGGCAAAGACCAGAATATGTTGGTGCCGCCCAGAAAAAATTTGCCTGGAAGATCGGGATCGCGTTCGCTTCTTTAATGTTCCTGCTGCTGGTGATCGTGAATTCTTATAGCATCTTTACCGGACTTACCTGCCTGATCTGCCTGATCTTCCTGTTTTTTGAATCCGCTTTTGGTATTTGCCTTGGATGCCTGATCTATGGCTGGTTTTATAAGGACAAAATGCAGTATTGTCCGGGTGAAGTTTGTGAACCAGGAAATAAGCAGGCGATTCAAAAGGTCTCACTGCTACAAATTAGTATTCTCCTGGGTCTTATCGTATTTGTTATCCTGCTGATCGTTTTCCTTAAGGGGCAGTTTAGTGCTCCTCCAAAAAATTTATGGGAGATATTGAAGTGAATAGTCAATAGTGAATAGTGAGCCGCCTGCTGAAGGCAAGTGGTGAGTTCTGTCCCTTAATTATTTATTTCCCCGATTATCGTTTCACTTTACGTTGTTACTCGAAAATTATCGTTTAAGAAGTAGATACATATAGAATGTGTGAATGATACAACTAATTTCTAAAGTTGTGTAATCCTTTCCAAACCATTTAAGGTGAACTTAGTGTGTAATAATTTAGTTCCAGACTAAAAGGAGTAATTGCGCTTTCTACTGTGGTGGAAAATGGATGGCTGACATATGCTAAAACGTAAAGTGGGTTTTTTCGGACTTTAACAATCATAACAGCATCGCATTTCGGATTTCTATTTTATAGAAGATATTATTAAACGAAAAAGCATGAGAGAGTATAAATTATTCGAGGCAACACAGGTAGGTTCAACTTCCTTATTGAATCATATTGTCATGGCTCCTTTGACAAGATGCAGGGCCATTGGGAATATTCCTAACGATTTAATGGCAACATACTATGAGCAACGTTCTCAGGCAGGTTTAATAATAACCGAAGGCACCTCGCCCTCTCTCAATGGTTTGGGCTATGCAAGGATACCGGGAATATTCAATACAATTCAAACGGAAGCCTGGAAGAAAATAACAAACGCCACACATGGTAATGGAGGTAAAATATTTGTTCAATTAATGCATACGGGTAGAATCAGTCATCCACTAAATATGCCTGAAGGATCTATTATTATGGCCCCTTCTCCAATAAAGGCTGGCGGACAAATGTGGACAGATGCCAAACAATTACAGGACTATTTAGTACCAACCGAAATGACAGCGGGGGATATTATACAAACAAAGGACGAATTTGTATCTGCTGCAAAAAATGCTATTATATCGGGTTTTGATGGTGTTGAAATACATGGAGCCAATGGTTATTTGCCGGAACAATTTTTATCACCAATAAGCAATATCCGCACTGACAACTATGGAGGAAATATTGAAAACCGATGCCGCTTTATAATTGAATTGGTTACAGCAACGGCTAACGCAATAGGAAAGGAAAATACGGGCATACGCTTATCTCCCTTTGGAGTGGCTAATGATATGCCCCATTACCCGGAAATTGATGCTACCTATGATTACCTTTCTACTCAATTAAACAAGATTGGCATCGCCTATATTCATATAGTGGACCATAGTGCGATGGGCGCACCTGCAGTTCCAATTGAAATAAAAAAGTTGATCCGTAAAAATTTCAATAACAGTATTATTCTTTGCGGAGGTTACGATAAGGAAAGAGCGGAAATTGATTTAAACAATGGGCTGGCAAACCTCATTGCTTTCGGACGCCCGTTCATAAATAATCCTGATTTGGTTGAAAGGTTTGCCAATAACTGGCCACTATCAAAAAAACTTGACATGAATTTATTTTATACCGCAGATTATAAAGGTTACACCAATTATCCGGTTTATTACCAGGAACTAATATTACCTTGATAATTCTTCTGCAGTCATCCTGACTATAAAATAGGCATAGTAACTGAAAAAAGCATGAAGGATTCTGATGGACTTTATTGATTACTATAAAATATTAGAAATTGAAAAAACTGCCTCGGAAGCCGATATTAAAAAGGCCTACCGAAAATTAGCTAGAATACTTCACCCTGACCTTAACCCAAACGATAAAGAGGCGCACAATAAATTTCAAGCAATAAATGAAGCCAACGAAGTTTTAAGTGACCCTGAAAAAAGAAAGAAATACGACCTGTATGGTAAGGAGTGGGAACATGCAGAAAAGTTTGAACAGCAAAAGAAACAACGACGCAGCACGGGTGGGCAACAATTTAATGGTGCAGATGAAGGTGACTTCTCCAGTTTTTTTGAATCTATGTTTGGATCTTCGGAACGCCGCAGGCAACCCCAGTACCGGGGTCAGGATTATACTGCCGAACTTACGCTAAGCCTCATTGAGGCAATGGAAACACACCAGCGAACACTTAAGGTTAATGATAAAAATATTCGCATTACAATACCTGCAGGTATTGAAAACGGTCAGGTGATAAAATTAAAAGGCTATGGCTCCCCGGGAGCAAATGGGGGCCCTGCCGGTGATTTATACATCACATTTATCATTACTCCTCATCCTGATTTTAAGCGATTGGGCAATGATTTATTTACAAAAACTACAATAGACTTGTACACAGCATTGCTGGGAGGAGAAACGGTTGTTGAAACGCTGAAGGGAAAAGTAAAATTGAAAGTTGAACCCGAAACACAGTATGGTACTAAGATTCGACTGAAAGGCAAGGGGTTTCCTGTTTATAAAAAAGAAGGGAAGGCCGGCGACCTTTATGTTACATATGAAATACTTTTACCTGCCAACCTTACAGAACAACAAAAATCACTTTTCACCGAATTGTCTAAACTGAAATAAAATATGAAATCAGAAAGCATGATCCCTGTGACTGAGTTTTGTATGTATCATAATATTGAACTTTCTTTTATTATTTCTCTGAAAGACTCTGGCCTTATCGATATCACCAGCATTGAGGAAAAAGTATTCGTTCCGGCAAGTCAGCTAAAGCAGTTGGAACATCTGACTCGCTTACACCAGGAAATGGATATTAATGTGGAAGGCATTGAAACCATCAGCTACTTATTGCAACGAATCCATAATATGCAATTGCATATTGTTGATCTCAATAATAAATTATCCTACTATAAAAATGAATGATACATTCCAATGAGGGACTGTATAAATCATGCAATTCTGGAACCTGAAAATTATTCTACAAATTATACCTTAATTTAGCTGCCACATTTATCTCTTATGCCAATCGACACGAACCGCCAGTTTCTGGATTTTGAAAAGCCCATCAAGGACCTCATTGATGAGATCCAGACCATGAAGAATCGACAGGAAAAGACCAAGATCGATTTCACTGATTCTATTCAGAAACTGGAACAGGGAATTTTAGAAAAAAGAAAAGAGATCACCAGTCAGCTCAGCAGCTGGCAAAGGGTTCAACTTAGTCGCCATCCTGATCGTCCTTATACATTGAAATACGTTGACAAAATGACCACCAATTTTGTTGAACTCTATGGCGATCGTAATGTGCGTGATGATAAGGCCATGGTGGGCGGCTTTGCTTCTATTGATGGAGAAACCGTAATGATCATTGGTCAGCAGAAAGGGATCAATACCAAGACACGCCAAATGCGAAATTTTGGAATGGCCAATCCTGAAGGCTATCGCAAGGCTCTGCGATTAATGAAGCTGGCTGAGAAATTTAATAAGCCCGTAATTACATTGATAGATACACCCGGGGCCTATCCCGGTTTGGAAGCGGAAGAAAGAGGTCAGGGAGAAGCCATTGCCAGAAATATTTATGAGATGATGCGCCTGCAGGTTCCTGTTATCTGCGTGGTGATCGGCGAAGGTGCCAGTGGAGGTGCATTAGGTATAGGGGCAGGTGACAGAGTATTTATGATGGAGAATACCTGGTATACGGTAATATCACCGGAAAGTTGTTCTTCCATTCTCTGGCGCTCATGGGATAAAAAAGAAGTTGCTGCTGAACAATTGCGACTCACCGCCGAAAAAATGCTTGGCTTCGGATTAATAGATGGTATTATTCCCGAACCAGTTGGTGGCGCACATTGGGATTATGATAATGCAGCACATTTATTAAAAGAATATCTCAAACCCGTGATCCATGAATTGAAACAAATGAACCCTAAAGAAAGAGTGCAGAAAAGAATTGAGAAGTTTGGGAAAATGGGATTTTGGGAAGAAGTTTGAGAGAGTTAGGAGTTAGGAGCCTGCCTGCCGGCAAGCAGGTAATTTTGCTTCATGATTTGAAATAAATTTCAGATAAGTATACAATTTAGCTAGAAGCTAGCTGCTAGTGGCTAGAAGCTTTTAAAAGATTTTACATGAGTAAACAATTTACAGGAACCGGTATCGCCATCATCACCCCATTTGATAATGAGGGAAATATTGATTGGAAGAGTTATGCAAACCTGGTTGAATACTGGATCAAAGGAAAAGTAGAATACCTGGTGGTGTTGGGCACCACAGGAGAAAGTGCGACCATCCATGGTAAAGAAAAGCAGGAAGTCTTTTCATTTATTCAAAAGCAGGTGAATGGACGTTTACCTATTGTAGCAGGCATAGGTGGAAATGATACCAAAGAAGTAACTACCGCATTTAATCATTTTGATCTGAAAGGATATGATGCCATTCTTTCTGTAAGTCCTTATTATAATAAACCTAACCAGGAGGGATTATATCAGCATTATAAAGCATTGGATGCAGCGACACCTCTGCCAATTATTATGTATAATGTTCCAGGCAGAACAGGAATGTCGGTGAGCGCGGAGACACAATTGCGCATCGCACATGATTGCAAAAATATTTTCGCCACAAAAGAAGCCAGTGGAAATTTTGAACTTATCAATCAGATCCTGAAAAATAAACCATCAGATTTTATGGTGATCAGCGGTGATGACCCGATCACTCTTCAAATGATCTCCCAGGGAGCAGAAGGAGTTATCTCTGTAGTAGCTAATGCCTATCCTGAATTTTCAGAGATGGTAAGACTTGCCCTAAAAGGCGATTTCAATGGCGCAACCGTTATTCATAATAAATATATCGATATCATCGCTTCCATGTTTACTGAAGGAAGTCCCAGTGGCGTAAAAGCCTACCTTACTGAAATGGGATTATGTAAGAATACATTTCGTTTGCCGGTATGGAAGGTCAGCGAAAAACATCAGCAACATATCTGGCATCTAATGAAGAGTTTGGCCTGATCTTTTTTATTAAATAATTACAATGCGGCAATATATTTTTTGGTTGAGTTTCTGTTTCTTATTGCCTTGGCATGCATTTTCTCAATCAAGACCGCATACAGCTTCCGCGAATGTCCATATAATGGATACTTCTTTTTCCATATCTGAATTAGGAAGGACAAGAAGGATCTGGATCTATATTCCTCAGGGAGAAAATGGAATTAAATATCCCGTGCTATATATGCACGACGGTCAAAATCTTTTTGATGACCAAACCTCTTTCGCTGGCGAATGGGGTCTTGATGAATTCATGGATACTACGACTTTACCAAAATGTATAATTGTAGGTATTGATAATGGAGGTGCAAACCGCATTCATGAATTAACTCCTTATGATATGGAGAAATATGGAAAAGCGGAAGGGGCCGCCTATCTACATTTTATAGTTAAAAGACTAAAGCCTTATATCGATTCTCACTATCCCGTATGGAAGGACAGAAAAAATACCTGGATAGGAGGAAGTTCCTTGGGCGGATTGATCAGTTTTTACGCCTTGCTTCAATATCCTAAAACCTTTGGTGGGGCTGCCATATTTTCTCCTTCTTTCTGGATCGCCCCGGCTATTTATAAGGAAGCGGAATCCAAATTGAAAAAAACTAAAGCTTCGATTTATTTCTATGTGGGCAAAAAAGAAAGCCAGGAAATGGTTCCCGATATGATGAAAATGATGGACCTGGTAAGCCATCTTCCAAAGATCCATGCAACAGCTGTGATCAGGGAAGAAGGGAAACATCAGGAGGGCAGCTGGCGACGAGAATTTCCCTTATTTTATCAATGGATGAATGAAAACAGACGTTAAAGCAGCGTTCTGTTTTCATTCATTGTCTCCATTGTACCTTTATAAAAATTCTTCCTCATGTTCGGCGTTACCATCCTGGGAAATAATTCTGCGGTTCCTGCCTTTAACCGCCATCCTACCAGTCAGGTGGTTACTTATGAAGGAAATAATTTCCTGGTTGATTGCGGCGAAGGAACTCAGATACAGATGATCAATTATAAGATCCGCCGTGGAAAGATCTCCCATATTTTTATTTCTCATTTACATGGCGATCATTATTTTGGTCTCATCGGACTGATCAGCAGTTTTGGACTATTGAGCCATACGCAGGACCTCCATATTTTCGGCCCCCCCGCATTAAAAGAGATCATTGAATTGCAATTGAAGATGGCAGATACCCATCTGCCCTATGAATTATTTATCCATGCTATTCCAGGTCCGGGTTTATTAGTGGAAACCGAGAAAATGCGGATAGAATGTTTCCGTACTAATCATCGTATTGAATGTTTTGGTTTCAAATTCACAGAGAAAAGACAGGCCCGGAAAATTTTAGTTGATAAAGCCAGGGAAATGCAGGTACCTATGGCATTTTTTGATCATTTAAAATCAGGAGCCGATTATTTAGGAAAAGAAGGGATCATTGTGAAAAATGAGGAAGTAACGCTTCCCGGAGATAAAGGAAGAAGCTATGCGTTTTGTGCCGATACAAAATATGATGAAGCGTTGCTCGAGCACATTACCGGATTAGATATGATCTATCATGAAACTACTTATCTGGATAATTTCCGCGAAAGGGCAGAGGATCGGTTTCATTCTACCACCCGGCAGGCGGCTACCATGGCCCTGAAAGCCGGTGTAAAGCGTTTGCTTATCGGACATTTCAGCAGTAAATATGATTCTCTGGAGGAATTTGAAAAAGAGGCAAGGGAAATATTTCCTAATACTGACCTGGCGCTGGAAGGCACCGTTTACACTATTGCTTAACTGTCTTCACCGAACATTTCCCTTTCGATCTCTTCCATTTGTACGATATCCCAGGCTTCCGATTCTGTTGGAGTTACATTGAGCAATTCCAGCATTTCAGCCTTATCAAGCTGATCCTCTACCTGGGCTTGCAATTCGCAGATCACAAAAGAAGCGCCCCCTTCATAAAAGGATTGTTGAAGTTCCACCAATTTTTCAGCCAGGGGCCGTTCTACATCAGAAGTTTCCTTTAATACCAAAACCAGGTTTTTAACGTCCTTTTGAAGGAAAGGCATCAAACATTCCGTCAAATCTTCTGTCATACTAGCAGTTAATATGGGCTCTTTTACCGTGATGACATGAAATTTCTCTTTGGTATCCGTTTTGACTTGCATATAAGTACTAAAAAAATGGTTAACTGTTCGTAGTTATACCTGAAGGAAAACTGGTGAATTTGCCCGCCCTTAACAACTAAAATTATCAACATTCCGTTTATAAGTACGACAACAGACTAACCGATTTTATTTATTAATATTGTATAACAACCAATTATCTCTAATGGATAACAATTTTTCAGCACAGGTTAAGGAGATCATCTCGTATAGCAGAGAGGAAGCTTTGAGGCTGGGTAACGACTTTATAGGTACGGAGCACCTGCTGCTTGGACTGATCAGAGAAGGAGAGAATACGGCAGTACGAATACTGAAAAGCTTTAACGTCGATATCTACGAGCTTCGAAAGGAGATCGAATTGGCGGTAAAAGATAAAACCGGTAAGAATATTGCTAATATAAATAGCCTGCCCCTTACTAAGCAGGCAGAGAAAGTGATTCGGGTAACAGTTCTCGAAGCCAAAGCACTGAAGAGTGCTACAGTAGAGACCGAACACCTGATGCTTTCAATTCTTAAGAACAAAGAAAATATTGCAACACAGATCCTAAATCAATTTGATGTGGACTACGATCTATTCAGACAAGAGTTGGGTATCGTTAAATCCAGCGATCCCCGTGCCGAGTATAACGAAGAGAATGAAGATGAATTCGATGAAGAAAAAAAATATTCTCCTTCTAAGGGCACACCTAAACAAGGAACAGTAAAAAGTAAAACGCCGGTACTCGATAATTTCGGAAGGGATATTACTAAAATGGCCGAACTCGGTGCCCTGGATCCAATTGTAGGAAGGGATTCCGAAATTGAAAGGGTTTCACAGATCCTTTCGCGCAGAAAGAAAAACAATCCTATTCTTATTGGTGAGCCGGGTGTGGGTAAAACCGCCATTGTAGAAGGCCTGGCACTTCGCATCGTGCAACGTAAAGTGTCAAGGGTGCTTTTTGATAAGCGTGTGATCTCGCTTGACCTTGCTGCTCTTGTTGCCGGTACAAAATACCGTGGTCAGTTTGAAGAAAGAATGAAAGCTATTATGAATGAACTGGAGAAGAATCGTGATGTGATCCTGTTCATTGATGAATTACATACTATCGTAGGAGCGGGAGGTGCCAGTGGTTCACTTGATGCCAGCAATATCTTCAAACCAGCTCTGGCTCGTGGAGAACTGCAATGCATAGGTGCTTCTACGCTGGATGAATACCGTATGTATATTGAGAAAGATGGCGCTCTTGATCGCCGTTTTCAAAAAGTAATGATTGAACCACCAAGCGTGGATGATACCATTCTGATTCTGAATAATATTAAAAGTAAATACGAAGATTACCATAATGTGCTTTATGATAATGAAGCGATTGATGCCTGTGTAAAACTCAGTGATCGTTATGTGACCGATCGTTTGCTTCCTGATAAAGCGATCGATGTGATGGATGAAGTAGGAGCAAGGGTGCATTTAAAAAATATTAATGTGCCTCCTACAATCGTTGATTTGGAGAAAAAGATCGAAGATGTAAAGAATGAAAAGAATAAAGTAGTGAAGAGCCAGAAATTTGAAGAGGCAGCTTCACTTCGTGATACAGAAAAAAGATTACAGGAAGACCTGGAAAAAGCAAAGCACGATTGGGAAGAAGAAAGCAAGCATAAGAAATATCCTATAGGTGAAGAAGATATCGCTGAAGTAGTGAGCATGATGACGGGTATTCCTGTGAAAAGAATGGTGCAGGCTGAAACAGAGAAGCTTCGTCGTATGGCAGAAGATATGCAGGGAATGGTTGTGGGACAGGAAGAGGCCATTCAAAAAGTGGTAAAAGCGATTCAGCGAAATCGTGTAGGATTAAAAGATCCTAAAAAGCCAATTGGTAGCTTCATTTTCCTGGGACCTACAGGCGTAGGTAAGACCGAGCTGGCCCGTTCACTGGCCCGTTATATGTTTGATTCAGAAGAATCTTTGATCCGGATTGATATGAGTGAGTACATGGAAAAATTTACGGTGAGTCGTTTGATCGGCGCACCTCCGGGTTATGTTGGATATGAAGAGGGAGGACAGTTAACTGAACGCGTTCGTCGTAAACCTTATAGTGTCATCCTGCTGGATGAGATCGAAAAAGCACATCCGGATATTTATAATATTTTATTGCAGGTATTGGATGATGGACAACTTACTGATGGATTGGGAAGAAAAGTAGATTTTAAGAATACCATGATCATCATGACATCCAATATTGGAGCAAGACAACTGAAGGATTTCGGAGTAGGTGTTGGTTTCGCTACCAGTTCAAGAAAGGACAATGAAGATGAGATGAACAAGGCCATAATTGAAAAAGCATTGAAGAAAACTTTTTCTCCGGAGTTCCTCAACCGTATCGATGATGTGGTGATATTTAATAGTCTTAGCAAGGAGCATATTTTCAGCATTATTGATATTCTGATGAAAGGGGTAACCAAGCGATTGACTAATCTTGGATTCAGCCTTGAGTTGACAGAAAGTGCGAAGAATTTTCTTGCCGATAAAGGATTTGATGCTCAATTCGGGGCAAGACCTTTACACAGGGCCATTCAGAAATATCTTGAAGATCCTCTTGCAGAACAGATCCTGAATATGAATTTAAAAGCAGGCGATGTACTGGAAGCTGAGGCCGACCCTGATGGCTCTAAGCTGAATTTTACTTTTAAGAATAAGGAAGAGGAAGCGAAGGCGT
>JBKJMI010000107.1:0-3771 GCA_046596515.1 Chitinophagaceae bacterium | reverse complement strand
GTATTCAGGGGATATACAGGTAATATTATTCCTTCAGTCACGCTTCGTTCCACTTATGATGATAATAACATTTATTTTCTGGCAGAATGGGTAGATCCTACCCAATCACTTAAACGTCAGCCCTGGTATTTTAATCCCACCACTCAAAGATGGGCACAGGAAAAAGGCACATTTGATTTTGATCCTGTTACCGGTGCTATTTTAAGGCCTGCTTTTTATGAGGACAAAATTTCCTTTTTATGGAATATCAATAATTCCGTAAATGGCTGGAATAATGGAACCTGTTATAAATCCTGTCATACTGGTTTGCCAGCAATTGACTTATCCAGCCGACACTTCACCAATTTCTCAACAGAGAAAATTGATATGTGGCATTGGAAATCTGTAAGAGGTGGTGTAAATGCAGGCTTCCAGCTGCATGACCAATATCAGGATAATACTTATCCAAATGGTAGAAAGAGTGATCCCGGTGTTGACGTTTATCAGAATAATACACAAACACTTGCTATTACAGGATCTATGCCTGCAATAAATGTATCTGTACCAAAATATCTTATTCCAGGTAGAAATGATAATAACTGGATATTGAATTCAGAAGTTGCTGCGAGTACTGCTAAATTAGTGGTTGCGGTATCTTCTACCGGAGTACTTACCTTAAGTGATGCAACCACAATAGATCCCAATGTAGGAACCGATTATCAAAGAGTTGGGGCAGGGGTTGGTCCAAAAGCTATTGCTGGCGTTACTCTTAATGATATTGGCTATACACTTAGTGCCGGTGATATTACCTGCAAATCTACTTATACAGGCTCAGGCTGGATACTGGAAATTAAAAGGGCTTTAAAAACAACTGATACTGTTTATGATGTTGATTTCTCTTCCCTGCAGGACCAGTATTTTGGATTTGCCATTTTTGAAAATTCCCAGATTGCACACTCTATCAAGCCAAATCTCGTTTTGAAATTTAAAAAATAAAAGCCCGTTATTGCTAAATCTTAAAAGAATAATCATGCTACGCAATAAAAAAACAATAATAGGGATTTTCATGGTGAGTGTTACCCTAACCTTGCTCGCCAGTTGCTATAAAGACAAGACTGTTATTTTTAATACTGGTAATGAAGTGACAAGAACAGTAAGTTTTGCCGGCGACATACTCCCTATTTTTAATAATAGCTGCAATACCAGTGGTTGCCATGTTGCTGGTGGCAGGTCTCCCGATTTAAGTGCAGCCAATGCATTCATTTCTTTAACCAACGGAGGTTTTATTAATACTTCCGATCCCCTTACCAGCGAATTGTATCTGTGGATGTCCGGGAAGAAAGGCACCCCTATGCCAGTCAGTGGTATAAACAAAGATTATAATGCCCTCATTTTGGCATGGCTAAAGCAGGGTGCGAATAACAATTAAAAAAAGCATTATGAAAAAGTTCAAAATAATATTATTACTATTATCGGCGGGCTTCCTGGCTGGTAGTTTGTATGCCCAGGATAACAAGGAAGCGCCGGCAGTTACAAAAAGCAAACCGGTAAAAAACACATTCGGAAGCGTTTGGTTAATTGATAACCAAACCGTCATGGTACCAATTAAAGGCACTCTGGAGTTTGATATCCAGCACCGCTTCGGCACAGTTAACAAGGGTAAAAAAGATTTGTTTGGCTTTTTTGCTCCCTCCAATATCAGGCTTGGAATGAACTATTCACCCATAAGTAAATTATTCCTCGGGGCTGGTGTTACTAAAGAGCGCATGCAGGTTGACCTGAATGCAAAATATTCCCTGCTTCAGCAAACCGTTGACAATAAGGTGCCGGTTAGTGTTGCTTATTATGGCAATATGGTTATTGATGCCAGAGACAAGACTAATTTCAGGTATGGAGTTCACCGGTTTTCTTATTTCAACCAGCTGATCATTGCCAGAAAAATAACAGAGCATTTTTCAGCCCAGGTAGCGCCTAGTTTCTCCTGGTTCAATAATGTGGAAGCCTACGTTGATAAAAACGGGATCATTCAGCAAAAAATGGAAAATGGACATTTTGCCATTTCTGTATTGGGCCGGTATAAAATAACACCGAAATCGTCTATTATAATGGGCTACGACCAGCCTTTGACACAACATTTGACCAACAACCCTCATCCGAATATTTGTTTTGGCCTGGAATCAACTACCAGTTCACATGCTTTCCAGGTGTTTTTTGGCAATTATTATGGCATTGTTCCTCAGAGCAATAATGTGTTCAATCAGAATGATTACAGGGACGGGCAGTTTGTAATCGGCTTTAATATAACCCGCTTATGGAATTTCTGATTCAGATAATAAAGCTTTCGGCTTAGTTTTAGTTTCATAAAAAAAATACTAGTCAACCTATAGAATCGGGTTGACTAGTATTTTAATTAATGTGAAACGCTTGTTCCAAAACCTCCTCATGATTATTTTTGAGTCACAATAAATTTGCCTTTATAATATTTCTGGCGTGACTCATAAAAAAGCAGGTAGGCGCCGGGAGCTAATTTATTGGTAGAGATAGTTACCCATTCCTGATTGGAGATGCTTTTTTCCATGACCTTCTGGCCTGCCATATTCCAAACTGATAAACGACCCGGATCACGGGGGTGAGGGTTCCTGAATTGTAAACTGGTATTGGTGGGATTTGGAAAGAAACTAATGTCAGCTCCGAAAACGCGGGGATCATTGATACCTGTTACGATCAGCGAACTATCCAGAATGATATTTTCATCGCCAGTCTGATAAGCCGTGTGTGCAAAATATACCAGCATCATCTCATCGGTAGTTGACTCCCCCAGATTTACCGTTCGTGGAGGACTATTGGGGTTACTGGGATTGTTCGTTGTGTTATCATAAGTGGCAAAGGCCCGAAGAGTAGAACCGGCAGAAACGATCACGGGTCTCTGAAAATAATATTGGCCTTGCCAGTGAAAATCCCATTTTGGAATATCAATGAAACGGACAGTATCGCCATTTGGTTTGTTGGCAAAAGATTTTAAAGTGGTACCTACCAAATGCATATGGGGAGCAACAGACAATACTGATGCTGTATAAAGAACGGGCAGGGTAAACTTTTCTTCAAAGGTCTTAACCGTATTTGCAGGTATGCTAAGGGGCCCGTTCACGAGCGTGGGCGCAAAATGATTCAGAATAGGATCTACTCTTACTTCACGCGCGGCTACATTGTTATTATAATATAAACGGACCCGCGTACTATCCAGGCGGCCTGATGTGCCCGCAGGATAATGTACCTGGATCACGATATCCGAATTAGGATAAATTTTCTGTCCAAAAATTATTGGTAATTTTTTAGTTGTTGTACCAGGTACCCAGCCAAACATCATTACTGCACTATTCACTCCGATACCCCCAAAATTGGTATACCCTGCTTCAGGAGTAGCATTATCTAATTGTTGTGCCGCATGATTGGGAGTGGTATCCTGAAAAACCAAAACATGATGCACAATGCCTGGATCACCAGGGATCACTTCAATGGCAGAAAGAAATTGCGCAGCAGGTAAACGAAGAGGAAGAACAAAACACTGATAAAGATCCGAACTTGAAGCCGTGCTGATATAATCCGGCATACGTAAACTTTTATCAGGTATGCCCAATTGATTCGATGGAGGCGGTGGTGCCGGTGGTGCATTGGCCAGATTACCAGAAGGGGAATTATTATTTACCCAGTTCACTATAGTATTGATATCGCCGGAAGATAATATCCTTGCTCCCGAAAAATGCACATAATTATCTGCCGGAGGCCATGGTG
>JBKJMI010000110.1:0-34290 GCA_046596515.1 Chitinophagaceae bacterium | reverse complement strand
CTCATATTTACCATCGCCAGAGAAGGAAGTACTAATCCGGTAGGTGCAAGGAATGACATCAGACACATACCATACATATAAGAGTTCACGATCTCCCGGCCCGGTACATTCACCATGATAGCCAGTGCACCAATGATTGGCATCGTTAATACCGCCATGCCAGAAGTGGATTGTATGAAAAGCGAGAAGCAGAAATAAAACAAGAGCAACAACAAAATAAAAAGTGAGGGTTGCATGCCCTGTACCATTCCCGCAGTAAAATAAAGAATCGAATCACTGACCTGACCTTCATTCAATACAATAGTAACCCCTCTTGCTACTCCGATAATAAACGCCACGCTAAGCAAACTGCCAGCGCCATTGATAAACTCACGGATAAATGTTTTATCATCAATGCGACTAATTACCGCTATCATTATAGATGATGCAAGAAAAAGAGCCGACATTTCCAGGGTCCACCATTTTAAAAAAACCACTCCTCCTATCATAGTCAGAAAAGTCAGGACATAAATTAGCAAAAGCAGTTTGGTCTTCCATTCGAGTTTGGGCGCTTCGCTCACATCACTAACCTTAATTTCAAATGGAGGATGTACTACTCCGTCTATCTGGTACACTAAAGAAGCCTCGCGGTTGTTTTTTATTTTAGCGGCGTACCTGAGTACATACCATATAAATAAAATAGTGATCAATGCCCAGAGAATTAAACGTTCGGCGAGACCATCCATCCAGTTGATGCCTGCTGCGTTAGATGCAATAATAGTAGCAAAAGGATTAGAGAAGGAAGCGATTGCACCCAGAGAAGTGCCTCCGAAAATAATGGCGAAGGGCACTAAAAGGTCATAGCCGGCCGATAAAAATAAAGGTATCAGAATAGGATAAAAGATCAGTGCTTCCTCCGCCATCCCATAGGAAGCAGCAAAAAATGAAAACACTGTAGTAAGTATAATTATCAGTAACGGCTCCCTTCCTTTCATAGTATGAGCAAGCCAGGTGATTCCCTTAAGCATGGCGCCGGTTTCATTGAACACAAACATGAAACCTCCGATGATCAGCACAAATAAAATGATATCGATGCTGTCATAGATCCCTTTGATGGGCGCCTGCAACACATTCATAAAACCTTGTCCGTTGCGTTTTTGTTTAGTATAGGTTCCGGGAACCGAGATAGGTTTACGTATATCGCCAGAAATGAATTTCTGCACTTTGATCTGAATACCCAGACTGTCAAGTGATCTTTGTGTTAATGGCAGACTGATGTCTCCATTGTCAGTGGTCATCGTAAATGTTGTTCCGCTAACAGCAAGTTTATGGTATTGTCCGGCTGGTAATAACCAGGTACTGATCGCCGCGATGATAATCACTCCCATTAGGATGGTGATGGGGCCGGGGAGAGATTTTTTATTTGCCATATCCTATTTAAAATGAGTCCCTGCCTACCGGCAGGCAGGCAATTATTTTTATGGGTGTTGCTGCGTTGGTGCACTTCCATTGCTGGCTCTTATTTCTGCTCGGAAGTTTTAAAATCATTCATCAATACTTCGGCAACTTCCTTTCTCAATTTATTCTGCGCAGAGGAAGCAATAAGTATTGCGATCAGTCCACCAAATAATGCTCTTGCCATTGTGGAAGGAATGGTCTTTATCAGCATCACCCGATTCTTTTTTGGAAAGATCCGTATCCAGGTACCTACATAGGCCGATTTATATACCTGTATAAATTCAAACTTGGCAATGGGGTTTTTCTTCAATTCAATCTTATACAAAGGGAGTTTTGCTTTTAAAGCATCCATCATTGCTGGGAAGGTCAATGTGTCATTTAGCTCGAGATTCATAATTAGAGGGTTTAGAGGTTTATAAAGAGGTTAGGGTTTAGGGTTTAGGGGAATCGTGGTCGGGATAAATGTTGTAATAAATATAATGAAAAGCTACCAGCTTTGAGCAACGAGCTGTGAGCCTGACTTGCACTTCAATTAGAATTGCTGAATCATAAAGGAGACTATTCGCTTCGCGAATCATTCGTGTAATCTGTATTTATTCATGCCTACCGGCAGGCAGGCGTGTACTTCGTGCAATTGGTGTAATTCGTGTTCCTGTATTTAAACTTTTGCGGCCAGCATAAGGGCCATTCTTTGCTTGTTCGGTTTCAATCCTGCGCACCTATGTACCAAAAAATTTATCTACTTTCATTCTCGCCTCTGCCATTTATAGGCAAATGCGGTAGCTACTTATATCTGGTAGAATATAAATCAAGAACAATGAAAAATTATTCGGTTTTACTGGCCTTGCTGGCCTTGGCATCCTGTACTTCGAAAGTAAAAGATAAAGCGACCAATACTGACTGGTCACTGGAAGGAAAAAAATTACAGGTATATACTACAGCCGATAGCAGTTCGCTTCGCTTAAGTAGCAGCGATAGTTTTAAGTTTAAGGATATGGCCCAGCCACTGGAAACACAGGTCATGGTCTTTGTGGATCCTGACAAAACTTTTCAAACATATTTGGGCATTGGTGGCGCCATCACAGATGCCTCGGCAGAAACATTTTATAAACTGCCCGCCGAAAAGCAGAAGGAATTACTGACTGCTTATTACGATCCGAAAAATGGTATTGGATATACGGTCGCCCGTACTAATATGAACAGTTGTGATTTCAGCAGTGATATGTACACGTACATAAAGGATGGAGACACAGCACTCAGTTCTTTCAATATAGATCATGATAAGAAATTCAAACTCCCCCTGATCAAATCAGCTATGGCAACTACAGGTGGAAAGCTGAATCTGTTTACCAGTCCCTGGAGCCCGCCAGCCTGGATGAAAGATAATAATGACATGCTGCATGGGGGAAAATTGAAACCTGAATTCTATCAGAGCTGGGCCAACTATTATGTAAAATTCATCAAGGCCTATGAACAGGAAGGAGTAAATGTTTGGGGACTTACCATCCAGAATGAGCCTATGGCCACTCAGAAATGGGAAAGTTGTATTTATACTGCGGAAGAAGAAAGAGATTTTTTAAAGAAAAACCTGGGACCCACCCTGAAGAAAGAAGGATTGGGAGATAAAAAGATCATTGTATGGGATCATAATCGCGATCTGGTTTATCAAAGGGCCTCGACTTATTTCAAAGATCCGGAAGCGGCGAAATATATCTGGGGACTGGGTTTTCACTGGTACGAAGATTGGAGTGGTGGTTTACCCATGTATGAGAATATAAAAAGAGTACAGGAAGCCTGGCCAGATAAAAACATCTTCTTTACTGAGGGTTGTGCAGAAAGTTTTGATTCTACCCGCTATAATGCCTGGTCATTGGGTGAAGAATATGGTTCTTCTATGATCCATGATTTTAATAATGGCATGGTGGGTTTTACCGACTGGAACATATTACTGGATGAGCAGGGCGGACCGAATCATGTAGGTAATTTTTGTTTCGCTCCTGTACATGCTGATACCCGCACCGGTAGGCTGATCTATACCAACGCGTATTATTATATCGGGCATTTTTCAAAATTCATACGACCGGGAGCAAAAAGAATAATCGTATCTCCCAGCCGTAGTCAGTTATTAGCAACTGGTTTTCGAAATCCGGATGGCTCGCTGGCAGTAGTAGTGATGAACCCCACAGGGAAAGAAGTATCTTATTATTTATGGATAAATGGAAAAGCGGCCGCAGTGAATGCAAAGGCGCACTCAATCGCTACGCTGGTTCTTTAATAAATTTAAAATGAGAAGATTTTATCTGGCACTGGCGATGTTGATCAGCACAGGAATTTGCGCCCAACAAAAGACCTATTGCAATCCGATAAATATTGATTACGGTTACACGCCTATTCCCAATTTTAGTGAATGGGGCAAGCACAGGGCCACGGCGGATCCGGTAATCGTAAACTATAAAGGGGATTTTTATTTATTCAGCACCAATCAATGGGGGTATTGGTACAGCAGCGATCGTTTGAACTGGACTTATATCTCGCGCCGCTTTCTTCGTCCCTGGAATGAAGGCTATGATGAGCTCTGCGCTCCGGCGGTTGGTATTGTTGGAGATACCATGATCGTATTCGGTTCCACTTATACAAATAATTTCACTTTATGGATGAGTACTAACCCAAAGGCAAATGATTGGAAGCCATTGGTAGATTCATTTGAGATCGGAGGATGGGATCCTGCTTTTTTTACTGATGATGACGGGAAACTGTATATGTATAATGGCTCCAGCAATGTATATCCGATCTATGGCATTGAACTGGATCGCAAAACATTTCATCCTAAGGGAACTCGCAAAGAAATGTATTCTTTGAAATCATGGCGATTTGGATGGCAGCGTTTCGGAGAGCATATGGATAATACTTTTCTTGATCCTTTTATGGAAGGAGCCTGGATGACAAAACATAATGGCAGATATTATTTACAATATGGCGCACCTGGAACGGAGTTCAGCGGGTATGCTGATGGAGTTACCGTTGGCAGCTCACCTCTTGGATCTTTTGATGAACAAAGTGATCCTTTGAGTATGAAACTGGGAGGATTTACAAGGGGAGCTGGCCATGGTGCCACTTTTCTCGATAATGAAAAAAGATTCTGGCATGTCAGCACGATCATACTTTCCGTTAAAAATAATTTTGAAAGGAGGATCGGAATCTGGCCCGCAGGATTTGATAAGGATGATGTGATGTGGTGCAATACAGCCTTTGGTGATTACCCCACTTATATTGATCCGGTGGATGAAAATTACCGGCCAGGATGGATGTTGCTGAATTATAAAAAACCGATACAGGTTTCATCGACATTGGGTGGATATGCCGCGAATAACGCCAATGATGAAAGCATGAAGACCTATTGGTCAGCCGCTACTGCAGATAAAGGAGAATATATAATCTCTGACCTGGGTACTTTGTCAACTGTAAATGCAATACAAATTAATTATGCCGATCAGGATGTGGACATACTGGGAAAATCCCTGAACGTATGGCATAGCTATAAACTTTATCATTCGCTGGATGGGAAAAAATGGCAGGTGCTGGTGGACCACAGTGACAAGTATAAAGATGTACCTCATGAATATATAGAGCTGAGCAGCCCGGTGCAAACCCGCTATATCAAACTGGAGAACATTAAAATGCCAACAGGTAAATTCGCGATCAGCGGACTTCGTGTATTTGGGAAAGGCAGCGGTGCCGCACCTCCTTCTGTTAAGAGTTTTATGGTATTGCGTACCGAAAAAGATAAACGAAGCGCCTGGATCCGCTGGAGCCCGGTGGATAATGCCTATGCCTATAATATTTATTATGGTACGGCTGCGGATAAATTATATAATTGCGTTATGGTTCATGACCTGAATGAATATTGGTTCAAGGCCATGGATCTTCAGAAAATCTATTATTTTACCATTGAATCCATCAATGAAAACGGAGTTTCAGCCCGTTTTCCAGTTCTAAAAGTGAATTAAGCTATTCTACAATTAATACTATCATGAAAAGAATCTATCGCATTGTTCTCTGTTTGACTTTTTTGTCTGTTACAATTGGTTTGCATGCGCAGACCAACAATGCTAAAATGAAAATATTCATTGACGTATTGATGAAAAAAATGACGCTGGATGAAAAATTGGGTCAGCTGAATCTTCCCGGCGCTGGAGATATTGTAACCGGGCAGGCACAGAGTTCTGATATTGGAAAAAAGATCAGAGACGGACAAGTGGGTGGCCTTTTCAATATCAAAGGCATTGATAAAATTCGCGAAGTGCAGAAAGTGGCGGTGGAACAAACCAGGCTGAAGATCCCTCTGATCTTTGGCATGGATGTAATTCATGGTTATCAAACTGTTTTCCCCATACCCTTAGCACTCTCCTGTACCTGGAATATGGATGCTATTGAGACTTCCGCAAGAGTTGCAGCCATCGAGGCCAGTGCCGAAGGTATTTGCTGGACATTTTCTCCGATGGTAGACATATGTCGTGATCCACGATGGGGACGAATTGCGGAAGGCGCAGGCGAAGACCCTTATATTGGTTCACTGATCGCGAAAGCCATGGTGAAAGGCTACCAGGGAAATGATCTGTCAAAAAACAATACTATCATGGCCTGCGTAAAACATTTCGCTATGTATGGGGCCGTTGAAGCTGGTCGTGAATATAATACCACAGACATGAGTCACTTACGAATGTTCAATGATTATCTCCCTCCCTATAAAGCCGCAGTGGATGCAGGTGCCGGATCTGTCATGGCCTCCTTCAATGAAGTAGATGGTGTGCCTGCCACTGGAAATAAATTTTTACTTACCGATTTGCTGCGTAAACAATGGGGCTTCAAAGGTTTTGTAGTAACAGATTATACCGGTATCAATGAAATGGAGGCGCATGGTATGGGCAACCTGGGACAGGTATCTGCTTTGGCGCTTAAGGCGGGTGTACAAATGGATATGGTAGGTGAAGGATTTTTAACCACGCTGAAACAATCATTGAAAGAAGGAAAAGTAACACAGAAAGATATTGATAATGCCTGTCGCCTCATCCTCGAAGCAAAATATGAGCTGGGATTATTTGAAGATCCATATCGGTATTGCAATTCCGCAAGGATCCCAACCGATGTATATACTCCTGATCATATTGCAAAGGCAAGAGCGATCGCTGCTGAAAGTTTTGTATTGTTGAAAAATCAGGGCAATCTTCTCCCATTAAAAAAATCTGGAACCATTGCATTGATCGGCCCATTGGCTGATACAAAAACGAATATGCCCGGTACCTGGAGCGTAAGCACTGATCTGGAAAAAGCGGTGACTGTAAGAGCTGGTCTCACTAAGTCGTTGGGTCGGGATGGAAAAATTGTATATGCAAAAGGATCCAACCTGGTATCGGATAGTATGTATGAAGTAAGGGCCACCATGTTTGGCCGTTCTCTGAACAGAGATGCACGTTCTGAAGAAGAATTAAGAAATGAGGCCCTGGCCATTGCACGAAATGCGGATGTGATCGTCGCTGCTCTGGGTGAAGCATCGGAAATGAGTGGAGAAAGTTCCAGTCGCAGTGATCTTGATATTCCTGATGTTCAGAAAAGATTATTGATGGAATTAGTAAAAATCGGAAAGCCCGTTGTCCTGGTATTATTCGCTGGTCGCCCCATGACCATTAAATGGGAAAAGGAACATGTGCCAGCCATTCTAAATGTTTGGTTCGGTGGTTCTGAAGCAGGTAATGCTATCGCGGATGTTTTATTCGGGGATGTCAATCCTTCCGGTAAACTAACAACAACCTTTCCGCAGAATGTTGGACAGATACCAATTTATTACGCGCATAAAAATACAGGACGTCCATTGCCTGAAGGAAAATGGTTTGAGAAATTTCGCTCTAATTATATTGATGTGTCAAATGATCCGCTTTACCCATTTGGATACGGACTTAGTTATACGAAATTTGAATATGGTGAACTGGAGTTGAGTGCAAGACAACTAAAAGGAAATCAGGTGCTGACAGCGAGTATTAGTGTGAACAATACAGGCGCCCGCAAAGGAAAAGAAGTAGTACAATTGTATATCAGAGATATGGTTGGCTCAGTAACTCGTCCTGTAAAAGAATTAAAAGGTTTTCGGAAAATAGAATTGGCGCCGGGTGAGAGTCGTAAGGTTAGTTTCACTATCACACCGGAGGACTTGAAGTTTTACGACATGAATGGAAAATTCAATTGGGAATCGGGAGAGTTTGAGATCATGATAGGACCCAATTCATCAGAACAAAAAAAATTAAAAGTAAACTGGGAGAAGTAAGTAGTTTTGTTATTCAAACAGAAATATGAAAAATTTATTTTTACTTATGATACTGACTCTTTCTGGTATGGGAGCAATGGCCCAGCACACAAAAGAAAAAGCAAAGTTGGTGTTTGATAAGAATAAGCCAGTTTATACCCTGGATGCCTCCTGTGGTAAATGCAATTTTAAGATGAAAGGGAAAGAATGCGAACTGGCCGTGAAGTACGAAAACAAATATTATTATGTTACCGGAGCTAATATTGACGATTTTGGTGATGCACATGGAGATCATGGATTCTGTGAAGAGATCCGCAAAGCCAATGTACAGGGAGAGCTGGTGGGAGATAAGTTTCATGTCACCTGGTTTGAGTTAGTGAAGGGGAAATGATTGATAATTATTAATTATTGAAACCTCCATATGAAACTTAGGCCGCCGCACACCACAATACCTTATAATTAACAATAAGCAATCAGTAATTTTCCCTATTTCAATTACTTTCATGGCATAAGTCATGAACAGATTATCCGTAATACTGCTGTTGTTGCTCAGCCACCCTTGTTTTTCGCAAAACTGGAAACTCGAAAAGGATCAGAATAATATTAAGGTCTATACAGCCGATGCGAATAACTCTTCATTCAAGCTGGTAAAAGTAGAGGCTACCTTACCCGGCACTTACGCTAAACTTATTTCCATTCTTACCAATGTGGATGATTTCTCCGACTGGATCTATCATAATAAATTTTGCAAGCTGGTCAAAAAATTCACGCCCAATGATTTTATTTATTATTCTGAAATAGAAATGCCATGGCCCGTTTCAAACCGGGATGTACTGATTCATTTGCAGATCAAAACGGATAGTCTTCCCCGTTTTCTGATTGTAACGGGTCGCGCAGAAAAAGGAATTATTCCCGATATCCCAACGAAGGTGCGGGTGCCGAGGTATCTGGCTAACTGGAAGATCACAGTGCCTGCTCCAAACAAATTACATATTAGTTATACACTGGAGCTTGATCCAGGTGGCTCATTACCCTCCTGGGTAGTGAATTCATTTGCAGAGAAAGGCCCATTCGGCACATTCAGCAACCTGGCCAAACTACTGGCAAATACTCGCTGAACCCAGACAATATAGCATTTCACTGAACTGAACGGCGTGGCATTCTTATTAACGAAGAGAATACCAGGCACCTATACAAGAAGCTTGATGAACTTCCTTAATTTGTCTTGTGAAAAAAATGCTGATTTCCCTTTTATTGTTGTATTCTTTATCAGGTAAAGCGCAGTACCGGATCATCGCCTATACTACCTCGTCAGATTCTATAGTGGCCAGGTATCCGGTTAACAAACTCACCCATATTATTTTCAGTTTTTTGAGAATACAGGGTGATACGCTTTGTTTTGCCACTGAGAACCAACACAAGGCCCTTCAGGGAATTGTCGCCCTTAAAAAACAAAACCCTTCATTGAAGATCATGGTCTCCATTGGCGGCTGGGGCGGTTGTTATGGCTGTTCAGATCTATTTTCCTCTGATGCCCACAGAAAAATGTTTGCCCGTACTACTGTGGCCCTGTTTCGTGAAAACAATATTGATGGACTTGATCTTGACTGGGAATACCCTGCTATTGAAGGATACCCGGGTCATCCGTATAAAATATCCGACCGTGAAAATTTTACTGAGCTCTTGAAAGCATTGAGAACAGAAATGGGCGATCGATATCTTTTAAGTTTCGCTGCAGGCGGATTTATCAGTTACCTCGAACAATCAATAGACTGGAAAACCGTAATGCCATTAATAGATATGGTAAACCTGATGACTTATGATCTTGTGGGAGGTTATAGTTCTGTAACCGGACATCATTCGCCATTATACAGTGGAAATGCCACAGCTCAATCTGCTGACAGAGCCATCAGCTGGTTAATTGAAAAAGGAGTTCCTCCCAATAAACTGATCATGGGTTCCGCATTTTATGCAAGAGTATGGCAACAGGTGGAAGGTAGTCAGCATGGCCTTTATCAATCGGGCAAATTTTTTCGGGGGGTGGCTTACAAACAATTCAATCAATATTTTTCAGATAGCTCGGGATACAATTATTACTGGGATAAAAAAGCCAGATCTCCTTGGCAGTACAGTTCGTCAAAAAAATTATTCGCCACATTTGATGATGAACGATCCGTAACAGAAAAACTGAAATATATAAAACGGCGGAATCTCGGAGGAATCATGTTCTGGGAACTGGCAGATGATAAAGAGAATAATGGCCTGATTGAACTGATGTACCACAAACTAAAAAGGTAATTTTTTTACAGTAGGAATTAGTAGAATTCCTTACCCATTCATATACTATTAAATACGCATGCTGAAAATAAAAAGATGTAAAGCTTCGAAAGGGTCTGTTCGAATGATTACTTAATCCGATATTTTTAGAATCCCTGATGAGACCTTACCTGTTATTACCCCTTATGGGCGTTTTTATGACTTTAACCGCATGCGCGGAACCTTCTTCGCATGCGGATAATGGAATTGTATGTAAACGCGCTACTCCCCTTGATAGCACCACTATTTCAGCTGCTACCATGGATGAGCTTCTGCGTATTATAGAATCTACCCTGCGCACTAAATATCATTATACCCTTCTCGCAGCGGATGTAAATAATATGGAGGCCTGTAAGATTCATAAGCGAAGAGAGATCCGTTATAATCCAGCTTTTGTACAGTATGTGCTGCAAAGTACACATGATAAATGGGGACTAGTTTTTCTGCTGGCACATGAGATGGGGCATCATGAGCTGGGACATACATCAAAAAAAATAGGAAGCCATCCTTCTGTGGAATTGGAAGCTGATGAATTTGCAGGGGCATTGCTTCAACGAATGGGCGCCAGCCTTTCAGAAGCACAGGAGGTTATGTTATTCATTTCTTCCAGTTTGGCTACCAAGACACATCCGGGCCGTCCTGATCGCCTTATTGCCATTCAAACTGGATGGGAACAGGAAAAAGAAAACCAATTACGCAGTATAGATTATGCAGTTCACAGGCGTCAGCAGAAAAACTAATCAAACATTTTATGATGTTGCCATATCCGAAAGGAGGATGAGTGAAAATAAAAATGGGCCCATAAGAGCCCATTGAATTGTTTGCTAGCAAGTCTTAACTCAGGTGTTTGCCGAGATGTTTTGCCATATCGAACATAGATACCTGGCTCTTGCCACCGAATACAATTTTCAGTTTGTCATCCGCATTGATCATGCGTCTGTTTGTTTTGTCCTGAAGTTTGTTGGCTTTAATGTAAACCCAGATTTTTTTAACTACTTCAGTACGAGGAACAGCTTTGCTTCCTACTACTGCTGCCAGTGCTGCGCTAGGCGTAAGTGGTCTCATGAATGCCGCGTTTGGTTTGCGGGCTGCTTTTTTCTTAGGAGCAGCTTTTTTAGCGGCCTTTTTAGGAGCAGCTTTTTTAGCGGCTTTTTTCGGAGCGGCTTTCTTAGCGGCTTTCTTTGGAGCTGGCTTTTTAGCGGCAGCTTTCTTTTTTTTCGTTGCCATGTTGATTTGTAGATTTAACGGGTGTTCAAAATTTTTTCGATATGCCATTCGCATATCGGAATCAAATATAGAGTATTTTGATTTTCCAACATCTGATTCAAGTTTTTTCTTTCCACAGAAATTTTAGATTTTTCATAGGGAAAAACGCTTGTATGTGCCGCAACGCATCGGGGGTTTAGCTACATTTGGTGTTCTATGGCACTTTATTTTTCCTCTCTGAATTCTGGCAGCAACGCAAATTGCTACTATGCCGGCACCCGGGACTCGGGCTTGCTGATAGATGCCGGACTGAGCTGCCGGGAGACGGAAAGGAGAATGAAAAGCCTTGGTTTACCAATGGAAAACCTCCTGGGCATCTTTATATCCCATGAGCATTCTGATCATATTTATGGCCTTCCCGGACTTGTAAAAAAATACCGTCTTCCTGTTTATATCACTGATAAAACATTGAGCTCCCTGCCTTTTTCATTGGAGAAACACCTGGTAAAACCTTTTTCTCATGGCAAGGTCATCGATCTTGGCGATCTGCAGGTAACGCCTTTTCGTAAGAATCATGATGCTGCCGACCCGCATAGTTTTATCGTTTCCTCCTATGGAATAAAGCTGGGAGTACTAACCGATATCGGCTTCCCCTGCAAACGCGTTATCCGCTATTTTGGTCAATGCGACGCGGCCTTCCTGGAAGCAAACTACTGTGAAACCATGCTGGAGAATGGCGATTATCCCTGGCATCTTAAGCAACGAATCCGGGGTGACGAAGGTCATCTTTCCAATGCCCAGGCCCTGGATCTTTTTGTGAATTACCGCTCTCCCCTGCTAAAAACATTGATTCTTTCCCATCTTTCTAAGAATAATAACCTGCCTTCCCTTGTAGAATCGCTATTCAGATCGTATGCCGGTAAGACCGAGATCATGGTGGCCAGTCGCTATGAAGCAGGTAAATTGTTTATGCTGGAAGGCAAAATAAAACCAGTAAAGCAGTTAAGTCTTTTTTAAAAATTAAGATTCTCCTCTCAAAAACAGTAACCCAAATTGAAGGTTAGAGGTATCATTACTCCGTCATTCTGAGGAAAAATATTTCCATTGGAATAATGCGCGATGCGGATGCCCGCATAGATCTTACGCTGTGGACCAGCGATCATTCCTATTCCCATAAAATCATGGAAGGTGAATTTCCTTCCCAATTCAATACCATCCAGTTTTATTTTGCTGATGAATGTAGGACCAGCCACAGAGTATTCGAGGAAGAAATCAGCGAATTTTTTTCTTACTGCTGTAAAGCGAAGCACCGGGTTAATTGATATAGTTACAAAGCTTTCATTATTCCTGGTTCTCCAAACACCAAAGCCCGCGGCCCAGTCAAATGCGAATACATTCTTCGAATGAAATATGTTTCGCTGATAATACGCAGATACACCCATCTTTACTTTTACATCTCCTCCCCAGAATATGGGAATGGGACCTTTTGACACTGCGTTATTTGCCCCATAACCGAGCCCATTTGTAGTCAGACCAATTATCAATTCTTGTTTCGGGAAATGATGAGCCGCTTTTTGCACTATGGTAACCCTTTCTGCGCTGAGAGGCCGAAGAAAATAGTTAAATCCCGCTCCCAGAAAAAAGGTGGCCGGCTGTTTTAATTTCTTATTCTCTGGCGACCAGGCACTACTTATTTGCAAGTCCCATTTTTTATTCAGATGATATTGAAAGGCGCCACCAAATAGGCCCGTACCATAATTGGCATTAGTGATCACGGGTTTATTGTCAACTTCAAAACCATTTCTTGTGATCACACCCAATCCCGCCTCAGCGGAAATAGATATTTTTTTACTAATGGGAAATTGTCCGTTCAATGTAAGACCCGCAATATTCATCCATACCGTCTTAGTAAGTCGTTGGTTGTTGATATTACGATACTCTACCCATTTCACCGGGCGCATATAGGTTACCCTTACAGAAAGGTATTTATTTATACTCGCGCCATATAATACAATACGCACAGCAGGATGAGGAATACCCACAGATTCCACTGTGAATCCGGGCTGCACCTGATCAAATGAAAATGGATAATTGATATAGCCCACGCTCACACCAAATTGCGCGTTACGAAGACCAAAAGGATATTGCGCCCGTTTATCCTGTGCAAAAAGAGAAATAGCAGTGATACAGATAGATAAAAATGCAAGAATAATTTTCTTCATCAGTTGATCAGTTTGATAATTTCTCCTCTATTGTTCAGTAATACCATATCTGCTTTATAGCCTGTAATTAATCTTCCTCTTTCATTATCTAGTCCTAATGCCCTGGCCACATAAAGCGAACACATGCGCAGTGCTTCTCCTGCTTCAATGCCGGCCTGCTGATTCAAATTTAGCAGGGCCTGGTTCATACTCAGGGCCGAGCCGCTCAGTATTCCTGCCGATTCAAATTTATCACCTGCTAATATATGCTGATAATCTCCCCGCGAAGTTTCTGTGACCGCATCAGTAATAGCAAATAATCTGTTCCCCATGGCTTTTTTAGCAATACGAAGAGCAGCAAAATCAACATGAATACCATCGGGGATAATGCTGGCCATCACCTTATCATGATCCATGGCCGCACCTGTTAATCCCGGTTCCCGGTGTTGAAGCGGACTCATTGCATTAAATAAATGGGTGACCAGGCTGATGCCTTTATCAAAACCATGCATGGCCTGGGAATAGGAAGCATTGCTATGCCCAGCAGATATTATTATGCCTTGACTTAAGATAGTTTCGATCACTTCATCCGAACAAAGTTCCGGCGCAAGCGTGATCATTCGTATTACTCCTTTCCCGAATGCAAGAAGCTCTTTCACTTCCTGCAGGGAAGGTGCATGAATATATTTTTCGAGATGAGCTCCTTTTCTAATAGGATTGATCCATGGTCCTTCCAGGTGAATACCATGAACCCACCTTCCCCCCTGGTCCCAATATTCGCGAATAGCGTTTATGCCAGCATGAAAGACCGGAATATCATTAGTGGCAATAGTAGGAAGGCAGAGAATTGTTCCTCCCCGGGAATTATGCTCTGCTAATAATTTCAGAGAATTAATATCCGGGAAAACAGAAAATAATTTTTCTCCTGCCCCATAAATCTGAATATCGATAAATGCCGGGGCCAGTATATTTTCTCCCAGATGTTCTACTGCCGCAGCATCCAGTTCACGCAGAGGCATGAGTTGCCGAATGCGGCCACCCTCAGTGATGAGGGCATGATCTTCCAGCCATTCCTCTCCGGAGAAGATCTTTTTTGCAGTAAATATGCGGGTAGCTGACATTATCGGTAAAAATACCGAAACCAGCCCAGCCTCAGTGCATCCTTACTTCACAAACTCCCTGTTTCATTTCGGCATGAAGTCCGAAGATCTTTTTCA
The DNA here is from genome assembly GCA_046596515.1 of Chitinophagaceae bacterium. Classification (GTDB taxonomy): domain Bacteria; phylum Bacteroidota; class Bacteroidia; order Chitinophagales; family Chitinophagaceae; genus JJ008. Next base: position 19,615 of record JBKJMI010000110.1, on the reverse strand, counting down.
GGTGACGGTTCATGATCTCCATCACCAGCCTTAGCTCTTCATCGCTCTTCACTTCCCCCCGGTAAACGTTCTCTTTAAGTCCGCTATCCCTTTCGGTGAAATGCGCCCATTCGATAACACCATCCATTTTTTTCTTGGCGAGCAATTTATACCTCCCGGTACCTTCAATATGCACGCTGATAAGAGAAGCTACTATCACTTCACCTTTCTCCACACGCATCACAGCCAGCTTCATCCACATAAATTTTTATATAAAATTATCTGCTCTGTTAATACCTATCCGTTTTCAAATAGGTAATTTGCAGATCGTTTATGGCATTCAAGTTAAATACCAGTTATTCTCCCGCGGGTGATCAGCCCGAGGCTATTCAACAACTTACCGAAGGTGTAATGAATGGAGAGCGCTATCAGACATTGCTGGGTGTGACCGGTAGTGGAAAAACTTTCACTATTGCCAATGTGATACAGGATATACAAAGACCCACTCTTGTACTTACGCATAATAAGACCCTGGTGGCGCAACTGTATGGAGAGTTCAGACAATTCTTTCCTGAGAATGCAGTAGAGTATTTTGTTTCTTATTACGATTATTATCAGCCCGAGGCCTATATGCCTGTTTCGGATGTATATATTGAAAAAGACCTTAGCATCAATGAAGAACTGGATAAACTAAGATTACGCGCCACTACTTCTTTGCTTAGTGGAAGAAGAGATATTATCGTGGTTGCCTCTGTAAGTTGTATTTATGGTATGGGTAACCCCACCGATTATGAGAATGGGATCATTCGGATTCATAAAGGTCAGGTCATATCAAGACAGGGATTTCTGCACTCACTGGTAAATTCATTATACAATCGTACAACGATCGATTTTAATCGCGGCAGCTTCCGGGTTAAGGGAGATACAATAGATATCAATCTACCTTATGTGGACTTTGGCTATCGAGTTACATTTTTCGGAGATGAGATCGAAGAGATCGAATCTATTGATGTAGTTAGCAGCAAGCGGATCGGCTTAATGGAGAATGCTGCCATCTTCCCGGCCAATCTTTATGTGGCTTCTAAGGATAGTCTGCAGCAGGTGATCTATGAGATACAGGATGAAGTGAATGCCCAGGTAGACTATTTTAAATCGCAGGGAAAATATATTGAAGCGCAAAGAATAGGTGAACGAGTGAACTATGATATCGAAATGATCCGAGAGCTGGGTTATTGCAATGGCATAGAAAATTATTCTCGTTTCTTCGATAGAAGAAGACCAGGCACAAGACCATTCTGTTTGCTGGATTATTTTCCCAAGGATTATATTATGGTGATAGATGAGAGTCACCAGACCATTCCACAGGTCAGCGGTATGTATGGCGGCGACCGAAGTAGAAAATTAGTATTGGTAGATTATGGATTCCGTCTTCCTTCTGCTCTTGATAACCGGCCATTGAATTTTCATGAATTTGAGAACCTGACAAACCAGACCATTTTTGTATCTGCTACGCCTGATGATTATGAACTGGAGAAATGCGGAGGCGTAGTGGTAGAACAGGTGGTAAGGCCTACAGGTTTATTGGATCCGCCGATCGAGATCAGGCCCAGTGTGAATCAGATCGATGATCTGTTGGATGAGATCGATAAAACGGTAAAGAAAGGAGACAGGATTTTAGTAACGACTTTGACCAAACGAATGGCAGAGGAAATGGATAAATACCTGCATCGCATCAATATCAAATCAAAATACATACATAGCGAAGTGCATACGCTGGACCGGATAGAGATCTTAAGAGATCTTCGTCTGGGAAAGATCGATGTGCTGGTGGGAGTAAATTTATTGAGGGAAGGATTGGATCTTCCTGAAGTTTCTTTAGTAGCCATTCTGGATGCCGATAAGGAAGGATTTCTGCGTAATGAAAAATCGCTGACACAGACCGCTGGTCGCGCGGCAAGAAATGTAGATGGCAGAGTGATATTTTATGCTGATAAGATGACGGAGAGCATGCAGCGCACAATTGATGAGACCAATCGTCGGCGCGAGAAGCAGGTAATCTTTAATATCGAGCATAATATTACGCCGACTACCATTGTCAAAACCATGAAGGATGTTTTTGCCCAGACATCTGTTCTAGATATAAAAGGATATGATCCTGCCGATCCTAATTCAATTGCTCCAGATCAGGACCTTGTATCAACAGCGGCTGAAGAGCAAACCGAGTATAAAACCATTCCTCAGATAGAAAAAGGTATCGCTTCTATTAAAAAACAAATGGAGAAAGCGGCGAGAGATCTGGACTTTATGGAGGCGGCGAGGTTAAGGGATGAGATGTTTTTGTTGCAAAAGAATTTAGAAGTGATGAAGAAATAGGTTTTTCTGGAGTTATGAGCCGCGAGCTATGAGCCTTGAGCTGGTGTTGTTATTCACCCGCAAATTTTGTCCAATTATTAAATATTTTTCTCTCCTTCTTTTTTTTTGAAAAAAAAGAACAACAAGCCATGGCGGCAAGCACAATTCAAGAAAAAAGAAAAAGAAGAAAAGAGATCCCTCGCGATGAATAAATAATGTATGAATCAAGTTGTTGAGCGCTCGGTATGACAAATACAAAAACTTGAATCCTTAAGACTGAAAACCAGCAACAGAAGACTAGAACCCCTTGAATCCCAAAACCTAAGAATAAAAAGCATTTTATCCATCACTTAAACGGCTATCGTAAACATACGTATCCGATCTAAGTATAACCGCCCGATTTACTTAATAACATATGGTCATTACTTGCGCTACATGAAATAGCTCCGTAGTTTGCATACAGAATCGAACGATATCCAATTATCAATAGAAAACCATCAAAATCCAATTATCATGAAAAGACGCGTACGTAAAATCGTTAACTTCTTTGCTTTCAACCTGCTGTTCTTTGCTCTTTACCTGAATTTTATTCATAAAGACAAACAAGTAATGGCCATTGAAACTGAACAGGCCACACAAAATTCAACTGCATTCGGAGGAACTGTTTTGGTGGATAATAACCAGCAACAACCTCAGAAAACAGCCGTGATCGCTGCTCCTGCTACTAAAGTTATCAAAGTAGATGAGGAAAAAACGACCGCCGCGTTGAAACTGTCGATTAACTAAAAAACAACCGAATTTTTATACTTGTGATGTCTGTAGTTTGAAACTATGTTGTCCGTAGTTTGAAACTATGTTGTCCGTAGTTTGAAACTACGGACATCACTTTTGTTTTAACTTCGGGGCATGGATAAAAGAGTTTTCTTGCTCGATGCCTATGCCCTGGTCTTCCGCGCCTACTACGCTTTGATAAGGGCACCGCGTATTACCTCCAAAGGGAAAAACACCAACGCGCAATTCGGTTTTACAAATGCACTTGTTGAGCTGATCAATAAACAGAAGCCTTCCCATATGGCCGTCTGTTTCGATACGGCCGCGCCGACTGAGCGTCATACTGACTTCGCCGACTATAAAGCAAACCGCCAGGAAACTCCTGAAGATATTCGAGCAGCCGTTCCGGATATATTCCGCATCATAGAAGGATTTAATATTCCCATTATTTCAAAAGATGGTTTCGAAGCAGATGATGTGATCGGTACCCTCAGCATTCAAGCAGAAAAAGCAGGCTATGAAGTGTTCATGGTCACCCCCGATAAAGACTATGGCCAGCTCGTTACCCAAAAAGTAAAAATTTATAAACCTGCTTACCAGGGTGGTGATGTAGAGATTATGGGACCTGAAGAGGTCTGCGCCAAATGGAACATAAAAGAAGTAAGCCAGGTGATTGATATACTTGCCATGATGGGCGATGCGGTAGATAATATTCCCGGCATTGCTGGTGTAGGTGAAAAAACCGCCGCTAAATTCATCGCGGAATATGGATCATTGGAAAAAACACTGGAGAACGCCGACTCTATCAAAGGGGCCATGGGAGAAAAAGTGAGGAAAGGAAGAGAGATGGCCATCCTCTCGAAAAAACTCGCCACAATCATCACGAATGTGCCGGTTGAATTTCATGAAGAGAATTTCAAGCTCAAGGAATGGAATAAAGAAAAATTAAAAGAAGTATTCACTGAACTGGAATTTAAAACACTGGGTAAAAGATTGCTTGGTGAAGAATTACCAATCGCGCAGCGCAGTGTAGTTGAAAAAGAAATTCCTCAGGGAGTTCAAACGGATCTCTTTGGTAATATCATTGAAACAGCCACTCCCTCCTCTCCTCTTATTTCTTCGGATGATGAAGGCGCCATTCCTGTTGCCACTAAGAATATTCAAAATACAGATCATGAATATCTGGCACTTGAAACAGAAAAAGAGATCCTTGAACTGGTAAAGGAACTAAAAGCGCATAAAGAAATTTGTTTCGATACAGAGACTACTTCTATTAATGCTAATGCAGCAGAACTCGTGGGATTAAGCTTCTCCGTAAAACCTGGTAAGGCCTGGTATATTCCATGTCCTCCAGAGGAAGCAGGAACTAAAAAAATTCTTGCCTTGTTTGCTCCCCTTTTCACTGATCCTGAAAAAATATGGATAGGACAGAATACAAAATATGATCTGCTGATCCTGAAATGGTATGGTATTGAATTCACCGGTGATGTATTTGACACTATGCTGGCGCATTATGTGATCGACCCCGAAGGTAAGCGGGGCATGGACGTTCTCAGTGAAAGATACCTGGGCTATGAACCCGTTCATATTGAAGAACTGATCGGAAAAAAAGGAAAGGGTCAGGGCACCATGCGCGATGTGGCTGTTGAAAAAATAAAAGACTACGCGGCAGAAGATGCAGATATCACCTTGCAATTGAAACAAGCTTTTGTTCCACTTCTGAAAGAAAAAGAAGTAGAAAAAGTATTTAACCAGGTAGAGAATCCATTGGTGAAAGTATTAGTGGATATGGAATTTGAAGGTATACGCGTAGACGAGAATTTTCTCAAGCTCTATTCTAAAGAACTTGAGATCGAAGCTAAAAAAGCTGAAGAAAGTGTATACAAACAAGCCGGGGTTCGTTTTAACCTGGCCTCTCCAAAACAATTAGGCGAAGTATTATTCGATAAACTATTACTTGATCCTTCCGCGAAAAAAACCAAAACAGGACAATATCAAACCGGAGAAGATGTATTATTGAAACTGGCAGTTAAAGGTCATCAGATCGTGGATGATATTCTTACTTTCCGCGAACTGACAAAACTGCGTTCTACCTATGTGGATGCACTTCCTGAAATGATCAATAAAAGAACAGGTCGGGTGCATACCAGTTACGCACAAGCAGTAGCTGTTACGGGAAGATTATCAAGTAATAATCCCAATCTTCAAAATATACCGGTAAGAACTGATCGGGGTAAAGAGATCCGCAAAGCATTTGTACCAAGAGATGATAAACATGTATTATTATCTGCCGACTATTCGCAGATCGAACTTCGAATCGTTGCCGCCATCAGCGCAGATCCTAATATGTGTGAGGCCTTCCGTAAGGGAACCGATATTCATACAGCCACAGCAGCTAAAGTTTATAATATTGAAGAGGCCGATGTGACCAAAGAAATGAGGTATAAAGCAAAGAGCGTAAATTTTGGTATCATCTACGGACAGGGGGCCTTCGGACTGGCTGATAACCTGGGCATCTCCCGCACAGAAGCTAAGGAGATCATTGATAATTATAAAAAACAATTTCCGGGCATTCAGAAATATATGGACGAGACCATCAATTTTGCGAGGGAGCATGGATATGTTGAAACACTGATGGGAAGAAAGCGATGGCTTCGTGATATTAACTCCGCGAATTTCACCGTTCGTGGTTTTGCCGAAAGAAATGCTATCAACTCTCCCATACAAGGATCAGCTGCTGATATGATCAAACTGGCAATGCATAAAGTACACACGGCGATGAAAAAAGCCAAAATGAAAAGTCGTATGCTGTTGCAGGTGCATGATGAACTTGTCTTTGATGTATTGATAGAAGAATTGGAAGAACTGCGACATTTAGTTTTGGAATCTATGCAATCCGCCCTTCCACTTCCCAATAATGTACCTGTTGTGGCAGAATGCGGACAGGGTAATAACTGGCTGGAAGCGCATTAAAATTATTGTTGAATAAAATCCTTATTTCTTTTTATTCAAATAGCTCTCTACTCTGTCGATATATTGCTTTGGCGTGATCTTTTTCGCCAGCGTGGCCAGGAGGTCAAAAGGAATATCTTCTTCTTTTTTATAACGGATGCAGGCGGCACCCATATCCAATTTTTTAGCAGCCGCTTTTTTATGTTCATCCTGGAACCACTTGGTCAGCACAGTGTCGCCATACATGCCCATATGATGAATGGAGATATAATTTTTCTTCGAGGCTATAGCTAAAAATGGAAGTGGTAGTTTGGGATCACAATGGTATCCTTTGGGATAAATGCTGAAAGGCACTACATAACCTATTACGCCATAGGAAATACATTCTTCATACCCTTTGGGCAGATTTTTTTTAAACAATGTGCGAAGTTTCTGAATGGTGGCCTTACGGTCATCCGGCAAGGCGGAAACATATTCTTCTACAGTGGCTGCCATAGTTCGATTTTAAATTATTTTCCTTTTTTTACAGAAGCCGCTTTTATTACCCGGCCATAATAATAGTCTTTTCTTTTGCCGCCGCTTCCTTCCCATATGGTATGAAGCGAATCTTTTTTGAAAAGTATATAGGAGATCTTCTGAATATTTTCTGAAGCATTGTTCTCTGCCACAAAACTGGTCTTGCTCAGTTTAACCACTTTATATTCCATGCTGGTATTAGCTGGAGTAAAATAATACTCTTTGTTTTTGCGCTGAAACTGCATACTACCAAGCGATACGGTCTCCGTTGTTTTTTTATAAAGCGTTCCTTGTCCTGTATATAAACTATCGTTCATAGGTAGCCAGGTCTCCATGATCTTACCTTCATTATTATTGGTTACCCAGGTACCTACCAGCCATTTGAACTGGCTCATTTTATCAATAGGGGCATTGGATGAGTTCTGAAATCCGGCAACAGTGATCATTAAAAAAAGCAGGGAAAAAAATAATTTCATTTTATATTCTTTAAGGAATGGCCAAAGGGAGACCATATTTTTAGCAAGATAAAACCTTCCTTGTTATAAATAAAAGGTCCGTCTTTTCAGACGGACCTATAATAATGTTCTGTTGATATTATTATCGGTTTCCACCGCCACCACCCGGACCGCGGTTAGGGCGCATAGAAGGCTGAATTTGCTCTTTCCAAATGGTATATTGGTCAGCGCTCAGTACAGCTTTCATGATCTCGTCCTGGGCATCACTGAATTTTTTCATTTCTGCCATAAAAGTTTCTCTGTCTGGTTGACCACCAGCCATCAGTTCTTCCCTTTTCTTATCCTGAGAACGATTCAGGGCTACGAGGGCCGTATCGAGGTTAGCCATTAATTTGGAATCCAGTTTAAAAGCGCTATCAATCTTGGCATGGATGAGTGCCGCCCTTTCTTCAGGTGTGCGACGGGCAAAACCTCCACCGCCGCCGCCCTGGGCGTTGGTTACCAGCCCAAATGCCAGTCCGGCAATGATGAATAAAGAAATTCTTTTCATGTTTTATTTTTTATTGTGTTTTTTATAAATGGCTACCTATAAGACGTTACCGGCCCTAAAAACATTCGCCTTACCCTCCTTTCGGCATATTACCGTATCTTGCAAGCCCTAAACGAGTTATAAAGATAACATGGAATACAGCAAATTAGTGGCCGTGACTGGTCTCCCCGGATTGTACGAATTAATGAACTCTAAGACTGATGGCGCTATCGTCCGCTCTCTTGATGATAAATCGACCAAATTCGTTTCCAGCAGGGTTCATAATTTTTCCCATTTGGAAAGTATTGAAGTTTATACTACCGGTGAGAATGTGAACCTGGTGGATATTTTTAATGCCATGGCCAAGGCGGCTGGATCACTTCCAGACGATAAGGACTCAGCTGCCGTTAAAAAATATTTCGAAAAAGTATATCCCGACATGGATTTTGAAAGAGTCTATTCAAGTGATATGAAGAAAATGGTAAAATGGTTCGCTGTTCTTCAAAAGAATGAAGTGGAGATCAAACTCTCTGAAGTTCCGGAAGAAGAAGAACAGGAAGAACCAGCTCCAGCCCCTGCTGTAGCAGAAAATCCTGCCGAAGAAGCCCCTGCCAAAAAGACCCGGAAGAAGAAAGCTGAATAAGCAAAAAGCTTTACAGGACCTTTATTTAATCTATCAAAAGTAGGATCTATGAATTATTCTGCCGATATCAGAAAATTACCGCGGCATTATCTCCCTGTGGACTTTACTGTCAGGGATTGGGATGTCCTGGAACCTTTTTTCGTGGAACTGGACGCAAGACCTGTTAATTCTGTTTCCGATTTGCAGCAATGGCTGAAAGATGCCAGTGAGTTGGAAGCCGTGATAAGTGAAGATGTATGCTGGAGGCAAATTAAAATGACCTGCGATACGGAAAACAAATCGCTGGAAGAATCATTTAATTTCTTCATGATGGAGATCCAGCCGCAGATGCAACCCTGGTCCGATAAATTGAATCGCAAACTGATCGATTCATCTTTCCTGAATCAATTAGATCCTGAAAAATATTTTACTTACCTGCGCAATGTGAAAAAGAATATCGATCTGTTCAGGGAAGAAAATATTCCCATTCAGGCCGAAGTGAATGTAATGCAACAGCAGTTCGGTATGATCGCCGGAAAAATGACCGTTGAGATCAAAGGACAGGAATTTACACTGCAGCAGGCTGCAAAGTTTTTGGAAGATCCTGATCGTTCATTAAGAGAAGAGACCTGGCGCAAGATTGGAGAAAGAAGATTGAAAGATAAACAGCCATTGAACGATCTCTATAGTGAATTGCTTGAAAAAAGACAGGAGATAGCTATTAACGCGGGCTTTGATAATTACCGTGATTTCCGTTTTGCCGAACTGGGTCGCTTTGATTACGGTAAGGAAGATTGTTTTCAGTTTCACGAAGCAGTGAAGCTGCATGTACTTCCCCTGGTGAATCAGATTTATGAAATAAAAAAACAGCGACTGGGTCTTGATAACTTTCGTCCCTGGGATGTAGATGCTGAGCCGGCAGGTATTCAACCGCTTCGTCCATTTAAGAATGGAGAAGAACTTACCAATAAAGCCATCAGCTGCTTCGATGAACTCGACGGTTTTTTTGGTGACTGCCTTAGAAAGATGAAAGAAATGGGCCATCTGGACCTTGAAAGTCGAATGGGAAAAGCACCGGGTGGATATAATTGTCCGCTGTCAGAAAGTGGCGCTCCATTTATTTTTATGAATGCTGCTGGTACCTTAGATGATGTGACCACGATGGTTCATGAAGGAGGACATGCTATTCATTCTTTCCTTTCGCATGGCCTGGAACTGAATGGATTTAAGGAATACCCTACTGAAATAGCTGAAGTTGCCAGTATGGCAATGGAACTTTTCAGCATGAATCACTGGGGTGTATTCTTTCATGATAAAGAAGAACTCAAAAGAGCAAAAGAACAGCAGCTGGAAAGAGTGATCACTATTTTTCCATGGATCGCTACCATTGATAAGTTTCAGCATTGGGTATATGAAAACCCAACTCATACCGAAACCCAACGTACCGAAAAATGGATGAGTATTCTGAATGAGTTCTCTCCTTCAGTGGTCAATTTTTCAGGGCTGGAGAATTACAGAGAGTTATCCTGGCAGAGGCAATTGCATCTTTATGAAGTGCCCTTTTATTATATTGAATATGGTATTGCGCAATTGGGGGCAATCGGCCTTTGGCAGCAGTATCAGCATGATCCTGAACTGGCATTACGTAATTATACTAAAGCACTGGAGCTAGGTGGCACCCGTACTCTGCCTCAATTATTTGCCGCAGCGGGACTGAAATTTGATTTCAGGCCGGAAAACATCAAATCGCTGATGAATTTCGTCCAGGAACAGATGAATAACTTGTAAAATACCACTAAAGTGGTATGCCCTAAATTAGCTAATATGAAATCTTGCATTTATTTTTGACTCCTAATCAGTTGATAACAACGCGAAGCGTTTACATAGCTACTAATCAGAGCCTTAACCAAAAAGTCCCGATGTTTCTACACCGGGGCTTTGTTTTTTAAAGACCTAGCGGCAATCCTTGCAAATTCCTTCTGCCACCACCTCCACATGGGTTGCTGAATATCCCCTGGGTAATCGTATCTCAGGTGTGACCACATCATCCAGGCAATAGGTTTGCCTGCATTTATCACAGATAAAATGGATATGATGATCCTGGTGTTTTCCTTTTCCGCAATCATCCTTGCATAAAGCATATCGAATAGAATTATCAGCGGTAGGAATAGTATGAACAAGACCCCTGTCTACAAAGGTTTGAAGGGTACGGTAAATAGTTACACGGTCAAAACGATCGGCCGCTTTTTTCTCAATATCACCATGAGAGACCGCTCCTTTCTGATGAAGAAAAAATGATAGGATGAACTTACGACTATCGGTTACGCTGAGTTGATTATGCTTCAGCAGTTCTTCCACCTGTTGTTCACGATTTACTTTTACGACCTGTTTCATTGTGAAGTTTTCAATAGTTTTTTCGCATCCCTGATCAGTTCATTTACTTCCCTGTCCTTTAATCCATCATAGATTTTTTTCACATCTCCGTTCTTGTCAACCAGGGCCCAGAACTGTGTATGCATAAAATCATCTTCCAGGCTCTTGAGATTATTGGCCGGATCATCAATGGTATAACTAACACGGGCTGTAGTATAGAGACTATCTTTTCTGCCGGTCAGGAACCACCAGCGGCGCGTATCCACCTGCATGGAGTCGGCATACTTTTTCATGGTGGCCACAGAATCTGTTTCGGGATCGCAGGTATGAGAAAGAATAAGAAAATCCTTTTCCTCCTTCATGGCCTCATAGACCTTGCGCATATTGTTGTTCATCTTAGGACAAATGCCCTTGCAGGAGGTAAAAAAGTATTCGGCCACATATACTTTGCCTTCTACGTCTTTATTGTCAATTCTTTTTCCATCCTGGTTCAGAAAAGAGAAGGGTCGCAGATAGCTTACAGGAGGGGAGCCGGTTTTAGTAAATCCAGGGATCAATTGCGTAAGCGCGAAATAAAACCCCAGTATTAAAACCGTGAAGAAGCCAATATAGATCCAGTTCTTTTTTGTCATAACAGAATAACAAAGGTATAGATTTTATGTTCTGAAAATTGAATATTTGCAACAATGTTGCTTTTTTTGGCTAGCTTTGCCCTATGCGATCAAAGATCAATTGGGACGCTTTAGGCATCGGGGCCTCTATTGCCTGCGCAATACATTGCGCCCTGCTTCCTTTGTTCCTGACCAGCCTGCCATTGTTTGGTATCAACATCATACATCACCTCGGATTTGAAATCGGCATGATCCTGCTGGCCCTTTTGGTCGGATCTTATTCACTATGGCATGGTTACCGCTATCATCATCATTCCCTTCAACCTCTTCTATTATTCTTTGCCGGCTTCGCCTTCCTGGTCATGAAGCAATTCTTTGTTCAATACGAGGGCTGGATGCTGATTCCTGCTGTAGCACTTATCATTACCGCTCACATACTTAATTTCCGTTCCTGCAGGGTACATAACCATGCCCATGTGGAGGATTGTGAACATTGATATTATAATAGTTGCTACCTTGAATAAAATTCAGGTATGAAACAATCCCTTCTTCTGTTTTTTATTTTGATCTCTTTTTCTGCCTGGTCACAGTCAAAAGATGAAAAAGCTATTCGGGATCTTATGGACCGGCAAAGCAGTGCATGGAACAAAGGCGACCTCGATAATTTCATGAAAGGATACTGGGAAAATGATTCCCTCATGTTTGTAGGTAAATCAGGAATTACCTATGGCTACAAGGCTACGCTGGAGAATTATAAAAAAGGTTACCCGGATAAAACAGCCATGGGTGAACTCAACTTCACGCTGATCAAAATAGATAAACTTTCATCTGACTATATATTCGTTGTAGGAAAATGGTTTTTGAAAAGAACCATCGGCGACCTGCAGGGACATTTCAATCTTCTTTTTCGAAAAATAAATAATGCCTGGGTGATCATTGTTGATCACAGCAGTTAATTCTACCTCACCAATCTAATTTTTTTTTATGGGCTTCATCATCCTCGGTATCGTTTCCTTACTTGCCTCCTTTATTGTAGGGGCCAATGCCACTTACCACCGTTATGGTAAAATATTAAAAGGACTTTCCTTCATGTTGATCATTTTGGGTGTGCTGTTGAAATCTGTTGTACAGATAGATGCGGGACAAATAGGTGTTAAATCTCTGTTTGGTAAAGTGCAGAATGATGTACTTCCCAGCGGACTTCATTTTGTAAATCCATTGATGGAAGTGAAGCGGCTGGATGTAAAGACTCAGAATTATACCATGAGCGGTATACATGATGAAGGCGCTCAATCAGGTGACGACGCGATCCGCGTGCTTACTTCCGATGGATTGGAAGTAACCATTGACCTGACTGTGCTATATAAAATACTTCCTTCAGATGCGCCTAAATTAATTAGGGAAACGGGGGATGATTATACTGATAAGATCGTTCGCCCACTAACAAGGACCAAGATCCGCGACAATGCGGTTTATTATGAGGCGATCTCACTTTACTCCGTCAAAAGAGATGAATTTCAGCAACGCATTTTCAGAAGTATAGAAGACGATTTTAAAAAAAGAGGATTGATACTGGAGCAATTGCTGGTACGTAATATCACCCTGCCAGCATCAGTGAAGGCAACAATTGAGCAAAAGATCAATGCGGAGCAGGACGCGCAGAAAATGCAGTTCGTATTGCTTAAAGAAAAACAGGAAGCAGAAAGAAAGAGAGTGGAAGCGCAGGGTATTGCCGATTATCAACGGATCATCAATACAGGACTTACCGATCAGCAGTTACAATATGAGCAGATAAAAGCATATCTGGAACTGGCCAAATCGCCCAATGCAAAAGTGATAGTAATGGGAAAAGGGAATAGTCCGATCATCCTCGACACCAAGAATTAAAATTCGTTTTTCCAGATGCGGTAAAGATAGCGGCCAATCAAGGCCATAGTAATTGCTACGATAGTATAAAACAAGATGGGTTGCCAGGCGGGCCCGTTATTGAAATAACCGAGCTTGAAATAAAGTCCGGCTGTGGCAACTGCCATCATCCATATCAATCCAAGGAAAACGGAATTAAGTATTTTCTTAAATAACCCTGATACTCGCGGGTCCCATCCTGGATTTTCCTGCTCGTCCATTCAGGAAAGTTAATGACTATTTGATAAGAAATTCACGGAAGCTTAGCGAATCACCATTAAATACATTGAAGTCAACTTTTGTAGTTATACCGTTCACTCTACCTTCATCATTATGCTGCCATAGACTCCATCCTCTTCCGATCCGGGGCTCATTCGTTTGATAATAATGAGCGACCCAAAGAGGATATTTGTCGAAGGGTTTGCCCAGATACCGGTCATAAAAATCAACATTGGTATAGATCATCGGTTTCACCTGGTAATATTCTTCGAGGACCTGCAAAAATTCAAGGGCTTCTTTTCTCAATTCATCAGGTCGTACTCCATTCAATTGTTCTATATCCAAAACAGGCGGCAGATCGCCCGTTTCAAGTTTCACCTTTCCAATAAAATTTTCTGCCTGCATTTTCCCATCCTTAGAGGCGATAAAAAAATGATAAGCGCCGCGATAGATCCCGGCATCTTTAGTTTTTTTCCAATTTCTTTCATAGCGCGAGTCTATATTGGAAATTCCTTCTGTTGCTTTTATGTAAGAAAAGCCAAGAGAAATTCCCCGCACCTGCATTTTTTTTACTTCTTCCCATGCAATTATATTCTGGTACCTGGATACATCAATTCCATGAATCATGTATTCATCGGGGATCATGATGCCAAATTCAGGATAATGAGTAGCAGCGGCCCGTTGGTATTTTCTCCATTTGGCATAAATACTGCCTCCTACTATAAACGCAGTAATAAGAAGAGAAAAAAATAAAAAAGAAAGCAACCATTTTTGCCTGCGGCGGGACATCAGTTTGGCGGTTTGAGCAACTAAAATACCAAACAGATGGATAGGTTAACGTTAATGTCTTTAGAATGCTTTGAATTTTATTCCTGCCGTTAGATAAAGCATGGCCTTGCCGGTTTCAGATAATTCAGGATGTCCCTCTACCAGGACCAGGTTTTCAGGTAGAACATAAGCGGGATTAAGAAGGAATTGAAATTTTCCCCTGGCCAATATTAAGGGCATAGAAAATTCATAGGAAAGCACATTGAATCGATTCACTTGTTGATCCAGCTTTTGTTGCAATGGTGGTAAAATAAGAAAGCCCGAATTTTTAACTGTGCTTCCGGTAAAGTGTTGCGTACCACCATTTATATAAGCAGAAGGGACCGTTGCGAATACCCAATTGTTTTTTAGCGGAAACCGAAAAATATGATCGAGTCCGGCGCTGGCACCAAAGTCGGAACGGTCACTGTATTTAATATCTCCGGATACTGTGATGTTGACAAATTTTGTCAACCGGCTAAAGCTGCTGTATAATTGAAGTTTCATCCTGGATTGCACCAGTCCTGTGCCTTGTTTATAAACAGGTACAGAAACAAAACTATTTCCACCCCATTTTTTATTTCTGAACATATAGCCCAGACTACTCACAGTACCCGCATACTCGGCGTCCACATAATTGTTATGAATAAATACAGGAGCGGCAGAAATATAAAAATGTTTATTTGCCCATAGTTCAAGTAAGGGAAAGAATCCGCTGCTATGCCGGCTATCAGTGCGACCAAAATAATTCAGATCGCTGATGCCGAAAATTCCCAGCTTCAGAGAAGCGGAGGAGGTCTTTTTTATTTGGCTGCTGTCTGTTTGCGCTATTATATAAAATGGTAACAAACACAGCGCTGCTAATATGATAAACTTAATTTTCATAGAAAATAGAAAGGATCGCCCGGTCACAGATTAAAGTAGAGGGCGATCCCCATTGTACGGCTGAACAATTATTGTTTTGAAACAGAGACCTTGGTTTCTGTTTTCACGGAAGCATTGGCATTGTTAGTACCACCAGCGGTTTTACCATCGGCTATAACTGAACCATCTACTTTAACGCCGGCATCCGTATTTTCCTTCAGATCATTTTTCAGATCTGCTTTCACTGTTTGTACAGCTCCTGTTGTTGTTTTTGCAGATGCATCAAAGGTTGTTATAGTGGATGCTTTGATATCAGTTGCCTTTGTGGCTACAATGTTCAAAGTTCCCCGGGTAGCAGCCAGCGTTGAGGCTGAAATAGACTGCGTAGCAGATACAACCGTGGCAGCATTCACTGTAGCATTGATCGCGGTTTGCGTAGTAGCGCCAAGACCAAGCTGACCAAAAGATACAGAGGCGGAAAAGATCGCGATAGATAATGCAATTGTTTTCTGAATTGTTTTCATGGTTTCTGTTTTTGTTTAGAGTATAGAAAATATATAGCAAAGGGTAACCCAGAGCGCAATGTTCTTGTGGTAGTGTTAACTCGATTAAGTTCTCTTTAAATTAAAAAGAGTAAGGCTGGTGGGATCGAAATATTATTTCAAAAGCCTTGTAAATTAATAGACAGAAGCAAAGGCTCCGGGTTTAATTAAGACGAAATAAAAAATAATTTTTCCCCCTGATCTGGAAATTTTCCTTCAAATTATATGAGTTTCAACATCTAACAATTCATATTAAAAAAAGAAGACAATTGTTTAAATTTCTAAGCGTTTAACTCCTGAGCCAGAGTGGTTAAAAGAAAAAAAGGAGAGACCCCGGAAGGTGCTCTCCTCTTTATTTATGCTGAAGTTTACGGATACTTCAACTATTAATACAATTATTATACCAACGAATAAAAATTGTGGATAACAGATCTATCATTCGATGATTCTGAGCCGCGCATAATTGAGCATGATCTTTTTTTCTCCGTTCAATTTAAATTTCACGGTAGCAATAGGATTATGCGCCGCTCCTTCCATTTTAATTACTTCCCCAAATCCAAATTTCTGATGCTCCACTTTTTGACCAGCTTGTAATTGGGAAGTATCACTGGGAACAAAATCGGCTGAAGGCACATGTTCTATCACACGTGGAGCCGGTGACTTTGATGGCAGGTAGCCAGGTTTTTCAGATGGCTTCTCATTAAAATAATTTCCACCCTGTTTTTTTGCTCCGCCAGATTCGCCATCATCTTTTGCTGATGCGCCCCATCCTTTCATTCTATTGAATCCACCCCCTGCGCCCCATGTACTGCCCTGATTTCTGCTACCCCCACCAGCATAACTTTTGTCGATCATTTCCGCAGGCACTTCCTCAATAAAACGACTGGGTTCATTCTGCACCAGCGTACCAAAACGATAGCGGGCATTGGTATACGTGATCCATAATCTTTGCTTGGCACGAGTGATAACCACATAAAATAATCTTCGTTCTTCTTCCAATTCTTCCCTGGTGTTAATAGCCATTGCATTGGGAAATAATCCTTCTTCAAGTCCCGCTGCGAATACACAGGAAAATTCCAATCCTTTCGCCGCGTGAATGGTCATCAGTTTTACAGTGTCTGCATTCGGATCTTTTTCATCCGCATCGGTAAGCAGGGTGATCTGCTGAAGATAGGCTGCCAATGTTTTATCCACTACTTCACCATCCTCATTATCCGGACTTTCTATCCATTCTTTAATTGAGTTAAGCAGCTCCTGGATATTCTCATAACGCTGAACACCTTCAGTACTTTTATCATTGAATAGTTCGCGAACAAGATTGGTATGCTTGCCCACATGAGTAGCCACTTCATAAGCATTCTGTTTTGTCAGCATGCTTTTAAAACTCTTAATCATCACGACAAAAGCTTCCAGAGATTCCAGTGTACCCGCACGAAATCCCAGTTCACGCACTTTTTCCATGGCTTCCCAGAGAGAAGTATCCTTTGTATTTGCTTCCAGTATCAACTTATCAAGAGTGGTCTTTCCTATTCCGCGTGCGGGATAATTGATGATCCTCTTCAACGCTTCTTCATCACGGGGATTAACAATCACCCGAAGATATGATACCAGATCTTTGATCTCTTTTCGCTGATAAAAACTCTGACCCCCATAAATAGTATAGGGAATATTCATTCTTCGCAGGGCTTCCTCAAAAGCGCGACTCTGTGCATTGGTTCGGTATAGAATGGCGAAGTCGCGGTTATTATAATGATTCCTGAGTTTCTCTTCCTGTATAGTATCGGCAACATATTTTCCTTCCTCATTATCACTGACCATGCGCACGAGTTTTATTTTCTCGCCATCATCATTTTCAGTGAACAATACTTTTTCAATCTGCCCCTTATTATTTTTTATTACCTCGTTGGCAACATGCAGAATGCTCTTGGTACTGCGATAGTTCTGTTCCAGTTTCACCATCTTCACTTCATCATAATCTTTTTGAAACTGAAGAATATTCTGAATGGTAGCACCGCGAAAACTATAAATACTCTGCGCGTCATCTCCAACTACGCATACATTCTCATTCATAGCGCCCAAAAGTTTGATGATCTCATACTGGGCCGGATTAGTATCCTGATACTCATCAATAAGTATATAACGGAATTTATGTTGGTATTTGGACAGCGCTTCTGGAATTTTTTTCAGTAACTCATAAAATTTCAGAAGCAGGTCATCAAAATCCATGGCGCCATTACGAAAACATCGTCGGGCATATGCTTCATAGATCTGTGCGATGGCCGGACGATTTGAACGCGTATCTTCCTGCTGAATGGCCCAGTCATTTTTATATTCTTCAGGACCCACTAATGCGTTCTTTGCGGAAGATATTCTATTGTATACCGTATTAGGTTTATACTGTTTATCATCGAGGTTCATTTCATTCACCACCGATTTGATCACGCTTTTGGCGTCATCTGTATCATAAATGGTGAAATCTTTGGGATAACCGATCTTATCGGCTTCGAAACGAAGAATTCGAGCAAAAACAGAGTGAAAAGTGCCTATATATAAATTACGTGCTTCGCCATTGCCAAGGATTTTCTCTACTCTTTCTTTCATTTCTTTGGCCGCCTTATTCGTAAAAGTCAGGGCCAGTATATGAAATGAATCAACCCCATTCGCCATCAGGTGAGCGATACGGGTAGTAAGCACCTTGGTTTTTCCACTGCCTGCTCCGGCTACGATCATGATGGGACCATCAATATGTAATACGGCCTCACGCTGCCGGTCATTCAAACCACTCAGATATTCCTGCATGCAGCGAAATTACTTAAGTGGATGGTAAACTCTCTCCGCTTTTTTCATCACTTCTTCTTTTGACAGGCTCATTTTCTTTAATTTCTGATCGATGAACATTTGCATCTGATCCTTATAATGGGGAGAATCGGGATGCATGCTTGCGCCAAATGTATTCACCGATTCAATGATTGGAAGCGAGCCATCTTTGGGATATCGAACCAGACAGATATAGGCATCTCCTGAAATTACCTTTCTCATCCCGTTTTTAAAACTCGTAGTATAGGCAGCGGTCAGCACATCGGGCAAACCCCACATGGGACGGGCATCATCGCCTCTTACCAATTTCTGAATATCACCGAGAGTAAGATCCGTGCGACCAAAATTTTTCATCATATCATTATATACATACTGATAGGCCTCAAGACATTCATCTTTGGTCAGCAATCTTGCTTTTGTTCCTTTTAATTTTTTACTTACCTGTTCATACACTATCAGAAATATAGCGGCGCCCTTACTACTTGCCACGGCTTTACGATCCCAGCCCTGAAAATTCCGGATCAGTTCTGCCATAGCAGGATGATCTTCCGCTCTGATTAGAAACATGGTATCCGTTCCATAAGGAAATTGAAATTGTTTTGGA
This sequence comes from Chitinophagaceae bacterium, assembly GCA_046596515.1. Taxonomy (GTDB): domain Bacteria; phylum Bacteroidota; class Bacteroidia; order Chitinophagales; family Chitinophagaceae; genus JJ008. Next base: position 697 of record JBKJMI010000110.1, on the reverse strand, counting down.
TATTGCTGATCAAATTTTATTTTCCTGAAACCTTCATAATCAATTTTGCCGGAAGGCATCAGCTCCATTACGCGAGCACTTCGGTTATTATTATAGGTCTCATATCCATCCGTACGATCGGCCTTTGACATGGGAATATTATAGGCCGGGTCAGTAGCTAGAAAAGGGGAATGATTGGTATTGAATAAATATCCTGATGGAGGATTTACATATTGTGGTAATTCGGTGATGGGCTTGAATTCCGTCCAAAGGGTTGCTGATGTATTACCGGGCAAGGTACTTTTCCAATTAAACTGAGGATCAGGATTGCGTCTTGGCATCTTACCATTGCTTATATAAAAAATAGTATCGAAACGATCTGCATACATGATATTGAACATAGGCAGGCTGGTCATACTTAGCGCCGAATAAAATTCTGTAAAGTTTCTGGCCTTATTCATCCGGTACCACTGTTCCATTACTCTTATATCGAACAAGGCAGGAATACGAAGTGAGAATACGCCTTTTGCTGACTTAACAGTTGGACCATATTTGCTCCAGTAAACAGTTTTTGCTATCGCGATAGGAATTCCTTTTACATGCAGTTTTATTTTTCGCTGCTCAAGGTCCACCCACTGTCCGTCGAATTTATACTGATTCTTATTATTGGGATTGATCTCCAGCTGATATACATCGATCTTATCCTGATAGTTCACTG
>JBKJMI010000005.1:0-31082 GCA_046596515.1 Chitinophagaceae bacterium | reverse complement strand
CCTTTATCATTCGTGGTCACTTTTTCTTCCTGTGCAAAAATGATCATAGGAGAGATCAGGGCGATCAGTAACATGCTCAATCGATACTTCTTCATATGCTTCATATTTATTTTTGGTACTACGGTAAGTTTCGTAGATCAAATATAAGGGGATTTTTGGAAATACGAAATCTTTCGGAAATGTTAATTTAAATACAAGGTTAGAGGTTAGGGCTTAGGGTTTAGAAAACCGTATTAGTCGACTATAAATGAATTAATAATGTTTGAGAATTTAAATTCGTGGATTCAATTATTAATTATGAAAAAATATTCATTTGAAAGTCTGGAGGCATGGAAAGATTCCAGAAAACTGGTTCAATGGATTTATCAATTAACAGAATCGTTTCCAAAGGAAGAACGATTTGGATTAATTAGTCAGGTAAGAAGAGCATCCGTCTCAGTGGTTTCCAATTTAGCAGAAGGATCTTCCAGAAAAAGCTCAAAGGATCAGGCAAATTTTTCTCAAATGGCCTACAGCAGCCTAATTGAAGTCTTAAACCATCTTATCCTGGCTGTGGATCTTGGATTTATGATTGAAAACAAAATGTCAGAAGCCAGAAATATTATTGAACCCTTGACTCTTAAAATAGGTGGACTACGAAACTACCAATTAAGCAGGATCTCTAAACCCTAAGCCCTAACCCCTAAACTCTCTCTGACCGCTTGAATCACCTCCTTCAACCTAGAACTATCTACTCCACCGGCGGTTGCTAAATTTTTCTGTCCGCCCCCTCCACCTTGAATAAGGGGTGCAATTTTTTCCTTGATTAGTTTGCCCGCATCCAAACCTTTTGCGGCTACTACGGTATCAGAAATTCCAATAGTTACATAAGGTTTACCTCCAAGATTTACGCAAAGCACCGCCACATGATCACGAAGATGATTCTTCAGATCAAAGCATAATTTCTTTAATGCATCCACACCACTGACTTCCACTATGGCCCCGATAAAATTTACGCCATCAATGATCTCATCTTTTTCCATGATCTCATTACGTACCGATACCAGGTGCCTGGCCTCCATCGATTCCAAATGTTTCTTCAATTCCGCATTCTCTTCCTGCAGCGATTCGATCGCCTTATTAATATCTTTTGGATTTTTTAATGATTCACGCACCGCAGAGATAGTATCTAATTGCATCTGAAGATAATTTTCCGCAGCCGACCCGCATACAGCTTCCATTCGTCGAACGCCTGCGGCAATAGCGGATTCTGAACAGATCTTGAAAAACCCCAATTCACCTGAATGGCCCACATGGGTTCCACCACACAGCTCCACTGAATAATTCGGATCCATCACCACCACTCTTACTCTATCGCCATATTTTTCTCCAAACAAAGCCATAGCGCCCAGTTTCATGGCCTCGTCTTTTGGCATTTCATTTATAAATACCGGAATATTCTCTCTTATTTTTTCATTGACCAGCTGCTCGATCTTCCTGGTCTCTTCTTCAGTTACCCTTGCGAAATGAGAGAAGTCAAAACGAAGATGTTCCTCATTTACCAATGAACCTTTTTGCGCCACATGCGTACCCAATACATTTCTCAAAGCAGCATGAAGGAGATGGGTTGCCGAATGATGAAGTGCCGTATGTTTTCTTTTATCCGCATCCACTTTAGCGATCAGCTCTCCACTCAGATCTTTGGGAACAGCATCAGTAAAATGTATGATCAGGTCATTATCTTTTTTTGTATCAAGTACCTCAATAGCACCATCAGAAAATTCTAATTTTCCCTTGTCACCTACCTGCCCCCCGCTCTCTGCATAAAAAGGAGTGGTGGCCAGCACCAATTGATATCCTTCTTTTCCTTTTGCTGTTACCTTCCTGTATTTTAATACGGAGGTCTTTGCTTCCAGACTATCATATCCAACAAATTCATTTCTACCGGTTTTTAATTCAATCCAGTCCCCTGCATCAACGCTGGTAGCGGCGCGACTGCGATCTTTTTGTTGTTTCATCTCCGATTCAAATCCCTGTTCATCCACAATCAGTCCGTTTTCTGAACCGATCAACCGCGTAAGGTCCACAGGAAATCCAAACGTATCATATAATTCAAACGCGTCCTTTCCGGCAATGATTTTATTCTTCGCGTTTTTAATGATATCATCCATTCTTTTCAATCCCTTATCCAATGTTCGAAGAAATGCATCTTCTTCTTCCTTCACCACCTTACTCACAAAATCTACCTGCTGTCCTAATTCAGGAAATACATGTTCAAATTGTTTGGCCAATACAGGTACCAATTTGGTAAGCAATGGTTGCTTATGATCCAGGTAAGTATAATAATAACGAACTGCGCGGCGAAGAATCCGTCTTATTACATATCCCGCTCCCGTATTAGAAGGTAGTTGTCCATCGGCTATAGTAAAACTGATAGCACGTATATGATCGGCGATCACTCGGAAGGCTACCGCTTCTTTGGTATCACTGCCATCATATTTTTTCCCGGTGAACTTTTCTGTTTCTGCTATACTGCCGGTAAAAATATCGGTATCGTAATTAGAGGTCTTTTTTTGTAATACCCTCACTAATCTTTCAAGTCCCATTCCTGTATCCACGTGCGTAGCGGGTAATGGCTCCAGGCTGCCGTCTTTTTTTCTGTTGAATTGAATAAATACATTGTTCCAGATCTCGATCACCTGCGTATGATCTTTATTCACCAATAAATGTCCGGGTATTTTTTTTCTTTCTTCATCGGTCCTAAGATCCACATGGATCTCACTGCATGGACCGCAGGGTCCGGTATCACCCATCTCCCAGAAATTATCCTTTTTATTTCCGAATACGATCTGTGTTTCCGGATCAGGAAGAAGGGTCTTCCATTTTTCCAATGCGACCTTTGATGCTGGTATTCCTTCTTTTACATCTCCTTCAAACACGGTAGCATAGAGCCGGCTGGTATCGATCTTATAGATCTTTGTAAGTAATTCCCAGCTCCATTCAATTGCCTCATTTTTAAAATAATCACCAAAACTCCAGTTGCCCAGCATCTCAAACATAGTATGGTGATAGGTATCTACCCCCACTTCTTCGAGGTCATTATGCTTACCGTTTACGCGAAGACATTTCTGTGTATCGGCAATTCGCGATGCAGGTGCAGGTTTATTTCCCAGGAAATAATCCTTAAACTGATTCATCCCTGCATTCGTAAACATAAGGGTAGGATCATTCTTAACAACGATGGGTGCTGAAGGAACAATCAGGTGTCCTTTTGATTTAAAAAAATCTAGAAAAGCTTGTCTTATTTCTGCGCTGGTCATAAGCTTTATGGAAAATTGTAATGGTAAATTCCCTTGAAATATTGAATTTTAAGGGATTATATTTGTCAACCCCCGTCTTTCTCCACGGGACGCAAAGGTAAAAGTTTAAACTGGCATTTAAAATGCCAGCGGTTGGGCCGATGAAGAAGATAAAGTATTACTATAATACCAATTCTCTACGTTACGAGAAGCTGGAAACCCCTTTGAGGGTGAAGCTTTTGCGCGTGTTCGGATTCATTGCCGCCGCCATTGTTACCGCACTTATAATTTCCTACGCTGCCTTCCAGTTCATAGGCTCTCCAAAGGAAAAAATATTACAACAACAAAATCGTGAGCTCAGTGAAAATTATCAGGACCTTGAAACTGACCTTCTTTCCATGCAGGCGGAAATGAAGGAACTGGAAAAAAGGGATAACGATGTGTATCGGGCCATTTTTGAAGCCAATCCTATTCCGGATAGTGCCAGGGCACGTGAGCTGGCCAATAAAAAGGAAGTGGAGACCGTAGAAAAATTAAAGGACCATCAACTGATCGCTTCTATCAATGAGATCCTGAATAATATAAAAAGTCGCATTGCTGCTCAAAAAAAATCTTATGGAGAGGTGGATCTGCTGGTGCGTAATAAAGAACAATTATTATCACATACGCCCGCTATCCAACCCGTGAGCAATAAGGACCTGAACCGAATTGCATCGGGTTTTGGTTACCGTATCGATCCGGTGTATAAGACCACCAAACTACATGCAGGATTAGATTTTGCAGCACCCCAGGGCACGCCGATCTATGCTACGGCCGATGGCACGGTAAGTCTGGCGGGAAATTCCGGTGATGGTTATGGCAATCACGTGATCATTAATCATGGATACGGATATGAGACCCTCTATGGGCATATGGTAAGAGTGAAAACCACTGTTGGTAAGGCAGTAAAAAGAGGTGAGATCATCGGTTATGTAGGCAGTACCGGAAAATCTACCGGGCCCCATTGCCATTATGAAGTACATAAAAATGGCAATAAGATCGATCCTATTTATTTTTTCTATAATGACCTCACGCCGGAACAATTTGATTTGATATTAAAGAAAGCAGCGGCGAGTAATCAGAGCTTTGATTAAGCTGCCGAAGGCAGCGTTGAGGGGTTGAGAAGCCTCCCTGCGGTCGGCTAGTTGAGCGAACACTCAAAAAATATTGAATGCTCGCTCAACCTTCTCAACCTCTCAACCCCTCAACTTGTATCATGAACAATTTTTCCACAATGACCCCTCCTTCCACCCCTCATAACTGTAGTTAGCTAACTTTACCCCATGCCCAAATCACTGACACAAACAGCGCTTGATTTTGGAATGCCCGAAGCTCTGGCTTCTCAGGTAAAAGAGCCGGCAGCCCGATTGAAAAAAAAATCTCCGGTTGTCGAAATCATAGAAGAAAAACCCAGCACACAGATAAAAGAAAAAACAAGTTCCCGTCCTGGTTCAAAAAGAGGAAGGCCCTCACTTAAATCCATCTCTGAAAAAGCGGACCTGATCGATATTCCTGAGGATGATATTCTTTTTAAAAAACAATATTATTCAATTGGTGATGTGGCCAGGATGTTCAAAGAAAACCAATCACTGATCCGCTACTGGGAAACTGAATTTGATATACTTCAACCAAGAAAGAACCGGAAAGGCGATCGCTTCTTCCGTCCCATTGATATTAAAAATTTGGTACTGATCTATGACCTGCTTCGCCGCCGCAAATTCACCATTGAAGGCGCCAAAGATTTCCTGAAAAAAAATAAGAATGCAAGACCCGGGGCTGAGCCCCTGAATGAAAAATTTCAGGCCATCCAGTCTCTTACCCGCATCCGGGCTTTTTTACTTGAACTTCGTGCCAACCTTTAACAGTTTTTACCAGTCTTTTCCTTCTTACCAGGCTAATTTTGCAAATCAATTTATTAAAAATGAAGAGGGTCCCCATTTTCTTACTGGCAATTTTGTTTGGTTTTTATTCATTCGGACAGGCTCAATACCAGGTATTGGTAGAAAAGCCTGGAGAGAAAACATATAAAGGTCTTATCACTCGCACAAACTTACAGGAGGATACTTCTTTTCATTGGTATACAGATAATCTCAGGGCCTATACTCCAAATGCCCAGGCGATTACCAATCTTAAAAAACAGGCAGATTCAGTTGAACTGATAGTATTCATGGGCACATGGTGCGAAGATTCGCAATTCATTATTCCTAAATTCTTCTCTCTGATCAGCGCATCAGGATTCCCGGAGCAAAAAATAACCATGTTTGGTGTTGACCGAAAGAAAAGCACTATCTCTCATCTTGCTGAAGCATTGAATGTGACTAATGTTCCTTCTATTATTGTTTTCAAAAATGGAAAAGAAATAGGACGTGTGGTCGAGTATGGCAAGCATGGAGTGTTTGATCAGGACCTGGGCGAGATACTTCAATAATTCTTATTCCCGTATCCGGAGATCACGCCCGCGATGAGTACCCCATTTGCCTCCAGCAATTTAATAGAAGCAAGGTTCACCTCCTGCTTAATTTGATTGAATTCCGCAATGGAAGAAGGCGCAGTATAATAATCTGAATTGATCAGTAAAGTATGTGAAGTAATTTCTGCGAAGAAAACGTTGGCTTCTTCAATATCTTTTCGCTTTAGAATATTTTTTATCCCCTCTAATATAACTTCAATTTTTTCAGACGGAGTATCTGGTTCCAATTCTAAACGCAGATCAGCTCTTCTTTGCGTACGCTGACTCAGATTATCTAAAATACTATCAACCATTTGTTTATTAGGAACCGTTACATAGGTCTTATGATCAGTTCTGATTCGCGTACTGCGTAATCCAATTCTTTCTACCGAGCCAGTTACCTGCTGCACTTTTACCAGGTCGCCCATCACAAAAGGTTTATCAAAGAAAATAATAAAGGACGCGATGAGATTTTCAAGACTTTCTCTCAGCGCTAATGCAATGGCCGCACCTACTATACTTAGTCCCGTGAGCAGACCACCCACATTAAGTCCGAAAGCATAACGAAGCACCAGTATCATGCCTACTATAACAAATATCACTTTGAAAAAATCCTTAAAGAAAACGATCAGTTGATTATCGCTTTGATCCGGTGTGAGGTCGGCCTTTTTTTCCAATATCAGGGCCACAAAATCAATGATCCGTATCAGCAAACTGATAAAAGAAATGATCAGTACCAGGGCCCCAATAGATTGAAGGATCTGCTTTACAGTATACTTGTAAACGGCTGTATCCAGATCAGCAGGAAACTTTAATTTGTAAAGGGCTACTACGGTGACGAGCATTGCAGTGAAATATCCAAGCGGTCGAATCACCAGACTCGTAAATGAATGCTTATCTACATCTTTCCAAATCTTGTGTACCAGAGAAAATAATAGCCCTGCGAAATAACGGGAGATGATCCTGCGAAGTATCCATGCGAACAAAATGACCCCGGCCACAATGAAATAATTCATTACGGAGTTCTCCATCCATACCTGGTCAAAAAAATTGTTCATGAGAAATAATTGGAACGTAAAGATAAAACCTATTTGATCGAATAGATATGGATCGTTGCTACCGTTTCCAATTCGTCTTTTTTAAGCGCATAGAGCTTATCGCTGGTAAAATTAAATGACCGGCTCCCTGATATCTCTGAAGGCAATTTCCATTGATCATATAAAAAAGTCTTTATCTCATACCGATAAAGGCTATCACCCCTTGATCCATAAATATATCGGCCAGCTACCTTCAGATTGCTCCAGCCAGAAATGAGTATTCCATTTTTCATGGTGCCATAATAATCGAAAACATACATAGCTTTTTGCGGATCATATACATACACAAAACGGTTCTCATCAAATATTTTCAGCGGGCTGATAGAATGGCCCAGCACCTGACGAAGATCGACGGTCTCCGATTCCAGTTTACCATTTTCATCCACCTTCTTGAGTTTATTTTCAAGATCGTCATAAACCCAGATCTTGTTATCATATGATTGACCAATGGCCCTGGCCTGAAATATTTTTAAGCGCCGCAGATCCACCACATTCACAGCATTAAGAAAACGATCAAGGACCACTACGGTAGCAAAATCCCTGTAATAAAGAAGGATCTTGAGTGGATTAGAAACATCGATAAGACTAGCCTGTCCAAATTTTCTTACATCATTATAAACTGCCACTGAATCTCCATTTGCATTATACTTCTTTACCTGGTTGCGACTGTTCAGCGTATAAATATTATCCAGGTTGTCCACCGTGAATTCTACAAAATCTCCTTTCAGCTTACGTATCAAACGAAAGCTGCTATCCTCCTGCGCACTAACTGCGCTGCAAAGGAGAAGGCTGATAATGCTAATGGCGAATAGTCTCATTTATTTTTTATGATATGATCATCCTGACCGGTAAAAGAGCGAAGAACCAATTCTCCATTTTCCATTACGGCATAGGTAAAATACCGGATCCAGTCGCCCAGATTTATATACCGGCTCTTGTCATTCAGACGATAATCAATGGCCAGGTGTCTATGCCCGAATATAAAAAGATCAGTATTTTTTTTCTGCAGCCTTTCCTTACAATAAATCAATAGCCATTCTTTATCCGCTCCCAGAAAACGTTCTTCCGTTGCACCTGTCTGGGCACGGCTTCGGCGACTCATATAATTGGCTAACCCCATACCTACCCTTGGCGGAAGTACACCAAAAAGCCATTGGCAAACAGGGTTGCGGAATATTTTCTTTAACCTTTTATATCCATGATCTCCGGGGCCGAGTCCATCTCCGTGTCCAATCAGCAGAGTACGACCCTGTCTTTCAAATTCCTTCGGTTCGAAATAAACGGGAATGCCCAGCTCCTTTTGAAAATAATCTTTCATCCACATATCGTGGTTGCCTACAAAGAAATGTAGTTTGATTCCACGATCGGATAAGTCTGCGAGTTTGCCCAGCAATCGCACATAACCCTTTGGTACTACCTGTCGGTATTCATACCAGAAATCGAATATATCGCCTACAATAAAGATCTCAGAAGCCTCATGACTTATGGATTCTAAAAAATTTACAATAAGCTTTTCCCTCTCAAGACTTGATGCATGATCGGGAGCGCCTAAATGAAAATCGGAAAGGAAATAGATCTTGTCGGGCAAAAGGAAAATTTAATGCTGTTTTTTTTCTTCCAAATATTTCAACACATCGCCCGATGCAATTCGTGGGCGTCCGCTAATATCTGAATTATACCAATAGATCCAGGCGCTTTGCTTTTGCCCCTGACACTCAACCTCTGTGATTTCTCTTCGATACTCAGGCTTTTCATCAGGCTCCATATCGGTTCCTTCATAACCGTCAAGCTGTGCTAATGCCCAGGAGAATTCAGCTTCATCTTTTATTCGGTAAAGCTCTCCAATAATATAATGATCCCCATTTTCCGGAATAGCAGCAGGGTAATCACCCATATCATATAAATTACCTTTTACCTGCGCATCGCCAAGAAGCACAAAATACCGGCTGATATATTCATAGGCAGGATGCTTGAATCCACTGCGAAGGGATCCATAAACAAATAAATAATAGGTTGAAGACATATTGTAAAGTTAGTACAATATGCAAATTTAGGACTAGCCTTCGATCAGGAAGACATATACTTCTTTGGGACCATGAACCCCGACCACCAGGGTCTTTTCTATATCAGCCGTACGACTGGGGCCGGTGGCAAAAGTTATAAGAGAGGGGAGATTATTCCCGTATTTTTCACGGGCAAGCTGAACGGCTTCCTTCAGGTCGACCACTACCTGGCTGGTAAAGGCGATACAAATATGAATAGGAGCATACACGCTGGCTGTTCTTCCGCTTACCTGCGCTGAGCTCAATACAATACTACCTGTTCTGGCCACCAGACATTCACAACTGGTGATGGACACATCGCAATTGGCAAGATCGGTGGAAGTTATACGATCTTCGATCTGAGTGATCGCAAGACCCAGCAAGCCCGGCTCCTGGCAAAAAACTTTATTCCATTCCTGCTTTCTTACCAGGCTGCCTAATTGAAAAGCGAATTCTTGCTGGTTGATGCAATAAATGAATTTCCCCTGTAATTGTGTAAACCGTTCGGCGAATTCTACTTCCGGCTCCTGATCCAAAGGCTGGTACAATGGCTGATTGCCTTCGCTTTGAGGAAATGGCAAAGGCGTTGAATTGCTCAACGCCTCGCGTATCTTTTTTAAAATATTTACTTTTGATGCCGATACATTCATGGATCAAGGGTTATACAGCAGGAACCAGGTCGAATCCATCGGCCTTTCCGTCTGTTTGTTCCTCACTCTTAGGTAGATTCATTATAGGTAGTTCTGCAAGTGGTGATACATCAGTTTCATCTACAGACAAAGATTTCTTTTCTTCAAAAGGACGTTTACCGATCAGCGCTTCAACATCACTCTGGAACAATACTTCTCTTTCCAGTAATGCGTTGGCCAACTTTTCAACATCGCCTTTTTTCTCAATCAGCAACTGCTTTGTCTTTATATAGGCTTCGTCGATCAGCTTTCTTACTTCTTCATCGATCATCTTAGCCGTTTCATCCGAATAGGGCTTGGTAAATGATGCTTCCTGCTGCGGATCGAAATAACTGATATTTCCGATCTTATCATTCATACCATACACCGTTACCATTGCATAAGCAATACGGGTGATCTGCTGAAGATCATTCTGCGCTCCGGTAGAGATCTTAGAGAAGAAAATGTCTTCACTTGCTCTTCCACCAAGTGTCATACATATCTGGTCGTTCAGTTGATCAGTATTATACAAGTACTGTTCTTTGGGCGTGTATTGCGCGTACCCAAGTGCAGCTGTACCTCTTGGTACAATGGTCACCTTCAGCAATGGATAAGCATGTTCCAGATACCATCCGCAAATTGCATGCCCGGCCTCGTGAAAGGCAATGATCTTTTTCTCTTCCGGAGAAATGATCTTATTCTTTTTCTCCAATCCACCGATCACACGATCCACTGCATCCTGGAAATCGGACATATCAACAGCTTCTTTATTCTTACGTGCCGCGATCAAAGCCGCTTCATTACAAACGTTTGCAATATCCGCACCAGCAAATCCCGGAGTCTGCTCGGCGAGTTTATGAATATCAAGTGTCTTTGAAATTTTGATCGGCTTCAGGTGCACTTTAAAAATTGCTTCCCTTCCTACCAGATCTGGCTTATCAATAGAGATCTGCCTGTCGAAACGACCCGGACGAAGAAGAGCTGAATCCAATACATCCGGACGGTTTGTTGCGGCCAGTACGATGATACCGGAATCGGTTCCGAACCCATCCATTTCCACGAGCAACTGATTCAGTGTGCTTTCTCTTTCATCATTGCTCATCATAGTATTCTTGCCACGCGCACGTCCAATGGCATCGATCTCATCAATAAAAATGATACAAGGAGCTTTCTCACGAGCTTGTTTGAAAAGGTCACGTACCCTGCTGGCACCCACACCTACAAACATTTCCACAAAATCAGAACCACTCAAGCTAAAGAATGGAACCTGTGCTTCACCGGCTACGGCTTTTGCCAAAAGGGTCTTTCCGGTTCCCGGAGGACCGATCAGCAATGCACCCTTGGGTATCTTACCTCCCAGGTTAGTATATTTTTTAGGAGTTTTCAGAAAGTCGACGATCTCCATCACTTCCACTTTCGCTTCATCCAAACCAGCTACATCTGCAAATGTGATATTCACTTTGGTGCCTTTATCAAATAGAGTAGCTTTTGATTTTCCAATATTAAAAATGCCACCGGGTCCACCACTGTTTCCGGCACCACCTCCCATTTTACGCATTAATAAGATCCATAAACCAACAAAAAGAAGTACAGGCAACAGGAATTGAACGATGCCTCCCAACCAATCTTTTTCCGTCTCGGAATCGGATGTAACCCTTTTAGCCAGTGGATTCTTTTTATAGTATTCCGTCATTTCATCGCCAAAGGCGACATCACTACTGATCTTGAAATAAAGTTGTGGGTTATCTTCACTTATTTTTCCGTTAACACCACCATCCTTCAGCAGTTTATCATAGCGGTTTATTCCAGTTTTACTGAGGTAGACCTTTACCCTATCCTTGTTTTTAACTACTACATACTTTGAAATATCAGTAGCATTCGAATCAAGCATATTGAAGAAATCTGTAGAATAGATCTTCGCCATATTTGATGAGAAGGGCCCATAGATATTTATACCGATAAGCAACGCGAAAATGATAGCATAAACCCAGTAAATACTGAATTTAGGGCCACGTCGCTGAGGGGCTTGATTTGGGTCTTCGTTTCCTGGAGGTCTTCCTCCAAAACGTGGAGGCCTGTTATTTTGATCCTGTGACATAAATTTGCTGTTGCTCCTGCTAATTAAGGATTATGGGGAAGAAAAGTTGCGGTTCATTGGTATTTTAACAAACCTTAGTCATTATGATTTAGTGAACTGGCATCGCTCCACATTTCTTCCAGTCTGTAAAATTCCCGGTTTTCTGTCAGCATCACATGAACTACCACATTCACATAATCAATCAATACCCAGTGCAGGTTATTATAGCCTTCGTGATGATAAGGCTTTTCATCACATAGCTCCATTACCCTGGCCATCACATTATCTGCTATGGCTCTTATCTGGGGCTGATTGCTGGCTTCGCAAATGATAAAAAAATCGGACACCGCTTCATTGATCTTTCTCAGATCCAGCGAAACGATTTCCCCTCCCTTCTTATCCTGGATGGCCGCAATGATGGTTTTGATGATCTTTGAGTTCCTGGTTAACCGCGTCGTGCTCTTCTTCTTTCTGTGAGTCAATACTTCTAATTGTTCCAACTGTTATAATTTAGTGCTGGTTTCAATCACAAAAATAGCAATTAATTGCCACAAGCCCTCCCCGCTAAAACCCTGGGTACGCCATTCATTGAATTGAAATCGGTGGACAGTACCAATAACTATGCCCGGGCAAGGATTGGAACCGCCCAAACCACTGGTCCTCAATCCGACATTTCCGACGGAACTACATTTTTTGCCCATGAACAGTATGCAGGAAAAGGCCAAAGAGGACAGGAATGGACCTCCACTCCGGGAATGAATATCGCAATGAGCATTGTTCTCAAACCTTATCCTCTTTCAATCTCCAGGCAATTTCAATTGAGTGCTATTGTCGCTCTTTCTGTCTTCGAAATTTTTAAAAAATATGCAGGAGATGATACTGCCATCAAATGGCCCAATGACCTCTATTGGCAGGACAGAAAGGCAGGGGGTATACTGATAGAGTCTATTGTAAAAACGGATAGTGTAGAACCCGATTGGACCTGGGCCATAATTGGTATTGGTATCAATATAAATCAAACCGAATTTCCCAACTGGCTACCCAACCCGGTTTCACTGAAGCAGATCACAGGAATGGATCATGATCCATTAATTCTTGCTCATGAAATTTGTGATGTACTAAGTAAAAAATTTGATTCACTGAACCATGATGGTTTTGATCCCCTTTTAGAACAATATAATAGCCAACTCTTTAAAAAGAACCAGCTTACCCGCTTCAAAAAAGAGAACCGGGTTTTTGAAGCCACCATTTTAGGGGTGGAGGCAGATGGTAAACTAAGGCTGAAACATGCCATTGAAGAAGAATTCAGCTTCGGAACCATTCAATTTGCAGATCCATAAAAGCAACCCAAGACGCTGATAATCCGATACTGTTTCAAATAATCTCCATGAAAAAGCAATACACATTACTCTTTGTTTTACTGATCTCTTCCCTGACTGCTCTTAGTCAGAAGAATGAGCATAAACCAGTGGAAGCATTCAGTTCTACTAAAACCATCAATGCCCGTACAACTGAACTTACCGGCAAGGGAAAAATGGATTTTAATGTGACCCATAATTTTGGAGATGTAGGAGGAAGCAATGGAGGCATTAAACGATTCTTCGGTTTAGATAATGCCAGTGATGTACGTATCGCGTTTAATGTTGGAGTTACTGATCACCTTGATCTAGGACTCGCGCGTTCTAAAGGAGCAGGACCTCAGCAACAATTGATCGAACTATCCGGTAAATATCGTTTCATGCAACAGCGTGAGAATGATCCTTCACATCCTTTGTCCATTGCGCTTTTTGCCAATACCGTAATTGCCGCCAATACAGCAAGCAATTTTCCTAACCAGGATAATAGCTATAAAGATTTTTCTGACAGGATCAGCAATGCATTCCAATTGATCCTCGCAAAAAAAATGGGAAAGATCAGCCTGCAATTAAACCCTACACTTATAACCAGAGGTTATGCTATCAGCTATGATCAAAGGACCATGTTCGCTATGGGTGGTGCAATCCGCATTCCACTAAGACCAAAAATGAACCTGGTAATAGATTATTTCCATCCATTCCGCTCCAGTGCCAGTAAAGATTCATTCCGCATAAATAATAATTTCAAGTTTTCTGATCCTCTTGGAATTGGCTTTGAATTTCTTACTTCCGGTCACGTATTTCGCTTGAATTTTACCAATGCTACTGAGATCCTCGAGAACAGATTTATTCCAAGAACGATTACTTCCTGGGGTAAAGGACAGTTTCGCTGGGGATTCACCATTCAACGCAAATTCACGCTTTGGAGATGATCTCTTCGGAGTGAACCTTTGCCTTGGGTTTATGGATGATACGCTCTATTCTGCCCTTTTCATCAATGAGAAAAGTGGTTCTTAGCACACCCGTATATTCACGTCCATATAATTTTTTCTTGTCCCAGACACCATAAGCCATACAAATTGTTTTGTCAGCATCGGCTATTAATGGAAAAGGGAGTTCAAATTTATCAGCAAATTTTTTCTGATCCTTTACTTCATCGGGACTAACACCGAGTACCTGGTATCCATTTTTTTTCAGCAAAGCAAAATTGTCACGAAGATTGCAGGATTCTACCGTGCAGGTAGGGGTATTGGCAGCGGGATAAAAATATAATACCAGTTTTTTCCCTTTGAAATCAGCCAGTGATATTTTTTTTCCTTCCTGAGCAAGGCCTTTAAATGCGGGAGCCTTATCCCCTTCTTTTAATGTAATCATATTTTGAAAACAAGTTCTGATTTGAATGGTTCGATCATCATTTCTTTTTCTTCTTTACAATGGTCTTTCCTTTTTTAATGTTGGTCTTTGTTTTGTATTTCTTTTTTGGAGGCGGTGTATAAGGATATCGCTTGAACCACCAGGTCTTGGTGCTGCTGTTTCCTACCAGGTCTTCCACCGTCAGTTTTAATTTGTGCACACCATAAGGACAATGCTCATCGAAAATATAGATCCAGCTTCTTGATTTATCATTGGTGAATCGTATCCATTGCTCGTCTATTTCTGCACTGAAATTTTTTATCTGCCCAAAATTATCAGAAGGACTAATGATGATCCGGGATGCGGGACTAAGATCGATGGTATCCCCTTTGCCTAATTCCGGAATAAAGGGGGCAGTAGTATCAACCTGTAATTGATAAGCCCCCAGATCACCAAATCTTGCCTTCAGCCATTCTCCTTCCCAAACAGGTTTTCGTACGCTGTATCCTTTCAGATCAGATCGTACCATCAATAATTTATTTTTTAATTCTGAGGGTACAGATCTGTTTGGTTTGATTCGGATCTGCGCCTCATCATGCAATGGAAATGCAGGAGAATTCAACTGATACAGCATTGAAAATGCACCGGCTTTCCCTACACCGCTGAGATAAACAACAGGCAGCGTATCATAAAAAGCAGTGCGGGAAAATATCGCTTCAAAATTAGGTCTGCTGAATGATTGCATTTTCCCGGGCACAAAAACTTCCTGATTATTATTATTGACTGACCCAACCATGCCTTCTGCAAATTGAATCTGGAAGCGAAGTATAGAAATATTTCCAACCACATCGGATACTTCAATTCGGAGATTGTGAATAAGCGTATCATTTATTTCGACCAATCCATCATTTTTTCCGGTACGATAGACCATGCCTCTGTCACCGGGCAATGGGGAAAGAAATTGAAGAAATGCACCTCCATTATATCGAAAGGGATGATCAATATTTGCTTCGATGCGCATGGTCTCATTATAACCCATACTATCCAACTTAAATCCACCCACCCATTCATCGTCCTGGTAAAGACTGGCCGCATAAATGCCATCAGGACTTCCGCCTTTATGCATTTTATCATAGGTTTCAATTGCGAAGCTTAGTGAATGATAACCTGTTTTAAGTACTGGAATCTTAGGAAGGATATAACCAGAGTCTGTATATTTTACCGGATAAAAAACAGGCGACTGCCCATAAGTACTTCGGCTTCGGTCATATAGACCCAGTTTAATTATGCTTGGCGTTTCGTCATCGCCAATGTCAAACCCAAACAATAATGGGTTGAAACGGATCTCTGTTTTTGTATCGAAGATCTCAAAATGGAGATGCGGTCCCTGTGAACCCCCGGTATTACCACTATAGGCTATAAATGCGCCTTTAGTAACCGGAAATTTTTTTATGTCGAAATCCAGTTCCTGCTCCCAATTTTTCGTTTCATATTGACGGCCCCCCACATAATCTTCCAATTGCGGAAAAAAATCATTCAAATGTCCATATAAAGTGGACATTCCATTGGGATGCTGAATAATGATAAATCGGCCGAAGCTCTGAGGTCTTATACCTATATGAGAAATAAAACCATCTGCAGCAGCATAGACCGGCATATTCTCTTTGGACTCGGTACGAATATCCAATCCCATATGCCAGTGATTGGGACGTAGCTCACCAAAATTCGCCACAAGGGCCAGTGGTATGTCTAAAGGATTACGAAAATAATTTTGTGGATAAGGAGAGGATTGCCCGAACAGGCACAACCAAAACCATAAACAAACCGTCGATAGGATGACCCTTCTTGCCATAAACAAATTTAATCGATATGATAATAGACCTGACATATCAATCAAGTTCAATGTTGTATATTGTCAGGTTATATGCACCTTAAAAAAATCATATGGTTTCTTCCAATTATAATTGGCCTTTACGGTTGTCCCTATGAGGCCAATGTACCACTAGCAACTCGTCCTGCGGAGGCAGTCGATAGCACACTGGTCGGTTACTGGTATGGTATTGTGAAGGATGGCAGTGATTTTTTTGGTATTGAAGCCCTTGATATTACTCCCCGTACTGATTCTACTTATTCTATTATTCGCTATGGTAAAGCCATCAAGGGAGATATTATTCTGCCGGATACAGCTCATTTTACCGGATATACCAGTTTTGTAGGTGAACAGCGATTCATGAATATAGAAGGCACACTGGTAACCATAGAGCCCCGGGGGAAAAAGAAAAGCGAAGTGATCACCCAAAAAATATTTTATCTGGCAGCAATTGAAAGATCGCATGATACCCTCGATATCCGAACGGTAACGGAGAGTTTCACTGCGCGTAAGATATTTGGACGTGCTGAGGACCTCTCGGCCATGGTCAATGACCTGCTTAACAATAAAAAGCAGAACATATTTGATGACCAGTATAACCTGAAATACCGCAAGATTCCCCGTCCGGTAAAATAAAGCAGCCTGTTCCGCCTATTGGTTAAAAAATAACCCTGTTTTCTCCCCTTCATTCCCCTTCGCTTCATTATTTTTGCGCGATTTGTCCTTTTTTTTCAAAAGGATGTAATTATTAAAAAAGCAGGAATTCTGCACCTATACAAAAATGCCAAAAGATCAATCGATCAAATCAGTACTTATCATCGGTTCGGGCCCAATCATCATCGGACAGGCCTGTGAATTTGACTATGCCGGAACACAGGCAGCCAGAAGCCTTCGTGAAGAAGGGATCAGGGTGGTCCTGATTAACAGCAATCCGGCAACTATCATGACCGATCCTATGATGGCAGACAGGGTATACCTTCTGCCATTGACAGTGGAGAGTATTGAAAAAATTCTTCAGGAAAACCAGATCGATGCTGTACTTCCTACCATGGGTGGACAAACAGCCCTGAACCTGGCCAAAGAAGCCGAAGACCTGGGCATCTGGAAACAATATAATGTTCGACTGATCGGTGTTGACATAAAAGCAATTGAAAAAGCCGAAGACAGAGAGAAATTCAGGCAGTGGATGATTCGCCTGGGTGTGAAAGTGGCACAGGCAAGAACGGCTAACTCATTTTTGGAAGGAAAAGAATTCGCACAAGAGATCGGATTTCCCCTTGTAATACGTCCTTCATTTACTTTGGGTGGAACAGGAGGTGGATTTGTTCATGGTAAAGAAGACCTGGATGAAGCATTGAATCGCGGATTACAGGCTTCTCCTATTCATGAAGTGCTTGTGGAAAAAGCGGTTTTAGGATGGAAAGAATTTGAACTTGAACTATTACGTGATATCGCAGATAATGTCTGTATCATTTGCACCGTAGAGAATTTTGATCCTATGGGTGTTCATACCGGTGACTCCATAACGGTAGCACCAGCCATGACCCTTAGTGATACGGCTATGCAATTGATGCGCAATACCGCGATCATGATGATGCGCGACCTGGGAAATTTTGCAGGTGGTTGCAATGTGCAGTTTGCACTTAACCCGGATAATGAAGAGATCATTGCTATTGAGATCAATCCAAGGGTAAGCCGTTCTTCAGCCCTTGCAAGTAAAGCCACAGGTTATCCTATCGCTAAGATCGCTGCCAAACTTGCTATCGGTTATAATCTTGATGAACTCGAGAACCAGATCACAAAAACAACTTCGGCTTATTTTGAACCTGCACTGGATTA
Source organism: Chitinophagaceae bacterium (assembly GCA_046596515.1). Classification (GTDB taxonomy): domain Bacteria; phylum Bacteroidota; class Bacteroidia; order Chitinophagales; family Chitinophagaceae; genus JJ008. Next base: position 13,015 of record JBKJMI010000005.1, on the reverse strand, counting down.
TGTGATCGTAAAAATTCCTCGCTGGAACTTTGATAAGTTTAAAGGCGCCGATGATACGCTTGGTCTTCAAATGAAAAGCGTAGGAGAAGTGATGGCCATTGGCCGCAGCTTTACAGAAGCCATACAAAAAGCTTGTCAGTCATTGGAGAATAACGCTATCGGACTGGGTTATTATGGCAAGAGCCTGATGCATGCCGATGATTTATTGGAATATATCAAGATACCAAAATGGGATCGCCTGTTCCGCATCAAGGACGCGTTAATGGCAGGTATCTCCGTTAGTTCTATTTCAAAAGCAACCAACGGAATTGATCGCTGGTTCCTTTATGAAATTCAGAAGATCTGCCAACTGGAAAAAGAGATCGCAAAATATGACCTGGCAGATCTTCCGGCAGACTTGCTTCGTGAAGCCAAAGTAAATGGGTTCAGTGACGAACAGATCAGTCGCATTTTGGAGCATGGGGACGAAGAAGATATTTATCTTAAAAGAAAAGAACTGGGTATACAGCGAGTGTATAAAATGGTTGATACCTGCAGCGCAGAGTTTCAAGCTAAGACACCGTATTTCTATTCCACTTTTGAAGAGGGTAACCAAAACGAGAGTAAAGTAAGTGATAAGAAAAAGATCATTGTACTTGGCAGTGGTCCTAATCGTATCGGACAGGGAATTGAATTTGATTATTGTTGTGTGCATGGTCTTCTTGCCATTAAAGAATGCGGATATGAATCCATAATGGTGAACTGCAATCCTGAAACAGTGTCTACCGATTTCGATATGGCCGATAAACTTTATTTCGAACCGGTTTACTGGGAACATCTGCGCGATATCATCGAGCATGAAAAACCTTATGGCGTTATAGTTCAGTTGGGAGGCCAAACCGCACTTAAGCTGGCAGAAAAGATCGATAAAATGGGTGTACGGATCATAGGCACCAGCTATGACAGTCTGGATATTGCTGAAGATCGTGGCCGCTTCTCAGATTTGTTGAAAGACCTGGGCATACCTTATCCTGAATATGGTACGGCCTGGTCAGTAGATGAAGCAATTGTAGTAGCGAATAAAGTGGGTTACCCGGTATTGGTAAGACCTTCTTATGTACTGGGTGGGCAAAGAATGCGTATCGTGCTCAATGATGAAGAAGTGGAAAAAGCGGTAGTTAGTTTGCTCAAACATATACCTGGCAATAAAATACTGATCGACCATTTTCTTGACCGGTGCCAGGAGGCAGAGATAGATGCTATCTGTGATGGAGAGAAATTCCATGTCATGGGTATTATGGAACATATTGAACCGGCAGGTATACATAGTGGCGATAGTAATGCAGTGCTGCCGGCTTTCAACCTGACGCCTCTGGAAATTCAGGACATGGTTGACTTTGCGAAAAAAATAGCCCTTTCATTAAAAGTAAAAGGACTGATCAATATTCAGTTTGCGATCAAGGAAGGCAGAGTATTCGTTATCGAAGCCAACCCCCGAGCTTCCCGTACCACTCCGTTTATTGCGAAAGCCTATGGTAAGCCTTATCTCAATTACGCTACCAAGGTGATGCTTGATGAAATAAAAGTGGGTGATATACCAGAAGAAAAATTTCTTGATGGATTCGCGATCAAGGAACCTGTTTTCAGCTTTAATAAATTTCCCGGAGTGAGTAAAGAACTGGGACCGGAAATGAAATCAACAGGCGAAGCTATTCGCTTTATAAAAGATCTGCGGGATCCTTATTTCAGGCAGCTATATAAAGACCGAAGCATGTATCTCAGTAAATAAGAGAAAGCTTTTTAAATGATAAAAACCCATCTTACGATGGGTTTTTTCAGTTTAATGGTTAAGGTCTATAAGGATCCCTCTGTTGGTTTCGATTCTGACTGTAATTTAGAATTAAGGTTTATCGATAAGGATTATTATTTGCCCAATAATTTGATTATTCTCATTACAAATACTTTACCTAACTAAATGATAACCAGTGTTTAACAATTTTATTTTCATGCCTATTCTTTGATTTACCGTCACCTTATTATCTTTAACAGATAACAATTCGTTTACATTGAAAACATCCTCCGACTTCCTCTGGCGATTGATCAAGTCAATGACCACTGCTGAAAAATTATACTTTAAACGTAACCTGTCCAATACCGGAGATAAAGGTCAGGCCATTTACAAAAAACTTTTCGATGCACTGGCTCGTCAGAAACGGTATGATGAAGAAGCGTTGCTTTTAAAATTTGGTACGGCTATCAATAGAAAAAATCTATCCTTCACCAAACATTATCTGCAAAAGCAGATCAGTCATGCCCTGGTGCAGCATGATTCAAAAGATTCTGCTTCGCAAAAATTATTCAGCCAGATTCAACTTATCCGCATTTACAGGCAGAAGGGTATGACTGAAGAAGCGCATGCATTATGGAAAAGATCGGTAAAAGATGGAAGGGAAAACGAAGCCTTCGGATTACTGGGCCTGCTAAAAAATGAGTTTGAAAAGATCTTGTTGTTCAGTAATCTGCAAACCCGTTATGATGACATGCACCATATCTTTCAAAAACGACTGATCTCTTATGAGGAATATTCCATTCTGATGACCCTTCGCGATATGTATTCAGAAACCCTTCTGTTAAAAAGAAGTGCGCATTTTGATTTTGATGAAGGAATGAAAAAAAGGATCACGGAAATGCTGAGCTTCATTAATGAGATCGGGGAAGTACGCTACGGAAACTCTTTCTGGTTCAGACATTATTATAGGATGAACAAGGGTTCCCTTCTTTATTTACTGAACCATACTGCGGAGGCTCTGGTCATATTTCTGGAATGCTGGAAAGACTGGAAGAAAAATTCTCAGTTCCTCTCGGAAGAAGGCGAGTTCTATATCGAATTGCTTTATATGATCAACTATGCTGGTATTATTCAACACGAGTATGTAAAAGTGGAAGAGATATTTAATGATAAACTGAATAACCTGATCGTTGAACAAAGTCAGCGGGCAAATTTTGAAGTAGTGAAATTTCTTGCCCTGAATAAGATCTTTAATAAAACGGCTCATTATAAAAAAGTGGAGAAGCTGATGGAAACCATGAAGGATGGAATTTCCAAATGGGAACCGGTACTGAATGATGATCTGAATCTAACCATCCATGTTTCACTTGGAATCGGCTGCTTTGTATTGGATCAGTATTCCGAATCGCTAACTCATTTAAAAAAAGCTGCCCAGCTATGCCGGGTGGGTACCCGAAAGGATCTTGCCGCTACTACGCATATACTTTTACTACTTGTGACTTACAGCATGAACAACAGCAAATTATTTGATGCACAGTACCGCGCTACCTATGCCTGGTTCTATAAACACAAGAACAAACATATTTTTGAATCCACCCTGGTTCAATGCCTGCATCGCAGTTTCTATATGCCTGCTATGAAAGAAAAATTAGGGGAATACAAAACAGCATTAGAAATACTGGCAGCACACAGGGATGATGATGTACAGCAGCAGACCTTCAACATTTTTAATTTTGAAGGATGGCTAATCAGTCGAATACAGCGAATTTCATATCGTCAGTACGTTGAAAGAAAAGTCAGGCAGGAACTGGAGCCTGTATAAATTAATCTTCGTCTATTTTATCATTCACTTTTACAAATGCTGCTCTTCTTGGAGCAGGATAAGGCATATCTCCTTTTAATCCATGCCAGAGTACCAGGTTAAACTCCATATCAGGTATTGCATCTTCCTTTGCGAAATTGAATTGCTCTGATCTTCTTTGCCATTCATTCATGGCGGTATTCTTTTGCTTCAGATCAATGCCTGCAGGAAGTGAGGTAAAACCTTCTGTATTAGATTGCTTCTGAAAACAACGCCATAATGGTTCTGCCGCTGCATCGAATTGAGTCATTGGTGGCATGCCTAATATTAGTTCTATGGTACGAAGCATGGAGGAAGTGGAGTACATAGTATGATCTGCAAATCCTCTTTTTACAAATCCTCCCGCCACATAAGCGGTTGTGCGATGAGCATCCACATGATCAGCTCCATTCTGTGCATCATCCTCCAGGATAAAAATGGCTGTCTCTTTCCAGATAGGCGACTTGCTCAAATATTCAATAAACATTCCCACAGCCAGATCATTATCGGCCACATGTGCGTAAGGACTGGGTCTTCCTTTTCTTAATCCTTCTGTGTGATCATTACCAAATCGAACGGAATTGAACTGAGGTACCTCTCCTTTAGCCAGCAGGCTGTCAAAATCATTTTTCCAATGACGAAAACGGACTGTATCCATTACATCCAGATCAAAACCACGAAAATTTTTACAGAAATGCCCGTCTAAAATTGGAATATTGGCCTTGCCTAAATCCGCGAATTCTCCATAAGTACGGAAGCTCACTTTATTTCTATTGCATTGATCCCAAATAAATCCTCTTTTGTTATTCGCGATCTCACGACCGCCCTCCGCGGCATAAGATCCACCTTTACCACCATAACGAGTAGGCCATGTTTTTTCGAGATAATCATCCGCATAGGCACCCATGGTCCAGTTATGTCCATCGGCACTTACCTCTCCATCACAATAAAAATTATCGAGCAATACAAATTGCCTTGCCAGTTTATGAAGATTCGGGGTCACTGACTCACCAAAAAGTGTAAGTGATGGATCGCCATTCCCTTCTTTCATATCGCCCAGTACCTGATCATAAGTGCGATTTTCTTTGATCACATAAAAAACATACTTGATCGGAGAAGCTGCACCCACTATTGTCGGAATAGGATTTCCCACTTCTCCATTTCCAACGCTTTCCAGTTTTTTATTATAAGGCGTATTTCTATATACCAGTTGTGAATAAACGGCCATCTTCTTTGCATCAGGAACAGGTATCACACTCATGGTGCCGGTAAATAATCCGCCAATATGCTGAACACCCATTATTTTCCTATCGCCTACCTGGAATTGAAAATTTACTTCTTCTCTTTTTTTGGTAGGATCAGGACCATAAGGATTAGCCATTGAAGTAAATCCTTTTCCGTTCGCTACATAAATATTCGTTCCAATTACTTTCACACAGGTAGGATACCATCCTGTTGGAATAAAACCCTTACTCAAACTATAACCGGGGCGGCTGATATCAAAAACTGCCAGGCAATTATTATCGGCATTGGCCACATAAAGAGTTTTTTCATTGGCACTTATGGCAAGTGCATTAGCAGTAGAACCACTAGGGGCATCAGGATATAAAGCAGTATTCAATGTTTCAATCACCCGCAGGCTGCGCGTATCTATTACATTCACGGAGTTATCATTGGCATTGGCCACAAAAAGATAACGTCCGTTTTTTGTTTGAATGATCTCATTTGGATTATCTCCTACCCTGATCTCACTTATAAATTTCTCCTTCTCTGTATCAAACAATAATACCTTGTCACACCCCCAGCATGAAACATAGAGGCGCTTTTTATCGGGGCTCAGTAAACAAGTATAACCATCCCCTTCCAACTGATAACTCCATTTTACTTTTTTAGTTTTCAGATCCACCACGTATAAAGAGCTGTTCTCTTTGGTCACTGTATAAAGAATACCTTTTGCTTCATTGATCTCAATACCACCTGGCCAAATTTTCTCCGGCCATTTCTTACCCAGTGAAATACTATCGGCCAGTGTTAGTTTATTATTGTTGATGGAGAATTTCAATATCCAGTTATCATTTCCACCGCTGGCATAAAGCCATTTACCGTCACTGCTGAACTTTAGTCCAAACCAGGCTTTTGGTACTACCAGTGAATCGACGATCCTTCCACTGCTGATATCGAATAATTCAATGGAATGTACTCCATAACCATTGTTGGTAATAGCCATGGTTTTACCTGAAGGACTGACCACCATATTCAATGGCAGATCACCCAACGGAATACTTTTTCCTACCGGGCTCAGGCTCCATCCATTGGAAAGTTTTGTTTGCTTATAACTGCTGAGATCCTGTGACCCTGCGCTTACCGATATGATAGGTACAAAGAGGGCAAAAAATATGGCTTTCATCATGCAACAATAGTAATGATTATTTCGCATTACTACCTTAAAGTGGTATTGACTCTGCTCATACTTAAACATAACTTCATATTTCAAAGTGAGAGGGTCATGTGTTGGAAGAAAGCGCCTTTTTTCAGGGTATTGCCAGCATTTATTAGCGGCATTTTTTTAGAATGGGAAGGATGGCTGCCGTTTTGGTCATTTTATTTACTGTTCGCAACTGGGCTAGTTCTTATATTTTCCTATCGCGTTTCTGGATATTATAGAAGCTATCAATTATCCTGGTGCTCAGGAGCGGGCATCCAGATTTTGTTCCTGTTGATGGGAGCCTTGCTTTGTTTCTGGCGCGATCCGGTTCGCCATAATCACTGGTATGGGAAGATCCTTCAACCAAATGATACAGTTCTTCTGCGAATACTTGAAACTCCGGTAGAGAAAACAAATTCATTTCAAACCAGAGCTGTGCTGATATCTGCCTGGCAGCAGGGAATCCAAAAAAGTATTGAAGGAAAAATATTGGTTTATTTTAAAAAACAGAGAGAGCTGCCTGTTGAAGGAAGTTTGCTTTGGATAAATAGATCCATCGACCCAATTCAGAATAGCGGCAACCCCGGAGAGTTTGATTTTAAAGAGTATTGCCAGCTTCAGGCCATTACGGGTAGCATCTATCTTGAAAAAAAGGATATTTTAAAACAAGGTTATGAACCTGTATCCCGATTGAATAAACTGCTGGGGAGGACTCAGTTTTTTATTCGGAGCCGGTTAAAAAAATGGATCCCAGGAAAAAAAGAATCAGGTCTTGCTGAAGCCCTGCTGATAGGATATCGTTCGGATCTGGATAAGGATCTCTCTACGGCTTATGCGAATACCGGCACAGTACATATTATTGCCATTTCGGGAATGCATCTGGCCCTTATCTATGGATTACTCATGTGGTTATTCAAAGCATTTCCAGAAGAAGGAAAAATAAAATGGATAAGAATCGTTTTTTTATTAATTATTCTTTGGGTCTTTAGTTTACTCTGCGGAGCGCAGCCTTCCATTTTAAGAGCCACCATTAGTTTTAGTTTTATTTTGCTCTCACAAGGACTCCAAAGAAAATCTTCCACTTATAATTCCCTTGCAGGCTCCGCCTTCCTGTTGCTATGCTGGGATCCTTATAATTTATGGGATCCGGGCTTTCAATTATCCTTCGCGGCTATCAGCAGCATTTTGATATTTAACCGGCCCATCCGAGGATGGTTTAAAACCGAAAATCGGATTCTAGCTTTTATATATGACCTGGTAGCAATTACACTGGCAGCACAAATTCTTACTTTTCCCATTTCGATCTATCATTTTCATCAGCTCCCGGTTTATTTTTTATTCAGTAACCTGCTGGCGGTCCCATTATCAGGGATCATTCTTATTGCTGAGATCATACTATTATTTGTTTCGGGAATTCCATTGCTGGCGGGCTTAACAGGAAAATTTATCTCCTTCCTCATCGGGATCATGAATGGCTGGATAGAAAAGATCGGCCAGCTACCTGCTTCAAGTATAAAAGATATACAGATCAACAGCGGGCAATTGTTAATGATCTATTTATTTATTTGCTTCATCAGCTTGTTTTTGTTTTCCAGAAATAATAAATGGCTATGGCCGGGATATGCATCGCTTCTTCTTTTCTTTGGTATTCGAAGTTTTCATTTTTATAATGCTCTGCATCAGCAAAGGATCATCGTGTATAATTTAAAAGGCCATTCGCAGGTAGAATATCATGGCGGACGAAGAGCCTGGTCATTTTTTGAGGACCCGGTTGAATTTAAAAGCCGTCTGAACCGCTCCCGCGCTTTTTTCAGGATACTCGAGCAGAAGGCAATTAAAGGCAATGCATTTATGATCCATGGAAGAAAGATCCTGATGACAGAGTCCTTTCAAATTACAAACCAGGCTATGCCCGACCTGCTGATCCTTCATGGCAGGGCTCGATTATTTATTAATGACAGTCTTCAATTTCACCACCCTTTCACCCAGATTGTTTTGGATGGAACTGTATCGCTTTATACCTCAAAAACAATCGAAAGGTTCTGCGATTCTTTACAAATAAACCTTCATGTAGTAAAGAAACAAGGTGCCTTTCTGAAGGAACTATGAATGACTTTTGCCATGCCATCCTCAGGGCCTAACTTTGCCGCTTCTTACCCACCTCCAATTACCAAATAATATGTACAAGAAGATACAGTCGGCGCTTATTTCCGTTTTTTATAAGGATGGTCTTGAAGCTATTGTTCAACTGCTGGATCAGCAAGGCATTACCATTTATTCTACTGGTGGAACGCAGGCATTTATCGAAGGGTTGGGCATTAAGGTGATTCCTGTAGAGAATCTTACGAACTATCCATCCATTTTAGGTGGAAGGGTTAAAACTCTTCATCCTTCCGTTTTTGGGGGCATTCTTGGAAAAAGAGATGATGAAACCCATCTCAAAGAAATGGAGCAGTATAAAATACCGGAGATCGACCTGGTGATTGTTGACCTCTACCCTTTTGAAGAAACCCTGGCCTCAACCAATGAGGAAAAATTGATTATAGAAAAAATTGATATTGGCGGTCCTTCCATGATCCGCGGAGCTGGAAAGAATTTCCGTGATGTGATGGTGGTGGCAGCAAAAAATGAGTATGCCCAGCTGGAAAACATTCTACGTGACCAAAACGGAAGTACCAGTCTTGAACAGAGGAAAGCATTTGCAGCAAAAGCATTTCAAATCGTGGCTCATTATGATGTGGCCATTGCCCGTTATTTTGATTCAGCTGGAACTGAATATTTTTTATCCTCCCATCCTTCCCCTATGCCAATGCGCTATGGAGAGAATCCGTATCAGTCGGCCCGTTTCTATGGAGACCTCAGTGAATTATTTGATCAACTGAACGGCAAAGAACTTTCGTATAATAATCTGGTAGATGTAGATGCGGCCCTTCAACTCATCCGCGAATTAGAAACTACCAGTTTCGCTATTATAAAACACACCAATGTTTGCGGAGTGGCTCAGAGAGAAACCGTTAAAGAGGCCTGGGATATGGCGCTGGCCGGCGATCCTGAGAGCGCCTTCGGTGGTGTACTGGTTTGTAATGGCACCATTAATGCAGCCACTGCGAATGCGATCAACGAAATATTCTTTGAAGTACTAATTGCGCCTTCATATAATGAGGATGCCCTGAAAATTCTTCGTTCCAAAAAGAATCGTATTGTTCTACAACTGAAACAACAAGTTTATAATAAAGAACAATTCCGTTCTGTACTAAATGGTGTACTCGTACAACAAACCGATGAGGGTAATTATAAAGAATGGAAAGAATCCGGAGGAAGAGATTGCAGCGAAAATGAAAAACAGGACCTGGTATTTGCCAACATCATCTGTAAACATCTTAAATCAAATGCCATTGCCCTGGTAAAAAACAGGCAGTTAATTGGAAAAGGTTGCGGACAAACCAGTCGAATTGATTCATTAAGGCAGGCTTTAGAAAAAGCAAAGCAATTTAATTTTGATTTGAAAGGAGCCGTAATGGCAAGTGATGCTTTCTTTCCTTTTGATGATTGCGTAAAAATGGGACATGAAGCAGGAATTACCGCCTTCATTCAACCAGGCGGATCAATCAGGGATAATGATTCTATCGAATATTGTAAAAACAATGCGCTGGTCATGGTCATTACCGGCACGCGTCATTTTAAACACTGATGAAGATATTCGACTTTCATAAGATCATCTTACAAGGTTCAGCGGAATCGCTGAAAAAACTTTCCATATTCAATCCGCTCAGTATTCATAAAAAAGGAACAAGGGCAAAAGCTTTCTTCGCATTGGCACTTGTTTGTTTTTTATGGGGTACTACCTGGCTGGCTTCAAAGAAAGGAGTGACCCATATGCCTGCTCTTCAAATGGCGGGCATGCGACAGTTATTCGGAGGAACACTCTATGTCAGCTTTTTCCTTTTATATAAAAAAATGTCATTACCCAGGGGAAAGGAATGGAACTCGGTGCTAATACTTTGTCTGCTGAATTTTGTATTGAGCAATGGTTTTAGTACCTGGGGAGTGAAATATGTATCTGCAGGTCTGGGTTCTATCATGGGCGCTATCTTTCCACTCTGGCTGGTAGTGATCGGTTTATTCAGTGTAGGAAATAAAATACCACGCAAAGCCATCATTGGTTTGTTATTAGGATTCACAGGTGTTTGTGTGATCTTTTTTGAGCATATGCATGATTTTGCCAATCCTGATTTTACATTCGGAATTGTGATCTCTCTTATTGCCACCTGGACCTGGGCATTGGGCACTCTTTATACAAAAACGCAGGCGGCTAATTTCAATCCTTATTTCAGCCTCGGACTTCAAATGCTGATCTCAGGTATTGTTACCACAGGAGGAGTTGTACTGGCAGGAAAAGCGATTCCTGTAACTGAGATTCCCTGGCAATCATGGACTGCCATTTCTTACCTGGTCATATTCGGATCTGTGATTGCTTTTATCTGTTATATCTATGCACTGCAAAATCTTCCTATAGAACAGGCTTCTATATACGCTTATATCAATCCCGTAGTAGCAGTATTTTTTGGATGGTTATTATTTAATGAAAGGGTTACCAGCTTTATTATTTTTGGCGGATTAGTTACCCTGGCCGGAGTATTCCTGGTCAATAAGGCCTTTAAAAATGTACCTCCTCCTGAACAACCCGAGACAGAAGGAATGTGAATAGCGGGGAAGTTAGCATACACCTACTGGTCTAATTAAAATATGCTTGGGAGTTAGATCATTTTACATGAAAAGTATTAATGGTCTGTAACGGTACCATTTTTATATGAGTTGTGGATAAACAAAATCAGAAAGCCAAAAACAACTGCACCTAAAATCAGAGTATTATTGATAACACCTTCTACCGAAAATGATAGCTTAATTAAAATAGTAGAAATGACAAATCCGGAGTTTCGGATAATTTTATGAAAACTATCCGAATAAAAAAAAGAAAATAAAAGCAATATAACATCAATGATAATTAAGAGGATAAAAAAATCTTCAAAAAATATGTTATTAATGTTTTTGAATGTAGCTATGCCATTCCAGTGATTTTGCTGGCTTATTACAATCCAACTAATAAAGGAGTATAATGCCAGTACAATTACAACAGGAATTAAAATTTTAGCGATAATTTTTTTTAATTGTATGAACTTATTAATTCTGGCGCTTTCTTCAAAGGTCCTGGCGGTATCATTCTTAAATTGTTTTTCAAGCTTTTGATAGAATTGCTGAATTAAAAAAAACAAAATTATTGCCGTTGCCAGGTCGTAGGTAAACTGAAGGTCATTTTTCAATTTGAACCAATCAGAGGACATTTCCATATTACCGATGTCTTTGAAAATCCTCCTGATTACAATCAGCGTTATGATTTCGTATTGTTTACCTATATAGGTCGAAATTGATCGTGGCAGGTAAAATACCAACAAGAATACCTCGTAAACCAGTATGAAAGAGAAGGGTGTATATACAGCAGAAATCGGATTTTCTGTAAGGTTTGAATTAATATAAATTATATTCTGACTAACCAGAAAAATAATCATTAAGTGCAATATAAAACTGACAATTGCAATCCCTATAATGACACGCTCTGTTTGTTCCCGAAACCTTTCAGATAAAAAGTTATCAAATAATTTTTTCATGAAGTAAATGAAAAAACAAATTTGAATTGAAATTGTTTAATAATTTGTATACTATTTTCAGGTAAAAGACAAATAATTGCAGGATTAATAGTTCACCGTTACTAAATCCTGGTAATTGTAATTTTCCAATTCATAGTTAAGAAGCGTATAATGAAACGTGTTGCTCTGATAATTCATATCAGCTTTTCAATTTCTTTTCAGTTGAATACTTATAAAGAATTGCCCTGAAATCTTTTATATCTGACAGGTATTACTGAAGTGCAGGAAACTGAATTTCGCCTTTCCGGTTGACCGCTAAAGGGTAGAGATAAATAAGTTATTGAAATGCACATATTAATATAGATAAGGCAAAGCTGGATATGAAGCCGAGCAGAATTAAAGCAGTTGAAACACCGCTTTTCGCAGCCTGCCTTATGGCGATACTATTGTTGGCTGCAGACCTCCTTAAAGATTGATAAATTCAAACACAAAAGCGACAATCCAAAGCAATAATTAAATAATTAATTATCGTCATTACTTTTCGTTCTAATTGCAAAATAGAACCCGGCGGAAAATAATAATGTTATCAGTCCTGCTAAATAAGGTATTAAATCAATCATTCTTTTGCTTCTTTATTAGTTTTAAATAAATTGCAAATCCAAGAATTGATGGTACCCAAATGCCAACAAATATTGCACCTTCGTTTTCACCCTTATACCATAATATCTCAGAAAATATTAGAGACAAAAAAGCAGAGAGCAACATCAAAATATCTGTTATTGATAGCTTGTTCATCATAATTAAAACAATTTTATATTTTATGATAGCTAATATAATTATATTAAAACTTTCAGTGAAATCTATTTTAGTTACAAAGCATGTTGAAATATGGTTTGCAGCTAAGAAAAGCTGCTTGGCAATGAGGCGATATTTAAAAACCCAGAGGCAATACCACAACTTTCGATCACATAATAATTTTGATGCCAGTAATTATTATTTTTCCAATTCATAGTTTCTTTCGAAAACAACAATAAGGTAAGGAGCAGTTTCTAAAAATGGTTTATATCAATCCCGTAGTAGAAATATTCTGCGGATGGTTATTATTTAATGAAAGGGTTACCAGTTTTATAATAGTTGGTGGATTCGTTACGCTTACTGGTCTATTCCTTGTCAATAAGGCCTGTAAGAATGTACCGCCTCCTGAACAACCGGAAACAGAGGGAATGTAAAACAGCGCAAGGCTAGTAGCCAGCAGCTATTTCTTTCAACCTGCTCTTAGCCTCCTCATAAAAAGGAGATATTTGCAACGCCCTCTGATAAGCTTTTATAGCATCTTC
>JBKJMI010000133.1:0-34285 GCA_046596515.1 Chitinophagaceae bacterium | reverse complement strand
CAAATTCAATATTCATGGAAACGGCATCAACAAGATCCATCATGTTTATATAAGGGGTGGTAGAAAAAATGCCTCCGGCACCTCCGCCATCATATACTTTTACAGAAATAAGATTTCGCTGATCCCATAATAGGTAATGACTGTTGGTGGGCAAATGTATTTCCCTGATCTTATTCCAAACGGTGTTATATCCTTCTTTATCGGAAGGAAAAGATCCGTCTTTTGCGATCAGTATCCCGTTCAGATAGATCTCATCTGCATCATCAATTTTAGAAAGAAAAATACGCAGAGAGTCTTTCCAAAAAGATGCGTTTTTTAAAGAGCTGTTCAGCATGAAATGAAAACGATACCAGGCATATCCATTATAATCGGTATAACCCTGTTTCTCCCAGACATAGTTGCAGTTTATTTTTTTCCAATCATTATCATTAAAGGAAGGAAGCGACCAGGAATCGTCGTCGCCGGTATGGAATTTTGCCGAAGACAGATCGATACGATCTACCTGTGCCTGACCAGCAATAGTGATGGCGAGCAAAAACGCCAAAATAAATTTATGCATTCATCATAATTTTTCGAATAGTGAGCGAAGTTTTTCGCGCGTCATGATCTTTTCCCAATCTTTCCCAAGCGCATTTTCCCATAATGGTTTCATGCCCATCGACACATTGATCATCGTCTCAAACTGTTCCTCGCTGAGTGCGGAGCAAAGTCCGGCGGGGATCTCGACCTGATTTTTATTCACCATGAATTTAAATTCTTTCACGGCTGCCGGATAATAATCTTCCAGGTGATTCATAACAATGCAATTGCCGATACCGTGTTTGGTTCCCAGCAAATAACTTAATCCATAGCTCACAGCATGTGCAACACCTACCTGAGAATAAGCGATACTCATCCCTCCAGCATAGGAGGCCATCATGAGCTGATCATCACATTCTTCATCCCAATTATTTTTTTGGACAAAAACTTTGCGGCAAAGCTCCAGCGCTTTTTCGCCATAACTTTTACTGAATTCATTGAGGAAAGTACCTTCCAGACTTTCTATGCAATGGATATAGCAATCCATTCCTGTGTAGAATCGTTGATTATGCGGCGCGTTTGCTGTGAGTGAAGGGTCGAGAACGATCTGATCAAAGGGAGTGAAGTCGGAGTTCATGCCCAATTTTTTCGTTGGGCCCGTTAATACGCAGGTCCGGCTTACTTCAGCACCGGTGCCACTAAGAGTGGGGACACCCACTTTGTAAACGGCCGCTTTTTTCACCAGGTCCCATCCCTGGTAATCTGCGGAAGAACCTTCATTATTCATCATAAGGGCAACAGCCTTTGCAAGGTCCATGGTAGATCCACCACCAATACCAATGATACCGCTGACGGTACCAAATTCTGCTTTGAGATCAGCTGCAATTTTATCTACATAAGATGTTTTCGGCTCCAGGGTCACATCCGTAAAAATGATACGGTCGTTTTTTTGAACCGGGATACGATCAGTTAGCCATTTCCGATTTTCATTTGCAAAAAAATGATCCACCAAAAAGATCATTGGAAAAGAAGGTTTGCGGTGAGGGGCAATAATCTCTTCGAGCTGGTCGAAACTTCCTCTTCCGAAAACCACATAATCGACCATCTTAAAATTGCGAAATTTCATAGTTGCGAAGTTAAGGACGAAGCTCCCAATGATGAAGGCGTAGGTCCACGTTTAGAAGGTTGATGAAGTTGAGTTTAAAGGGTTGGGGGGGTAGATACAAAAAGAGTATCTACTAAACCATCTCAACTTCCTCAACCATCTCAACTTCCAAAAGTTGCCATCAGCTTTTACTTTTTATTTTACTCAATAGGTCATCCAGATTGTTGAATCGGTTCTCCCATAATTTGCGGAAAGGATCAAGCCAATCGGCGATCTCTTTCATTTTTCGGGCGTCCAGATAGTAATGAATTTCGCGACCGGAACGATCCTGTTTCAGGAGATGGCACTCAGAAAGTACACGAATATGTTTAGATACTGCCTGTCGGGACATGGAGAAATGCTCTGCTAAAGCATTGGGTGTCATGGTTTGAATAGCGATCAGGGTGATGATCGCCCGACGTGTGGGGTCGGCTATTGCCTGAAATGGATCTCTTCTCATATTGATTAATTAGCAACTGTATGGTTGCTAATATATACAACATTTGGGTTGCGCAAAAGAAAATTATAAAAGGAACTTGACAGCCGGCCCCGGCAGCTTATAGCCAATTAATAAGCTCAGCTTAAGAATCTAGTGAACCGCTGTCACATTTACTTTCTCTACGCCCCTAAGAATTAATTTAATGTGGCGATCTTTTGCCTTGGTCTCATATTCCGAAATGATCTCAAGTATATCGTAATCAATAAACGTACATTCACTTCCATCAATGGTAAGCACACTATTATCCGGCACTTCATCCAGAATTTTTTGAAGATTGACCTTATTTAAAAAAGTAACATTTGTATTGAGCCGGATCAGAAAAGTATCTACGCCATCCTCTATTGTCTCTGTGATCTTATACTCTATCTTGAAATTATTTCGCACCAGCAGGTAAAAAGAAATAAGCAACCCGATACATACACCAATCAAAAGATCCGTAGCAAGTATCACGAGTATGGTAAAAATAAAAGGAACAAATTGTTTCCATCCAAGGCTCCACATATTGATGAATAGTTTTGGCTTGGTCAGATTATAACCGGTGATCATTAATATGGCCGCAAGAGAAGCATAAGGAATTCGATTCAATAAAAAGGGAATGAAGAGAACGGCCAGCAATAGAAATAACGCGTGTGTAATAGCCGAAAGTTTGGTTCGACCCCCCGCATCTACATTAGCAGCTCCCCGTACAACTACGGCTGTCATGGGAATAGCGCCCAAAAATCCGGATAATATATTTCCAATTCCCTGTGCGACCAGTTCACGATTAACAGGTGTGATTCGATTGTGTCGATCCAGTTTATCAATGGCTTCAATACAAAGCAAGGTTTCCAGCGTAGCCAATAGCCCAATGATCAATCCATCTTTCCAAATATCAATACGACTCAGCAATAGACGAAGATCAGGAAAGCGTATATCTGCGAATATATTAGAGGGGATGTTCACAAGCTGTGTCGGCTTTAATGTATCACCAGCAATAAACCGGGCATAGATCATATTGGCAAATATGCCGAATAGCACTACCAGTAAAGGCGCGGGCATGATCCTGAATTTTTTTGCCGCGGGCAATTGAAGCAGAATCAATATCAGCAGGGAGCCTATGGAAATAATTATGGCTCCGCGGCTAATATGCTGATTAAGGTCGCGGACATGACTGAAGACATTTTCTTTACTGAACAATCCCAGAAATCCGCTGGTCCAGAAATTAGGTTGATCAAAACCCAGTGCTAATGGAATTTGTTTTGATAAAAGAAGAACACCGATAGCTGCCAGCATTCCTTTAATAACAGAAGAAGGAAAATAATGAGATATAGTGCCAAGTTTCAGAATTCCGAGTAACAACTGAAACAGTCCCGCTACAATTACGGCAAGTAAAAATATTTTGAAATCACCCAGTGAGATAATAGAAGCTGCAACTACGGTACTCAGTCCGGCCGCCGGACCCGATACAGCCAGTTGTGATCCACTGATAAAACCCACCACCAAACCCCCAATGATACCCGATAAGATCCCGGCATAGAGAGGTGCACCAGAGGCCAGGGCAATACCTAAACATAAAGGAAGGGCCACCAGGAATACGGAGATGCCAGCAGGCAGGTCGTATTTAAGCCAGATATGCCGGTAATATTTGATGGTGCGCCTCATTGAGAAAGAATTAGGACGCAATGTAAAAAATTGTTGATTGACTATAGCTGATCAGGGTCAGCCGCCGATGATCTTTAATCTTGACTTCACCAGTTTTTTTACCAGCATCACCGGTATTTTTTTGCCAATTGGAAATTGTACGGCCCCTTTGGAAAATACATAATTACCGAGCTCGGATTTAAGCTCCTTAATAGGCCCTGAAGTAGGATAAAAACCAATATGATTTCGGTAGGCCGCATAATAGCAAACAACTTTTACTTGTTTGAAGGAAGGCATATTATAGCTGATTTGCTCCTCGGCATTAGGCGCAGCTTTTTTAATGGCCGATCGAAGCTGCTGCATCATAGCTTGCTGAGGTTCATCAAAAGCAGCATGATACTCGTCAATAGAAATAAATTTTTTCATAATTTATTTTTTGAAGAACTAAGGTTGATTTAGCCATTGCTTTATTTGTCCAGGTATTGAGCTTTCCTCGGTCCAGGTTTTTGCTACGCCATTCTCTCTTATTCCAACCGATAATTTTTTCTGCTGCAGGTCATATACAATGATCGTGTTGGTGGCCCCGCAATTATGCGCTTCACAGAAGTAAGAAGAAAAAATATTTTTATCGAGTTTTTTGGGTTCCTCTACCTGCGCGTGGCTTTTCAGAAAATCAAACCAATAATCGCTCACCAGTTTTTTTATTCGTAAGACAAGCGGGTCGTAGTTTAAAAGTTTTACTTCGGCGGGATATTTATCTCCAAAAAAAGCAAGGGAATCCATTGGATCGGGAGCGGGTAATGGTTTTGTAAGGGTCGTTGAATCCTTTATAGGAACTACTTTATTTTCATTTGGCGATTGACAACCCCAGCAGGAAAACAATACTGCAAAGAAAAAAAGTTGCAATATTTTTTCAAAACAAACACTGTTCACCACGCCTTTGTATTGTCCATAATTTTCAGAGATCGCATAACCAGAACGCTGATACAAATGAATGGCTTCGGGTTGTTTTATACCCGTTTCAAGAATACATTTTTTATATTTCAGTTCGCGGGTCCAGTCCTCCAGTTCAGAAAGAATTTTTCTTGCGACCCCCTTTGACCGATGATCGGGATGAGTAAACATTCTTTTAACTTCCATTATACCGGGCGCATATTCTTTGATAGCACCGCAACCTACTACTACGCCATTTTCATAGGCCACCAACACGTGTTTGATACTATCCAATTTATTGTATTGCATATAAAATCCATGATCTTCCCCGTCGCGTATGGCAAGATCTGCATTAAGCAGCCGAACCAAAGAAATGAAATCGGGGTTCCCGGCATCTGTTCGAACAATATTGATCATCTCAGTAATAGATAGGTTGAAAATATTTCTACAAGGAAATTAGTAAATATGCGCGGGCTATCGCCAGATATTGAAGCGGATCCTGAATTTTTTATCCTGTAATAGCGCCCTCCAGTCAATAAAAAGCAGTCCGGCAATGAAGAGCAAGCCTATTCCCAGGGCAATGAAGGATTTAACAGACAACATACCCCGAAGAATTGTTTTGGTATTTTCAGCGGCGTATTTTCCCATCATCACTGCTACGGTATCGCTGGTTAATTTACCAACACAAAATGCGGGGATAATATTTATCCATTTCATTCTGGCTATACCACCTGCGATAAAAAGTGGCGTGGAGGGGAGTGGCATCAATGTATAAAAAAGGATGAATAATTGGCTTTTCCAGCCGTTACTATCAAGTTTCTTGCCCAGAAACCGAATATCATCTGTTTCGCGCTGGTTAAAAATTCTATCTGAAACTTTTGGGATGTAAGATGCAAGTATGCCCCTGCCCAATACAGATCCGGCCACTCCAACAATGATCACCGGCCAAACCGGCAACCCGAAGGTGATCTGAAATAATATCATTATGGTAAAAGCAGGAGGTAGCGGCAAGGGGGTGATATCCATTAGAACGGCACCTAAAAAGACAACTAAATATTGCCACCACATATAATTATTTAATTGCGGAATAAAAAAAAGGCAGTAGAAACAGGACCCGATTACTTCAGGGCGGTCTTTAATTCTTCGGCCCTTTTCAAATCTTCAGGGGTATCAATTTCAACTCCCATATAATCAACCACCACCATTCTTAATTGAATACCATTTTCGAGATAGCGGAGGCATTCCACTTTTTCCGCTACTTCCAGCGGGGTCACCGGCCATAGTGTGAAATTCATCAATGCCTGCTTTCTAAAAGCATAAACACCGATATGTTCGTAATGGGTTGTGGCAAAATCTTTATTACGTGGATAAGGAATGACAGAGCGGCTGAAGAACAGAGAATTCATATTTCTGTCTACTACTACCTTTACAAAATTGGGATCATTAATTTCCTTTTGATCTGTAATTACCTGCATTAATGAAGCCACCTGTACACCCGGATCTTTAAACTGCTCCAGCAGATCATGCAGAGGTTGTTTTTTTACAAAGGGGGTATCGCCCTGCACATTCACAATAATATCCACTTCCATATCGGCCGCTGCTTCCGCAATACGATCGCTTCCGCTTTCGTGTTCTTTTTTACTCATCATGGCCTTGCCGCCATTCTTAAATATCTCATCATGAATGATCTCGCTATCGGTGACGACCACAACTTCATCAAATAAGCCGGTTGCTATTGTGGCTTCATAGGTGTGTTGTATCACAGGTTTTCCTGCCAGCAACTGCATCAGTTTACCCGGAAAGCGGGTAGCAGCATATCTGGCAGGGATCATGGCAACGGTCTTCATTATTCATTATTAATTACTCACGTAAAGGTAAGCCGTTCATTTTTTATTAAATGCCGCATACAGCATTACGGTGGAGGTGTAAATAATTACGACCAGCACCAGCCACCGAAGTGTTTCTAATGGCAATGATTTTACAATCAGTGCTGCGATCAACACAGCAATGATGCCCGGAATGGCCATACCTACAGCTGCCTTTCGGTTATAGGCACCTGCCCTGATGAATTTTACAGAGGCCGGCGGCATCAGATAGGCACAGGACCCCATCATGATAGGAAAGGCTACCTGTGGAGAAAGGCCGAGCGCAAAAACCAGGGCCATGCAAGGGGCATAGAGTCCAATGCCGGCAGTCATAAGCGCACCCAAAATAAAATTTACCGAAACGGCGATTACCAGCTTGCCATTGTACAATCCGATCGCTGATCCTCCTCCCTGTATCCAATTCATTATACGTGCAAACATAAATCCCGCAGTAATCAATAATGCTACTCCCATGATGAGCCGTATCTTTTTTTCAGGCAATTTGGAAATAATGCCCGCCCCGAGGATAGCCCCCGCAGCTGCTGAAAAAAGCATAAGGATAAGTGTGACAGGCTCCACTTCAATAACCGTAATAAATATGATCGCCTGTACCAGCACAGGAATCGTATTGGCCACGTTTAGCGTTCCCGGAAGAACCCGGTCTTCAGTTTGCCGGGTAAATTTCAACAAAGCGGTCTGGGGTGCAAAAGCTCCGATACCTAATACATCAAAAAAATTGACGACAAATCCTATAAAACCGGTCTTTATCCAACTGACTGGTTCCAACCCGTCCTTATGTTTGCGAAAATCACGGATCAGCACCAGGCTGTACCAGATCGTTAGTATCAGGAGAGAGATCCATATAAAGGGGATCATGTTGTTTCTTGTTTATTTATGTGGGTCAAATGAAATTAAATAAAAAAACAAGAATTGATTTTATCATTATCTTAGGTTACAATGCAAAATGAGGAAAGTTTTATTTATACTCTTTACACTGCTTACAGTTTTGCCAGTGAGAATTTATGCGCAGCAACTACCGTCGCCGCTGAAGTTCTCTTTTCAGCAGTATCAGGAAATGAAACGGATATCCGCTTTTAATCTTGACTGGGTTTCGATAGGCCCCACCGTTAATTCAGCAAGGGCTGATGTGGTGCAGGCAGATCCTCTTCATCCGGGTACGCTATATGCATGCTTTGGCTCGGGCGGGTTATGGAAGACAACCAATAATGGTATTAGCTGGGATTGTGTTTTTCAGGATAAAGCCTCATTGGGCATTGGTGATTTCAAACTGGCACCCTCAGACCCCAATATCATTTACGTGGGTACAGGAGAAAACCTGAAAAAGCCCCGAAATTTTACCCTACCCGGAACAGGGATGTATAGGTCCAACGATGCAGGCAAGACCTGGACCTCTATTGGTCTTGAAGACTCCTGGTCCATTGCAGATATTGCGGTCCATCCGAAAAACCCTGATATCGTTATGGTAGCAGTATTGGGACATCTCTGGTCGAAAAACAAGAATCGCGGACTTTATCAAACAACTAACGGAGGAAAGACCTGGAAACAGGTCTTATATAAAAATGATTCTACCGGAGCAAATGATGTGGTTATTGCAGCATCTCATCCTCAAACCATGTATGCTTCTTTATGGGAACTCTATCCCGGTATCAGCGGAAAGAACAGTGGCGTGTTTACGAGTAAAGACGGCGGAAAAAACTGGACTTCCTGTACCAATGGACTACCATCGGGTCCACTCACTGGACGAATAGGCGTAGCTGTATCCTACAGCAATCCGCTTAAGGCCTATGTACTGGTGGATAACCTGAACAATCCTGCCGGCCAATCGGCGGAGTTGTATAAAACGATTGATGGAGGACTTACATGGAATAAAACACATAGTATGCCATTGCGCATCTACTCTGTGATCGGCTGGTATTTTTCACGGGTTTATGTAAATCCTCAGAATGACGAAGAAGTTTATTGTCTGGGTGTTCGACTGGTACACAGTACGGATGGTGGTAAAAATTTTTCCATAATTGGCGGTACGGTTTCGCGTTCCAATCCGGGTGCTGCCAGCGGTTTCCATCTTGATCAATGTTCGTTATGGATAGATCCCAATGATCCGCATCACCTGGCATCAGGAAATGATGGAGGTTTGTATATAAGCTTTGATAGCGGATCTTCCTGGTTCCATCATAACAATATACCCACGGGAGAGTTCTATGATATTTTTGTGGATCAGAAACAACAACTGATTTACGGAGGCACGCAGGATAATGCGACAGTTTATGGGCCAACCCTTGAGATCAACCCCAAAATAAAAGATCCATGGAAGTATATCTGGATAGATCCCTGGGATGGTGGTGATGGTTGTGTAACGCAGGTGGATCCGGATGATGATAATATTGTTTATTATAGCTCTCAAAACGGAGGTGTTGTTCGGTTTGACAGGAAGGCTGATACTACAGTTGGCATAAGACCCAAACTTCCGGTTGTGATAAAGGATACATTATTGTTCAACTACATAACACCCTATTTCATTTCCCCTCATAATAGCAAGACGCTTTATATCGGCGGGAATTATATTTTCAAAACTGATGACCGCGGTAATCACTGGAAGCCCATCAGTTCTAATCTTACCAACTCTTCCAATGAGGATAAGAAATCTTTTTCTATAGGGGGCCTGATCGAATCTCCGATCAGCAAAGGATTGCTTTTTGCAGGAACGGACAAAGGCGCCTTCTGGGTTTCTAAGAATGACGGCGCTTCCTGGGAGGAAAATGACAAGGGCCTTGCCAATAATTATATAAGAAGTATTTGTCCTTCCCGATTTGACCGGTCGCGGGTTTATGTTGCCATGACAGGCATCAACTACGACGATCTTCAATCTTATTTATATGTATCCGGAGATCTGGGAAAGACATGGAGATCTATTTCAAACGGTCTGCCCATGGAGCCGGTCAATGTAATTCTCGAGGACCCTTCCAATGAGGATATTTTATATGCGGGGAGTATTCGTGGTGTATATATTTCGGTCGACAGAGGAAAGAGCTGGTCTTGTTTTGGAAACAATATGCCCGGGGTTGCTATTGCTGATCTTGAGATCCTCCGATCCACCAATACCTTGTTTGCTGCTACTCACGGAAGAGGTATTTACCGAATTGATCTGGGGCCAGTTTATATATGGATCAAACAACAGAAGCCCGTTGACAAGGATCATTTTTTTGAAATTGCAGAAACACATCTTCCCTGGTTTCAATCGGCATCCCGGCTTCCCGACAACCGGACCGCTGAAAAAGCAGTGATCAGTTTTTGGCTGGCACAATCCGGACTTGTTTCACTTATTTTGACAGACAGCATGAATAAGGAGATTTGGACTTTCAAAATTGAAGGCAAACAAGGTTTCAATCAATACCGCTGGGACCTGATCCTAAGCCGTCAGAAAAGTGATCAGCCTTATTTCACTCAATATGAAACTTACCTGAAGGCGGGCATATATAAAATGATCTTATCGGTTGGTAACAACCGAATAGAACAACCCTTTACTGTCGGGAAAGCTGTTTCACCTTTTCCTGAGCCAAAATTTTAATGGATCTTAATTTTAAATCTTATAACATGAAACAAATAACAAGCTTCATTGGACTTCTGATCCTTGCTCAATTGATTTGCCTTTCTGGTTTTTCACAAGCTGATAGTCTTGCAAAGGCCCGATCGGAAAAATTCATCACAAAGCATTCCGTCAAGATCGATAATAAGAATATTAATTATACCGCCACGGTTGGAACGATCACTTTGAAAAACGAGAACGATGAACCCATCGCTTCTTTTGGATATACAGCGTATATAAAAGATGGAGAGGCCGATCCTGGCAAACGCCCCATCACCTTCTCGTATAATGGCGGACCCGGCTCTTCATCCATGTGGCTGCACATGGGTATCATGGGGCCGCGCCGTGTGGTGGTGAACGATCCATTTCCCAATGGACCGGCTCCTTATAAAACCGAGGACAACAATTCTTCCGTGCTTGATATTACCGATGTAGTGATGCTGGATCCTGTGGGTACTGGTATCAGCCGGGCCGCAGGCAAAGCGAAAAACAGCGACTTCTGGGGTGTTGATGCGGATATCCGGTCAGTCAGTCAGTTCATCAGAAATTATATACATGAAAATGAACGATGGAATTCTCCTAAATACCTGGTGGGTGAAAGCTATGGCACCTTCCGGTCGGCCGGTGTCTCGGATTACCTTCAATCTACTTACGGTATTTCTGTAAATGGCGTGGTGCTTGTATCCTGTGTATTAGATATCAGAACGCTCTCGTTCAATCCTTCTGATGATATTTCCTATGTGGTAAATTTCCCAACCTATGCAGCCACCGCCTGGTATCATAATAAAATTTCCAATAAAACCACCGGGCTTGAAACCTTCCTTAAAGAAGTAAGGTCTTTTGCCTCCGGTGAGTATGCAAGTGCACTTCAAAAAGGAGACCAGTTAAGTGATTCAGAAAGGGATGCCGTTTTGAATAAATTATCTGCCTACTCGGGCGTCAGTAAAGAATACTGGGACAAATCGAACCTGAGAGTAAAACAACCACAATTTGCGCAGGAGGTACTCAGGGGAAGCGGGTTAATGGTTGGCCGGCTGGATGCCAGGTATACAGGGATCATTAAAAACCTGCTGGCAGAAAATGCTTCTAATGACCCGCAGTCCTCAGATATTTCACCCGCTTTTATTTCAGCATTCATGAATTATTATACTACCGAACTAAAGGTGAGTAAGGACAAGACCTATAATATTACTGCTAATGCATTTTCTGATTTCAAATGGGACTGGAAGCATGCCAGAAGCCAGGGCGGTTTTGGAGATGCGGTTTCACCAACCACCTCTCCGGATCTGTTGAATGCCATGAACAATAATCCTAAAATGAAAATAATGGTGATGAATGGTTATTATGATATGGCCACACCTTTCGGAGCTTCAGAGTATACTTTCGATCACCTTGGGCTTAATAAAAAATTAAAAGGAAACGTCTCTTTTAAATATTATGAGGCGGGCCATATGATGTACATACAGCCCGAGCTGGCGGTAAAATATAAAAAGGATCTGGCAGAATTTATAGCAGGCAGCCTGAAATAGGGCCTGTGACCGACAATCTGCAGGAAAACGATTTCACTAATTGTTCCTATCTTTTAAGGGAATAAAAAAGAAAATGAGTAGCTATCCCAGCATATTCAATGATGTTATTGGTCCGGTCATGCGAGGACCCTCCAGTTCTCATTGTGCCGCCTCGCTTCGAATTGCAAGGTTGTGCAGGGACCTGATGGATGGAAACATTAAAGAGGTGCATATAGAATTTGATCCGAATGGTTCGCTGGCAACAACGCATAAGAGTCAGGGTTCTGATATGGGACTATTTGGTGGTTTCATGGGATGGGAAGCCTACGATGAACGATTACCTGAATCAAAAAAACACCTGGAGACCGCGGGTATAAATTATACCATCAACATTGTGGATATCGGGGCTCATCATCCCAACACCTATAAGATCACCCTGAAGAATAATAACGAAACAAGAAAGCTTACTGCCATCTCTACGGGTGGAGGGATGATCGAAGTGATCAGTATTGATGAACTGCCCGTTTCCATAGCGGGTGATTATTTTGAAACGCTGGTCTATTGTGAGGATCCTTCGCGGGTTATCGATTTTCTGAAAACAACTGTATCATTTGATGAAATAGAAATACATAGCGGCGCCCTTCATTTTATAGAGATAAAAGCGCAATCATTTCCTGAGCCCGGAATTTATGAAGAGCTGCTTCAGCTGGAAGGAGTTTTATTTATTAAACAGCTGCATCCGGTATTGCCTGTTGGGGCGCGCAAAAACATGGAGGTACCTTTTATTACCTGTGCGGGGATGCTTGAATATAACAGGGATAAAAATAAACCTCTTTGGCAGCTGGCAGTAGATTATGAAATGGCAAGAGGCAATATCTCCGCTTCGGATGTATTTGAAAAGATGCGAATGATCATTCGCATTATGGATGATGCAATCAAACAGGGTCTCAGCGGAACTGAATACAAGGACCGTATTCTGCGAAGCCAATCGCCGCAATTCAGGGAGAAGATGAATTCAGGGAAATTGGTAGGCGGCGAAATGAATAACCGCATCATTATGTATACAAGTGCCATGATGGAAGTGAAAAGCTCAATGGGGGTTATTGTGGCAGCACCAACGGCCGGTAGTTGCGGCGCTTTACCTGGAGCTTTGTTTGGTACGGCTCATTCAATGGAGATGTCGGAGAATGACCTGGTGAAAGCCATGCTTTCTGCTGGACTTATTGGCGTATTCATTGCAGCACATGCCACTTTTGCTGCAGAAGTAGGAGGCTGTATGGCGGAAACGGGTTCAGGCGGAGGGATGGCGGCAGCGGCCCTGGTAGAAATGAAGGGAGGATCTCTGAACCAGTCCATTGCAGCAGCTTCATTGGCATTGCAAAATTCGTTGGGCATCATTTGCGATCCGGTTGGTAATCGTGTGGAAGCTCCCTGCCTGGGCAGAAATGTGATGGCTGCGACCAATGCGGTTTCCTGTGCTAATATGGCCTTGTCCGATTATGAACATTTGATACCGCTGGATGAGGTAATTGAAACTATGAAAGCGGTAGGAGACCAGATGCATCATACACTGCGCTGTACAAATCTGGGGGGTTTATCAATAACAAACACGGCGAAGAAAATTGAGGCGATGCTGGAAGAGGTTCCGGGGAAGTTTTTTAAAAGCTGCTGAGAAAGGTTGAGCTGTTGAGAGGTTGAGGGGTTGAGCGAATCCCCGAACTCTAATGATAGTTCACTCAACTTCTCAACCTATCAACTCCTCAACTTTGAAAAGGTCTCTTCATCAATGCCCACAAATTCTCCTCTTTCTCTTCAGGAAAATCTCTGTCAATACCATAACGAAGATCTTTTACATCCAATTTCATAAATGTGCCCAGCAGGCGATCCCAGATGGAAAACACTGCGCCATAATTACTATCAGTAAAAGGTTGTTTCCAGTGATGATGCACTTTGTGCATATTGGGAGAGATCAGAACATAGCTAAGCGCTTTATCAAGCCCTACCGGCAATTTCATATTAGCATGTGTAAAACCAGTGGCCAGCAATAACAGGGTTTGATAAATCATTACCCCGTACATGGGTGCTCCTGAAATAAAGATCAGTAACATGAAGAAAACACCACGAAGTAAGCTGTCGCCCGGATGATGACGAAGTCCGGTGGTCACATCCACATTGGTATCTGTATGATGAATAAGATGAAAGCGCCAGAGCAGGGGAACTTTATGCATCACCAGATGAACCAGCCAACTGCTAAAGTCGAGGGCAAGTACGGTGATCAATATAGCCATCGCTGTGTTGGCATGGAACCAATGAATTATACCAAATTGATTATCTCTGCACCAGTCGGAGAGCGCTACAATAAGAATGGCCAGAAAAGTATGAATGATCAGGTGAATAGCGGTGAAAACAAAATTTACGCCCGCATGGCGCATCTTGTTTTTTCGGTAATGCAAAGGTAAAAGCGGAATGGCTCCCTCAATGATCCAGAAGACCAGCAGTCCGACAACAAGAATGGCCACCCTTTCCAGGGGTCTTTTTTCAAGGGTACTGAAATGTTCTATTATCTCATTCCACATGGCTATGCATTTTGATCCTCATCTGGAGTGGGGGCTAAATTTTCCAATATACTAAGCGCTTTTTCTACCTGTTGTTCGGGAACCATTAATTTGATGCCCCCAACGGCATAGGTAAGAAAAGGATCTATAGTGACCGTATTTTCATCCGCCAGGAAACAGTCGACCTCCTCCGATCTTAACCTCCCCATATCAATATGAGCGGGAATATAATTATCATAGGTGCGAATCTTGACGAATTTCATTTTTACTGATTAAGCATCAGCGGCATTACAAGCATCAACAGTTCTTCATTTTCGTCTTTTACTGTTGGCTTAATGATACCTGCTTTTGTAGGGGTGGAAAGTTCCATAGTTACTTCATCGCTATCGGCCACGCTAAGCATTTCAATCAGGAACTTGGCATTGAATGCGATCATCATATCTTCTCCATCATAAGAGCATTTCATACGCTCATTTCCTTCAAAGCTGAAGTCAACATCCTGTGCAGCCAGTTGCAATTCGCTGCCGCTGATACTCAGCGCTACCTGGTTGGTGCTTTTATTACTAAAAACACTTACACGACGAAGTGCACTTTGAAAATCATTTTTATTTACTGTCAGACGATAGGGATTCTCTGTCGGGATCACCACTTTATAATCTGGAAAACGGGCATCGATAAGCCGACAACTCATTTGAGTGGTGCCCTGCCTTACGAAAAGATGATTGTTATTATAGCTTACCGTGATCTCTTCATCAGTTACCGGAATGGCAGCCTTTAACAGACTTAATGGTTTACGCGGAACGATGAAAGAGTCTGTTTTGGGACACTTTACCTCTGTTCTTTTATAACGAACCAGGCGATGGGCATCTGTTGCCACACACTGAATACCTTTTTTATCCAATTCAAAGAAAACACCTGTCATGGCCGGTCGAAGATCATCGTTGCTTGTTGCAAAGATTGTCTTGTTAATAGCAGTCACCAATGCCGATGCAGCCATCGTGAATGAGGTGGTATCATCGGCAGCAGGTTCTTTTGGAAAATTATCCGGATTCTCGCCCATCACTTTATATTTTCCATTATCACTGGTGATCTCTATAGCGAAATTCTTATCAATATTAAAAGTCAGAGGCTGATCAGGAAGATTCTTCAAAGAATCAATCAGTATGCGTGCGGGAATACAAACCTTACCGCTTTCCTTAGCCTCAATATCAAGTTGCACACGCATTACTGTTTCCAGGTCGGTGGCTACTACGGTCAGTTTATTTTTTTCCACCTCAAACAGGAAATCTTCCAGGATCGGAAGCACAGTATTTGCGTTGATCACACCGGCAATATGTTGCAATTGTCTCAGTAAAGAGGACGAGGATGCTATGAACTTCATACTAAAAATTGAATGAGGCGAAACTACTGATTTTTGGTTTACAGCCAATAGGTTAAAAGGAGGGAAAATACCCTATATGGCAGCAGGGTTTTGTTTAGTAACTTGCTCTTCCTGAAAGTGAAGAAATATGTTGGAAAAACTATTTGGATGGGGAAAGAAAAAGCCGGAAGTAAAGGTCCGGCAGAATGATACCCAGTTCGGCCGTTATTCGGATAATAATAAACCAGTAGGTAAGGTAGCCCGCTGGACGGATGCGGACAATCTGTTTAAGGAAAAAAAATACAGCGAAAGCCTCGATGCTTTTTTTGATTATCTCCGCGATGATAACGTTCAAAACGTGATCTATCAGCGAAATGGGGCAGAGGGAAATTTCCAATTTTACCAGGGATCAAGGATCGTAAGGGGTAATTTCAACAAAGACATACTCCAGGCAGAAGTGACCCTGGCCCGTATGCCAGAGCCATCTGTTCCCGTAATGCGAAGACTACTGGAAATGAATTTTAGCCTTTATTACAGCCGGTTTTCACTTGACAATGAAAGGCTCTGTATGCGTTTTGATACGGATGCGGAAACAGCCAGCCCCGGAAAGCTTTATTATGGATTAAAAGAGTTGTCTACTAAAGCTGATAAACAGGACGATCTGCTGGTAAAAGATTTCACTACTCTCCAAACTACGGATAACGAGCATCTTCAACCCGTGCCCGAAGAAGAAAGAGAACTCAAGTTTACCTATTTACAAAAATGGATCGGCGAAGTACTTGATTCCGTTTCGGGTCTGGATATGGAAAAGCTTTCAGGTGGCATTGCCTATATACTGCTTGCGCTTATTTACAGATTAGATTACCTGATCTCTCCGGAAGGCACTTTATTGAATGACCTGGAAAAGATCGGAAATATCTATTTTAAAAAAGATGAGCGACCAGTGCAGGAAAAGAATCGGGATATGATCGAGGAGTTTAAAAAATTAAAAGCAAGAACAAAAGAAGAGATCACACAGCAACTTTTCAGATCTAAATATACATTTGCCATTACGGCACCTCAAACATTTAAATCCATTTCCGATTCCATACATAATGCAAATTCCAATCTTCCATGGTACAGAGATAATGGACATGCGCCCATTGCCTGCCAGATAGCAGAATATGGTGTCGCTTATTGTCAGTATTCATATAGTTTACCAAGACCTGTTACTGAATTTTTTCATTTATTCATGATAGTGAACTACCCTGAATTTTTTGAAGCACTGGGTCATTCCAATTATCATGATGCAGATAAAAAAACGCTGGACTCGCAGGCTATTCTGGATCGTATTCAGGAGATCGAAACCGAATGGAGGCCAAAGTATCCAGGCATGGAATTGAAAATATCTAATATTAAATTCGATAATCTGGTGAACTTTAATTTTACATTCACCACAGAAATTGAATACTTGAATATGGATCAGAAATAGAGAGTATGGACCCCCAAAAGATCATTGAGCAATATCAGAAAGCTATTATACAGATCGCCGCTCCTTCAGGAACCGGAACAGGGTTTTATGTGAAGGAATTCAACCTTATAATTACAAATGACCATGTGGTTGGAGATAATGCGGAGGTAACCGTTGCGGGCAAAGCATTTGAAAAAGCTTTATCCAGAGTTTGGTATACAGACAGAAAACATGATCTGGCATTTCTGGAAGTTCCTGCCGGTGTTGAATTGCCCGAAGTAAGCCTGGGTCATTATGAGACAATGAAAGACGGAGATGCTGTAGTAGCTATTGGACATCCTTATGGATTGAATTATACTGCTACGCAGGGAGTGATATCTAAAGTGGACCGTATTCGCGATGGTGTAAAATATATTCAGATAGATGCTGCCATTAATCCGGGAAACAGCGGAGGCCCTTTAGTGAATATGAGCGGAGAAATAATTGGAGTAAACTCTTTTATCATTCGGGGAGGAGATAACCTGGGATTTGCCTTACCCGTAAATTATCTGCGGGAAGCGCTTTTATTATATCAGCCAAACAGAGGACTGGCCTCTACCCGTTGTTTCAGTTGCGGGTTCGTTGTAACCTCTGCAAATATTGATTCAAAAAAATATTGCCCCAGTTGCGGAACAGAAGTAACACTTCCTGAAATTCCTGAAGTGGAAACCGAGCCAATTGGAGTAGCTAAGACAGTTGAGGACATATTAAAATCATTAGGCAAGGATGTAAGACTTTCAAGGGAAGGAAATAATGTATGGAGCGTAAAAGAAGGATCTGCCAGGATCAGGATCACCTATAATCCGGAAAACTATTTTATTGCCGGCGATGCGTATCTCTGTCAAATGCCTTCAGATGCTACCCGTATCAAATCATTATATAAATTTTTGCTGGAAGAAAATTTTCGAACGCAGGGACTGGTCCTGAGTTGTGTAAAGCAGAATATTGTACTCAGCAGTATTATTTATGATCTGGACATGAATAAAGAGAATGGAGAAGAGGCGTTCAAAAATCTTTTTTCGAAGGCAGATACCTATGATGATTATCTAAAGACAGAATTCGGTTGTGTGGACCGATTGGAAGAATAGGCATGGCTGTTTATAAAAAATCATTTACTAAAGAAGAAGCGCTACAGAAGCTGAAGCATTATTGTGCTTACCAGGAGCGTTGTCATAGTGAAGTAAAAGATAAATGCTACGAACTGGGAGTTTGGAAAAAAGATCAGGATGAGCTGATCTCAAAACTTATTGAAGAAAATTATCTGAATGAAGAACGTTTTGCCATCGCTTTTGCAGGAGGAAAATGGCGGATTAAAAAATGGGGAAGAACAAAGATCCGCTACGAACTGAAAAAGAAAAAGATAAGTGATTACTGTATTAAAAAGGCGATGAAGCAAATTGTGGAAGAGGAATATGAAGAGGTATTACTGGATCTTTTAAAGGAAAAATATGATTCCCTGAAAAATGAACAATGGATCATCCGTAAGAAAAAAACGGTGGATCACCTTATAAGAAAAGGCTTTGAGCCCGATCTTATTAATTCCCTCTACCCTTCTAAATGAATTTTTAATTTATTTTGCACTATGTCAACGCTTCATTTCACGATCATTCAGACCGACCTGCATTGGGAAGACCGCCTGGCCAACCTGGCTATGCTTGAAAAGAAAATACTTTCAATAAAAGAGAAAACAGAGATAGTGGTCCTGCCTGAAATGTTCAGTACCGGTTTCAGCATGGAGGCATCGAGGCTTGCAGAAACAATGGAAGGAGAAACAGTGAATTGGATGAAACGGATAGCCGCAGAGAAGAAAATAATTCTTACCGGTAGTGTGATCATCGAAGGGGAGCCGGGAAAATATTTTAATCGCCTGCTCTGGGTTTTGCCCAACGGGCAATATGGAATTTATGATAAACGACATCTTTTTGCTTACGCAGACGAAGACAAACATTACCAGAGCGGAGATAAAAGATTGATCGCATCAGTGAAAGGATGGAAGATCAATCTATTGATCTGTTATGATCTCCGTTTTCCGGTATGGGCAAGGCAACAGAGTAATGAGGCACCAGAATACGATGTACTGATCTATGTGGCCAACTGGCCGGAGCGCAGAGCAGAGGCCTGGAGATCTTTATTGAAGGCCAGGGCCATCGAAAATCAATGCTATGTAATTGGTGTAAACAGAGTAGGGAAAGATGGAAAGGATATTTCTTATTCAGGAGAATCGATGGTAATTGATCCGCTTGGAGAAATTCTTTATACGAAAAAAGACGAAGAAGATATTTATACCATTGCGTTGGATGAGGATCACTTAAAACATATAAGAGAGCGTTTTCCATTCTGGAAGGACGCGGACCCTTTTCACCTTAGCGACTGATCATTTTTTTTCTTTATCCTGACGGATCAGCTCCATCGCTTTTTCAACTTTGTAATCTATATTTCTTCGGATAGCTTCTACATTAGGAAGTGCAGGCGCTTCCGGCTGAATTCCTTTTCCCGTTTTAGGCAGATCCTTATCAATTACCAGCCTGAACAAGGGTAAACGAAAACGAACCCCCGTATTGGGTAGGGTTACATCGGGGATCAACCAGGCTGAATTGCCATAGGCACCGCCTCCTGTTTCTTCTCCCACTGTAGTCACATTATCCTGCCTCACCAGCGCTGATGCAAACAAGGCTGTGGCCGAAAAAGAATTTCCTCCGGTAAGAATATAAACCTTGCCATCAAAATGATCTTTTACTCTTGGTTTGAAATAATGTCTTTCAAAATAACCGAAATGATAATTTCCGTCTTTTTTTCTTCGGGTGAAAAATGTCATGAAAAGATTGTTCCAGAAATTATCAGCGATATATTTTCCATAACGGCTTCCGCGGCTCTTCGCAAAAAGAGTGTCTGTCACTTTAAATTTATGATCACTGATGTATCGGGTAATATTCGTTGAATTACTTACGCTTCCACCTCCATTACTTCGAACATCAATGATCAAATGACCAATATGGTTTTCATTCAGCGCATGAAATGAATTCTTAAAAAATTTTCTGAGACCATATCCTCTTCCAAAAGTGGCAAGGTCCATCATGGCAGTACGATTGACCGTATCGATCTTCAGCAGACGAATAAAATTCAATTGCTGCGACTTTCTTTCTTTTTTGCCTGGCCGCGGTTCATTTCTCGTAGGACCGGGCACACGGTTCATTGTATCCAGGGAGGCATTATAAACCGGAACGGAGACAGAACGAATCTCTCCATTCAAGTTCCGGTATTCAATTGTATATCTGTCCGATATTCCATAAAGCGAAGTATAAAGCGTTCCAAAAAACCCGCGATTGCTTAGCGTCTGATATTTATTAGTTGTATTATATCCGTCTGTAGATACGTATTCAAACATGGTATCCACAATTTGTTTCCAGTAGTGGCCATTGATGCGTTCTATAACCGTACCTCTTTTTAAAACAGAATCGCGACGATTCAGGTTTAAAGTAACTACCAGCGCGCTATCCCAGACCTTCACACTTAGAGGAAATAGTTTTCCTACTCTTACCGTATCGAGGTATTTATTCCAGCCTTTAGAAGGGCGGATGGTGGTATGGCCGCAATCGATCTTTGATGTTACAAAATTCAGGATTTTACGGAATTCTGGTTCGGTCATGGAATCCTTCAACTGTTTTCTGGCTTCTGCAAAATAATGGTTCATACTTTCTTTATCTGTATACCAGTAAAGACTTGGATGATGACGTTCCAATACCTTTTGATAGATATCAAAATCTTCGCGGATCTTTTCAGGAGCGTATTTTTTTGCGGGAGAAAACGGCGCACGACTCACCGAACAAGAGGATAAGCATCCTGCCAACACAATCATCAATAGCGGCGTAGTTTTCATAATACGGGTAGCCGGTTGGCTTTTTTATTCAGCCAGGTGATTCCATCCCTGCGCTGTGATCGGATGCTGACCACCACCTTTAGTAATAATAGTGGCGCCTTTTTCGGCTTCGGTCATATAACCGATCACACTGATCTGTTCGTTCAATACCAGTTTATCGTGATCTTCCTGGGGAATGGTAAACAAAAGTTCATAATCCTCGCCTCCACTTAATGCACAAGCAGTAGGATCTATTTCAAATTTGAAGGCTGCCATCTTCATTTCTTCGGAAACAGGCAATTTTTCTTCATATAATTGACAACCAAGTCCGCTTTCCTTGCAAATATGTAAGATCTCTGAACTCAATCCATCACTTATATCCATCATAGCAGTAGGCTGAATTTCAGATTGGGCCAGGAATTCAATAATATCCTTACGCGCCTCTGGTTTTAGTAATCTGCCAATCACATAAGTTTGATTTTCCAGGTCAGGCTGAACACCCGGGCTTTCCATAAAGATCTTTTTCTCTCTTTCCAGATAGAGCAGTCCCACATAGGCGCCACCTAAATCACCGCTTACACAAATCAGATCTCCTTTTTTAGCAGTATTTCTTTTTACATATTTATCGGGAGCCACTTCACCAATGGCAGTAATTGAAATGATAAATCCTTTTTGAGAACTGGTGGTATCGCCACCGACCAGATCCACTCCGTATTTCTGGCAGGCCGCGTATACGCCTTCATAAAATTCATCTATTGCCTCAAGACTAAAACGATTGCTGATACCAATGCTGATCACTATCTGTGTAGGGATCGCATTCATAGCGTAAATATCACTTATATTAACAACGACCGATTTATATCCCAGGTGTTTCAATGGAGTATAGGTCAGGTCGAAATGAATGCCTTCAAGTAAAAGATCTGTACTGATCACGGTTTGCTTTCCGAAATGATCGATCACAGCCGCATCATCACCAACTCCCAGGATGGAGGACGCGTTTTGCAATTCTATATTTTTTGTGAGGTGTTCGATCAAGCCGAATTCACCCAATGAACTTAACTCTGTTCTTACCTCGCTCATAACTGTTTTTTATTATTGATCACGGCCACCATGTCCTCATGTATATGTCCGTTTGTGGCCAAAAGTTTTGGTTGATAAACAGAGAAAGGATTTCCCAGTTGATCAGTAACTACGCCCCCTGCTTCTTCCACTATAAGATAACCTGCTGCGCTATCCCAGGCCTCTAGTTTATGTTCATAAAATCCATCAAATCTTCCGGCGGCCACCCAGCAAAGATCTATTGCGGCGGAGCCCAGTCGGCGAACAGGCACACCTTTGCGAATAAATTTTTCAAATATTTCCAAAGGACCATTGTCCATATTGATATAAGTATAAGGGAAGCCGGTAACTAAACAGGCTTTGATCAATTCCTTCTGATCACTTACATGAATAGGATTTCCATTGAGGCTGGCGCCTTTCCCTTTTTCCGCGAAAAAAAATTCGTTGATATGAGGATTATAAACGGCGCCCATGATAATGATACCATTTTCTTCTATTGCGATACTCACACAATTCAGTGGAATGCCATGCGCAAAATTCACCGTGCCATCAATAGGGTCAATGATCCATTTAAATGGAGAACTTTTTTCGATGGCGCCTGATTCTTCACCAAGGATCTGATGGTCGGGAAATTGCTTGTGAATGACCTCAATGATGGCTTTTTCTGATGCGTGATCCGCCTCTGTCACAAGGTTATTGACTCCTTCTTTATTGCTGACCTTAAATGTCTGATTAAAAAAACGAAGTATCTGTTCAGCACCCGCATTAGAAGCGGCTATCAATGTGTCTTTGAGCATGGATGCAAAGATAGTTATCTTCGCTGTTCCTATAGGCTTACCATATTGCAACTGTCTGTCGTCATAGTCAATTATAATGTAAAACACTTCCTGGAACAGTGTCTCTATTCCGTTTTTCGTGCTATGGAAGGGATCGAAGGGGAGGTGATCGTAGTGGACAATGATTCGCGCGACAATAGCCTTGAATATCTTCTGCCGAAATTTCCCGACGTTCATTTTATTTCTAATAAAGAGAATCTTGGTTTTGCGAAAGCATGTAACCAGGGAATGAAAAGGGCCACAGGGGAACAGGTATTATTTCTGAACCCGGATACTATTATACCCGAGGATTGTCTGAAAAAATGTCTTGATTTTATGGGGTTCCATCCAAATGCAGGTGCCCTCGGTATTAAAATGCTTGATGGAAGTGGGCGTTTTCTTCCCGAATCTAAAAGAGCTTTCCCTTCACCATGGACCTCCTTATTTAAATTGTTTGGATTATCCAGACTGTTTCCAAGATCAAAAATATTTTCACGCTATCATTTGGGTCATTTAGATAAGAACACAAATAATAAAGTAGATGTGCTGGCCGGAGCTTTTATGCTGGTGAAAAAACAGGCATTGGAAAAAACCGGAGGATTTGATGAACGGTTCTTTATGTATGGCGAAGACGTGGATCTAAGCTATAGAATTGAGGAGGCGGGATATGCTAATTATTATTTCGCGGAAAGCAGTATACTCCATTTCAAGGGAGAAAGTACCAGGAAAGGATCTTTGAATTATGTGCGCATGTTTTATAAGGCCATGAGTGTTTTTGTGAAAAAACATTATGGCGGATCAAGAGCGGGGCTATTTAATTTTTTCATTTATTTCGCGATCTGGTTCAGAGCGGCTTTATCGGCTGTAGGAAGTTTTATTAGAAAGATCGGACTTCCTCTGATCGATGCGGGTCTTATCCTTCTCTCATTCTGGCTGGTGAAAAGTTTCTGGAATAATTATGTGCGACCAGATACAACGTATGAGAACCGGCTTGTATGGATCTCTTTTCCCGCATTTACAATTGTTTACCTGGTTACTGCTTATTATGCCGGTCTCTATGATCGATGGTATCGAAGAACAGAACTGATCCGATCTACCACCATTTCTATTATTGTACTGCTTGCCTCCTATGCACTATTGCCTGAACATTTCCGGTTCTCCCGTGCCATCATACTTTTTGGCGCTTTGCTGGCTCTGATACTGATTGCCATGTTGCGTTGGCTGCTAGTGAGCATGAAAGTCTTGAGCAGTATAAAAGAAAAAGAGGAATTATTTAATACCGTAGTGGTAGGAACAAGGGTTGAATTTGAAGAACTGATGAAATTGTTACGATCAGCTTCCATCGAAAATAAAATAATAGGAAGAGTGAAGATCGATGAGCTAAATGGCAATACGATCGGAAAAATGGAGGACATGAAATTACTGGCGGACCAGGTTGCTTTTCGGGAAGTAATTTATTGCCAGGGAAAACTTTCATTTTCACAGATCATTGATAATATTCAGCAGTTACCGGCGGGAACGGGGATCAAGATCCATTCATTCGGGAGCGGAAGCATTGTGGGAAGCCAATCGCGTGATCTTTCTGGTGAGTCCGTTTCAAGCGAAACAACGTACAAGCTTTCAGATCCATATAACCGAAGAATTAAAAGGTTGGTGGACCTTAGCTTTTCATTTCTGATGTTGCTGACATCGCCTTTGCAGTTATTTCTTGTGAAGAGGCCATTTTCATTTTTAGCGAATTGTTTTTATGTGATGTTTGGAGCAAGAACCTGGATCGGATATGCAGGAACGGGTCAGGGATTACCGTTATTAAGAAGATCGATCATTACAGCAAATGGAATCAGAAGTACAGTAACACAGCAATTATCAGCGGAAAGCCTGGGCATGCTCGATCAATGGTATGCACGTGATTATGATCCGCTGGATGACCTTAAACTATTATGGAAGTCATACCGACGCTCAGGTGGATAACAGCCATTTACATTTATATTGCACGCTTATCATTATGTATCTTTAGAAGAGATCACTTACATGGCAACAATAATCGATATTAAAATACCTAAAGCGATCGCCGCAGCACTAAGACTGGCACCTAATGATGCACGGAGTCAGCAACTCAGGGTGCTTAAAAAACTGCTGCGCAAGGCGAGATTCACCGAATTCGGACAGCATTATCATTTTGATGAGATCCTGATGAACCGTCATCCTGATAAAAGATTTCAGGAAAGAGTGCCAGTTCATGATTACAATAAGATCTATGAAGAATGGTGGAAAAGAACCCTTGATGGAATTCCGGATGTAGCCTGGCCCGGTAAAATAAAATATTACGCACTTAGTTCAGGAACCTCCGAAGCGGCCAGTAAATATATTCCGGTTACGCGCGACCTGCTTCGCAGCAATACGATCAATTATATGCGCCAGCTTTTGGGCCTTATGCGATATGAGGAGGCAAATAAATGGGCCATGACCAAAGGCTTTCTTATGCTTGGCGGCGCTACGGATCTGAAAAAAGGAGAAGCCGGTTGGTTTGCAGGTGATCTCAGTGGAATACTTGCGAAAAAAAGACCATTTTGGTTTCAAACTTTTTATAAGCCGGGCGGAAGGATCGCAGCTTTACAGGATTGGAATCAGAAGCTGACCGAGATCGTGGAGCATGCAAAGGAATGGGATATTGGTTTTATTGTGGGTGTACCTGCCTGGTGCCAGATGTGTATGGAGATGGTGATAGAACATTATAAGGTCAAGAACATTCATGAGATCTGGCCCAACTTCAGTTTTTTTGTTCATGGCGGAGTAGCTTTTGAGCCTTATAAAAAGGGATTTGAAAAATTATTGGGCCGACCTATCGTGTATATAGAGAATTATCTTTCCAGTGAAGGATTTATAGGATATAAATCAAGAGAACAAGCGAAGGGGATGCAACTGATTCTGAATAACAATATATTTTTTGAGTTTGTTCCTTTCAATGAAAAGAATTTTGATTCAGAGGGAAATATTGTTGAAAATCCCGAGGCGTTAATGATCCACGAAGTGGAGCTGGGAAAAGAATACGCATTACTGATGAGTACGAATGCAGGAGCCTGGCGCTACCTCATAGGAGACACAGTAAAATTTGTGGATCTTGAAAAATCAGAATTGGTTATCACTGGTCGCACCCGTCATTTTCTTAGCCTCACCGGCGAGCATCTCAGCGTGGAAAATATGAACAAGGCCATTGAACTGGTTAGTGAAGAATTCAATATCTCTATTCCGGAATATACTGTAGTTGGGTTTCCTTATAAAAACTTTTTTGCGCATCGCTGGTATGTAGCTACCGATGATAAAGTAGATACAGAGAAACTAAGATCGAGAATTGACGAACATCTCCGACTCTTAAATGATGATTACGCCACCGAAAGGGATAGTGCGCTGAAAGATGTTTTCCTGGAAGTGTTACCAGAAGAAAAGTTTATGAAATTCCTGGAACTAAAAGGAAAGCTGGGCAGCCAGCATAAATTTCCCCGGGTGATGAAAGGGAAAATGCTGGGGGATTGGGAAAAATTTCTAGCCACAGGATCTCTTCAATAAACCCGGGCATGATCGAAGCGATAATTAAAGGATTGGGTCTTGGATTACTGCTGAGCATCTCTGTGGGCCCCGTTCTTTTTTCGATCATCAAGCAAAGTCTTAATAACGGACATAAAGGCGGACTGACATTTGCTATTGGCGTTTCCGCCAGCGATATTACGTTGGTTCTGGTCTCCAATGTATTCACTGAATTATTTAACAGCATCAAAGCGTATAAAACGCAGGTAGGCATTGCCGGCTGTGTTTTCCTGATAAGTACAGGAATCTATTTTCTGTTCTTCAAAAAAGTGAAAGTGAACGAGGAAGGTAAACAGATTTTCAAATTCCGTAATAGTGATTACGCGAAGATCTTTTTGTCTGGATATTTTATGAATACCCTGAACCCGTCTATTTTTATTTTTTGGATCTACGCGTCAACGGCGGTTATCGGACATACAGTGAATCAGCGTATCATCGTTTTTGTTACCTGTCTTTCCTGGATGCTTGGTGCAGATATTCTTAAAGTATTTCTGGCAGGTAAGATCAGAAAAAAACTAACGCCGCATAATATTCATAATTTGAATCGGATAAATGGACTCCTTCTGGTCGTCTTTGGTATCGTGCTGATCTGGGGTTTAATAACCTATGGAAAATAAAAACTAATGGCAGGCTCTTCAAAAAAATCCTTCTGGCTTCGATTATGGCGGATCAGTAAAAAGATCTTCTTTTGGCTTTTCATTTTTCAATTTATCTATATCGTTGCATTGAAATGGCTAAATCCTCCAATTACATTTACGCAGTTAGGGTCATGGATCAGCGGGCATGGTTTACAAAGAGATTATGTAGATAGATCTGATATGTCGCCCTATGCGGGACTGGCAGTGATCGCATCGGAAGACCAGTTATTTGCCGACCATCATGGTTTTGACTGGAGGAGCATAAAGAAGGCCATGGAATATAATAAACGAAAACCCGGAAGAACAAGAGGTGCCAGTACGATTAGTCAGCAGGTAGCGAAAAATGTTTTTCTCTGGCAGGGTCGTTCATGGATCAGAAAAGGACTGGAAGTTTATTTCACCTTTATGATCGAGCTGGTATGGGGGAAGAAAAGAATTCTGGAAATGTATCTGAATGTGATCGAAATGGGGGATGGTATTTTTGGAGTGGAAGCAGCAGCCAGAAGTTATTATAACAAAGCAGCTAAACAACTTTCCTCGTCAGAGGCTGCGCAGATCGCGGCCATATTGCCCAACCCTAAACGATTTAAAATAAAACCTCTTTCCAATTATATTGCGGGACGCGGTGTTGCTATTCAGCGACAGATGGGATTTCTCTCGCCTGATCCAGATATCAGGAAGATCGTTGGATTACCCTGAGTGGGAAACGGGCACTATTATGCGTGGGGTTATAACCAGGCACATCAATTGAAAAGATCAGCTCATAATTATCCGCTGGTAATCCCGGGTACAGCATAAAATCAAAATTTCCTTTTAAAAGTTCATTAAGTTTTAATGGAGTTATTTGTTCAACGATGATGGATTTTTTCTTTAGGATAAAAACTTTAATGGGAAAATCTAATTTGCTATGGGAACGGAGGAATGCACTGTAAGTTGTGGGCATTACTATTTTCCCTTTTAGATTAATTGAATCGCTGGGAAGAATTTCAAATCTCTTTTGTTCAGGTAAAAATTGAATAGCTGCCATAGAAACAGAAAGACTATCATAACGATATCCAATTGTGCCAATGGGAGTTTGAAGTGAATCCTTATAATTTTCCAATCCATAGAGGTCAAGAAAATAAAAGGGTCTGCCAAGAATCGTTTCTTCAATGGGCCAGAGATTGTAATTATTTCGATGATCTCGTACATGATTCTGAGAATAACTTATCTGGCCTGTATAAAACCAGTATTTGGAAGCCCGCTGGTAAGAGTTGCTGAATATGATTGGTAATCCTTTTGTTCGAATTTTCATTTCCTCCGGCCATTTCTTCCAGGCATGAAAGCGATGTTGAATGGAGCGAACAGGCAATATATCTTCCACCATAACTATACGGGCGAATAAAACTATAATAATGGAGAGAGGAAGAGTTCTCCACAACCATTTCAGCAATGAAGGTCTTTGTTGTAAAGATCGATGCGATAATACGATCAAGGGTACAAGTCCTGCGCTGGTCCAGTTAGGTTCCACTTTTCCGCGGAAAGAACTTAGAAAAAAGAAAATATATAAACCGATCAGCGTGTACTTCATGGCCCTTTCGGTATAGGTAGATGATCTTAATAAAAAAGCGGCGGGAATTAATATAAGGCCAGCGATAGGACCGGCAAGTAAAAGCTGGCCTAAAATATATTCGGTAGTATAAGAGAATTTATAGGCATCTACATTGCTTTCAAATAAATGATAGCGAAAACTCACCCAATCATGGTTCCATTCCCAATAAAGATGTGGTGTAAAGAGAATTAAAGCAATAGCCAGCGTTATCCAGGCCCTGCCACGAAAGATCAAACGCAGATTGGATAATAAGGTGAACAATACAATCAGCAGAGCATGATACTTTGTATAGAATAAAAACGTAATGGACAGGCCCAGGAGTAAAGTGTTTATAAATGAATCGGATAAAATAAAAAACCGGTAGCGCCAGAAGAAGAAAGCAGTGAAGAGCATGAGAGGAGTATCAGGCACTGCGTAAAAACCAGCCAACTGCAGGACGGCTATAGATAAGGCAATACCATAAAATAAGAAAGGATTTTTTTGCTCCGTTAGTTTTTCCGCGATCAGCAGGGTTAGTAGATTAAGAAATACAAAAAACAGTCTTACACCCAATACGCTGCCGGAAATAAAATAGCCAGACTTTATCAGCAGAGCCGTCATTGGTGGATGATCAAAATAACCCCAATCTAAAAATTTGGAGAATACCCAGTAATAGGCTTCGTCATCCTGAAGTTCAGTAAGTCCAGCCTGCATGAGCATCAGTGATAACCAGGTTAGCAGAAATAGAGGACGATGATTACGAAGTATGAAGGATCTCATGATTCAGTCGCCAATAGTTTATCTACTGCCTGTATAGCTATATTCAATCTTTCCTCATTATTTCCGCTGATCTCCACCCAGGGAACAGATTGGTTTATCATCAGGTCCTTGTAGATGGAAAATAATTTATTACGGGTATCCAGATCGGGGTATTCGCGAAGTTCATCTTTTACCCAGGGAAGATCGGTATTGCATAAAAGATAGAGATCATATTTTCTTTCTATGATCTCATCCAGAATGAATTTATCGCATTTATTAAATACGAACTCGGACCAGACCTTCATCACATACATATCCGTATCAATAAAAAGCACGGGTTTGTTTTTATCAAGAGATGCAAAAATGCTGGCATATTCCATAGCCAGTTGACCTTTTGCGATGGTCAGCAAATCCTCGTAGGTATACTTATTTCCGAATTTTAGCAGGTGCTGCCTGGCATATTCCGGGCTCCATGCGGAATTGTAATGAGTGGCCAGCTGCTGACAAAGCGTGCTTTTTCCAGTGCTTTCAGGGCCGATGACGACTATTTTTTTGAGAGGCATTTGACAAATGTAGTGCAGGAATAGATACAAGATGTGAGCTGGGGGCGGCTGTTCTCCGCGGCTGTAGGTGTATTTGAAAACCTATTCCCCCAAGAGTTAACTTTGCGACTCAAATTAACAAGCGATCATGACAGTAAATACCATGAGGAAAGTAGATAAATGGGTGGGCATACCCCTCTGTTTCCTGCTGAGCCCTATTTCCTGGTTGGTCGATCTTTTTCGTGGTGCCAGAAACAAGAAGCCCGAACTGAAGAGAGTATTATTTATTGAACTTTCTGAAATGGGATCGGCAATTATCGCTGATCCGGCCATGAGAAAAATAAAAGAACAGGGCCCTTCGGAATTATACTTCGCCATTTTTAGCAAGAACTATAAAAGCCTGGAGATACTCAATACTATTCCGTCGGAGAATATTTTTAAAATGAATGCGGATAATATTTTCAGCTTAACGCTGGATATATTCCGCTTCATGGGCTGGTGCCGTAAGAAGAAGATCAACACGGTGATTGACCTGGAATTATTTTCCCGCTTTACTGCACTGCTTGGATTTTTTAGTGGCGCTCGTTCAAGAGTGGGATTTACCAGTCTGCATGATGAAGGATTATACAGGGGCAATCTCGTAAACAAAACGGTTCGTTATAATGCCCATGTACATATCGCAGTGAATTTTATTTCTCTGGTAAATAAAACGCTTGGACTTTTTG
The DNA here is from genome assembly GCA_046596515.1 of Chitinophagaceae bacterium. GTDB lineage: Bacteria > Bacteroidota > Bacteroidia > Chitinophagales > Chitinophagaceae > JJ008. Next base: position 3,637 of record JBKJMI010000133.1, on the reverse strand, counting down.
ATAATGCGTATTCTACGGTGGCAATCAATACAAGTGAGCTGGAGCTTGCGAAAGCCCAACCAACCTCAGAAGCAATAGAAAAAGTAAAAAATAAGATCAGGGAACTCTATCCTGCATGGAAGGGAGAAAAGTTGATTCTGTTGAATGTGAACGCCTCTGATATGCTTCCTCAGCGAAGATGGCCTCAATCTAATTTTATAGAGACGGCAATAGAATTATTAAACACATATAATAATATTGTGATCATTCTTACCGGTGCTCCCTCTGAGAAAGAATATGTTGATGTAGTAGCCAGGGAAGTAAATGATCCGCGCTGTATTAATTCATCCGGCTATTTTTCATTTAGTGAACTGGTGCCGTTATACAGCATCAGTGAAATCATGCTGACCAATGATTCCGGCCCTGCGCATTTTGCTGCCGTGACTCCTTTAAAAGTATTTGTATTATTTGGTCCGGAAACACCGCATCTCTATCTCCCTTTGGGAAATGCTGAACCGTTTTACCTTGGACTTCCCTGCTCTCCCTGTGTGAGTGCATCTAATCACAGAAAGACAACTTGTGTTACAAGACCCTGCATCACAGGTATTTCTTCCTCGATGGTCATTGGAAGATTGAAGCAATTCCTCAGCGCAAACGTATAAGATAGTATGTCTTCAAGGTGCCTTCTCTTTTTGATGGATCAAGAAATTTTAGCTTCAGCATAGTGATATGATATTCTGAAAATTCTTTGATCGTTTCATATGGCAGGGCTTGTGTATCCAGCCATTGTTTTTCTTCTGATGATAAGTAGATCAGTCCGCCTTTGGGAAATTGATGTATTGAAACGCTATCAAGAGGTTGAATGTGTTGCTTCATATAGAACTCACCCGAGGGCATATAAAATCCCATTCGCCCGACGGGAGCAGAAGGAAAATTTTTATTGATATAAAAAGCGGCCTGGTTACCCGATTGATATTTTAAAAGATCAGGATAAAAAATAAGATTCATAAACAATGCAACAAAAAGCACGGCGATGCCCGAACGCAAAAACGCTCTTTGTGAAAGAGAGGCTCGTTGAGTTATTAATAGAAAGGCAATAAAAGCCAGTATAAAAATGATTAGAGGAAGAACCTGTATCTGTGGCTGATAAAAGATCCAGATGGCTGACATCAGCAATAACAAAAGAATGGAAATACCATTCTGAATAATAGGCCAAACTTTATTTCCTCCACTTAAAAATTTATCTATCTGCACTGCTACCAGCACAGAGAGAAATGGGAAAATGATATTTGTGTAATAGGGTAGCTGAAATTTTGAAAATGAAAAGATCAGCAAGGTAAAAAGAGCTGCAAAAAAACTATACCATTCCTGCCTGCTGCTAATAAATGTTTTAAACCGATTATAAAATGCAGCCACCATAATAAGGCACCAGGGAAGAAAGGCCCAGAGCAGTGTATGAAAGAAAAAGAAAGGATCTCCTTTTCCTTTAATGGGTCCGGTATTCATGAAGCGGCCAAACTGACTATCCCAGAGAAAAAATCGGATACCCGATACATGGTCCTTGCCAAAGAATATTTTTTCTGGATGTTTGTCGAATTGAACCCATAGCGCATAGAGTTCCGGAGAAATAAACAGCACCAATAATATGCCTGCTACTAACCATCGCCAATGAAAAATTTCCTTCCATTGTTTGGTCATCATCAGCTGACCAGCAATAGCGGCGCCTATGGGTGCAAGAGTAAACAGGCCCTTTGTCATCATGGCCATGGCAGCGAATAAACAGCCAAATACTAAATCCCGGGCCTTCGAGAGCCTCAGGCACCGGGTATCAACGCATCTTGAGAAATGATACACAGAAGCAATGATCATTCCGGTGAGATAGGGTTCTGCTCTTACATCATTATTAGAAATTAAAATATGCAATGCACTTAGCAGAATGAAGGAGGACCAAAGCGCGATCTCTTCACTATAATATTTTTTTGCAAAAAGATAAGTGTATCGTGCAGCCAGGAGAACGAATAGACTGCCTGGTAGTTTGTATGACCACTCGTGCATCCCAAGAAATTTAAAGAAAATGGCGGTTATCCAGAAAGGGAAATGCGGTTTATCCAGCCAGTCCTTGTCCTGGAAAATAAGATTGATCCAATCATTGTTCAATACCATATTCTTTGAAATGGAGGCATAGACTCCCGCATCAGGATCCATGAGATCAACAAATAACCCGGAAAAATTGACCAGGATGGCCAGGAATATAAACAGGCGAAGATTGGCTTGTGAGCGCTCGGTGGACATGCGATAAAATTAGTTGTTTTTCAGGGCACGTTTTCTCCATTCTATTAATCCGAAAACCGCCATCACCAAAAGCACTACATAATACACGCTGGTAAATGCCAGGTGCTTTACAAAATAAAGAGGAATGGATGCAATGTTTGTCAGGATCCACCAATACCAGGATTCCAATTTTTTTCTTGTCATCAGCCACATACCTGTGAAGGCGGTAGCGCTGGCAAATGCATCGGCCCATGGAATGACACCTGTAAAAAAATCGGTCTTCAAATAAATAAGGGAAAAATAAATGACAATATAGAAGGCAAGAAAAAAGGAAAGCTGATAGATCCACCATTTTTTATTACTCCGGGTTACATGCACCACAGGCTGCGATAATTTATCGCGCCTTGCCCAGAGTATCCAGCCATAGATACTCATTATGGTATAATAAAAATTCACGGAGGCTTCTCCCAGCAATTGAAATTTGAAGCTCAGGTATACATAAATGATCGTGTTGATCAAACCAACTGGGTAGACCAGTATATTCTCTATTCGGCTAAACCATACGCTGGCGATGCCCGCGAAAACAGCAATGAATTCAAGGGGTGTGGTTTGTTTGAGATTGGAGAGGAATTGGTGCCAGAGGTCTTGCAATAGGGATGGGTTTAGTTCGCATGAAGTTAATAACTATATTATTTTGGGCCAGCCCTTTGATCCCGGGCCTTCGAGAGCCTCAGGCACCGGGCATCCGTATAGCAGTGATAGATCACTTGAATCCCTCTATTGCTGCAGTAATCTTACAAATCCCTGTAGGCCCTTGAACATTCCGAAAGTAGTTTTAGATCCCCATTGATCAAAGCTTCTTTTTTCTTTCTGCTCCATCTCTGAATTTGTTTTTCTCTATCGAACGCATGCTCGACCCTTTCAAATTCTTCGCAGTAAACCAGTTTTACTGGTAGTCTTTTTTTTGTATGATTGGCCCCTTCGCCTCTTTGATGTTGTGATAACCTTAATTTAAGTTCGTTGGTACTACCTGTATAATAGCTACCATCCGCACATTTTAATATGTACATCCACCCCCGCATGATCTTTTATCACAATTAAAATTAAATAAAAGCATATCCCTATTGAATTAATTATAACATTAGTCGACTAATTGAGCATAGCCTCGATCCTTTGATGAGAGTCACAAATAATTAATCACTGTTATACTGATGCCCGGTGCCTGAGGCTCTCGAAGGCCCGGGATATGGGTGTCACAAAACGTCAATCTTTTTCCCGAACTTCCCTTAATGTCCGGCCAAACTCCGAATACCTATTACCGCCTCATCGCCCTATGGGTAGTATGCGAAGCATTTATCGGCGGAATAATTCATGGTTTACATATTCC
>JBKJMI010000053.1:0-13074 GCA_046596515.1 Chitinophagaceae bacterium | reverse complement strand
GCGGCCTGCCAGGGATTAGGCGCCAGTGTATGGTATCCCTGCAAGGACCATCAAAGTGATGAACCCGATCTGGGAGCAACATTAAAAATTGAAGTTCCGGATACCCTGGTGGCAGTGGGTAATGGCCGTTTGATCAATAAAGAAAATAAGAAGGGTGGCAAGGCTATTTATACCTGGGAGGTAAAGAACCCAATCAACAATTACGATATCATTCCTTATATAGGCAAATACGTCAATTTCAGTGATACACTGCAGGGTGAAAAAGGAAAGCTGGACATGAATTATTGGGTATTGGATTATAATATTGAAAAAGCGAAAAAACAATTCGGAAGAGATGTGAAACGCATGCTCAGAGCATTTGAATATTGGTTTGGCCCCTACCCTTTTTATGAGGATGGATATAAACTGGTAGAATCTTCTCACCTGGGAATGGAACATCAGAGCGCAACGGCCTATGGCAATCATTATAAAGATGGTTATCTGGGTATGGATCTTTCAGGAACTGGCTGGGGTTTAAAATGGGATTATATCATTGTGCATGAAAGCGGACATGAATGGTTTGGAAATAATATTACCACCAACGATATAGCGGATATGTGGGTGCATGAAGGCAATACCATGTATTCAGAAGCACTTTTCATAGAATACTATTATGGTAAAAAAGCGGCGGATGATTATGTAAGAGGAATAAGAAATAATATCTCCAATGATATTCCACTGATCGGACCTTATGGTGTAAATAAAGAAGGCAGTGGTGATATGTATAATAAGGGGGCGAATATGATGCACACTATTCGGCAGGTGATAAATAATGATTCGTTATTCCGCAGTATATACCGAGGATTGAATAAAGAGTTTTATCATAAAACGATCAACTCATCCGATCTGGAGAATTATGTAAGCAAAAGATCAGGTCAGGATCTTTCAAAGATCTTTGATGAGTATTTGCGTACGATTAAGATCCCGACACTTGAATACAAAATAAATGGAGATAGTTATTCTTACCGATGGATCAATGTAGTAAGCGGTTTTAAAATGCCCTTGAAATTAAATAACGGGGATTGGATAAATCCTGCAGAAGAATGGAAAGATGGAAAGCTAACTACTGAGCAAAAAGAAAAAGGGATCGTGGCCGACAGGAATTTTTATGTTTACCTGAAGAAATCATGATCCGATAATTGAATCGCTAACTGCAAACCATCAATGAGTATAAGAAGGCAAAGTATCATTTCCTCCCTGGTGATCTATTCAGGATTCGCAGTCGGCTTGCTCAATACGTATATTTTTACCCGCCAGGGTTATTTCAGCGAAGAAGAATATGGGCTTGTAACCATCTTTATTGCTATTGCAACCATGATGTCTGCCGTGGCGGCTATGGCCATGCCTTCCTTTATTTTCAAGTTTCATCCTTATTATAACGAACATCTGCCTCCGAAAAAAAATGACATGATCGCCTGGGCATTGCTGGTAAGCTTTTTTGGCTTTCTGCTTGTGATGGGGGCCGGATTGGCTATGAAGCATCTGGTGATCAAAAAATTTGGCACCAATAGTCCGCAGCTTGTAACTTATTATTACTGGATATTCCCTTTGGGGTTAGGTCTAACCACCTATACTATCCTGGAAGCTTTCGCCTGGAGTCTGCATCGGTCTGTGATCACCAATTTTTTCAGGGAAGTTCAATGGAGATTATTCACTACTATTCTTATTGTTTTATATCTGACAGGTGTTGTAAAAGACTTCGACCTGTTCATTAAATTATTTGCTTTTACATATCCCGGAATTGCCATTGGGCTGCTTATTTATCTATGGTGGAAGAAGGATCTGCATTTTCATTTTTCAATGAGTAAGGTCACCAGAAGATATTTCGGAAAGATCCTGGCTCTATGCAGTTTTGTGTATACTGGCTCATTAGTGTTTACTATTTCACAGGTGTTTGATACTATTGTGATCGCTTCCATGCTGAAGGACGGATCGGCCAAGGCAGGTATTTATGGATTAGCCACTATTATGACGGCGATTATTCAGGCCCCGCAAAGAGGTATCGTCGCTTCTTCTATTGCACATCTTTCTAAAGCCTGGAAGGATAAGAATATTCCTCTGATCCAAAAGATATATCAGCGTTCGTCTATTAATCAGCTGATCTTCGCTTGTGCTATTTTTCTTTTGATCTGGATGAATTTCAGGGATGGCATTATTTCCTTTAATATCAAGCCCGCTTATCTTGAGGCGGCGGATATTTTTTTCCTATTGGGGCTAACCAAGATCATTGATATGGGAACCGGAGTGAATGCACAAATCATTGCCACTTCTACATTCTGGAAATTTGAACTGATCAGTGGCGTGGTCCTGATCGTGATCATGCTTCCACTGACTTATATTCTTACAAAAAATTATGGTTTGATCGGACCTGCTATAGGAAGTATAGTATCTATTACTATCTATAATATTCTGCGAACCGCTTTTCTCTGGAAAAAATTCAGGCTATTTCCATTGAGCTGGCAATCGCTTTATACGGTGATATTAGCAGGCGGAGTTTATCTTATAAGTTATTTAAGTTTCCAGGGAATGCATGGGTTTGCCGGAATAGTTCTTCGCAGCTTTGTGTTTATGTTATTATTTGGATCCGGGGTAGTATATCTCAAACTCACTCCGGATATTGCGCCGGTTTGGCAAACGATCAGAAATAAATGGAGATCTAATTAGAGGCAATCACTTCTTTACGGTCGATACGACCTGCTCCTGCAAAACGCTGAAGATAATAGGGCTCAAAAAGGCTGTTAACCATTACTCCTTTTGATACGGAGGCATGGATGAAAAAATTATTACCGAGGTAAATACCAACATGGCTTACTCCTCTTCCTCTTGTGTTGAAAAAGACCAGGTCGCCTTCCTGCAATTCTGTAGTAGATATCTTATGAGAATTATGATATTGATCTCTGGCTACTCTCGGAAGTATAATACCGTAAACGGCAGAATATACAGCTACAGTAAAGCCGGAACAATCAATTCCTTTATGATCATTGCCACCGGAACGATATCTTACACCATACCAATTGTCTACTCCTTCCAGTAAGGTTTTGTTTGGAAGCGTTTCCACTTCTGTATTCATCAATAAAGCATATTTAAATTGAACCGTATTAGCTGCTTCAATATTAGAAGGATTAAAACGGTCGGAAAAACTTTGTACCGGTACTTTTTCCTCCTTCATTGTAATAACTGGGATGGACGGCCCCTTTGTAGCATGGGGACCAGGTAATTCCTGCTTAACGGTTGTTTTCTTAGGATCAACATCAGCCCTAACAGAAATGTTCTCTATAAATTTATTTGGAACAACCGAAGTAGTGGTAGTTTCTGTAAAGTTCTTATTGCTTTGGGGATCCAAGGATTTGAATACAGTACAACTACTGAATAACGTTGAAATACCTATGACAATCAGGATCTGTTTAACCATTACTACTTATTCGAATATGAGATAAATTTGGGACTTTGCGAAGGTAAGTTTTTCGGCTCAACCTTCACTGTTAAAGAACGCCGTAGGAATTAGAAAATTGCCCGCTCCTAATCGATTGAAATACAGTGATTTTTTTGAGAGAGCTGAGAGTTGAGAGTGGTGAGTTGTAAGTGGTGAGTAGAATTCAGCATATGACATGGTTGAATGTTGAGAATTGAAAGTTTAAACTTAAGGTTTAAATTTTAGCACAGTTGCTCAGGTAATTTTGATATTATTACAAATCCTTAGTTATGTCATTCATCCCTTTTTATTTTGCTCTACTGATAATGGCCAGCGCCTGCCAGAATGCTGCTTCTGAACGAACTGCCAGTATCGATACGATAATGGTTCTTCCTTCCAAAAAAGATAGTCTTCTACCCACCCCTAAGAATTATGATAGTTTGCAATATCAGGGTACTACCCTGCTTGCCTCCGCCCCAGGCACAAAATCAGTACTCTTCAATTCAAAAGGTTCGAAACTATATGCCATGAATTTGGAAGGAATGAGCGTATATGAGTTTGACCAGGGCACAAAAAAAATACAAAGGGAATTTCGGTTTCATCCAACAAAAGGGATTGGTTGGGATTATGTGAAGAATAAACCTATTCCTTCCTACAAGGAAAAACCGGTGGAGGCCTGTCTTGCCTTTGATGATAAACTTCTCTGGGTATCCCTGCATAACGCTGAAGGCATTGTTCCTATATGGGTAGACTCATTGAAAAAAAATAATAGTCTGGCCTTAAATAATGCTGTTAAACCAGTCACGGTTATTTATCCAGGCAGCGATCGAAGGGATATATTTTATATTCCCCTGATCAATACAGGCAAGACACCAAAAGTGCTGGCCCGTACCAGGGATGATCAGTATTTGCTTGTCAGCAACTGGCATTCACATACTGTGAGTGTTTTGAAAATGGATGCCTTGCAGTCGCCATTTGGTTCGGTGATAGCAACTATTCCTGTGGCTGAAATTCCAAGGGGCATTGTGGTTGATGACCGCAAGAAAAGATCCTATGTGGCCATTATGGGTGGCGCCAGCATCGCAGTGATTAATAATGAGACCTGGAAATTAGATACCGTATTGAATGTGGGAGGAAATCCCCGGCATTTGGTAATGGATACCAGTCAGCGTTTATATGTTTCTTATAATAGCCTGGGCATGATCGCCTGTCTTGATGCGGAAACAGGAAAGTCATTGTTTACGGCCCCAACGCATGCACAACCCAGAACCATCGTTCTATCCAAAAATCAACGCTTTATTTTTGTCACTTGTTATTCGGGTGATTTTGTAGATGTGTATAAGATCAATTCAGATAGTTTTTCCAAAATAGCATCTTTGCCCTGCAAGGGCCACCCTGTAGGCGTCGATGTTTATGAAGACGATAACAAACTGGAGGCCTGGGTTTGCAGTTATAGTACGGGGTCGATCAGCGTATTTACCTTCAAAAAGTTGTGAGCATTTAATATGAAGTTCTCCCATTTGCACGTCCATACGCAATTTTCTCTGCTGGACGGAGCTGCCAATATTCAAAATCTGTATAAAAAAGCGATTAGGGATGGTATGCCCGCCCTGGCTATCAGCGATCACGGAAACATGTTTGGTGTTTTTGAATTTGTTGCGGAAGCATATAAACATAAGGATGAAAACGGCAAGGTAAAAGTGAAACCCATTGTGGGTTGCGAGTTTTATATTACTACCGACCGGCATCAGAAAACATTTACCAAAGAACAAAAGGACCCAAGGTATCACCAGATTCTGCTGGCAAAAAATGATGAAGGTTATCGTAACCTGATGAAGCTGACCTCGGCTGGTTTTATTGAGGGCATGTACAGCAAATATCCCCGCATCGATAAAGAACTGATCGTACGATACCATAAGGGATTGATCGCAACCACTTGTTGCCTGGGTGCCCTTGTGCCACAGGCTATTTTAAAAAAAGGGGAAGAAGAAGGTGAAAATGAATTTAAATGGTGGCTGAATATTTTTCAGGAAGATTATTATGTGGAACTACAGCGACATGGAATGGCAGATCAGGATCGCGTGAACCAGGTACTCATAAAACTTGCGAAGAAATATAATGTGAAAATCATTGCCAGCAACGATTCTCACTATGTAGAGCAGGATGATTTTAACGCACATGATATTTTGCTCTGCATCAACACGGGTGAAAAAGTAGCTACTCCTGCCCTACGCGAATTCTCTGACGATGATATACAGGTGAAAAATAAACGCTTCGCATTTCCTAATGATCAGTTTTATTTTAAGACCCAGGAGGAGATGCGCAAGGTATTTCATGATCTTCCAGAAGCCATAGATAACACCAATGAGATCGTAGATAAAGTAGAACTGCTAAAGCTTACCCGTGATATTCTTCTTCCAAATTTTCCAATAGAAAAAAGATTTCAGATACATACGAAAGAAGAGATAATTGGTAAGAATACTATTACTGCGGAGGCATTGAACCAATGGGAATACCTGAAGCATATGACCTATGAAGGAGCTGCAAAAAGGTATTCAGTGATCACAGATGAGATCAGGGAAAGACTGGAATTTGAATTGTTCACTATTAAGACCATGGGTTTTGCCGGTTACTTTCTGATTGTAAGCGATTTCATCAAGGCAGGAAGAGAAAAAGGAGTATTTATTGGTCCGGGAAGAGGATCGGCTGCCGGCAGCGTAGTGGCTTATTGCACCTGGATCACCAATATAGATCCGATAAAATACAATTTACTATTTGAAAGGTTTTTGAATCCCGATCGTAAATCAATGCCTGATATAGATACAGATTTTGATGATGAGGGAAGACAGAAAGTGATCGATTATGTGGTGGAAAAATATGGAAAGAATCAGGTAGCGCAGATCATTACCTACGGTACCATGGCTGCAAGAAGCAGTATAAAAGATGTTGCCAGAGTAATGGATCTTCCCTTACCAGAATCCAATGCCATTGCCAAACTGGTCCCTGAAAAACCCGGAGTCGAATTAAGAAGATTGCTGCATGCCCCCATAAAAACAAAAGATGTAAAAAAAGATGCGAACGGCTATCCTTTGGAGAAATCGCTGGAGGAAAAAGAGCAGTTGGGTGGAGAGGAACTGGATGGCGTAAAAAAACTAAGAGATCTTTATTCTCAAATGGATACGATCGCTTCAAGAGTTTTGCATGAAGCAGAAAGACTGGAAGGCTCGGTTAGAAGTACAGGCATTCACGCGGCAGGTATAATCATTGCGCCACAGGACCTTACCGATCTGATCCCGGTAGCCACTGCGAAGGATTCAAATTTATGGGTCACTCAGATCGAAGGAAATCTGATTGAAGAAGCCGGTGTGATCAAGATGGACTTTTTGGGTTTGAAGACCCTTACCATTATCAAAAATGCTTTAGCGCTGATCAAACAAAATCATGGAGTGGAGATCGATATTGATCTGATCCCATTGGATGATAAAAAGACATTTGAGCTTTATCAGCATGGATCTACCGTTGGCACTTTCCAGTTTGAGAGTGTAGGCATGCAGAAATATTTAAGGGACCTGAAAGCGGATAAATTTGATGACCTGATCGCGATGAACGCGCTCTATCGCCCGGGTCCGCTGGCCTATATCCCCAACTTCATCGACCGAAAACATGGAAGAGAGGCAATCACCTATGATCTTCCTGAAATGGAAGTTTACCTGAAAGAAACCTATGGCATCACGGTATACCAGGAGCAGGTCATGTTGCTGGCGCAGCAAATTGGAGGATTCAGCAAGGGCGATGCCGATGTGCTTAGAAAGGCCATGGGTAAAAAGCAGAAATATATACTGGATAAAATGAAGGCACAGTTCATTGAAGGTGCCACTGCCAAATCATATCCTGCTGATAAATTAGAAAAAATATGGACGGACTGGGAAGCATTTGCACAATACGCTTTTAATAAATCGCATTCTACCTGTTATGCCTATGTAGCCTATCAAACAACTTATTTAAAAGCGCATTATCCGGCTGAATATATGTCCTCGGTATTGAATAACGCAGGAAGTATTGATAAGATCACATTCTTCATGGAAGAATGTAAACGCATGGGATTAGTTGTTCTTGGTCCTGATATAAATGAATCACTAAAAGGATTTGCAGTAAACGATAAAGGAGAGATTCGATTCGGACTGGGAGGATTAAAAGGTGTGGGTGAGGCAGCAGTGGAAAGCATTATCGCAGAAAGATCAAAGAAGGGAGGATACAGCACGATCTTCGATTTTATCCGAAGGATCAATCAGCGAACAGTAAATAAGAAAACACTGGAAAGTCTTGCAAGCGCAGGAGCCTTTGATCGTTTCCAGGATATTCACCGGGCCCAGTATTTTTATGTGGCGGAAAATGAATCAATAAATGGATTGGAGCGTATAATTAGGTATGGACAGATGATGACCAATGAAAATACCAATTCAAGCAATACATTATTTGGTGACCTGCCTATGAGCATGGAGATCCCTCCTCCCCGACTTCATCCCTGTGAGCCATGGCCCTTGGCGGTGCAATTAGAGAAGGAAAAAGATGTTACGGGTATGTTTCTGAGCGGGCATCCACTGGATCACTATCGTTTTGAATTGAAACACTATGGAGTAACTGCACTTGCTGAATTCAATGAGTTCAAAGAATCCATACGAATGCAGCCTAATATGGGAAGAGCTTTTCGCATTTTGGGTTTGGTAGCTGATGCGCAGCACCGGATCGCGAAGAACGGTAACAAATACGGAAACTTCGTATTGGAAGATTATTCAGGAAAATCAGAATTTGTTTTGTTTAGCGAAGATTACCTTAGGTTAAGTCCGGTATTACTTCCGGGAACTACGGTTATGATCACAGGTTATTTTAAACAGAGATATAATAAAGATGAATTTGAGTTCAAGGTAACAGGAGTTACACTGGCAGAGACCCTGAAAAAAATCCTTACAAAGCAGGTAAGTATTGAAATGCACCCGCAATATGTCACAAAGGAAATAGTTCAATTTGTTGAAGGGAATGTTAAAAAACATCCGGGACATGCAGGACTTAAGTTTGTGCTGGTGGATGCCAGGAACAAAATGAAGATCAGCCTGATAACCATGGGTAGTGGTTTTGAGCTTAATGAGGATATGATCCAGTTTCTGGAAACAAGGCCGGAAATGGAAGTGCAAGTATTGACAGGGTAAAAAGTTTCTGCCATTTTTTGCACAACTTTCTGCCAGCTTCGCATGTTATATTGAACGGACTTAAATTTGCAGTTCTCTTATCAAACTATAAAACAACGGATATGGCAAAAGAATTCAATGATCAAAATTTTCAGTCGGATGTACTGGCTTCAGATAAACTCACAGTAGTTGATTTCTGGGCGGAATGGTGTGGCCCTTGCCGCGCGATCGGTCCGGTTATCGAAGAACTAAGTAAAGAATATGATGGCAAGGTAAATGTGGGCAAACTGAATGTAGATAATAACCCCAATGTTTCCATGAGCTATGGTATTACTTCTATTCCTGCTATCCTTTTTATTAAGGGCGGACAGGTGGTTGATAAATTAGTAGGTGCGCAACCGAAGTCTAATTTTGTGAAGAAGATTGAAGCGCATATTTAGTGAGTGGTGAGTAGAGAGTAGTGAGTATATAACTGTGCTAAAAGAAAAACCCGTTTTAAAATTGAAACGGGTTTTTCTTTTTAATGAGTTACAGTCTCCAATTTATTGGGATCGTGTTTATGTTTAAAGAAAATCATAAATAAAATAGCAATAATAAATGCGTAGATGGCGAAGGATAGCCAGGCTCCGTGCCAGTCTGTATTCCCATTAGCCAATATGAAATATTTTCCAATGACCCATCCGCTCACTTTACTGCCCAGATAAGCCCCTACTCCATTTGTCATCATCATAAATAATCCTTGCGCGCTGGATCTTATGGATGTGTCTGTCGTAGTTTCAACAAACAGTGAGCCGGAGATATTAAAGAAATCAAAGGCCATTCCATATACTATGCATGAAAAAAGGATCATGGCAGTACCGGCCACAGAAGGATCGCTATAGGCAAAAAGACCAAACCTAAGCACCCAAGCGAACATAGACATCAGCATTACGTTGCGAATACCAAATCTCTTAAGGAAGAAAGGGATAGTGAGAATAAAAAGAGTTTCCGACATCTGGGAGACTGAGAGAATGATGGTCGAATATTTCACTACAAAGGAATGTGCATACAAAGGGTTCTTGCTAAAATCAAACAGAAAGGCATCACCATACATATTCGTTAACTGAAGTGCTGCTCCCAAAAGCATAGAGAAGAAGAAGAACAGGGCCATTTTATAATTGGCAAAAAGTTTAAATGCTTTTAGTCCCAGCTGTTCTACAAAATTAGCTTCCTTACTTATGGTTTTTGGAGGTGGAACCTTTGGAAGAGTAAATGCATATATACCAAGCAAAATAGCGCCAACGGCAGCTATCAGGAACTGATTACTGTTCGTTTTGCTTCCACTCAGGTTGGTGGCCCACATGGCTACAATAAAACCAATAGTACCCCAAACACGAATAGGAGGAAAAACTTTCACCACGTCCAGTCCTTCCCTTTTTAAGATAGCATAAGAGAGTGAGTTGGATAAAGAAATAGTTGGCATATAGCAGATCATGGCAGCGAAAACCACATAATAAAAAGTATCCGGATCGTTCACCTGAGGAAGGTAAAGAAGAACGAGGCCGTAAAGAATATGAAGAATACCATAAAGCTTTTCCGCATTGATCCATTTATCTGCCATGATCCCAGTAAGAGCAGGCATGAACAGAGAAGAAACAGCCAGCGTTGAAAAAATAGCTCCGAATTGAGGGAAGGTCCAATGTTTAGCAGCTATGCAATAAGTACCGATCGTGATCAGCCAGGCGCCCCATACAAAAAACTGCATAAAGCTTACAAGGGTGAGGCGAAGTTTGATATTCATGTACCTTGATTTTTGGATGGGGAAGATAAGGAATCTCCTTAATCCATTGATTGTTTACCTTTACAGTATAATCCAGTTATATATGCTTCCCGATTCGATTGTACCAGCAGAATTTAAATCTATAGCAGATAAGGTCAGGAATAGTGAACGCATCACAGATGCGGAGGGCCTGCTTCTTTTTGAAAAAGCAAGTCTTGGCCTGGTGGGTAGTCTGGCCAATGAAATTCGCGAAAGAATGCATGGTGACAAAGTTTTTTACAATCGTAATTTTCATATAGAGCCCACTAATGTTTGTGTGTTCAGTTGTAATTTTTGCTCCTACAGTAAACTATACGCGAAAAGAGATGATGGCTGGGAACTAAGCATCGATCAGATGCTGCACATCGTAAAGAAATATGATGGTCAGCCTGTAACTGAAGTACATATTGTAGGGGGTGTTCACCCAAAAATGAATCTTGATTTTTTTGCTGAGCTATTGAAAGCGATAAAGGCTCATCGTCCTGAATTGCATATTAAAGCATTTACTGCCGTAGAATATGATTATATGTTCCGCAAGGCCAAAGTAACTGTTGAGGAAGGTTTGAAATTTTTAATAAAGGCAGGGCTCAACAGTATACCAGGTGGCGGCGCGGAGATCTTTCATCCGGAGATCAGAGAAAAAATATGTGCAGATAAAGTAAATGCCAACGGATGGTTGCTGATACATGAAACAGCGCATAAACTGGGATTGCGTTCTAATGCCACTATGCTTTATGGCCATATAGAAAAATACGAACACCGCATCGATCATATGCGAAGATTAAGAGAACTTCAGGATCGCACAAAAGGATTCAACACTTTCATTCCCCTGAAATTCCGAAACATGGATAATGATATGAGCTATGTGAATGAAAGCAGTCATATAGAAGACATGCGCCTCTATGCTATCTCCCGAATTTATCTCGATAATTTTCCGCATCTTAAAGCCTACTGGCCCATGCTTGGAAGACAGAATGCGCAGTTATCACTTTCCTTTGGTGTAGATGATATTGATGGTACAATAGATGATACTACAAAGATCTATTCTATGGCCGGTGCAGAAGAGCAGAATCCTACAATGAGCAGTGAAGAATTAGAGAATTTGATCAGACAGGTTAGAAGAATGCCGGTGGAGAGAGACACCTTATATAAGGAGCTTATTAATACCAGTCAATAGTCGGGAGTCAGGATAGTGAATAGGTTAATAGGTGAATAGGTCAATAAGTGAATGGGCTTTCTGCTTGTTGATTAATCATCTTTCAGCAGTCACAATTTTATTCACTTATTGACCTATTCACTTATTGACCCCTGCCTGCCTGCTGGCAGGTATTCACTTATTGACCTAATTAATCAATCCGCTTTTTTATCCTCTTCCATATCCATTCCCATATCAGGAGATTCATCATCTTCATCAGATATAACGACGGTTTCCACTATCACTACTTCATCGGGAGCCAGATATACTTCTTCAATAACAATTGGTTGTTTTGGCAAAGCTTTAGGAGCCGGTTTTGGTTTGGCAGCTGGTTTAGATTTTGGTTTCGGTTTTGACACTTTTATTACAGGAGCCGGAGCTGGTTTTTTCTTCACCGCTTTTTTAACCGCTTTCTTCGCCACTTTTTTCGCGGCTTTTTTCGCTACTTTCCTCACCGCTTTCTTAGGTGCCTTCCTGGCTACTTTCTTTGCAGCTTTTTTCTTAGCAACTTTCTTCACCGCTCTTTTTGCTGCTTTCTTCTTCGCTACTTTTTTTACTGCTTTCTTTGCCGCTTTTTTCCTGGTTGCTTTTTTACGAGGAGCTGTTTTACGTGCTACTTTTCTTTTTGCTGGTTTTGCAGCTTTCTTATTTTTTTTCTTTTTAGTTGCCATGATTTATGATTTAATGATGCAAGGATTTATGGTGGATTATAAATTTACTACTCTCAGACAGTAAAAAAAAAATGATTATCTGAAATTTTAATAAAATCTCAGCACTCAGGCAGACTAAGAGGAACATTGACGGCCAATCCACCATCGGAGGTTTCTTTGTATTTATGGTTCATGTCCCGGGCAGTGTCCCACATTGTGCGGATAACTGCATCAAGGGAGACCTTGGCATAATCGGGCATGCTTTGAAGGGCAAGCTGGGAAGCAGTAATTGCTTTAATGGCTCCCATAGTATTTCTTTCGATGCAAGGAACCTGTACCAACCCTCCGATAGGGTCGCAAGTCAGTCCCAGATGGTGTTCCATGGCGATCTCAGAGGCCATCATAACCTGTCGCTGGGTTCCTCCCATGCATTCGGTAAGTCCGGCAGCAGCCATTGCTGAAGAAACACCAATTTCTGCCTGACATCCACCCATAGCTGCGGAAAGTGTTGCGCCTTTTTTGAAAATGCTTCCAATTTCAGCGGCAGTAAGAAGGAACTGTCCGATCTTCTGTTCTTCAAACCCTTCTCCAAAAGCAATAAAATATTGCATTACCGCGGGGATAACCCCCGCAGCTCCATTGGTGGGCGCAGTAACCACTCTGCCAAATGAAGCATTCTCTTCGTTAACCGCCAAGGCAAAACAACTGACCCAGTCAAGGATATAATTGAAATTACTCCCTCCTGCCTTTATGAGGGCGATCCATTCCTCATAATTCGAATATGTCTGACCCTT
>JBKJMI010000018.1:0-10765 GCA_046596515.1 Chitinophagaceae bacterium | reverse complement strand
GGCAACCGTGATCTTGCCTGGTTCTTCATTTTTAGAGAAGAGCGGCACATTTACCAATGGAGAAAGAAGAATACAAAGAGTGAATGCGGTGGTGGATCCTATTGAGGGTACAAAACCTGATGGGCAGATCATTGCAGACATCATGAATCGAATGGGCTTTGCTGAACCTGATTATGATCCGGCATTACTGCTGGAAGAGATATCACGCATTGTTCCTTTTTTTGCGGGAGTGAAATGGGAGGAGTTAGGTGATAATGGAAAACAATGGCCGGTAAGATTGGATGGAACTGATACCGAGATCCTGCATATCGATCAGTTTACCCGCGGAAAAGGAAAATTTCAGTACTCAGATTTTCGCGAAAGCGAAGAGATCATACAAAATGGAAAAGACTATCCATATATAATAACGACCAACCGCGAGCTGGAGCATTATAATTGTGGCGCCATGACGCGTCGAACACGCAATGCAGAGATCATTACCGAAGATGTATTACTTATCTGCGATGAAGATGCGCAAAAACATTTTATAAGCGATGGCGATATGGTCTGTGTTGAATCTGCCCGCGGTAAAGTAGATATCCGCGCTCGCATCACTGATGAAGTAAAGCCGGGTATACTTTCAAGCACTTTCCATTTTCCCGAGATCATGCTGAATAATATTACTTCTTCTGTTTCTGATTCCGAAGCCATGTGTCCGGAGTATAAGGTGGTGGCGTGCAGGATACGTAAGTCGAAGGGGAAGTATAAGGGTTAGGGATCCTTTATCCGGTGGCTTCGAGAGCCTCAGCCACCGGTACCTGTTTATCCTGAAAAACTATTTTCGAATGGGATATTCCTGAAGCGTACACAATACCCGGTGCCTGAGGCTCTCGAAGGCCCGGGATTCCTGGCACTTAACCACCTATATCATCCAACTCCCTGACCTTCCTCATACTGCAGTTTTGACACCCTGTCTAATTTCACCTTCCAAAGTCAAAACGTACAGAAATGGACACAGCGTCAACCCCCCTTGTACAAGACAAAGCGATCCCTCAAGCAAGTCAGTATTCCATCATGGATGGAAATGAAGCGGCCGCTTATATTGCCTACAAAACATCAGAAGTTTGCGCGATCTACCCGATCACCCCTTCCTCTACGATGGGAGAATGGGCCGATGAGTGGAGCAGCGACGAAAAGCCAAATATCTTCGGCGAAGTACCGAAAATTATAGAAATGCAAAGTGAAGCTGGTGCCGCTGGTGCTATTCACGGAGCATTATTAGGAGGGGCCCTGGCTTCCACTTTTACCTGTTCGCAGGGATTATTACTGATGATCCCGAACATGTATAAGATCGCTGGTGAACTTACCCCGACAGTATTTCATATCGCGGCCCGCGCACTGGCAACCCATGCACTTTCCATTTTTGGAGATCATAGTGATGTGATGGCTGCACGCACCACCGGCTTCGCGCAATTGTTTGGAAGCAATCCGCAACAAGCCATGGATATGGCGCTGATCGCTACTGCATCTACACTTCGTTCGAAAGTGCCCTTCCTGAATATTTTTGATGGATTCCGCACTTCTCATGAACTGAATAAAATAAATGTGATCCCCGATGATGTGATCCGTGCCCTCATTGATGAGCAGGCAGTGAATGAACATCGTCATCGCTCGTTGAATCCGGAGCATCCATTTATTCGCGGGACAGCGCAAAACCCAGATGTATTCTTCCAGAGCCGAGAGGCCTGCAATAAATATTATAAAGCCGTTCCGGGTATCGTTTCCGAGACCATGGAGAAATTTGAACAACTGACCGGCCGCTCATATAAACTATTCGATTATTACGGACATCCTGAAGCAGAAAAGATCATCATCATTATGGGTTCTGGTTATGGTCCAGTGCATGAAGTGGTCGATCATCTGAATAAAACAGGAGAGAAAGTAGGATATGTGGTCGTTCACCTATTCCGTCCTTTCTCAGTAAGTCATTTTATTGGAGCAATTCCTGCTACTGTTAAAAAAATAGCGGTATTGGATCGCAGTAAAGAACCAGGTGCCATCGGTGAAGCCCTTTATATGGATGTGATCGCTTCAATGCAAACACAATGGCATTATGAAATGCCTTTGATCATTGGCGGCCGCTACGGACTTGCCTCCAAAGAATTTAATCCGGGTATGGCCCTGGCGGTATTTGATGAATTGGATAAAGCGCATCCTAAACATCAGTTCACTATTGGTATTGAAGATGATGTTACGCATATGAGTCTTGATTGGGATAAAAACTTTACACTCGAAGCGCAACACCATTTCCGCGGACAGTTCTTCGGATTAGGCGCTGATGGTACTGTGAGCGCGAATAAAAATACGATCAAGATCATTGGTGATGTAACGCCTGATAATGTACAAGGCTATTTTGTATACGATTCTAAAAAATCAGGTTCGCTTACAGTATCTCATTTGCGTTTCAGTCATCATCCTATTCGTTCCACTTACCTGGTAGGGTCAGCCAATTTTATTGCCTGTCACCATTTCAATTACCTGGAAAAATATGATGTATTAAAAGATGCGGAAATGGGCGCCACCTTCCTCTTGAATATGCCCTATTCAGAAGATGAAGTATGGGATCATTTGCCAACGAAGATCCAGTCAGAGATCATATCAAAAGAATTAAAATTCTATGTGATCAATGCGAGCAAGGTGGCAAGGGAGACCGGTATGGGTTCGCGCATCAACTCGATTCTTCAAACCTGCTTTTTTGCTATTTCCAATGCAATGCCAAAAGAAGATGCCATTGAGTATATAAGAAAGGCGATCAAAAAATCTTATGGTCATAAGGGCGAAGAAGTAGTGAAGAAGAATTATGCGGCGGTTGATATGGCAATGGAATATCTTCACCTGGTAGATTATTCTCATTTTCGTATTCAGGATAAAGAGGAGACCATCTTTATTAGTAAGGATGCCCCTGATTTCGTGCAGGATGTACTGGCCAGGATCATCTCCGGCGAAGGGGATGAACTACCTGTGAGTGCTTTCCCTGTGGATGGAGCCTATCCAACCGGCACTACCAAATGGGAGAAAAGAAATATTGCAGAACAGGTGCCTGTATGGGATCCTGCACTGTGTTCACAGTGTGGTAAATGTTATTTTGTTTGTCCTCACGCAGCTATTCGCGTTAAAGTATATGATCGCGAATTCCTGGAGGATGCGCCATCTTTCTTCAAGCATACAGATCCAATCGGAAAAGAATTTTATAAAGATAAAGAGGCCTATACTTTACAGGTGGCTGTGGAAGATTGCACTGGTTGTAAACTTTGCACCGAGGTTTGTCCTATAGAAAGCAAATCAGAACCTGGCCATAAGGCAATTGATATGAAGGATATTCTTCCGTTAAAGGAAGCTGAAATTACCAACTGGGACTTCTTCCTTTCTCTTCCGGATATTGACAGAAGCCGTGTGAATAAGAGTACTGTAAAAGGTTCTCAGTTACTGGAACCATTGTTTGAGTTCTCCGGTGCTTGCAGCGGATGTGGTGAAACGCCATACCTGAAATTGCTGACTCAATTATTTGGTGATCGCATGATCACAGCAAATGCAACAGGTTGTTCTTCTATATTCGGAGGAAATCTTCCTTCTACTCCATGGACCACCAATTCAGAAGGTCATGGTCCTGCCTGGGCAAATTCACTGTTTGAAGATAATGCTGAATTTGGATTGGGTATCAAACTGGCTACCGATAAGAAAAGAGAGATTGCTATTCGCCTGCTGAAAATACTAAGAGAGGAGGTTGGTTCTGAACTGGCAGATTCTATTCTTGCCAATGCAGAGAACACAGAAGCAGAATTGATACAGCAACGGAAATATGTGAATGAGCTGAAGAAAAGATTAAGAGAGATCAGAAGGGAAGATTCATTCCGTCTTTATATGGTGGCTGATTTCCTTGAGAAGAAATCTATTTGGATCGTGGGTGGTGATGGATGGGCCTATGATATTGGATTCGGCGGACTCGATCATGTACTCAGTACGGGAGAGAATGTGAATATACTGGTATTGGATACCGAAGTATATAGTAATACCGGCGGACAAAAATCAAAAGCTTCTCCGATCGGTGCAAGCGCGAAATTCTCTGTAAAAGGAAAGACCACGGGTAAAAAAGACCTGGCCATGCAGGCTATCGCTCATGGAACAGCCTATGTAGCACAGATAGCCATGGGTGCGAATGATGTGCATGCACTAAAGACCATTCTTGAAGCAGAAGCATTCCCTGGTCCATCTATTGTTATCGCATACAGCCATTGCATTGCACATGGTTACGATATGTGTCATGGATTAGATCAGCAGGATCTTGCCGTGAAAACTGGTTACTGGCCATTGTTCCGTTATAATCCAACAAAAGGAAAAGGTCAGCGGTTTACGCTTGATAGCAAGCAACCAAGTGTAGCGCTGGATGAATTTTTATATCACGAGAATCGGTTTGCTACCATCAAGAACAATTATCCTGAAAAAGCAGCAGGCTTCCTTGATGCCGCCAATGCAGGAGTATTACGCAGATGGGAAACGATCGAAGCTCTTAAGTCTCTATAGGGGTATAGACGCGAGGGAATGGGGGTCGAATTATTTGGCCCCTGCTTCCCTTAATTTTCCCCAATTCTTTAATTCAATATAATGATACCAGAAACAATTACCGACTTCATAGAAAGTCAGACCTGTGCAACGATATGTTGTGTAGGTTCAAGCTCCAAAGATCCTTATTGCTTTAGTGCTTTTTTTATGTTTGATAAGCAGGAAGCATCGATCTATTTCAAGACATCACCTACCTCTTTTCATACCAGCCTTTTGAATGATAACCATTTCATTTCCGGAACGGTTCATCCTGATAAATTAGATCCTTTGCAGATAAGAGGTTTACAATTCAGAGGTGTGGCCGTTGGACCGAATCATCCTTTAAGCAGAAGAGCAGGTATTGCTTATTCTTCTAAATTCCCAATGGCTAATTCTATGCCCGGTGAGATCTGGACCATACGTCTCAGCCATATTAAAATGACAGATAATACGCAGTCGTTTGGAGAGAAGATTTTGTGGACGAGGGCGGAGGAGAGGTTGGTGAATAGTTATTAGTCAATTGTGAAATAGTCAATAAGTGAATAGGTCAATAGGTGAATAAAATTGTGCTACTGGAAGACAGTTATTCAGAAGGCAGTATCCTATTCACTTATTGACCTATTCACCTATTCACTTTTTGTCATTCACCTATTGAATTATTGGCCTATTCACTTAAGAGCCGCAAAACTCGCCTGAAAGAATCGTAAATACTTCGGCTCCGACAACATTTTCAATCCCTTGATCTTATTGCGATTTTGGAATACCCTGGCGGCTGATTCAGCGATCACATCCATATGTGCCTGCGTATATACACGACGGGGAATAGTGAATCGAACCAGTTCCAGTTTAGGATAATAATTTTCGCCATTTGGTTTACGTCCGGCAGAAACAATTCCTCGTTCCATAGTACGAACGCCAGAGTCAAGATAGATCTCAGCAGCAAGTCGCTGTGCAGGGAAATGATCCTGCGGAATATGCGGAAGGAATTTTTTTGCGTCGACGAAAATTCCATGACCTCCAATAGGCATTACAATGGGTACGCCATAGTCAACCATCTTATTACCAAGGTAGATCACCTGACCAACTCGTGCCCGGATATGATCATCATTCACACTTTCTCCAATACCAATAGCCATTGCTTCCATATCACGACCCGCTAATCCACCATAAGTATGTAAACCTTCATACACAACCACCAGGTTACTTGCTTCATCATAAAGTTCTTTATCATTAAGTGCAAGGAACCCACCAATATTTACCAGCGCATCTTTTTTGGCACTCATTGTCGCCCCATCAGTATACGAACAGATCTCTTTTACAATTTCTGCGATCGATTTTTTTTCATATCCTTTTTCTCTCTGCTGGATAAAGAAAGCGTTCTCCGCGACACGTGTCATATCATGCATCACTTTAATGCCATGCTTTTTTGTATACGCTTTCAACTCTTTTAAATTCTGCATACTGATGGGCTGTCCGCCGGCCATATTTACAGATGTGGCCATACTTACATAGGGAATTTTTTTGGCTCCGTATTTCTTTACCAGCTTATCCAGTTTGTCCATATCAATATTTCCCTTGAAAGGAAACAGACTTGCCGGATCATGTGCTTCATCGATCACCACATCTTCAAACTTTCCACCTGCCAGCTCCTGGTGAAGACGAGTGGTAGTGAAATACATATTACCAGGGATAATATCCCCTTTTTTGATCATGATCTTGGAAATGATATTCTCCGCTCCCCGTCCCTGATGGGTAGGCACCACATATTTATATCCGTATACAGAACGGATCACTTCTTCGAGATGATAAAAATTACGACTGCCCGCATAGGCTTCATCGCCCAGCATCATCCCGGCCCACTGACGATCACTCATGGCAGAAGTGCCACTGTCAGTTAAGAGATCGATATATACATCTTCAGAACGAAGAAGAAAAGTATTATAACCAGCTGCTTCCATTGCTTTTTTACGATAGGCTTTGGTGGTCATTTTGATCAGTTCAACCATTTTTATTTTGTAGGGCTCGGCCCAGGAATGCATGATTGTTTTTTTCATATTATGGGAGTTGAGAAAGTTGAGAAGGTTGAGAAAGTTGAGAAGGTTGATTTAGTTCGGAAGGTTGAGACTCAACAGCGAAGCGCTCAACATTCTCAACTTCCTCAACCTGTATTAATTTGACTGTAAAATGCCGCAGAACGGGCGCTTCTTCTATTATTTTCAATCCTTTTATCTGATCGCGTTTTTCAAACACTTCAATGATCACTTCAGATACATAATCAATATGACTTTGAGTATACACACGACGAGGAATGGCCAGTCGAACAAGTTCCATCATGGCAGGAACTAATTTTCCATTTTCATCGTATTTTCCAAACATCAATGAACCGATCTCTACACCACGAATACCTCCATGTAAATAAAGCGCACCAACAAGGGCCTGTCCCGGATATTGATCGCATGAAATATGTGGCAGGAATTGTTTGGCATCGATATATACTGCATGACCACCACCGGGTTGCATAACAGGTACACCTGCCGCCACTAATTTTTCGGTGAGATATTCTATACTGCGTATCCGGTATTCGAGATAATGTTCGTCTAGGATTTCTTCTAATCCTATGGCAATGGCTTCCAGATCACGACCCGCTAATCCACCATAGGTAGGAAAGCCTTCGGTAATGATCAGCAGATTCCGGCATGCTTGCGCCAAAACAGGATCATTCATCGCGAGAAATCCTCCAATATTAGCGAAAGCGTCTTTTTTTGCGCTCATGGTACAACCATCAGCGTAAGAGAATATTTCCTGCGCGATCTGTTTTACTGATATATTCTTATACTTTTTCTCCCGCAGTTTGATAAAATAACTGTTCTCTGCAAAGCGGCAGGCATCAATAAAAAAAGGGATCTGATATTTCCGGCAAATAGCAGAGCAGGTTCGAATATTCTCCATACTCACTGGTTGCCCGCCACCTGAATTATTGGTGATAGTGATGATAACCATAGGAATATTTTCTTTTCCTATTTCGATGATCTTTTTTTCCAGTGCTATGGTATTCATATTCCCTTTGAAAGGAGCTGGAATAGTAGGGTGTTTGCCTTCTTCACAGATCAGGTCAATACCTGTGGCGCCTGAATATTCTATATTGGCCCTGGTGGTATCGAATAAAGTATTACTGATAAAGAATTTTCCTTTTCCACCAGTCACTGAGAAAAGAATTTTTTCAGAAGCTCTTCCCTGATGGGTAGGGATGATAAATTCCATGCCTGTGATATTTTTCACAGCGGCTTCAAAGCGGTAAAAACTGGGACTGCCTGCATAGGATTCATCACCCTGCATGATACCTGCCCATTGCGCTCCACTCATGGCAGAGGTACCGCTATCGGTGAGAAGATCGATCAGTACATCCCTTGAATGGATCAGGAATGGATTATAAAAGGCCTTATCTAATATGTCTTGTCTTTCTTCCGGCGAATTGAAATAAATGGGCTCAACGGATTTTATGCGGAATGGTTCAATGATGGTTCTCATCTTAAAAATTTAAGTGTACCAGTGCTCCGGTCCCGGGATAGTGAATATCCCGAAACCGTTACAATGGAAACAAACAATGAAAAAAAATTGGAAAAATGGTTAGCGTAAAAGGGAACCGATCAGGTTGGTCGCTGGATGATATTTTTAAAAATGAGAGAGTTCATCTTTATAAATATACAGAGGATAAGGATTTTAATTTATGACTTTGATCAGTTGAATAGGTGAATAGGTCAATAGGTGAATACCTACCAGCAGGTAGGCCTAAACTCTAATCCCTAAACCTCGTAGTATGGAACTTCATCATCATTCACTTTCGCCTCTTGTTTCCAATAGGCAAATGTGATCACATGACCATCTCTGGATTTTAACAGGCGACCGAAAATAGCGTTGATAGAATTGAAAGTATAATCAGTTACACCAACAGTAAAAGTTTCGGGAGCGGGAGGCGGTTCTGGAACTGGTTCCACAGTTTCACCTTCTGCTGGCTTGGGGGCAGGCGCTGCTTTTGGGGGAGGAGAAGGAACCATCACTACCGTAAAACCATTGAATTCAAGAATATCTTTTAAAAACGCTGCACGTTCCGGCTTCACATTCTTTTCAACGATACCGCATTTAACGCCATTAAGTTCTTCAAATTCGTGATTCTTATTGATTGCCATGGTTGTTCTTTTTTATGCGACCAGCGAATGGATATGATCATATAGCCAGCTGAACATGCCAAGAAAAATGATGGCCAGCGCGCAAATTATCATGGCCCATTTCACTGTAATATTCACATAGATCTTTTGAATAGGCTGATCATTCTTATCCATGAACATGGTCCTAACCAGCTTCAGATAATAATAAAGAGAAATGACCATATTTAAGCCCGCTATAATAATGAGCCAGTAATTACCGGTGGATGCACCTGCTGTCAGCAAAAACAATTTTCCAAAAAAACCAGCTGTTGGTGGAATACCCGCAAGGGAGAATAATGATAAAGCCATTATCCAGCTTAAAAATGGATTAGTAGCATAGAGTCCTTTATAATCATCCATGTTTTCCTTACCTGTATTTTCGGCGATAACATCCGCAACACCAAAGGCGGCCAGGTTTGAAAAAACATAGATCAGGATAAAAAATATCACCGCGGTCATTCCACCTGCATCATTGCTGCTGATACCTACTAAAATAAAACCAACCTGCGCGATCGATGAAAAGGCAAGGAATCTCTTGATATTATTCTGACGCATCGCGAAGAGATTGCCGATAAACATGGTGATGATCGATAAAATAAATATGAGATTATACCAGGTGCTGTGTAAGGGCTGGAAAACCTTGTATAAAACGGTCATGAAAACAAAAGCAATAGCTCCTTTAGACACTACAGAAAGAAAGGAAGTAACTGCCACCGGTGATCCCTGGTATACATCAGCTGTCCAGAGATGAAATGGAACAATAGATAATTTAAACGCGAAGGCCGTGAACAGGAAAACAAATCCCATGATCTGCAGAGCCGATCCATCAAGTAAAGCGGGTAGCGCTGAAAAACTCAGGGTGCCTGTGGATCCATATACCAGAGAAATACCAAATAACAAAATACCTGAAGAAAATGCAGAGGAAAGGATCATTTTCATTGCCGCCTCGGATGATATGCGTTTATGCAAGTCAAAATTGGCCATGGCAGCAACAGGAATAGTTGCCAGTTCCAATGCCAGGTAAAATATCAGCAAATTGCCGCTGGACAGCAGGAAGAACATACCTAATAAGGCGCTTAATAATAATAAAAAGAATTCAGCAAGGTGCTCGGTTCTTTTCAGCCATTCGGTACATAATAGCGATATCAGATAAACAGCCAGGCTAAGAATACTTTTTTGGAGGATGATCAACGGCGTTACGTTGAACATATTGCCGAATAGATTACCGGAACAATTACAGGCAAAATGGGATAGAAAATTTACCAGCAACAGAAACTGAATAACTGGAAGCAGAGTGCTGTTCTTCATACCCTTTCCAATCTTCACAAAAAGAAGGAAAAAGATGATGATGGTGACCACCAGCTCCGATCGCATCAGGTATAAAAAGTCGGTTATCATTTTTTTTAGGTCAATGGTGAATGGTCAATAGTGAATAAGTGAATAGGTCAATAAGTGAATAAGTAAATACTTTAATGGTGAATACGGTCTATTATTATTTTTGCTGGTCCGCTTAACAGATCATTCAGCCAACCTGGTATAATACCAATGGCTAAAATTCCTGCAAGTAATACCAACGCCGCCAGCTTTTCATTCCACTTTGCATCTCCCAATGAAAGATGTTCATTTCTTATAGGTCCCATAGCAGTTTGTCCAACGGCCCTTAAAATATAGACCGCTGTCACTACTATAGAAGCGCAGGCAAGCAGGGTAGCTACACGATGAAATGTATCTGCATTCTCCCAGCTTCCCACAAATACGGTCATCTCTGCTACAAATCCGCTAAGTCCCGGTAATCCTAATGAACATAATCCGACGATAAATAATATAGTTACAATGAAAGGCATTACTTTAAGTAACCCACCCATTTCATTGGTCATTCTTGTATGTGTGCGGTCGTAAATCATACCGATCACGGCGAAGAAAAGGGCTGTCATCAAACCATGAGAAACCATTTGCATCAAAGCGCCGGTTATAGCCGTTTG
>JBKJMI010000013.1:0-2791 GCA_046596515.1 Chitinophagaceae bacterium | reverse complement strand
TCCAAACAGTAATAGCTAACGGTACCGTACCACCGCCAAATATCGGCCCACGTTCAATCAGTTCTCCTGTTGGTCTGAATGCACCTGATTATAATAGTTTAATCAATAGTGCTATCACCACAAGCAACACTGGAGAAAAAGTTTTCTGCGGCACATCCGATGATCCTTTCTTTGTTGACCTCGGTGGCATCTTCGACCTTGGCGATGCGCCAAGAACCACAGGAAGCAGTCCCACAGACGGTTTGAAATGCCTTAACGTTTCTACCATCGCATTGCAGATCGACATCAGTACACTGCAAAAAGATAAGAAACCGGTTAGCCAGGCAACAAGCATTCTTGACCCTAACTATGTAATTGGTGTGTGGGCAAGTGCAAGCCGTCAGAAAATAAGTATTTTGAAGGAAGAAGGAAAAGGAGTGGAATACCAAGGTCCATGGGTGCAGGTGTCAAGACTGGGCATGCCATTAACCAATGAAGTGGTAATTCCTCTTGAAAATAAAGATTACTGGAATTCACTTACTCCTTATGAGGACCTTTCTAAATTAAGCACGTTCGGTAAATATTTTTATAATCCTGAATTGGCATTGTATATGGACGATACCTATTTTGGTGGTGCTGTCCCGGGTCTCAGCAACCTGCGTATCCAACGCAACTCGCTGGGTAGTTTCGGATTTGGCAATAATCAAAATGGCTTGTTTAGTCTGAAAGGAAATGCCGCATTAAATGGTACTGCGCTTGCTGAATCTGCATTTGGCGGATTGCTATTGCCTGCTGCCAATTCTCCAAGGTCGGTGGATCTATGGCCAATTTTCAATACCGGTGTTCCTAACCTGGCGCCTTATCAGTTGGCTACAGGTAAAGGTGGTAATCCTCTGGCAATGGGTAAACCTTTTATCAATAACTTTTTGCCGAATGGTGGCGATATGCTTCGTTTAAATATGGCTGTGCCTCCTACAAATAGAAATAGTGCAGCATTCAGTTCACTGGGACTTGTGCAGGCAGCCGTACTGGGACTTACAGATCCTGCTTACAACGCAAACACCAGCTTACAGAACATTCCTAATATGGATGGATTTCCTAATGGAAGAAGACTGGAAGATGATGTAACCCGCATCGAACTGCAGGCCGTTAGTGGAGTAGTTCTTGCTGCCATTGGTTTATGGTATGATGATTATA
The DNA here is from genome assembly GCA_046596515.1 of Chitinophagaceae bacterium. Classification (GTDB taxonomy): domain Bacteria; phylum Bacteroidota; class Bacteroidia; order Chitinophagales; family Chitinophagaceae; genus JJ008. The sequence goes on along the minus strand of JBKJMI010000013.1, from coordinate 1,615 downwards.
TTCCCGGAACCAGTCCAAGCCCTCTTACACCACAACTGTTGAATGTGCTTTCCTACAATACAGGTGTGGATGCGAACGATGTGGCATTTAAACCAGCGTTCCCTTATGTGCAAGCGCCATTTGCAGGAAATTATATATGTCCTTGCAATACATCAGCTCGTAATAATGCAGCTCCATCTTTTAAAAGCACCCAGAACAAAGCAAGCCTTTCACTGGCAGCGCCTGAAGTGTTTGCAAAAGTTTTCCCTAATCCATTTTCTGATAACAGCACGATTACTTACCGTCTCGACGCCCCCGCCAATATTAATATTTCATTGGTAAATGCAGAAGGACAGCAGGTGAAAATGCTGGTTAATAAAACCCAGGAAGCTGGTACTTATACAGAAAAAATTAAGGCAAGCGGATTAAGCAAAGGTGTTTACTTCATTCAACTGTTGAAAGACGGTCAGCTGAAACAAACCATCAAAGTGGTAAAAGGATAAATTTTTTATAAAGGCTGTTTCAAAGCCGAAGAAAACCGAAAAGACCGGAATAGATGTCTGTACTGGTTTTATAGAATTAATGTTCAGTTGTTCGCTCAGCATTAATACTGCTTCGGTTTTGAAACAGCCTTTTCTTTAACCAAGTATGATTATCATCAAATAAGAAAAATGAAAAAGAATTTACTTTATTTAGCCATGATCCTGTTGTTTATAGGCACAGTTAGTTTTGTTGTTGTTCGCTATCAGCAGAAAGAAAAAAATAAAGCCAGTACCGTTTATCAGCTGCTTGATCGAAAAGGAATGAGTGCCACCACCGATGAATGGATGAACACGAAAAAAAATGTGACGTTGCTGCAGCAAAAAATTGCTACTAATCCGGCTGATGTCAAATCAATGATCGCTCTAGCCAATAATTTTATTCTGGAAGGAAGAGCCAGCGGCAATTATGCTTATTATGATGCAGCAGCCATGCAGTTGGCGAATAATGTGCTGTCATTAGAACCAACCAATTTTTCGGCCCTCACCCTCAGGGCCCTGATCTTTTTATCACAACATCATTTTGCTGATGGTCTTGCGGGGGCAGAAAGGGCAAGAAATATTGTTCCTTACAATGCCTTCGTGTATGGCGTACTGGTAGATGGCAATGTAGAGATGGGCAATTATGATGCTGCGCTTGATTGCGCCGCAAAGATGATGGACATTCGGCCGGACCTACGTTCTTATGCCAGGGCCTCCTATCTCCGTGAAATTTATGGCGATTACCCCGGTGCTATCGAAGCCATGAAACTGGCCATTGAGGCAGGTGCCCCCGGCGATGAAGCTACTGAATGGTCAAGGATACAACTTGGCCACTTGTATGAAAATACAGGCGATTTAAAATCTGCAGAAATGCAGTATAGCATTTCACTCAATGAAAGACCCGGCTACATGTATGCCAATGCAGGAATGGGCAGGCTTTCACTTGCAGCAAAAGATTATGTCAAATCTATTTACTATTATGAGCTGGCGGCAAAAGATGCCAATCCAGGTGCTTTTAAAGAAGAACTGGCAACGGTATATTTTCATTCAGGAGATAAAGAAAAAGCAACTACGTTGACTGAATCACTGATTGATGAACTAAATAAAAATGCAAA
>JBKJMI010000151.1:0-3936 GCA_046596515.1 Chitinophagaceae bacterium | reverse complement strand
TTAATCTTCAAAAGTGTGTTCCCGAAAAGTTCTAACTCGGAAGTTAGAACAAACTCAAATTCAAATATATTTTTTTGCTTGGCTTTTTTTGCAATTTCAAAAATGCTCCCAATGTCCCAGTAGTTAATGTCTTTTGCTTTCTCGTTGTTCTTCTCCTTCTCAAAGTCAGTGCAAGTTGTCGGGTTGCCAAATATGTCCCTTATGTAAAGGAATAAATTCTCTAAGGGTGTTTCAAATCCTGGCATATTCATTTTCTTATTCGTTGTCAGGTCAAAAGTAGGTTTTAAAGATAATTATGAACTGTTCTTTGTGCGTTGGGGCAAAATTAAATGTGCTGCAAATTGTGCAGTCGGCTTTTGTGTGTCGGCTTTGCAGTTCTTTTAATTTTGCAAAGGGTTGGCTGTCTTGGTGCATTTGTCGGAATGATGAATTTTTAGTAGGATGCTCCAATAGGGTGACGCATAACGTTTGCATTGCAGCAATTGTAAATCCCAGCTAAACTGACCCCCTTCCGCCATTTTAAATTGACCCCCTAAAAAGCGATTAAAAAAAGGCCCTAAAAAAATCCTGGCAAAGAGGACTTAAAAATGATAAAGAACTGTTGTTTTGCAGCATAAAATTAGTGATTAATTTCTGCCCGCATTTTTTATAAATATGATTCCATTATTTCTGCTTTCCCTTTTTGTTTTTTTCTTAAAGACTCACCGTATAATTCTATCCGGATGGATTGATGAACAATCCTGTCGAGTATAGCATCAGCAAGTGTTTTTTCGCCAATGACTTCATGCCATTTTTTTACGGGTACTTGTGCGGTGATGATGGTGGTTCTTTTGCCATGCCGGTCTTCGATGATATCCAATAGCAAAGCCCTGCTTCCTGCATCGAAGGGATGTACACCAAAGTCATCTAATATAAGGGCATCCTGTTTTTCTATTTTAGAAAGTTCTTTTAAATGGGCACCATCGGCTTTGGCCATTTTTAAGTGTGACATTAATTTAGCCGTGTTGGTATATAAAACTTTATACCCCATCAAACAGGCCTGCTGGCCAAGGGCTGAAGCCAAAAAACTTTTTCCCGTTCCGGTACTGCCGGTGATAAAAAGATCTTCACCTTTTTTTACAAAATCGCAGGTAGATAAACGTTGTACAATGTTTTTATCTAACCCCCGGTCGCCGGAGTAATCCAATTGTTCAATACTGGCACTGTAGCGGAAGTTGGCGTTCTTAAGCCCTCTTTGTACGGCTCGATGTTTCCGGTCATCCCATTCGCTTTGCACCAGGTGTTGCACCAGCTCATCGTTGGTAAACTGTTGCTGACTCTGATCTGCTTCCAGACTGACCTTGTAGGCCTGGTGCATACCCAGCAGCCGCATGTGACTCATCTTTTCTAAACTGTCTTTGTTCATTGGTGTTGTTTTATTTGATTAATAAAAATTGCTGTTTTGTGTGATGGCTTTATTGATAATAATCTTCTCCCCGGATATTGTCGTGCAGGGGCATGCCGGTGTTATCGCCCGAAGGTTTTTGTTCATCTTCCAATGGAATAAAATCTGCTTTTGATTTTAGTATGCGTTCTATTATTCCGAAGTTGTACACGTTAAAGCTATCAGCTCGTTTACAGGCGTTGATGAGCCTTGTTTCACCTACCCGTTTTTTATAATTGATAATGCCCTGGCAGGCTCTGTAATTTTTTTCGGGATACTCGTTTCGGGACAATACTTTTTTAATGTAGGCTACCACCGCTTCCCCAATCAATGCCGCATCGGCAATAAATTTTTCAGGGTTCCATTCCGTAGGGTACCGGTGCCAGGAAGCAAGGTGGTCTTCGTTTTGGATGTATTTGTCTTTACCAAAACAGCGAACATGAACAGCAATTAATTCATGCTCGTTAAAGGCTTCCACCTTTGTACGGTTGTACATCAGTTTAATTTTTTTACCGATAAATTTATAAGGGATACTGTAGTAGCGGTAATCAACAGTAACATAACCTGTCTTGCCAACGGTGGCCGCTTTAGTGGTCATGGGATCGTATGGATATTTGTTCAGTGGCTTTAAAACATTTTTCTCCAATGCCTCAAACTGTTGCAGCCTGCTATAATCACAGCCCGTAAGCAAGGAACTGTTGTGGGCCAGCAGATAAATTAAAATGTCTTGGTTGAGCATTTCTAAACTGCTGTATACCTTTTCATCTATTTTAGTAAAGATGCTGGTGTAGATGATTTTTACAGCCCCCTCTACCAGCGCTTTGTCTTTAGGCTTATAAACCCTTGCAGGAAAAACATAGGTGTTGTAATGGGCTGCAAATGCGGCAAAACTATCATTGAGTTCTGATTCATAGCGCCCCGCTTTTTTTACCGCTGATTTTAAATTATCCGGAACAATGGCTTCTGGTACACCGCCATAAAAATGCAGTGCCCGCTCGCAGGCTAGTATAAAATCATCTTTCTTTTGAGAAGCAACTGCTGTTACATAGGTTAGCTGACTACACCCTAAAATAGCAACAAAGACTTCTACATCCTGTACCTCGCCAGTGGCAGTATCTACTACCTGTAATAGCTTTCCGGTAAAATCGATAAAGAGTTTATCGCCGGCCTTGTGGGGCACACGCATGGAAGGTTTGCCCATGCCCATGTATGTATTGAGACGCACCAGGAAAGCGGAGTGCTTGTACCCTTCAGGATACTGGCGGATATAATCCGCGTAAATCATTCCCTTGGTTACACCACGTTTCTTTAACCTGGCTGTCAGCTCCGGTAACAGGGCTTCCAGATCAATAAGCCGACTACTTTCTTTTTTGGGCTTTACAATCAAAAAGGCTTTGGCAAGATGGCCATCACTCAACGTTTCTACCTGCTCAATGGTAAGTTGTAACTCCACAAACTGCAGCAGGTATTTTTTTACCGTATTACGTGCGGTACCCGTGGTTTTGCTAATAAACTTACTGCCTCGCCCTTCTGAATAAAGCCGCAATATTTGTCTGATTTTAAACATATCAATTGTTTTGTTGGACATAAATAACCTCTCGTTGTTTTGGTTAAAACAACCGATTATTATCCTACAAAAACAACTGTTCTTTTTCTACATCATTTAGGGGGTCAATTTCAGCCGGTATCAGGGGGTCAATTTAAAATGGCCGGAGGGGATCAGTTTGTTTTGGCCGAAGGGGGTCAATTTGCGTGGGTTTTCCAAATAGCAATAAATAGTTAACTGTAAATGAATACACAGCAAAAAGCAACTACACAAACTACCGGGCATAAACGCTGGGTGAAGGGATCGCACTGGATTGTTACCCTCAGTTTTCTTGTACTGGCTTTTACCGGGTTTGTAATTCTTAAATCGCACCCAAGGCTGTATTGGGGAAATTCAGGGAATGACCTTACACCAGCCTTGTTTGAATTACCCATCAGCCGAAATTACAAACATGGTGGCTGGGAAAAAAGCACCGCCTTTTTCGACAATACAAATTCGCCTGTTAGTGCCAGTCGCACGTACGATATTTATAACCAGAACGGCTGGGGGCGGAGCCTGCACTTTCTGTCGGCCTGGTTACTTGTCATTACCGGGGTTGTTTATCTTTTGGCGGGTTTCTTTACCGGGCATTTTAAACGAAACTTGTTGCCAAAGTCAACGGAGGCTTCACCGGGAATGTTCCGGCGGGATTTGGTGAATCATTTTTGTTTAAGGTTTTCTGCTTCCAACAGCAATTCGAAGTATGGCCTGTTGCAGAAGTGCACCTACCTGTCAGTTATATTTTTTTTACTGCCTTTGGTAGCTATGACGGGGCTTACAATGTCGCCGGCAATTACTGCCGCATACCCGTTCCTGTTAAATATATTCTTTGGTGTCCAATCCGCCAGAACCATTCACTTTTTTGCATCTGTTTTGCTGGAACTATTCCTGGTGGTACATGTGGTAATGGTCATCAGGTCGGGATTCA
>JBKJMI010000130.1:0-10244 GCA_046596515.1 Chitinophagaceae bacterium | reverse complement strand
CTTATCGGTGCGGTAGCGGCAGGAGCTGCCTTTCTTGTGGCCCGTCTTTTTGATAATTAAGTCGGAAAATCATCCAAAACAACCCTTCTCTAAAAATATTTTCAAATTATTTTTGATCGATATTATCATTTAATTTAATGTATTATTAGATTAAATATCACCGCTTTATCAGGGCTCCTCGTAAAATTACTTCGTATAAACCCTTGACAATCAGGGTAATAATTTCAAACTATCTGTTGCTTTTACCAAAAACCCGTGTTACTTTTACCTCAGCATTACGGAAAACCCCTAGAAAACTAATCCGTAATTGCACTTGGTAATTCGTTAACCCTAAAACCCGTACTCGTGAAGCAATCTCTACTCATTGTAGCCCTTTGTGCTATCCTTACTAACATTTCAACTTCAATAAACGCGCAGGCATCTTGCCCTGTAATTGTTGCTAACACTTTCAGATTCATTAATGACGTATCGAACCCTTGTTTGCACAAGATTTCCTTCGACTTTATAAACCCTACCTCAGGTAATAAGCGGATCCAGGTGCTGGTAAACGTAAGTGGTGCTAATGTTATCAATGATTGTGTAGACGCCAGTGGCCAGAGTGGTGTACAGCGCAATTATACAAGCGTTAATTTCACGGCCTGCAATATTACAACAGTTACCGTTACACTCACCTCATATACAGGTAATGTCTGCGGTAGTTCTGCACCCTGCAACGCTTCATTAATTTCAGTTGCCGGAGCTCCTCTGCCTGTGACTTTCAGCAATTTCACTGCTGCCCGTACAAAAGACCTGGTGGATCTGAAATGGCAGACTGTTACAGAGATCAACAATAAAGGATTCATCGTTGAAAAAAATACTAACGGCACATGGGAACAAGTTACTTTTATTGCCTCTAAAGCAATAAATGGCAACAGTGCTGAAAAGCTGAACTATAACTACAGTGATGTAAACAGTAACAGTGGTATGACACAATATCGCTTGAAGCAAACTGATATTGATGGCAACTCTAAATACAGTGATGTGCGCGCCATCCAGGGCTTAGGTAAAGGCAGCAAGATCGTATTATTCCCTAACCCAAGTAATGATGGTAAAGTGAATATTGTTTTTGACGCCACAGCTGAAAGAGATGTAACCATTATGGATATGACCGGTCGTATCGTTCGCCAGTTCAGATCTTACTCTTCTAACAGTTTGCAGGTTACTAACCTGGTAGCAGGTATGTACACAGTTCGCTCAACTAATAATGATAACGGCAGCATCAGCATGGACAAATTTGTAATAGCTGCTCATTAATTTCAAAAAGATAACCAACGACGATCTAAAGATATTTTCATAGGGACGGATATAATAATGCCGGCAGGGGTACCTGCCGGTTTTTATTTTATAATTTTATAAGAGATTTTATCTCCAAACAAATTCCTTCAGCGGAATAAACGCAGAGTCGGTATTGACCCGCGGGCCATCCAGATGCATTCATCACTATTTTTTTTGATCCGGCTGAAAACGTTAACTGCTTTCTTTCTACTAAACGACCTATCCCATCCACAATGATCATAAAACAGTTGGCCTTCCGATTAGTAATTATGTTCAGATAAAATTCATTAGAGACAGGATTCGGAAATGGGCCAATCAGTTGACAGGAAAAAAGGCCATTCCTCTTACAGAAAAATACCGGACTATAACTATATCTCCCATCTTCATCTATCTGCCTTAGCCGGTAAAACCAGGATCGATCCTGCACCCGATTATCTGAAAAGGAATATTTAATTTCTTCCTGGCTATTGCCCATGAGTGCGGTGCTTGGAATAAATTTGAGCCTTTCAAAATCAACCCCATTTTCTGATCGCTGCAATTCAAATCCCCGGTTATTCTGTTCAAATACTGTTTTCCAAGTAATCAAATTGTTTTCACCATGCACTTCTGCACGAAAATCCAGCAAGCTCACCGGCAAGGGTGATTCGGCAAAATCTGCGACGACCAATATATTATCAATTCCAAACTCATCTCTTGAGCCCGAACCGGCAATGTCTTCACTGCTCCAACGCAAATAATAAAATGCACCTGGTGCAATAGAAAGTCCGGTAATGGTCAGGTTCCTGGAAGGTACAGCACCGATATGCACAAACCCTGCTGCATCGGGAGCGGCAGGAGAAAAATAATCAAGCGAAGGGGCCGCAGAATAATTAATGTCATTCGGTCCATGAGAAAAAATAAATGAACTCGACCTGCCCTGATCATTTCTAACATAGAGATCATATTGAACCGTCAATGATCGCATGATAACCGCATTCCCATTTTTAATTTTTAAGGTCATCGTTCCCGGTGCCCAATCTGCCCCACCTGGTTGTATCAGCATTATCGGATTAGCAGCTGATGAAAGTAATCCAGTATAAGCATAAATGCCGCCTGTTGTTACAGCATTAGCTGTAGACCCTCTAGTATAATCGGTAGAAGCAGCGATCCGGCTTCCTCCAAACAATAATGATCCATCGGACCATCCTGAAAATGCCCAGGCATTTGAATTTAAGCGACCTGCCACCAAAGGATCAGGTTCAAAACCAGCTGAGGTAAAAACAGAACCGCCGGCAGTTCCAGCAGTCACCGGCATATTGACTGAAAAGTCAAGCAATTGGGAAGGAGAGGTTCCCGTTAAAATTACCTGAGCGTTTCCCTTATTTAAAAGGAAGACTAATAAAACAAAACACATCTTTTTCATTCATAAATTTTTTAAGAATGAAGATGTGGTGAGAAGAATGAGAGAACACTAAACTAATAAAAGGGAAAGTATCCAGACGTTTTCAAACACTTATTTTTCCTCTTTCAATTTCATATCCGGGAAAAGTGCACTAACTGTCATTATTATTGAACAGATCAAAACCAGGAAAAGTCCGGCTTTTTTTTCGGGACAGTCACCGCCTTCACAATAACCGATGATAAGAAAATTTCGGAAGGCCCAGGCCAGGTTAAATAATATAACAAGCAGGTTGGCTCTTTTGGCCCATAGTCTTGGCGTCAAAGCAAAAACAAGAAAGAAAGCCAGGAATACAAAATGTAAATAAGCAGGCTTCCCGTAATTGGTTCCATCGGTATTTACTCCGGTGATGGTTAAATCTTTAGAAACAATATGTATCCATGGAAGGAAGCCTGCTATTAATAAGGTTAGTGCTGCCGCAATACCAAGGAATTTTAGCATTCTGGTCATGCGGCAAATATAGGTATGAAATTACTTCAAGCGGATGCCCAGCGTTAAACTGATCACGCGGTGCTTATTCAGATCATCCGCATTGCTATTACTACCTGACTGAAGTTTAGCAAGGCCAAATCCATAATTCAACGATAATAAAGCTTTAGTAAATTCAATACCAGCCGTGGCATTCAATCCATAATCAAATCGCTTTAAGACACCATAGCCCGCTCCTTCTTCATAATTAAGTGTGGAAGGATCATCATTCGACCATTTTATATCCTCTTCACTTGAGAAGGCAGCTCCGAGATAGCGGCCATCCACTTTATTTTTACCTGCCACTCCAATAGCGATATAGGGTCCTGCTCCTGCGAAAAATTTTACCGGACCAGTTGGCGTTTTAAAAACCAGGGTAACCGGAATTTCAATATACTTTGGATTACTGCTTGCTTTATACCAGGTAGGTCCATTCGGATCACCAGATTCTGTTTTTGATCCTTTACCTGAATAAACGATTCCAGGCTGGATATATAAAACCGGCATGATCTTAAAGTCTCCGATGATACCCAATTGATAACTGGTCAGCATCTTATTATTATCTATGTTACCATCATTGGTAATAGTAACATTCGCGAAATTCAAACCGCCCCGGAGAAACTGGGCCCGAGCTGATAATGTGAACAGTGAAATGGCTAAAAGGGAAAGGATCCTGATTTTCATAAGTATGAGTTTTCCCAATCTTTACAAAAGTCAGGCCGATTTTTAATCCGCTCTTCAAAAAATGATCAATTTATTTTCTGATATATCATTTAAAGATCGAAGTGTTTCCTTCGCAATAAATTCGGGCTTTACCCATTTACTGAAATCAGCATCTGGCATTGACTTCCTGTTTTGGGCTGTATCGATTGTAGATGGAACTATGACCTGTGTGATGATATCTTTTCCCTCAGCTTCATCATTTAATAATTCAGCAAGGCGAAATAATAATGATTTGGATAGGCCATAGGCTGTCATCCCTTTGCTCTTATTCATATTATGTCCCGGCCCTGAGCCAACCAGGAAAATCCTTCCCTTTCCCTGTGCAAGCATTTGTTTAAACAGTGGCCTCACAATTGAATAGGCAGTATTAAAATTCAATCTTATCTGATTTCCTATGTCTTCAATAGAAGTTTCTATTATGGATCCCATTGCAAAACCGCCAACCGTTAGAATACCCACTTCGATGGTTCCATATTTATTGGTCAGTGAATTAATTATTTCGGCGGTATTTTCTTCATTGGTAAGATCTGCCCCAACGATAAAAAAATTATCATCCTGTGGCAGATGATCTGCCTTATCATTTGGTGCCAGAATTCCCACCACCTTGTATTCTGCCTCCAAAAAAGTTCGAACCATAGACTGGCCCAAATTACCTGCTGCGCCTGTGATAATCACTGTTTTCTCCATATTGCTGGTTTTGTTACTAATATAAAAAGATTTTAACTCCTACCCAACACAGCCAGGTATTTAGCCGATTCATTCTGGACAATTAGTAACTTGAGGTAGGAACTAAAGCCAATGAAAAGAGCCGCGCTATGGCTGATAATATTTATTTTTTCAGGCAAACTTTGTCTGGCACAAACCTGTACTTACCCTGGCCAAACACCAGAATCGGCCATCTATTTATGTGGTTCAGCAACTATCACAATGAATGTACCCACCCGTTGTGGTCAAACTCCTTTACCCATTCCCTGCGGTGATGGCTATCCTTATTCCAATAAAAATCCTGTTTTCTTTAAGATCCTGTGTTTCTCCAGCGGGACCCTGGGTTTTACAATCACACCGATCGATCTCAATGCCAATTTTAGCTGGGCACTATATAATGTGACTAATACAAATCCTGCTGATGTTTTTACTAATCCGAATTTGTTATTAGCCTCTAATTGGTCGGCTGAACTGGGACCTACCGGTGCGACGATAGATGGAAATAGTTTTTTGGTTTGTTCAGGAGGAGGACAGAACCCTTTCAGTAAAATGCCGGATATCGTTCGGGGAATGACATATATCCTGATGGTGGTAGATGAAACAGGATCATTTGAACCTTTTCAGCTTTCTACTGATAATGGAACAGCCAGTATCTCTGACCCGTTAGAACCTGCGCTTCAGACTGCTTCATTAAGTTGCGATGGCACTCGTATCATAGTGAAATTTAATAAACCCATGCTCTGTCAAACCCTGGCAAATGACGGGAGTGATTTTCAACTTACTGGGCCTTCTCATATTATTAGTGCCGTCACTGGAGATTGTCTCAATGTAATTGGTAGTGACTCCGTTTACATCGATATTGACCAGCCACTTCCCTATGGTAATTACACCCTTACAATGGTTAATGGTAACGATGGAAATACAATGAGTGATCCATGCCGTCGATTTATCCCTTTACAACAATCATTGAATTTTACAGTGTCGGCATTGCAGCCTACCCTTATGGATAGTATTAAGCCGGCAGCCTGCAGTGCAGGTTTTCTGGAACTCGTTTTTAAAAAACCAATACAGTGTAACAGTATAGCTGGCGATGGATCAGATCTTTTTATCACCGGGCCGCAGCCGTTGCAACTAAGCCCTGCGAATTGTCCTATTGGAGATGAAATAAAAATTATTCGCTTCAATTTATCTCCTGCGAATATATTGCCAGGCGCATATCAAATACATCTTGTAAAAGGTTCTGATGGTAACTCTTTACTGGATCAGTGTGGAATTGAATGCCCTGATGCTATATTAAATTTTGAGATCAAAGAATTTGTAGTAGCTGTTTTTAATTATACTATTCCAACTACTTGCGGAAAAACAAGAGTTGAATTTTCTCATGATGGTGCTCATAACGTGAATAAGTGGAATTGGAATTTTGGTGGTGGGATCATATCCAACCTGCAAAATCCATCTATACTATTTAATGTAGCAGGTCAGCATCAGATCACACTGCAGGTATCAAATGGAATTTGTACGGATACTTCAAGTGCATTGATCTACACGAATGCTCCATTACAAACTAATTTCCAGCTCCCTTTTACCATCTGTGCCGGTGATACAATTCTGATACAAAATTATAGTACGGGCAATATCAATGAATGGCATTGGAATTTTGGAAACGGGAACAATAGCTTCTTAAAAGATCCTTTGCCTTTTGTTTACTCACCTCTTCCATATGATGCTTTCTATACGATAACCCTGAGCGCGAAAAACAATACCTTGAATTGTGAAGGAAATTATTCAAAAGTGATCCAGGTATTGACTGATTGCCAGATCCGGATCCCAAGTGCTTTTAGCCCGAATGGCGACGGTCGAAATGATGGGTTCTATCCGATACATGCATTAAAAGCAATGCAACTTGTTTTTAAAGTGTTTAACCGATATGGGCAATTGATTTTCATAAGCAGGGAATGGACAAAAAAATGGGATGGTACTTACAAGGGTCAACCAATGCCTGTTGGAGTTTATATATGGATGCTTGAATATATAGATCCGGCAACCGGTCGCCAGAAGACTCAAAAAGGCACAGTAAGTTTAATTCGATGAAATAAGAATAAATTTTCACCACAAAACCTGAAAAATCAACTGCCCATAGCAACTTACTGGCCCGCCCTTCCGTTTTATAAGAACTTAAGTTTAACTTTAATGCACATCTAATCCGGATAGTGAAATACTGTTACGCCATATTCTTTTTCCTGCTGCCACTTTTCCTTACCGCACAGAATTGTCCGGCGAATATTGATTTTGAAAAGGGCAATTTTTCCGGCTGGACCTGTTATACCGGCTATGTATCGGCTGTGGGAAATAAAAATAACATTTCACTTAACCCTGTACCTGGTCCGGTTGCCAATCAGCATTACTTGTATTCTGCTACCAATTTTTCAGGGTTTACTGATATGTATGGAGGCTTCCCGGTGATCTGTCCTAATGGCAGTAATTATTCCGTCAAACTTGGAAATAATGAAGGTGGTGCACAGGCAGAAGGAATTTCTTATGAATTTACTATTCCATCTGACCGGAATACATATGCACTCATCTATAATTATGCTGTAGTTTTTCAGGATCCCAATCATCAACCCTTTCAACAACCCAGGCTGGAACTGGCAATTAATAATCTTACAGACAATGTGAAAATTGGCTGTTCCTCATTTACCTTTTTCCCGAATGGATCTCCTCTGCCCGGATTTTTTCTATCCCCATTATCTGATACAACACCTGTTTGGTGCAAGGACTGGACAGCGGTAACGATCAACCTTAATAATATGGCTGGAAAAAGAATTCAGTTATTTTTTAAAACAGCTGACTGTACTTTCCGCCGTCATTTTGGCTATGCTTATATTGATGTGAACAGTGAATGCAGCAGTGAATTCAATGGAGCCACATTTTGTCCTGATGATACCGCAGTAAACCTGGTTGCTCCGTATGGCTATCAGAATTACAATTGGTTCGATAATGGTTTTACTACCCAAATCGGAACGGGACAAACTTTGCACCTTAGTCCGCCACCACCAAGGGGGACAACCTATGCGGTTGAAATAATTCCTTACGATGGATATGGATGTAAGGATACACTATACGCTAACCTGATCGATACACTTAAGTTAAATGCTAATGCAGGTGCAGATGTGGTATCGTGCAATAATACAGAAGTGCAGTTGGGAGGGCTGCCAAAGTCCGCGGTCAGCTATTCCTGGTCGCCTTCCGCCGGTTTATCGGCTACCGATATTTCAAATCCCAGAGCTAACCCATCAAATACCACAGACTATAATCTATCTGTCAGAAGCAGTGGAGGCGGATGTTTGAATATTGACACTGTAACTGTCATTGCATCAATGGTGGATAGTACATTAAGTATGGAGGGAAAAGATCAATTTTGTATAACCTCGGGTGACAGTGCTGTTTTTATTGTAGCGCCTACTACAAGTATTCAATGGAAAAAAAATGGAGTAGCAATACCAGGTGCTGCCCAGCCACGATACAGGGCGCCTGTTGCAGGAACCTATGAAGCCTATTTAGTAAATAGTGATGGATGTTCAGCAAATACCAGATCGGTACCTGTTGTAATCGAAGTGCCTATCAAAGCAATTCGTTATCCACTACAATATGCTCTATTAAATATTCCTGTTCAGTTAAATGCCCGGCCAATTGGTATAAGTTCGCTTTGGACTCCTGCGAGATATCTGGATGACCCTTCCCGCTTTCAGCCTAATTATCTAACCAATGAATTAATTGAACAAGCCTATACCATCAAACTTACAACGGCACTGGGTTGTGTAACGATAGATACTCAATTAGTAAAAACAGTTAAAGAAGTAAAAGTGTATGTTCCCACCGGATTCACTCCTAATAATGATGGAAAGAATGACCGCCTGCGTCCGATATTACTTGGAGTGAAAGAGCTTCGTTATTTCCGGGTCTACAATCGCTGGGGACAATTAGCCTATGATATGAGGAATGGTGATGAAAAAGGTTGGGATGGCAGTGTTGGGGGCATGCTGCAGGACACCGGCGTATTTGTATGGCTGGTAGAAGCAATCGGTCTTGATAATAAAAAATATATTCAGAAAGGAACAGTTACGCTGATAAGATAAAAAAGAAAGCTGATTTAGCTCTAGGCATACATTTCTTCCTTCAATGCCTTTACTCTTTCATCCGCCAGATATTCATCAAATTCCATCAACCGGTCGATAGTACCCTTAGGCGTTATCTCAATGATCCGGTTAGCTACTGTTTGCATAAAAGTATGGTCATGACTTGTAAGCATAACTATCCCCTTGTATTCTGTACATTGTTCGTTGAAGCTTTGAATACTTTCCAGGTCAAGATGGTTAGTAGGCTGATCGAGCAGTATCACATTAGGATTCTGAAGCATCATACGACTTAACATGCATCGAACTTTTTCTCCCCCGCTAAGCACATTGTTCATTTTGTTCACATCATCTCCGCTGAATAGCATTTTTCCAAGAAACCCACGAAGGAATGGTTCATCCACATCATTTACATGAGAAGGAACATACTGACGCAACCAGTCCATGAGGTTGTCCTCTTTATTAAAAAACTCCGCGTTTTCCTGTGGAAGGTAAGCGTGAGTAACTGTGCTACCCCATTCGTAAGAACCACTGTCTGCAGTGGCATTGGCAGTAATAATATTGAAGAAGGAGGTAATGGCCAAAGGGTCGCGGCTTACCAGTGCGATCTTATCTCCTTTATTAACCATGAAACTAATATTGCTGAACAGTACACGTCCATCTACTGATTTCCGTAATTTCTCTACATTAAGAATCTGGTTTCCTACCTCACGTAATGGCTGAAAAATAATTCCCGGATACTTTCTGTAACTGGGTTCTATCTCTTCAATCGTGAGTTTCTCCAATGCTTTTTTACGGGAAGTAGCTTGCTTGCTTTTGGATGCGTTGGCACTGAATCGGGCAATGAAATCGATCAAAGCCTGACGCTTATCTTCTACTTTTTTATTCTTATCATTCACCTGTCTGGCCATTAGTTGAGATGATTCATACCAAAACGTATAGTTACCTGTGAAGATTTTTATTTTCTGACGATCCACATCTACTACATGCGTACAAACAGCATCAAGGAAGTGACGGTCGTGGCTCACCACCAAAACGACGTTCTCATAATCGGCAAGAAAATTTTCCAGCCAGCTGATGGTTTCAATGTCGAGACCATTGGTAGGCTCATCTAATAAGAGGATATCAGGATTTCCAAATAGTGCCTGGGCCAGTAATACCCTCACCTTAAGGTTGGCAGGAATATCCTTCATCAGGGAATTATGATATTCTTCCCCTACACCCAATTCACTTAAAAAAGTAGCGGCATCACTATCTGCGGTATAGCCTCCCATCTCACCGAATTCTGCTTCCAGTTCTCCGGCTCTCATTCCATCTTCTTCTGTAAATTCTGCCAGCGAATAAATTGTCTCTCTTTCCTTCATCACTTGCCACATCTTGGTATGCCCCATCAATACAGTATTCAGCACGGTCTCTTCATCAAACTGAAATTGGTTCTGTTTTAATACGGCCATACGCTCACC
>JBKJMI010000085.1:0-2881 GCA_046596515.1 Chitinophagaceae bacterium | reverse complement strand
GATCCCTGGAACATATCTCCGGTATCTATTAAAAAACTATTCGGATTTAATTTTCTTTGTCGTTTTAAATAGCTGGCCAGATGCGCATAACCTCCGGTTTTTCTGAATACCATTTTTTCTTTTTCCCAAAACAATTCATCGTGTGGATATACCTGGCAATGCACATCGGTGGTTTGTAAAATGGAAAGAGTAAAACTATCTGTATCTGATGGGGAGCCTTCCATTGCATTTAATGCATTTCCACTGCAGGCGGCAGCACCTAATAAACCTAATTTTTTAAGGAAGGACCTTCTCTGATTATCCATGTTATTTTTTCGCCTGCTTTTTCTGAGAGTCTATGATTGGCTGGAAAGGTCCGTATTTATGTTGATTTGCTGTGAAGGCATCCGCATAGGGTGCGAAAGGATAGTCAAAAGGTTTTTTACTGATATCGGGCCAGTCGCGACTGAGATCATAATGCGGGCGGGGTTGAGAGTTCACATAGGCAGCCAGATCCCAGGCCTCTTCATCACTTAGTACAGGCGCATTGAACATAGTTCCCTTGGGCATATTGTATTTCACATATTTCGCAAACGCGGCTACACGAAATAGTCCGGCTCCATCATTATAACTATGTTCTCCCCATAGTGGAGGATATATATATTCGGACTCGCCCTTATTTTTTTGTCCCTGTCCGTTTTGCTGATGACAGGATTGGCAGCGAATTGAAAATAATACTTCCCCTTTCGCAGGATCTGCGGGTCTAGTAAGTAATGGCAGATCCATTAATCCTGATCCAGGCGCTTTTTTCCCTTTCGGAACTACAGCACCCAAAAAATTAAAATAGGCAATAATCGATTTCATCTCTTTGCTATTTGCATCAAGCGGCTGACCATTCAGACTTCTTTTCAAACAATCATTTACCCGATCGATAGCAGATTCTATTTTTCCACTTCTGGGTTTTAGTGCAGGATAGCTTGAAAAAACAGACCCATAATTATTGCCATAGATCTTAGTTCCTCTGTCCAGATGACAGTTCTGACAATTCATTCCATTGGAGATATGAAGAACAGATCCTTCTGGTCCAAGATACTTAGCTGTATGTGTGATAAGGTCAGCACCATATTCGACTACTGAAAGCAATGCGGGATCGGAAATAGTAGAAAGCGCAGGGGCCTCCCAATAAGTGGCTCCGGTTTTTGTATCAATAACAGGACTTAATGAGATCGTATTGGTATCTTCCGCAGCCTTTGGTTGTCTGTTATAGATATATGCTAATGCCCCTATCAACGCAATAACCAATATCAATACGATCAGAAAAAGCTGCCTGATAGTTAGGTAAAGTCTTTGTTGATCAATGTTTGGTTCTGGAGACAAGGGGAGGGTTTGTTTAGGTAATTTAATAATTTTTGGTAAATACAGGTCACGAAGGACACGAATTACAAGAATAGCACGAATAATACATTTTAATAGATTGGTATTTAGTGGCAATTATGTATTTCGTTCCTTGTATTATTAGTGTCATTCGTGTAATTAGTGTTCTTAGTGTTTTGTATTATACGTATTTTCCAACCATGAAAAAGCCCCTCCTCCTCCTCACCACAATATTCCTGTTTGCAACCACCTATGCACAGGATACCAAGGCTAATTATGCCCTGGCTGCGAAATTTTCTCCTGCACGTCTGGACAAAATGGTTTTCTCCACTTCTGTCGATCCGCATTGGCTGAAGAAAAGCACCCGCTTCTGGTATAGTTATCAAACCACCGAAGGAAAGAATTGGTATATCGTTGATCCGGCGAAGAATGATAAAAAGCAAATGTTTGATAAGGATCGTCTTGCTTCATTGCTCACGGGTATAATTAAAGATCCCTTCGACGGACAACATCTGAGCCTGGATAGTCTTCAATTCATTGGAGATGAAAATACTATTCGCTTCCAGGTGAAAAGCTCTATTGAGGTTATTATAAAAGATACAGCTGCTAAAAAAGGAACCCCACCTAAAAAAGAGAATAAAGTATTCTATTTTGAATATAATCTCAATTCAGGAGCGCTGACTAATCTCACAGAGTTCAAAAGACCCTTGCGTCGCGCGGCCTGGGCATCAGTTGCGCCGGACAGCTCTATTGTTTTGTTCTGTAGAAATTTTAATCTCTACTGGATGGATTTTTCGAATTATAAAAAAGCGCAGATCAATGAAAAAGATTCTACCATCGTGGAAACAGCCATTACTACTGATGGAGTTGATAATTATAGCTATGGGGGAGATGATTTTGGCAAATCGGATACGGAAAAAGAGAAAACAAAAAAAGACAGAAAAGGCATCAGTGTTCTATGGTCGCCCGACTCTAAATATTTTGAGCTTGACAAAACGGATGAAAGAAAAGTAAAGGACCTCTGGGTGATCAATAGCGTGGCCGATCCCCGTCCTACACTTGAAACTTATAAATACTGGATGCCAGGTGAAAAGGAAGCACCTATTGGGGAGATATTGTTGTTTGATGTAGCTACCAAAAAACCAGTGAAGCTGGATATAAGCTTATTTAAAGATCAGTCTGTTGGTGTTTTCCGCAGCCCTTCTAAAAAGAATACCCGTGATGATGATTTTGTACCTAATATCTGGCTGGGTAATAATAGGGAGTTCTATCTCAATAGGACCAGTCGTGACCTGAAGCGAATTGATATTTGTCGTGTGGAAGTGGCTACTGGTAAGCTGAAGCCGGTGATTGAAGAAAGGATGAATACTTATGTAGAGATTCAAACTCCGGCCCTGGTGAATGATGGAAAAGAAATTATTGAGTGGAGTGAGCGCGATGGCTGGGGGCATTTTTATTTATATGATGCCGAAGGAAAACTAAAGAACCAGATAACTAACGGTGCTTTTCATTGCGAAGCGATCGTTGG
>JBKJMI010000142.1:0-31033 GCA_046596515.1 Chitinophagaceae bacterium | reverse complement strand
GGAATCCTATGGAGTAGGTACCTATTTCGGCAACATCATTCTTCGAAGCGTAGATGTAGTAAAGATCAAGGCTGCTCTTACACCGGCTATGAATTTTGTTATATTTGCTCCCAAATTACTTGGGAATAATATAAAATATGAAATCCTGGTAACCGATAAACTAAGGACCTCAAAAGCCGCGATCCTGGTGGTATCAGCCACCGGAGCCGATGCGAATCCATCACCTCCAAAAACCTATTAATAGAATTCATAGAAAAATAGTGGTGGTAAAATGGTCACCACTTTTTTTATAAAAATTTGTATGGATCGCAAATATTTTCTCTCTTCAAAATATCTGATTCTTCTGGTCTTACTTATCCCAGGCGCTGCGAAATTATATTCTCAGCAGGTTATTCGCTACGATCTCTACATCAGAGATTCTATTGTAAACTTCACCGGAAAGCAGAAAAGAGCGATCGCCGTCAATGGACAGATACCTATGCCCACACTCACTTTTACTGAGGGTGATACGGCAGAGATCAATGTCCACAATGAATTAAATGAAGAGACTTCCCTGCACTGGCATGGACTGATTCTTCCTAACCAGGAAGATGGAGTGCCCTGGCTTACCCAGGTACCGATTGCCCCACATACTACTTATCTCTATCGTTTTCCCATTATACAACATGGCACTCACTGGTATCATAGTCATACCGGCTTGCAGGAGCAGATCGGCATGTATGGTTCTTTCGTCATGAATAAGAAGCCGGCAGCTATTGCAGCCAGAAAAGAGATCGACGGATTGCCAACCCTTCCGGTCATACTAAGTGAATGGACCGATTATAAACCTGAGAATGTACACCGCATGCTTCACAACGCAAGTGATTGGTTTGCTCTGAGGAAAAATGCAGTGCAGAGTTATGCGGAAGCAATAAAGGCCGGCCACTTCAAAACAAAGATCAACAATGAATGGAAACGCATGCTGGCCATGGACGTGAGCGATGTATATTATGATAAGATATTAGTAAATGGAAAGACAAATGAAGAAATTAAAGAATGGAATGGAACCGCTTTTAAGGCCGGTGATAAAATAAGATTGCGAATATCCAATGCAGGAGCCTCCTCCTATTTCTGGTTGCGATACGCGGGCGGAAAAATTACCGTAGTGGCCAGCGATGGCAATGATGTGGACCCCGTGGAAGTGGACCGCCTCATCATCGCCGTATCTGAAACCTATGACGTAGTGCTAACTATTCCTGCCAATGGCATGGCCTATGAATTTTCTGCTACCACCGAAGACCGGACCAATTCCACATCTCTTTTCATTGGAAGCGGAATGAAAATGAGTCTCCTTCCTATGCCAAGACTAAAATATTTTGAAGGCATGAAAATGATGAACGAGATGATGAAGATGAACGGTGATCTGGATGATATGGGAATGCAAATGAGCCTGAATCAAATGGACATGAACAGTGTGATGTATGCCGAGATGACCGGCAAGGCGAATATTATTACGCTGAACTATGGTACGCTTCGTGCTCCTGCCAGCACCAAATTACCGGAGGCAACAGTGAAGACAATGAAATTTGAATTGACAGGTAATATGAATCGCTATGTATGGAGCCTGGATAATAAAGTTATTTCCGAAGCAGAGAAGATACTTGTTAAGAAAGGTGAAACGCTGAAGATCATTCTTCATAATGGTTCTATGATGCGCCATCCTATGCACCTCCATGGTCATGATTTCAGATTACTCAACGGACAGGGAGATTACGCACCGCTGAAAAATATTATCGACATCATGCCCATGGAGACCGATACGTTGGAATTTTATGCCAATAATGAAGGCGATTGGTTCTTCCACTGTCATATCCTTTATCATATGATGAGTGGTATGGGCAGAGTGATCAGTTATACAGATAATAATCAGCCCTCTAATCTTCCTGATCCAAAGATGGCTGCCCGAAAATTTAAAGCAGACGACCGTCGCATGCATTTTATGTTTCAAAATGATCTGGCCAATAATGGAAACGATGGAGAGCTGATGTTGCAGAGTACAAGATGGAGTATCGGTAGCGAATGGCGCCTGGGTTACAAGGATATGGATGGCTATGAAACTGAAACACACCTGGGTCGCTACCTGGGAAAAATGCAATGGATGATGCCCTTTATTGGATTTGACTGGCGCTATCGGAAAATGAGCAAGAGCGAATCGGATAAAAACCTGTTTGGGCAAACCAACACCAAGGACAACCGGGCGGTACTTAGTGCCGGATTTAATTATACCCTACCCATGCTTGTTCGTTTCCAAACAGAAGTTTTCATCGATGGAATTGTACGCCTTCAATTAATGAGAGAAGATATTCCTGTGGCGAAAAGACTACGATTTTCTTTTATGGTGAATACGGATAAGGAATATATGGTAGGCCTCAATTATATTCTGGCCCGCCATTTTTCTATTCGAACACACTATGACAGCGATATGGGGGCAGGGATCGGAATACGTTTCAATTACTGAAATAAATAAACTTCATCCCTCTACTATAATTTGTCCTTTAGCTAATTACAACTGTCTGCCTCTACTACTCTTATTATCCTTAATTTTAAAGACGCAAAATCGTGTTCCATGAAATTATTTTCTTTCATTTTGCTCCTGGCCTGTACCTGCAGTTTCGCACAGGATAAGAAACACCCTATTATTACGGGTGCGGATCAAACTGAACAATATATCGATTACCTGAAGGGAAAACGTGTCGCTATTCTGGCCAACCCCACCACCATTGTTGGTAAAAGGCATTGGGTAGATTCAATGATGGCCAGAGGTGTGAATATTGTGAAGGTATTCGGTCCCGAACATGGTTTTCGCGGCAAGGCCAGTGCCGGGGTTAAAGTATCTGACGAAAAAGATTCTGCAACAGGCATACCCATCATTTCTCTTTACGGCAAAAAAAGAAAACCTTCCCCAGAGGACCTGGCAGATGTGGACCTGATGATCTATGATGTACAGGATGTGGGTTGTCGTTTTTATACTTATATAAATGTGCTTCGTGACATCATGGAAGCCTGCGCGGAGAACAATAAGGAACTGATGATCATGGACCGTCCTAACCCAAATGGTTACCTGGTGGATGGACCAATTCTCGATTTGAAATATAAATCGGGTATCGGACAGTTCCCCATTCCGATTGCACATGGTATGACTATCGCCGAACTGGCCCTAATGTATAATGGCGAACGTTGGATGGCCAATGGCGTTAAATGTAAATTGAAGATCATCCCTGTTAAAAACTATAAACATAGCATGCGCTATGATCTGCCGGTATGGCCCTCCCCCAACCTAAATACACAACAGGCCGTATTACTCTACCCTTCTACTTGTTTGTTCGAAGGAGTCTATGTTAATCATGGTCGTGGTACCTATAATCCTTTTACTGTTTTGGGTGCCCCTTTTTTAAAAGATAAATATAGTTTCGCCTTCACACCTAAAAGTATTCCTGGTATGAGTGAGGCGCCGATTTTCATGGACCAGGTATGTTATGGACTTGACCTGAGAAATTATGATGTAAAAAAATTATTCACCTCAAAAAGAATCAATATCGATTGGATGATCGAGCTGTATAAAAATTTTCCCGAGAAAGAAAAATTCTTTGATCGCAGCCTGACCAAACAAATGGGTTCTATAGAATACCTGGCAGGTGTTGCTGATTTTCGTAAACAAATACAGGATAGAAAGTCCGTAAAAGAAATTCAGAAAAGCTGGGAGCCCGGCCTCTCACAGTATAAATTAATGAGGAAGAAATATTTGTTGTACACGGATTAATTAATAATTATTAATTATTGATTACTAATTTCTAAACCCTAACCTCTAACCCCTAAACTTTCATATGAAATTCTCCATCCCTCATCAACTTACTCAGGCGGAGGCCATGAGTCGAATTCGAAATCTTTTCAACAAGATTAGAGAGGAACAAAAAGGAAATATCCAGGAACTGACTGAAGAATGGAGAGAAAACGGGGGAAGCTTTAAACTTCGCAGCATGGGTTTCGAAATAACAGGTACAGTGGAAGTACTTCCTTCTTCTGTAGAAATTGAGGCAAAATTACCACTGGCCCTTTCCATGTTTCAGGGAGCCATTAAAGGTACAATTGAAAAAGAAGCCCAAAAACTATTAGTAAAATAGAGGATGGTGTATTTTTTTCCTCACTAAATCCCTTTTTCTTTAGTAACCGTTACTCTGTCAGTGGTACTGGAACTTTTATTACCTCTGGTAATAGCTACAATCAATATTATAAAAACAGCTGCTCCCACTACCCATACCCAGGGTTCTGTATACCACGTATTTGTTTCAGTTGTAGTGGTTTTAGTGGTGATATTTGTAGTTTTAGTACCCCCAGTGGTATCCTGCGCGAAGGAAATAGTCTGCATTAGAACAAATGCGATCATAGTGAAGAGGCTGAAAAGTCTGAGTTGCAATTTCATATTAAATGGTTTTGTTATTGAATAGAATAATAATTCAATAACTAAGCCAAAAGGCCTCCTCACTCCCTACTCCTCACTCCTCACTCCCCTACTCTCTACTCACTTGCCCTCCTGATTCCCAATGGATTTCCTCTCTGCAATTCCGGGGGAAGAAATTCATCGGGCCAGTTCTGATATGCAAGTGGCCGAACAAATCGTTTGATGGCATCTGCCCCCACACTTCCAAAACGGGAATCAGTAGTGGCAGGAAATGGACCTCCATGCTGCATAGAAAGACAAACCTCTACTCCGGTAGGAACACCATTCACAATAAAACGACCACAAATATTTTTTACTGCATCGATCAATTCCATATTATTTCTGAGATCTTCATCGGTTGCCATTAAGGTGGCCGTTAACTGTCCCTCCATGTATTGGGTCAGTTCAAGCATTTCTGAAAAATCCTTACATTTTACCACTAAAGAAAAAGGACCGAATACTTCACGATGTAATAAAGGATTGCTGATAAAATTGCTGGCACTGGTGATAGCAATAGTTGTTACGCCTTGGTCGAGTTGAGGGGAGGTCTCTGCCACTGCATAGGTTTCCACATCTGCCTGTGCAAGTGCATTAGCTCTTTTCTCTACATAATTTTTAAAAATGCCTGTATTCAACATGGTCGCTGGTGAAATTGGTTTCACCTCCTCTGCTAATTGATCCATAAAAACCTGCAGATCCTCATTGTCTATTCCAAAGATCAACCCGGGATTGGTACAGAATTGTCCAACGCCAAGTGAAATAGATCCTGCATATTGCTTTGCCATTTCCGCCGCTGAGGTCTTCATCTTACCCGGTAAAAGAAATACAGGATTCACACTACTCATTTCTGCAAATACGGGGATAGGTTCTTTTCGTTGATGTGCCCAATCATATAACTGCTTACCTCCACTAAATGAACCCGTAAATCCCACAGCTTTGGTATACCGATGATCGATCAATGCTTTCCCTACATCAAATGAAACACCATGCACATGAGAAAATACTCCATCTGGCATATAAGAATCAGTGACTGCTTTTAAAATAGCCTGGGCTACTCTTTCACTGGTGCGTGCATGGGCAGGATGCGCCTTCACTATCACCGGGCAACCGGCAGCCAGGGCGGAAGCTGTATCTCCTCCGGCTGTGGAATAGGCAAATGGAAAATTTGCAGCGCCGAAGACGATCACAGGACCCAGAGGAACCATCATTTTTCGAATATCCACTCTGGGCGGGTTTCTCTCTGGAATAGCTTCATCAATTCTTGCCTCCAGCCAATTACCTTTTTCACAGGCATCGGCATAAGAGTTTAATTGAAATATTGTTCTGGCTCTTTCATTTCTTAATCGCGCTTCAGGCAAATGCGTTTCTTCCATCGCTATACTGATCAACTCATCACCTGCCGCCTCCAGTTCAAGCGCGATGGCTTTCATGAAGGCTGCTCTTTCTTTCAATGATTTTTTACTGTATAATTGAAAAGCTTTCCAGGCTTTGTTCATCACCAGATCAATTTCTTCAATGGTCGTATCCTGAAACATGATTGATTATTGATTATTAATTATTGCCCCCCGCCCCTAAAGGGGAGGATAATTGGTTTTAATTTCAAGTTAATTTTTCACCATTGACGATTTACCACTCACCACTTTCTACTCACTATTGACTAGTGACTACTGACTAACGACTCTCGACTCCCGACTCTCCCTTATCACCCTCAACACCCTCTCTCTCTCCTCCCCAACCGTAATCAGTCTCGGTGCTCTCACAAATTCACTGCCAATCCCTTCTGCGGCTTCACACATCTTGATGAATTGAACAAGTTTGGGATGAATATCCAATTCTAGAAGTGGCATGAACCATCTGTAAATTTTTCTTGCCTCCTCCAGCTTGCCTGCATTGACAAGATTATATATAGCTACTGTTTCCCTGGGATAGGCACAAACCAGTCCCGCAACCCATCCATCGGCACCCAAACAAAGTTCTTCCATAGCCAGCGTATCTACACCGCAAAGAATAGCGAAGCGATCACCAAAGCGGTTTCGCATTCTTGTAACATTCGTAACATCACGGGTAGATTCTTTTACGGCAGAAATATTTTTGCATGCCCTTAATTCATCAAACATATCAAGGGTTACCTCAATCTTATAATCCACCGGATTATTATAAATCATAATCGGAAGATCAGTAGAATGAGCGACAGTTTGGAAATAGGTCACCGTTTCGCGATGATCTGATTTATATCGCATAGGTGGTAAAAGCATGAGCCCATCTACTCCCCAGGCCTTTCCCAGTTCAGCCTGCCTTATCGCCTCACGGGTAGAACCTTCTGCAATATTTAAAATGACAGGTAATCTTCCTTTTAATTTTTCTATAGCAAATTTTACCAGCTTTTCCTTTTCTTCTACTGATAGTACAGAAGCCTCTCCTAATGTGCCGCCCAGTACAATACCATGAATGCCTGCATCTGTCTGAGCATTCAGATTTTTTTCAAACAAGGGAAGATCCAGTTCATCATTTGCTGTAAACTTTGTCGTCAGTGCGGGGAATACCCCTTTCCATTCAAAATTCATATAGTGTTTTTAAACTTTTTCACTCTGCCTTCGAGAGCCTCAGGCATCACCCTCAACCTCTCAACCCCTCAACTCTCAACTTTCAACTCTCAACCCCTTCACATACTCATAAATCTCGTTCTGAGCTTCCACCGGATTCAACCCCGCACTCAGTACCCGCATATTATTGGCACGCCCGGATTCCACATCACTACTTATTATAACGGCCTTCTGATTATCCTGTAATTGCAACTGAAGTATATCGTGCAATTCTTTACACAGTGTTTTATCCTTCACCGGAAAACATACCTCTATCCGACTATGAAGATTCCTGTTCATCCAGTCTGCTGATCCCATATAATATTCCGTATCACCATCATTATGAAAAACAAAAACCCTTGCATGCTCCAGGTAACGGTCAACGATCCTTTTCACAGTAATATTCTCACTTTGTCCGGGTACCCCGGGGGCCAGCGCACAAATACTTCTTACTATCATCTGCACTTTCACTCCTGCTTTACTGGCTTTATAGAGTTTTGTAATCATATCCCTTTCCTGTAAATTATTCATCTTGATGATGATGGATGCTTCCTTTCCCGCTTTCGCGTTATCGATCTCTCTATCGATGAGCTGAGAGAATCGTTTGATCATATTGAATTGTGAAACAAGCAATAATTTAAAAGGAATTTTGCCAAAATCAGAAGGCTGCTTTCTTGATTGCAAATATTCAAATAAAGGAACAAGCTCATTGCCAAATTCGGGATTGCAGGTAAACATGACATGATCGGTATAAAATCTTCCTGTCGACTCATTGAAATTTCCGGTTGCCATAAAAGAATAAAGCTGGGTCACATCTTTTTCCACTCGGCGAACCAGGGCCACCTTAGCATGCACTTTCAAGCGGGGTATAGAATTGATGATCTTTACACCCGCTTCTTTCATTCTCTTCGACCAGCGCAGGTTATTAGCCTCATCAAAACGGGCTTTTAATTCAACAAATACAGTAACTTTTTTTCCATTCCTGGCGGCACTGATCAGGGCATTCACAATATGAGAATCGGCCGCCACGCGATACAGCGTAACAGAAATATCCTTCACATAAGGATCAATAGCAGCTTCATTGAAAAACCGAAGAATATAATTATATGAATGATAAGGAAGATGAAGCATCTTATCTCCTTCTGCTATACTTTGAAAAATGGTATGATGATTATCAAATCCGGGATGGGCAACAGATGGCCAGTTTGGATAGGTAAGACTGCCTTTTTTAGGATTAGGTAAACTTCCCAGGTCCTTTAAATTATGATATCTTCCTCCTTCCACCATCTCTTCCGGTTTCAGCAGCAGGTATTCTTTCACAAAATCACGCACTTCCTGCGTCATGAACTTATCAAATAATAATCGGGTGGCATGACCAGCTTCTCTTTTCTCTAATTGCTTTTCAATTTTATCGGCAAGGTCACCACTGAACTCATCTTCCAGATTCATCTCCGCATCGCGGGTAAGTTTTACAGAATATGCACCCAAAATATTATAACCAGAAAAAACCTCATCCAGGTTCTCGCGAACCACATCATCAAGGAACACTATAAAATTATCATCATCGATCTTTGGCAATTCCATAAACCTCGGAAGATGGGAGGAAGGAATATTCAGCAACGCAAATAAGCGTTTACCTGGTTCCTCCTTTGGTTCCACTTCTACAATAAAATATAGTGCATTATTTTCGAGGAATACATTGTTCTGGTTTTCTTTTTGAAGAATTATAGGTTGTAAAAATGAAAGCACCTTGGATAAAAAATATTCTCTAACAGTTTCATCATGCTCTTCACGAATCTTCTCATTATAATATAACTGGATATTATTAGCTCTGAGTTCTGGCAATATTTGTTGGGTCAGTATTCTTCCAAATTCTTCCTGATATGAATTGACCAATTCCTGTACATCTTTTACAAGACCCGGAGGATATTCATCAATCAGAGAGATCTTCTTCCCGGCAATGCTGGTAAATGCAAATATGGAAGGCATTCTTACGCGAAAAAATTCATCCAGATTGGAGGAGAAGATGGATAAAAAAGATATTCGGCTATATAGCGGCACTTTAGTATCAGCCGCCTCAATCAGCACCCGGTGATTAAAGCTGAGCCAGCTCAGATCCCGGTTCAAAAATTCATATTTCTTCTCGTCTGCCATGGATGGTTAAGGTTTGGTTTCCAAGATAGTAAAAAATGCTTGCAGAAAACCCCGGTAGCAGGTCTGTTCCTTTAGTCAATCTGCTATTTTTATGAAATAGAATTCCCCTTAACTTTATCCAATGACCAAAAGCAGACTGGAAGCATTCTCCGATGGCGTGATTGCTATCATTATTACCATCATGGTATTGGAGTTAAAAGTTCCACATGGGTATTCCTGGCATGATCTGGGGCATCTCTGGCCCGTATTTCTCAGCTATATCGTCAGCTTTGTAAATCTTGGAATCTACTGGGGCAATCATCACCATTTGCTGCATACCATAAAAGAAGTAAGAGGAGGAATTATCTGGGCCAACCTTAATTTATTATTCTGGCTTTCACTGATGCCTTTTGCAACTGCCTGGATGGGAGAAAATGAATTCGCACAAAACACAGTGATCCTATATGCAATACTGGCCAATTGCTCCGGATTCGCCTATTTCATCTTGCTGGTAACTATAAAAAAATCTAATCCGGGAAATCAGGAATTACATGAGATAATAAATGAGCAGGGTAAGAAAGGACTTCTGTCCCTTATTCTTTATAGCCTGGCAATTGGTGCTGCATTTATTAATCCCCGGATCGCTGGTATTATTATCGGGCTTGTGAGTATCATGTGGCTTATACCTGACCGAAATATTGAACGTAAACTAAGCTGACCCCCTCAACCTCTCAACAGCTCAACGCACAATCTCTCCCTCAAGATCATAATCATAAGCCTTCGTGATCTTCACATTCACAAACTCTCCAATAGGCAGTTTCTTTTCCGACAGAATCACCACTTCATTATCAACTTCTACTGAATCAAATTCTGTACGTCCCAGGTATCTGCCTGCTTCTTTTTTATCGATCAGGGTCTTAAAGGTCTTTCCGATTTTCTGCTGATTTAATTCAAGAGAAATTTCCTGCTGGGTTTCCATTATTTCCTGCGCGCGCAATTCTTTTTCTTCAGCCGGAACATCATCTGTCAGGTCATGCGCGGAAGTACCTTCCTCATGAGAATAAGTAAATATTCCCACCCGGTCAAAACGTTGCTTCTCTAAAAATAATTTGAGCTCTTCCACATCATCACGGGTCTCTCCGGGAAATCCGGCGATCAGTGTAGTGCGAAGACAAATACCCGGAATTTTTTCTCTGATGGCTAAAACCAACTCTTCCATTTCTTCACGGGTGATCTGTCTTTTCATAGCCTTCAGCATATTATTTGAAGCATGCTGTAAAGGCATATCCAGATAATTACAGATATTTTCTCTTTCTCTCATTACATCAAGTACCTCTAAAGGAAATTTTGAAGGATAAGCATAATGCAGACGGATCCATTCCAATCCCTTAACATCAGCTAGGCGATTCATCAGGTCACCTAGAGAACGCTTTTTATAAATATCAAGTCCATAATAGGTCAGCTCCTGCGCAATAAGCATTACTTCCTTCACTCCCTTCTTCACCAGACCTTCTGCTTCCTTTACCAGGTCATCCATTGTCCTGCTTACATGCTGTCCCCTCATTAATGGAATAGCGCAAAATGAACAGGTTCGATTGCAGCCTTCTGATATTTTCAAATAAGCATAATGCCTAGGAGTAGAAAGTAAGCGCTCTCCTATTAATTCGGATTTATAATCAGCTTCAAATTGTTTTAATATCAATGGAAGTTCCATTGTACCGAAGAAAGCATCCACTTCCGGGATCTCCGCTTCCAGGTTATTTTTATATCGTTCACTTAAACAACCAGTCACATATACCTTGTCTAGCTTTCCTCTTCGTTTCAGTTCTATCTGGTCCAGTATAGTATTGATACTTTCCTCTTTGGCTTTATCGATGAAGCCACAGGTATTAACTACAACAATATTATGATCAAGCTTTTTATTCTCATGCACGACATCGATCTCATTGGCCAGTAACTGACCACTGAGTACTTCACTATCCACCATGTTCTTTGAACAACCCAGGGTGATAATGTTGACCTTATCTTTTTTTAAACTTTTTGTTTTCATTTTTTTTAGCATTTAACCCTCCACAGCTCAACCTCTCAACTCCTCAACCTATCAACCTTTCTCCCCCATACTGAACAAACTATCCACGAACTCATGCTTATCAAAAACCAGCAGGTCTTCCATTTTCTCCCCCACACCAATAAACTTTACAGGTATTTTGAACTGATCGGCAATAGCCAAAACCACGCCTCCTTTAGCTGTTCCATCCAATTTGGTAATGGCAATAGCCGTTACCTCAGTGGTTGCTGTAAAATGCCTGGCCTGCTCAATTGCGTTTTGTCCGGTTGATCCATCTAATACAAGTAGCACCTCATGTGGAGCATCTGGAATAGTTTTTTGGATCACCCTTCTGATCTTGCTTAACTCTTCCATCAGGTGAGCCTTATTATGCAATCTTCCCGCAGTATCAATTAATACTACATCTGATTGGCGAGACAGCGCGCTCTGAACAGTATCAAAAGCTACGGCAGCCGGGTCGCTGCCCATGGCCTGTTTTACAATTGGAACACCCGCTCTTTCACTCCAGATGGTTAGCTGATCGACCGCTGCTGCCCGGAATGTGTCAGCAGCGCCAAGCAATACTTCCTTACCTGCCTGCTTAAAATTATAGGCTAGTTTGCCAATGGTGGTGGTTTTACCCACACCATTAACGCCCACAACAAGTATAATATAAGGCTTAGCAGGTAATTCAGAATCAAATTCATAAGTATTTGAATTTGGCGCATCTACAAGAATTTGCTCAATTTCTTCTTGAAGCATTCTATTCAGCTCAGTGGCGTTCAGATATCGGTCCTTTGCCACTCTTTTCTCTATCCGATCGATAATCTTGACCGTGGTTTCAATACCCACATCAGCCATAACCAGGGCTTCTTCAAGATCATCCAGCACCACTTCTTCTACGGTACCTTTCCCGGCTATTGCCCGGTTGATCCTGGCAAAAAATCCCTCCTTCGTCTTCTTTAGTCCCTCATCGAGCGACTCCTTCTCCTTCTTGCCAAACAATTTATTGAAGAATCCCATGATCTATATTTTATAATTGACCAAAAATGGTAAATAAGCTTACCTAAAAAAAAAGCCATTCGTTTCCACGAACAGCTTCTAAAATATCATTCTGTTTCCAATTACTTCTGAGCCAGGAAATCTTTTACTTTATCCTTGTGCACGATCTGCTCTTTAAAAGTATAGGCACCTGTCTTAGGACTACGAACAGCCTTGATCACTTTAGAATAGTTCTTTGCTTCGGCTGAAGCCTTAAGGTCTTTTACCTTCGCGTTTTTTGAAGCTGATTTTGCCATGATTACTTATTTTCCTTTTTAACTACTTTATTTTCTACTCCCCACTCACCACTTCCCACTCACTACTTTCTACTCCCCACTCCCTACTTACTTGATCTCCTTATGCACCGTCACTTTCTTAAGGATCGGATTGAATTTCTTCAATTCCAGTCTCTCAGGATTGTTCTTCTTATTCTTAACCGTGATATAACGGCTGGTTCCCGGTTTGCCACTGGTTTTATGCTCAGTACACTCGAGAATAACCTGTACCCGGCTGCCTTTCTTTGCCATTTTATATTAATTTATTAATTGCTTAATTAAATGTGTTCTCCTTTGGCCCTTAACTGCTTTACAACAGCATAAAGTCCGTTCTTATTGATGGTGCGAAGCGCATCGGTAGATATTTTTAAAGTGATCCACTTATCCTCTTCCACCAGATAGAAACGCTTTTTTTGCAGATTGGGCAAAAAACGACGCTTGGTCTTAATGTTGGAGTGTGACACCTTGTTTCCGCCCATTGGTGTCTTACCGGTAACCTGACATACTCTGGCCATGATTGATAGAAAATTTGGACGGCAAAAGTAAGGATAATTACTGTAATTCCAGCCTTTTCAGGAGTTTTTTTGTTGAGACGTTTTTGTTGAGACGTATCTCAGATACGATTTGGCCGGTACGTATCTGAGATAAGTACCAACGTTACGTACCTACATAATAATTCAATAACTTTGCCCCCTCAAATACCCCAAATAAATCCAAAATGGCATACGACGTTATTGTTTTAGGATCAGGACCCGGTGGTTATGTGGCCGCCATTCGCGCCGCTCAGCTAGGCTTAAAGACCGCTATCATTGAAAAAGAAAGTCTTGGGGGAGTTTGCCTCAACTGGGGCTGTATCCCTACCAAAGCCCTTTTAAAAAGCGCCCAGGTACTGGAGTACGTAAAACATTCAAAGGATTTTGGAATTGAAGCCACCGGCACACCCAATTTTGAAGCAGTGATCAAAAGATCCCGCGGTGTTGCCGATAAAATGAGCCGTGGTGTTCAGTTTCTGATGAAGAAGAATAAGATCGATGTGATCATGGGCTTTGGAAAACTGGTTGCCAAAGGCAAACTGGAAATAACTGATAAAGATGGCAAGACTCAATTGCAGGAAGCCAAACATATTATAATCGCCACTGGTGGACGCAGCCGCGAATTACCTGCTATGAAGATGGATGGCAAAAAGATCATCGGCTATCGCGAGGCAATGGTTCTTCCACAAATGCCTAATTCCATGATCATCGTGGGTTCGGGTGCAATAGGTGTTGAATTCGCCTATTTCTACAATAGCATGGGAACCAAGATAACCATCGTAGAATTCATGCCACGCATTGTTCCGGTTGAAGATGAAGACATCTCTAAAGAACTAGAAAAACAATATAAAAAATATGGCATTACCATTATGACCAGCAGTGAGGTTACATCGGTTGATACTTCTGGTGATAGTGTAAAAGCAAAAGTGAAAACAGCTGCTGGCGAAATTACACTTGAAGCAGATATCTTGCTAAGCGCCGTTGGTGTTGCTGCAAATATCGAAGGCATTGGATTAGAAACCGTCGGTATCAAAACCGACAAAGGAAGGGTCGTGGTTGACAAATATGGTCAATCCAGTATTCCCGGACATTATGCTATTGGAGATTGTTCCCCTGGTCAGGCCCTGGCTCATGTGGCAAGTCGTGAAGCCATCGTATGTGTAGAGTACATCGCATACAATGAAAACAAATACCATCATCTTCCGGAAGGTTTGGATTATAATAATGTTCCGGGCTGCACTTATTGTGTGCCCGAGATCGCTTCTGTGGGCTACACTGAGAAACAAGCGAAGGATGCCGGTTATGAAATTAAAGTTGGTAAGTTCCCTCTCAGTGCTTCAGGTAAGGCTTCAGCTGCCGGACATCAGGAAGGTTTTATAAAAGTGATCTTCGATGCCAAGTACGGAGAATGGCTGGGTACACATATGATCGGTTATAATGTTACTGAGCTGATCGCGGAAACCGTAACAGCACGTAAATTGGAAACCACCTATCATGAGGTGCTTAACTCTATTCATCCTCACCCTACCATCAGTGAAGGCATCAAAGATGCAATTGAAGTAGCATACGGTGAAGCAATTCATCTTTAGAAGAACTGGTCATCTTAAATGTATAAAAAAAACTAAGGGAACCTTGCGGTTCCCTTTTGCTTGCCGTTAGAATCTTTTGGTTGCGACAGGCGGATGGTTGCTTTTAAAACCCTAAAGTTTTACAATCTTCATTTTAATAGACTCTCCATCATCCTTTTTAGCTGCAAGGATATAAAGGCCCGAGGCTAATTTACTGATATTGATTGACTGAGACAAAGATGTAATAGTCAGATTCATAACTACTTGCCCTGCAAAATTAGAAATGTAAATAGTTTTCCCCATCCACCGTTGATCATAATTCAGATCCAGGGTCATAGTGGTAGAAGCAGGATTAGGATATAACTGCGCTTTCAGCCATTTTGGATCTGCATTCGGTAACTCGATCTCCTGGATCAGTGGTCTGTCCAGCCCTTTTGAAATAAGTATACTATTTCTTGCTCCGCCCGGTGCAAAGCTGGTTCTCATTCTATTCTTCTGCCCTATTGTAAAAATATTCATACAATGATCATTGGTCAGATCCATGTAATTCATATACATGTCTCCATATGGGCCATTACCGCAAGTCACATTCACCACACCCGGACATCCTATATTATATCCCGCTTGTTTTGGCGTATCATCTACTCCATCATCACCGCAATACACATCACCCCAGATATGTTTCAAACCCAGCCAGTGACCTATTTCATGTACTGCCGTCTTACCCATTTCAAATCCATTCCCGCTGGTTACACCAAACGCATTCAGGTCGATTACGATTCCATCCCTGCGCGGGTCATCACCAGGAACTGATGAATATCCTGCCACGCGGTCAAGATTACATACCCATATATTCAAATAGCTGGAAGGATCCCAGGCATCATCTCCTGTTTCATTATTGTATTTGACCTTGTCATCACCCTGCCATAATTCAACAGGAGAATATTTGCGTACAATTCCGGAAGTACTTCTTTTTCTTGGGTCCGAAGTAGCCAGCTGAAATTCTATTTTTACATCTGCCGCTCTTGACTTGAAATAAGAAGGTGTATTTACTGAATCTGCTGACAAACGACGAAAGCATTCATTTAAGACAAGGATCTGCGATGCTACCTGGACGTCTGTTATCTTCTGTGTAGGATAATGATAAAGATTATGCACAATGACCGGGATGCGAATAACATCGTCAAGCCCTTCGCCGCGACCGGTGGAAGAAATATTATTTAACCGTTCAAGTTTTGTGGCTAATGCGGGGTCCTTAAGAATTTGTTCTATTCGATAATCAGTCGAATAACAGGACTTCTGCGCTTCTACATTATTTTGAAAGAAAAATGCTACCAGGACGAATAACCAAACCGCCTTCATAGTTACCAATTATCAGGTGACGTACGACAACAACAATTGCCGACGGCATTCGCAAGATTTGGATAGAAAGGTTTTTGGAACGAGATCCGGGAAGAGATCAGAGATTAACAGATAGGAAATTCTGGAGGGTTGGATTTGATTTTTAAAGATATATCAGCTAAATCAGATTTGCAAGTACCCTCTTTCGATTTTTTAACAAAAGCGATGATTTAAAACGGACAATTACTAATGACCTAGCCAAATGACACTTATTTTTGCGTCAAATCAAGACTTTTACATGAAACTATTATTACTTCTTCTACCGATTTTGGTACTGGGCTGTAAAAATAATGATCCCGAAACCCCAACTCCGGACACCCATGCGACAAAGATCTTAAGTTTTTCTATAATAAAAACTTATCCGCATGATACTACTTCTTATACCCAGGGTTTGCTTTTCTATAATGGTGAAATATATGAAGGTACCGGCCTGGTGAACAAATCCAGATTAATGAAGGTTGATCTGACAACCGGAAAAGCCCTTCAAAAAATAGACCTTGATAAAAGCTTGTTTGGTGAAGGCGTGGCTATCCTGCATGATACAGTTTATCAATTGACCTGGCAGAATAAAAAAGTGCTGGTCTATACCTTAAAGGATTTTAAAAAGATCAAAGAGTATAAAAACGAACATGACGGATGGGGTCTTACTACCGATGGAAAACAACTGATCGCCAGCGATGGCACCAGTACACTTTATTACTATGATCCATCCAGTTTTAAATTGCTGAAGGCCCAGGATGTTACAGAAAATGGTTCGCTATCCTATAATCTTAATGAATTGGAATATATCGATGGTTTCATTTATGCAAACCAATACCAGGAACCTTATATTTTCAAGATCGATCCTGCCACAGGTAGTATTGTAGCAAAAGCCGATCTTACTTCGATCTGGCAACGGATTCGCAACATAGACCCGGATGCGGATGTGCCTAATGGTATTGCTTATGATAATAAAACAGGGAAGATCTATATTACCGGAAAATTATGGCCCGAGCTTTATGAGATTCAGTTCTCAAAATAAAGTGGCCTTATCACTTAGGTTTTTCTATCACATAAATTACAGAACTGCATTTTTGCGTATTGAACATCGCCTTCCAGTTTGAGCGCATTCCTGCAAGGATGGCCCCTGCCATTTTTGTCTTTCCGTTTTTGTAGCGGGAACTCAGTATTGAAATATAATAACTATCAAACCACATAGGCAGGTATTTTTTTACCTTCATGCCATGCTGTTCTACCAGTTTCTTCATAACTGAGGGAGTAAAATGATATAAATGTCTTGGCACATCGTATGCGGCCCAGTTCTCTTTATAATTGGCTGCATCGCTGGAATCATAATTGGGAACCGCAATAAACAATTTACCATCGGGCTTAAGAAGGGAACGAAATTTTTCCATATACCCATTAAGATCATGCACATGTTCCAGTACATGCCAGAGAGTGATCGCGTCAAATAAATGATCAGGCAGATCATAGAATTCCCGGATATCATTCAGGGTCATTTTATTCACTTCTTTCGCGATCTCGCGGGCACCTGCATCCGGTTCAAGTCCGGTAACCTCCCATCCATATAAATTCATCTCCGCCGCGAATGCGCCGGTGCCACTGCCTACATCCAGTAATCTTCCTTTTCCCTTTCCGGTCAGGGACATGATCAGTCTTCGTTTTTGTTTCAGCGTAATCTTTCTGACGATCTGATAAACGCGGTTGATAAATCCCTTTGACGTATTAGAATGAGAAATATAATTTTCTGATTGATAATAAGGATCCATATGCTCCGGATCAGGTACATCCTGTGTAAATCTGAAATGACATTGCTCGCATTCAAACACAGGGAATATTTCACCTGAGACCGTATGGTCCTTAATGTTCATTACGTTGCTCAAGTGGGTGCCCTTACATACAGGACAATTTGTATAGTGGATGCGGTGGTTCAAAA
The DNA here is from genome assembly GCA_046596515.1 of Chitinophagaceae bacterium. GTDB lineage: Bacteria > Bacteroidota > Bacteroidia > Chitinophagales > Chitinophagaceae > JJ008. Next base: position 13,040 of record JBKJMI010000142.1, on the reverse strand, counting down.
GAAAGTTTATGGATAAGTTGTATAGGTGGCTTCCTTCGCGCTATTCAACTCTATGGCCTGTCGGTTACCGGCGCTGAAATCCCATCCATGCTGGCTAAGATACCAAACAATAAATCCAACTGATATGATTCCTGTTGTGGCAGCGGCGATGCGCCATCCACTGAAACCAGTTCTTTTCTTAACGCTTAACAAAGCTGTCATTTGCCCAGAGGTTCTTTCATCCTCTCCCACTTTCACCATATGCTCGGCTTTTTCACGGATCACTTTATTCGCAGGAACAAGCCCTTCCCGAACTACTTCATCAGCAGAATATTTTAGCACGACTCCGGCACCCTTTCGTAAATCGCCTATTCCTTTCCAGTGAATAATATCACCGGAAGCGATATGGGTCTTCAGTTGAAAAATAAATTTTTCCAGCCGGCTCTCTGCATCATGATGAGAAATATTAAAATTTCCGGCTATCCAGTTACAAAGTCCATCCGAAGATGCCACCATTCCATCATGCCATTGAATAGAATAACCTGGTCCTTCAATTTGTTTATTGGGAAAATCAATTATAGCGGGATGCCGCTTAACCTGGAAAACACCCAGGCCGGGCAGTGGTAATTCATGGTGAAGTATTAAATATTCATGCAATTCTGCGTACATCATGGGTTCTTTTGATCGAACGAAAATACGATTCCGCCGACAAAATTAAACCCATAAACCGGATACTGATTCCAGCGCTGGTATTCTTTATTGAATATATTATTGAATTGTGCCCATAGATTCAGTCTTTTGGTGATACGAAACTCCAATCCTGCATTAAGATCACTGGCACCAGCCAGTTTCAACGGAGCGCCATCTTTTCTGCGATAATAAGAACCAGACCAGGCAAAAAGATCCGTCTTTAAGAAAAGGTCACGAACGATCTGTACCCTTAATGCGGCTTTTAATTCTAGTGGGATCAATCCCCAGGCTTCTGCATTTTGCTTTAATCCGGTATACTGATTAAAATCTATCCCCGTGATAAAACTGAATTTTTCTCCCTTTGTAAAACCCACCTGTCCACCGAAATTGACCACATTCATCTTTGGTTCATATACCACGACAAATGATTTGCCTCCATCGGCAGTTGTGCTATCATTCACAAACAAAGGTTGATTATTCAATTTATTATAGGCCACTTTCGCTGAATATGAGAAGTGATCCCCTACCGAGCCTTTGAATCCTGCAAAGCGTTCTTCGGTCCATGTATTTTTGAAATTCTGAGGAATTCGTAACCATGGATTCTGAGATGCCAGATACATATAACTATTCTTACGTACATAGCCTGTCCAGCCTAACTGAAATACAAATCGCTGATCGGGTGTATTGATATCCGCCAGCACATTTGGAAACATTTTAAATGTTCCATTATCCCAGGATGGACGAATTCCAGCAAGCAGGTTGAACTTCGGATTTTTATAGCTCACCGAAGGGCTGATAAAATACATGGTATTATTCACTGCAGATTTGTCTTTCGGACTCACCCTGCTCAGATCAAATGTCAATCCCAGATTTACCATAAGATCTGATCCCAATTTTTTCTGCAATGGCAGATTGAGTACCGTATTGCTCTCTGAATTTTTTAGATTATCACTAAACACATCAATCTTAAGATCGGGTGAATAGATCAGCCCGAATTCTGTTGGATTGATATTGTGAAAACCTAATCTTCCGCTAACTGTTTGAAAATTTTGTCTGATAGAATCAGTTGGGAAATTCAGCGTTACTGGCAGGTAACCATATTTATACGTTTTATCCTGCTTCATTCCCAATGAGGCATTCCATTCCAGGTTATTCCCTGATTTAAAATATCCTGATAATCTAATATTGGTAGATGAAAAATCCTGATAATCTCTGTTACCTTCTGAGGCCACATGTTTTGCATAAATATTTAACCCAGCGCTATGCCCATCTCCCAATGATATTCCCAATTGAACATAGGGTGTGCGCAAACTTCCGAAACCTGCCTTCACATAGGAACTGTTATTGAATTTTCCTACCGAATCAATGTTCATGGCCAGTGGCTTCAATGTTCCGGGCTGATATCCAAAAAGCAAATTCTGATTAGGAATATCATAATTCAATCTGGGCTTGCTTGTATCGGCCGGAGGAGGAGATGCATTGAAATTGATCTTTGCCGTATTTCTCAATACAGGCTTGAAGGTTGAAATAATATCGATACCTCCTTTTCCTGTGGTGTCTTTCTGCGCCTGAGCAATACCAGATAGCATTAAGATCAGGCAGCTGAAAAATATTTTTTGGCGGTTACTCTTCATTATATTTTTATTATTGTCCTACTTTATTTGATTTGCTGTCCTCTGCTGTGGCCTGGTCCAGTTTGCCTTGCGCTTCCGCCTTCAGATCTGCATCTACCGTATTATCCACCACACTCTGGAAGGTCGCTTTTGCATTGAAATAATCCTTCTGGCGGAAATAAATATCTCCGAGAAGAATATAGGCTTTCGTAATCCAGTAATCATAAGATCCCGATTTATTGATGGTCTCGAAAGATGCTTTTTCTGCCTCACTTAGCTTACTCAACTGGAACCAACAGGCAGCGATCTCATAACGAGCCTCAGCGCCAAGTGCTGATTTATTTGGACCAGCTACTGCTTTGAAATTACTGATAGCCTGATCATATTGTCCACCGGCCTGCAACGATTTTCCGATCGCCATATTGGCCAGTGCTTTATCATCCGCGCTGCTTCCCTTCGCTTCGGTAAGATCTTTTGCATTGGCAACAGCATCATTCCATTTTTGCAGTTGATACTGGCTTCGCAATAGTCCCCGCATAGCTTCCAGTTTATTTTCCTGGCTGCTGGCTATCTGCTTTAATTGGTTGAACAATTTTTCCGACTGATTATAATTCTTCAGTTCAAAGAAATTTAACCGGGCTGCAGTTAGTACCGCTCTTTCCGCAAATGGATTCGGGGCATTGGCCGCTACCGTCTCGTAAGCAGGCAGGGCATTGACAAAATCTTTTTTAGAATTATAGATCTCGGCGCGATTAAAATTAGCCTCAATCACATAGGCCCCATTCGGGAATCGCTGTACATAATTATTATAAGCGCTCAGCGCCTCATTTACCTTCTGCGCATCATAAAGATTATCTGCCGCAGCGAAGCTCAATGAATCCTCTGAACTAACACTGAGTGGCCTTCCCAGTTGTCTCATGAAATCAGCATATTCATCTGGCTTGCTTTCTGCAACATAAATAGTGCGTATATTATCTAATGCGTCTTCCGCCTCGGGAGAATTAGGATAATCCTGCACCAGTGAACGGAATGTTTTTAGCGCATCAGTATTATTATCAATGTTGAAATAAGAAGTTCCCATTTTCAAAAGTGCCTCGGGAATCATGCTGGTATTCGCATTACTCTTAACGATATTTGCGAGATAAGGAATGGCCTCTCTGAATTTTTCATTACCCATATAAGTGTTGGCAATTTCCATATTGGCATCTAGTACTAAACTGGATTTAGGAAATTTCCGGATCATGGTATTCATTCCACTGATCTTGTCGTTGGCGCTCTTCACCCCGGCCAACATGGCTATCTGGAAAGTTGCATAATCTTCCGCCGGCCAGGAAAGTTTCACCACATTATCATACATGGTTTTTGCTTTTGCAAAATCCTTCAACATAAAATAATTATCCGCAGTTCTTAAATAAGTATCCTGTCCGAAAGCATCTGTATTCAGAGCAGGGGTTCTGGGGGCCAGTGGCTCAAAGAAACCTACTGAGACTTTATAATTCTCTTTTCGCAAATAAGAATAACCCAGATTATACCTGGCATTTGTAATATTCGCCTCTCCATTAGCCGGAGCTCCCGCGTCCAGATAGGCATGATAATATTTGATCGCTGTATCCAGCTTATTATTCCTGTAACCGATCTCTCCTTTCCAGAACCAGGCATAGGGTCTTAAAGACTGGCCATATGGATCTTCAAGCACTTTATCAAGTAAGGCATCGGCTTCGTCCAGTCGGCCATCGTTGATGATTTCTGAAGCACGACCAAATAAAATGCGAGGGTAAACTCTTTTTGTATTCTCAGTGGGTTTATCCAGACTCTCGAGCAATTTCTGTGCATCCTTGTAATTATTGGTATTTGCCAGCACATTGACAAGCAATTCGCGTGCTTCACCTGCGTAGGAAGAATTTGGATAATCACTCACAAAGGAGCTAAGACTGTTCAGCGCCTCATCCTGGTAACCAAGTTCAAACGAAAGTTTGGCGTACTGATATTTTGAGATTTCTTTTTGTTCCGCATTACTGCTGTTTGACGAACAGAATAAAAACGCATTGCGGGCATTTGACTTCTGGCCGGTCTTCAGGTAAGCATCTCCCAGTAAGTACATGGCATGCTGACTAAGAGAATCTTCTTTACCACTTAACTGTTTAAAGCCTTCAATGGCTTTATTATAATTCTTAGCCTGGTAATAACTATAGGAAAGTTCATAAAGTTCTTCTCTTCTGACCTTTTTTGAACGGCTTACATAATCTTCAAGATATGGAAGCGCCTTAGTGTATTCTTTTTTCTCAAAATAGGCATGGCCAATTAATTGCTTTAATTCAAGGTCATAATATTGGGAACTGCTGCCTGACTGTAATTTTTGCTGAATATAAGCGATGGATTCATCCTTTTTTCCCTGGATATAGTATATCTGTGCGATATAATAGGGAACGACCGTATTGTAATTCTTTTCATTCTCTACAATGCGAAATGCATCAAGTGCTTCATTGTACTGACGATCTTTGAAAGCAAGAAATCCATAATAGTAGTTAGCATCAATATAATTGGCGTCAGACTTGTCTTTACGAATTACATTGAACAATGGCTTCGCCTGATCAAAACGCTGCAGAGTGAAATAAGCATAACCCTGATGGTATTTCATGTCGGCGATTTCACGATTGCTCAGGTTCTCTATATTCGACCGCTCATATTGACGGGCGGCGGAAGCAAACTGCTGATCTTTGAAATAATACTCGCCCAGGTGATAATTCATCATCTCCACACGGGCATTGTTCTTTTCAACATCAATATACTGTCTTGCCAATTCTTCCGCACGGCCTTCCTTCTGCTTCAGAGCGCATACAATGGCATAATAATTTATTTCCTGTACGATCAGTGGCTGATTTACCCGGTCGGTCTCACGAAGATCCTGTCTCAATTCCTTGAATAAAGGGTAAGCCAGGCTGTATTGTTCCTTTTGAAAATACTCCCTAGCTTCCCTGAACTTTTCATTGGGATCGGAATAAAAACGGGTCTGCTGCGCAAATAAAGTAAAGGGAAGGAGAAAGGCGATGATCAGAGAACTGTGGTGCTTCATTTTCTATTCATTTACCGGTGTTGATTCCGTTACCGGAATGAGAATCCTAACGTTGCGAATATTCGAATTATTTCAAGTGACTCCAAACATCATTCCAAACACCTGTGGATAAGTGTATATGGGTATAGTACTTTAACAATTCTTATACATTACTGTATATTTGAAGGCATGTATTCATCTGAAACTAAGATAAGAGTTCGCTATGCTGAAACTGACCAGATGGGGGTCGTTTATCACGGCAATTATTTCGCTTATTTCGAAGCCGGCCGGGGCGAATTTATTCGTGATCTGGGTTTCAGCTACGCAGATATGGAAAGACAGGGTATGATCCTTCCCATTGTTGACGTGCATTGTAAATTTATAAGGCCGGCACGATACGACGATCTCATCACAATTCGCACAACGCTGAAGGAATTACCTGTTCACCATAAAATTGAATTTTTCTCGGACGTACTGAATGAACAGGGTGAACTCCTGGCATCAGGTAAAGTCGTTCTTTACTGCATGGAAGCTGGCACGATGAAAAGATCTGTGATGCCCCAGGCTTTTATTGACAAGCTCCGGCCCTATTTTGAGCCAACAAATAGTTAGTTCCCCCTAATTTTGATTATGGATAATTCTTATGATGCAGATATCATTCCCGGAAAGGAAAATAGCAACCAGCCCGCTGAGGAAATTATCTACCCACCCAAATTTATAGAAGAATCTGAAAATGGCAATGTTTGGGTCAAATCCATTGGAAGCCTTGCCATATACCTGGCATTGGGCTATTATATTTTTAAACGCTGGGAGTTATTGCTGTTGATCACTGCTGTAGTGATGTTGCATGAAATGGGACATTTCCTTGCCATGAAGGCATTTCGTTATAAGGATCTGGGTATATTTTTTATTCCTTTATTGGGTGCCTACGTTTCAGGATCAAAAAGAGAAGTGTCCCAGAAAGAATCAGCCATCATTTTATTAGCGGGCCCATTACCGGGTATCATTCTCGGCTGCATATCTTATTTATTGTACCTGAGGTATCCATATTTTAGTATTGGCAGCACCGGACTGGATACTGTGGCCCTGCTCCTGGTAGTTCTAAATCTTTTCAATCTGATTCCAATATATCCGCTGGATGGCGGACAGTTATTGAATCGCGTATTCTTCAATGAAGAAAAATGGATCAGCCAGTTATTTATGTATCTCTCTATTGCTGCCCTTTCATGGTTTGCCTGGAAAATGAATTTCCCTTTATTGTTTTTATTCCCTTTAATGATGCTCTATCGCCAGTTCAGCGATTCAAGGGTGAATAAGGTGGAGAAACGAGTGGAAGAAGAGGGATTTCATACCGATATCGATTATGAACAGCTCCCGGATGAAGACTATTGGAAGATTCGCAGGATCGTGATAGAGGAACAGACTCCATTTAAGCAGGTAGATCCGGGACCGCCCTTTCAATATGATGCAAAAGAAAATAAGATAGCGGGTGCAATACATGATCTATTACACCGCCATCTTATCCAGGATGTTTCTATTATTGGAAAGCTGCTGATATTTCTTATCTGGGCCGCAGCAATTGCTTCTCCATGGCTGGTAGGTCTGGATGATCTGTTTTACCGAATCGGAATCAGAAGTTAAACTCTGTAATAATCGCCTCTCCAGTTTGTGATGGCTTGTTTAATATCTTTTTGAGATAAATTTTCAGCCAAAGCTTTTTTCGCAAGTGCCGGCATTTCTACATCACTGGCAAAACGAAGCGCAATGATCTGCCCCACACGGAGTGCATTATCTAAAGGTTTTCCAGTAAGCAAGAAATGGCGAAAATTCTCTTCCGCCCGGATGGCCCTGTCTTGTGCTCTTAAAGCAAAAACCCTTGCATACCAGTATATCATTATTAACAATACGGACACAAGAATCAGAAGAGATGCATTGTAACGGGCGCTTGCATCTGCATTAATGAATGCGCGGATACTTCCAATCAGCAAGGCAAGTGTCAATGGCAAGCATACCATATGAAACCCAGGTACGAATTGCGCATGGTTTTTAAAATTTTGTTCGTTCATAACTAGTTGATTTTTTGTTGACTAAATATAGCGATTTAAGCTCACTTCATCTCATCCAGCACCTTAAACATCTTTGCCACCAGAGTACTACTCTTCCCGTTGTAATTATTCACCAGGAAGGAGAAAATATATTGTTTGCCTTCCTTCGAAGTATGATAACCACAATAGCCTTTTACATCATTGATTGTTCCGCTTTTTATTTTCATTCCGTTGTATTCCGGAAAGCCGGCGAAATATTCAGGGAACCAGGATTGTTTCTTCGCATATTTCAATACTTCCACCTGGGCATGTGTTGTCAAACGATTCAGCGGTGAAAGCCCTGATCCATCATAAATATTCAGTTCACGGGGATCGATTCCTTTTTCTTTCCAGAATTCCTTTACAACCAATATTCCGCTATCTGTACATGAAATATTTTTTCGTTGAAGTCCCAGCGTATTGATCAACGCTTCCCCGTATAAATTGATGCTCTTGTTCAAAAACCAATAAGAAATAGAATCTAATGCAGGAGAATAATGTTCCATTAACCTTACCACAGGAAGGTCAGGCAGGGCCTCATTATTTTTTGTATTCATGATAAAATTGCCTGCATAATTGTAAAAAGATCTTTCCATACTAAATGCTGGCCAGGGATCAGCTCCCGCTATGGTGAAACGCTCAGGACCTATAGGAATGGTTCCTTTCACCAATATTTTTTCAGAGGCCGGAATAAAATAAACATAGGCATTGTCTCCGCTCCCCGCCGCTCCGGTTTTACAATGATTGATGATCTGATTCCAATAGGAAGTCCTTAGGCTATCGATACGGGTTGGGTCACCTGGTTTTTTCCCGGGAGTAAACACAAGATCATATTGATTCTCTTTCCAATTCAGCGATTGAGATCCGGCTCCATAATAATTACCGAGATCCTCGTTGACCCAGGCTCCTGGTGGAATCAGGTCCTCAGTTTCACTGCTTATATGGATCTCACGAATACTATTAAGTCCTGCTTTTTTCGATTCGTCAATGATTCGCTGAAAAATTATTTTTTCCTTTGTTCCCGGGTATCGGTTACTACCGAATGTTGGGTCGCCCGCGCCTTTTACAAACAATACATTTCCAGTTCTGGTAATGCTGGTCTGATACCTGAAATTTTTTCCCAAAATATCAAAGGCTGTTGCTGCTGTGATCACTTTCTGAGTGGAGGCCCCGGCCATACCGATGCGTGAATTTTTATCAACGATCACCTCACCTGTTTCCGCATCGATCACATAGATTGAACTAATTGCATTGGATAATTGTTCATCTCCCGTGAATTTCTGAAAAGCTTTTTCAAGCCGATCATTTATTTTCTGGCCATTCACAGAATTAATGATGATCAGGAGAAGCAATGAAGAAAACAGTATTCGCATGGAAAAATTATTAATTATTAATCACTGATTATTCAAATTTACCCAACTCCTACCTTTGTCAAATGAAAAAGTTGAACGCCAGCATCATTACTATTGGAGATGAATTATTGATCGGTCAAACCATCGACACAAACAGCGCCTTTATCGCACAGGAACTTAATAAGGTGGGCATCTGGGTTCAACGCCGTGTTGCAGTTGGCGATGTATATGAGGATATCTGGAAAGCACTGGATGAGGAAACTGAAATCTCCGAGATCGTGATCGTTACGGGAGGATTGGGTCCGACAGCCGATGATATTACCAAGCCCCTTCTCTGTAAATACTTTGGAGGAAAGCTCGTAGAGAATGACCAGGTATTGAAACATATCATTTATTTATTTGAACAAATCTACCGTCGCCCCGGTCCCTTGCTGGATCGTAATCGCAAACAGGCTGAAGTTCCCGATACCTGTATTGTATTAATGAATGAAAGAGGTACAGCCCCTGGCATGTGGTTCAGCAAAGAAGTAAAAGGTATTAATCGAATTATCATTTCACTTCCGGGTGTACCATTTGAAATGAAAGGCCTGATAGAAAAAGAAGTGATCCCGCGACTTACCAAAACATTTTCCACTCCTGTAATCCTTCACCAAACTTTACTTACTGCGGGTGTGGGTGAATCCATGATTGCAGAAAAAATAAAAGATTGGGAAGAAAAACTTCCTTCTCATGTTAAATTGGCCTATCTCCCTCATTATGGAATGGTACGATTAAGGCTCACATCCACTGGCGATGATAAAAATGCAATGGAAGCGGAAATCGAATCTTTATTCTCTGAATTGAAAATAGAAGTAAAAGAGTGGTTAGTGATAGATGAAGACCTGACCCTGCAACAGGTGGTATCCAAACTATTAAAAGAAAGAAAACAAACAGTTGGCACGGCAGAAAGTTGCAGTGGTGGATATATCGCACATTTACTTTCCCGGGATCCTGGTTCTTCAAATAGTTTCAAAGGCTCTATTGTGAGCTATGACAACCAGGTAAAGATGGATATCCTTCATGTGAGGCAGGATATCCTGGATTCCTTTGGCGCCGTTAGCGAAGAAACTGTCACGCAGATGGCGGTTGAAGCGCTTAAACTATTAAAGTCGGATTATGTTATTGCGACCTCCGGCATCATGGGGCCCGATGGTGGTTACGAGCAAAAACCGGTAGGATTAGTTTGGATCGCCGTGGCCTCTGAAAAAAGAGTAAAAGCAAAACAATTCAACTTCCGTTTTGATCGAGCCAGAAACATAGAGCAAACGGCCATTGCGGCGCTGGATATGCTTAGGAAAGAAATTCTGAGGAAAGGTTAGGGGTTAGGGCTTAGAATTTAGTTAACCTTCCACTCCCTACTCACCACTCATAACTCACATCGCCCTAATCACTATCTTTGCCAATCACTGCCAAAAATCAATCAATTATGGCCTTAGTTGACCTGATAATGCCCAAGCTCGGAGAAAGTATAATGGAGGCGACCATTCTTAAATGGCATAAACAACCCGGAGATTCTGTAAAAATGGATGAAACCGTTTTGGATATCGCTACGGATAAAGTGGACAGTGAAGTTCCTAGTACAACAGCCGGCGTGATTGAAGAGTTGCTTTTTAAAGTGAATGATGTTGTTCCCATTGGAACAGTCATAGCTAAAATTCGTACTGCTGCAGCTGAACCGGCTCCCTCTTCACAACCCGTGATCAGTACTCCTTCTAAAGAAACAAATACCCAGAATTTTCAGGAAGCAGTTGTAGTTGAATCCACTCCAAAAATTCCTTCTTATACTTCAGCACGTCCCTCTTCCCAGCCAATGGCTTCGGGCTCAGGTAATCGTTTTTATTCACCTCTGGTTCTAAATATTGCCGCAAGCGAAGGTATCAGCATGACGGAACTGGAAGGCATAACCGGTACGGGAAATGAAGGAAGGGTGACCAAAAGAGATATACTGGAATATGTAAGTAACCGCGGAAGGAATATTGCTCCAAACAGGGAACAGGCAAACAGAGATATGGTGATTCCCATGGCAAAACTGGAGCAACAAAATAAGCCTGAAAATAATAATACTCAGGTAGGAAATTATACCGGAAATGTAGAGATCATTGAAATGGACCGTATGCGCAAACTGATCGCCGACCACATGGTGAGAAGTAAGCAAACAAGTCCGCACGTAACCAGTTTTACCGAAGCTGATGTGACCAATCTCGTACAATGGAGAGAAAGAGTGAAAAAAGATTTTGAGAAAAGAGAAGGCACAAAGATCACCTTCACGCCTTTATTCATTGAGGCAATCGTTCGGTGCATCAAAAAATTCCCTTTGATCAATTGTTCCCTTGATGGCAATAATATCATCATAAAGAAAGATATTAATATAGGTATGGCCACCGCTCTTCCCAGTGGGAACCTGATCGTACCAGTAATTAAAAATGCGGATCAGCTAAACCTTGTAGGACTAAGTCGCCAGGTAAATCTACTGGCCGAAAATGCCCGCAATGGAAAATTAAAAGCGGATGATACGCAAGGAGGCACTTTCACTTTAACTAATGTAGGAACATTTGGATCATTGATGGGAACCCCGATCATCAATCAGCCACAGGTAGCTATTATGGCAGTAGGTGCTATAAAGAAAAGACCCATGGTTATCGAGACATCTGCCGGCGATAGCATCGCTATCAGGCATATGATGTATCTGTCCATGAGTTATGACCATCGCATTGTAGATGGAAGTCTTGGTGCTACTTTCTTAACGGCAGTTGCCAAGGAGTTGGAGAATTTTAGTGCGGCAAGAGAATACTAAGAATAAACAGGTACCTATTCACTTATTGACCTATTCACTTATACACTTCTCCATACTTCCTCTTCAATAAGACTGCTTTCTTTCTTTTCATAACAATTACAAATAAATTATCGTAGTCACTATCCTTCAGATCTCCAGCGATCAACTTCGCTCCGCAAACCCGATTTACTATATCATCTACCGTATTGCTATGTCCTACTACTAATGCGTTCTTATGTAAATGGCGAAGGGTGGAAATAAAATTACTATCAGGCATATTCGGATATGTCTGGATATGCAATTGAAAATAATCAGCCGTTGGTTTTGCTGTCGACCTGGTGCGGATAGTATTGGTAGAATAAACCACTCTGATCTTCATATTTTTTAGACTATCAAGTAAAGCACTGGCTCTTTCTTCGCCAGCAGGTGTTAAAGAAACATCTGTATTATTCCCCATTGGAGTGGCTTTTTCTGCATGACGAACCACATAGATATAGGATTTACAGGAACAAAAAAGGATGGCTAAAAAGAATAAGGCAGTATACCGCATGGTTTTGATTTAACATTCTAAAGTTAAACCACGTTATGGTTTATTCCGTCTTTTTAGTAAATTAGGTTACGAAATCCTTTTTAAAATGAAACAACTATCCGAAACCTGGTTTGCCGAGGGTCGTATTGACTTCGAACTGAAGAAGTATACTCTGCTGGCCTATTTGCAGGAAGTAAATAAATATTTTACCCAGAACCTGCTATATCCTCAACTGGCAGAACTGATATTTCATTACAATAATATCATCGCCTTTCGCGAAAACAAGAAATACCTGCAGGAGCATTTTCCTAAAAAATTAACTGGTATTCAAATGGAGAAATTGCAGGGATTGTATGAACAGATGATAGAAGATGATGAATTAATGCAGGAACTGGAAACCATTATTCAATATTCAGCCCAGACCATTAAAAGCACAATCGGAAACGGCACCTCGATCTATGAATTTGTAGAAGAGAAGATCAATATCAATCCGGTAGGGTTAATTCCACTTGATCCTAATGAAGGATATTTTTTTCTCAGCTCCGGAGATAAAGGCCGCACGCGGGTTTATCAATTCCGGTTATCTTTTTTCGAAAAACATGATGAGAAATACAGAAGCATGAAGACTGCCTTTGTAGATCACTGGACGCGCAGCATTTCGCATACCTATGAATCCATCAAGGGAGAACTTATTCGCAAAATTCCGGATATTCCAAATCCTGCTGTTTATTCAATTGAAACAGAACTGAGTTTTCCCATTGAAGAAACCTTATTGCCCATCGCAAAACGTACACTCGTAAAATTCATCACCCACCCGGACCCTTCGACAGGCTCAGGGCAACGCTCCTGAATAAAAAGACCCTTCGACAAGCTCAGGGCGACGCTCCCGACTCCAGACTCCTGACTCTTGACTCCAGACTCAATCAATC
>JBKJMI010000121.1:0-8099 GCA_046596515.1 Chitinophagaceae bacterium | reverse complement strand
TTATTGAGTTGCGACTCTTCCATTAATAATCCGTTAGACACTACTTTGTAATGCGATGGAGCGGTTACAATGAATTCACTGGTGGCTTTATCATAAGGATGATCAACCGTAGGCAACCAATGCCTGGTACGGTTGGGCCAGTTCTCATTGAAAAAACTTCTGTCGCCATATTTTGTGGCACCGATCCGCAATCCATCTGCCGGAATGCCTTTATATTTTACAACAAAAAAATAGATCTTATTTTTTTCCGCAGGTTGAGCGAGCTTGATGAGTAAGACATCATTTTGATGAGTGAATTCAAGTGCTGTATTATTATACATCACCGATTCCACTACCATTCCTTTGCCGGCACGCTGATCGGTTTTATTGATGAAGTCAAGTCGGATCTGTTTGATATCATTTGTTTTAAAGACCATTTCGATGGTGGTCCTCCCACTGATCTCGTCTGTATTATCAGAGAGCGTTAGCTCAAAAGCATAATGAATGATATCAATTGAATAATTGCGCGGGTACTTATCGGCAAAACAGGTATTGATCAGTAAGCTGCAAATAACAGCGAGCAGGAGTTTTTGGTTCATCATGGCAGATAGGTTACTTTCTTTAAATAATATCCTTTTGGATCTACCAATGGCGGAGTACTGCTGTTCACAGTAAATCCACCCTTGTAAAGTTTCTTTTTAATGATACCGTCAGAACTGCTGATCTCTATTGGCAGGTCCATAAAATAATTATTCACCTTAATAAAATATTTCTGGTAGCCGACCTCCTTCACGGTGAAATCCAGCACATCTGTTGTGCGCATATAAAAATCAAAAAAAGGTTTCAGGTTCTGTTTTGATTCGGTGCTGAATAACTTCTCTACATCATCCGTTGTCACAAAATTATCATAGGTATATTGGGCATCGGTAGCCAGTTTCTTCAGAGTAGGCAAGAAAATGGAATCGCCGATCAGGTAACGAAGGCTATGCATGAAAAAAGATCCTTTAGCATAGATATCAGTTTGGGCGTATGTCTCATCTTCCGACAACTCGCCCACACCAACCATCGGTTTAATATAGCGGATGCCTCTTCTGTGCGATGAAATGATCTGGTCATAGGCCGCTTGACCGCCCAGTTCAAAGTGGGCCAGCGCTTCGGCATAGGTGCCAATTCCTTCCTGTATCCACATATGGGCCCAGTCTTTATTGGTTACTTTATTTGCCCACCATTCGTGCGCGTATTCATGAAGTAGGTTAGCGGAATAATCACTTGTGCCGATCTTAGTGTACACGAATTTATTCTGGAAGGTGATATTGGTCTGGTGCTCCATACCCGGATTCGGCACTTCACAGATACCGATCTTTTCTTTGTACCAGGGGTACTCGCCAAAATATTTTTCCAGTATTTTGGTATCCCTTGCTTTCAATTCGATTATTTTATCGGCCTCCGCGAGATCTTCCTCCAGCACATAAAACTGAATAGGTACCACATGACCATTAATGGTGGTAAGATCTTTACTCACTAGTTTGTATTTTCCAATATTGAACACCACACAGTAGTTACTGATGGTATAATTTGTTTTCCAGTGATAGGTTGCTTTGTTTTTAGCAGTAGTTACTTTTTGCAATAAGCCCGGACCTGATACCACCAGATTTTTTGGAATGGTTATGAACATATCAACTCCTTCATCAGGTTCATCACTGGGGTGATCTTTGCAGGGAAAATAAATTCTTCCTCCTTCTTTCTGGCAGTTGATAGCCACCCAATCGTTCCCCAGACTGTCTTTGGTCCAGGTAAAGCCACCGCTCCAGGGTGGTCTTACGGCAACAGGGGGTTCCCCATTATATTCTACCCGGATCAAATGTTTGCCGAAAGGAAGGGCTTTGGTGGAATAGATATAGATTCTGTTATTGATGTGTTCAAATTTTACTGGTTTATCATCAACTTTAACCGCAGTGACATTGTAAAGATCAATGAGATCAAGTAGCAAGGTGTCAGTAGGATGTTGAAGAATGGTAGTCACTTCAGTAAATCCGGCAATCTTTTTAGCAGCGATGTCTACATCCAGTGAAAGGGTATAGTGACGAATATTCATATTCGCCTGCAATGGATTCAGTTTTCCACCGGAGGAAAGCTTGCTGATGTCGCGATTTTGGGAAAACGAAGAGAGCTGGAGAAAAACGGTGATAAGTAGCAGGACAGTTTTAAAAGAGGAAGAGTGGTTCATACTGGTTGTTTTGGCCAGTTGAATTTACAGGAATAATGGAAATACAGGGCCACTAATTACACTAATTACACTAATTACCCGAATGACACTAATAATACAAATACAGGAATACTAAGGGCACTAAATAATACAAATACAGAATACACGAAGCTAATTCGGAACAAGCTAGCAGCTAGTGGCTAGAGGCTAGAAGCTCAAATCCCAAAGCTTCCCTGCATGCCTTATACAAGGAAAATCCTCCCGCCAGGTTAAAAACCTCTTCAAACCCACGTTGCCTGAGTATTCTATGCGCGAGATATCCACGCAGACCAATTTCGCAATAAATAAGTATAGGTCGATCGGAGGGAAGTTGAGAAAGATTTTCACGCAATTCATCTATGGGAATATTGACAGCGCCGGGAATAGAGGAAAGTTCAAATTCATTTCTATTTCTTACATCAAGCAGAAACATATTCGGATCCATATTTTCTACTTCATCCCATTGCATGAATCTTACTTTATCGCTTAATAGATTTTCTGCCACAAAGCCAGCCATATTCACGGGGTCTTTAGCGGAGGAATAAGGAGGAGCATAGGAATGTTCCAGTTCGGTAAGATCATGGATGGTTCCTTTTTTCTGAATTAACAGTGATAAAAGATCAATGCGTTTATCTACGCCATCATAGCCTGCGATCTGCGCACCCAGAATGCGACCATCTTCAGGTGAGAAGGCGAGTTGAATGGTCATTTGTTTTGAATCCGGATAATAAGAAGCATGAGATCCGGATTTTGTGTACACTACTTCATAAGGAATACCGGCTGCTTTTAAATGTTTGACAGCAGTACCGGTGGTAGCCAGAGTCATATCAAATAATTTGACGATCGCAGTATTGACAGAGCCTTTATATTTTGTTTTATTTCCACGTACAATATTGTCAGCGCAGATCCTTCCCTGTTTATTTGCCGGACCGGCCAGGTAGGTACTCATAGAATTTCCAGTGATGGGGTTGGTGAATTCAATGGCATCACCCAGGGCATAAATATTATTATCGGAGGTCTGAAGAAATTCATTTACCCAAATGCCTTTAGCCGTACCGAGTTTTAATCCGGCAGATGCGGCCAGTTTTGTATCGGGTCTTACACCAATAGAAAGCAATACCATATCAGCTTCAAGGCTACTGCCATCTGATAATATTATGCGGATACCTGATTCAGTTTGTTCGAATGATTGGGCCGATAGACCCAATTGAAGATTCAATTCTTTGGTTCTGAGATATTGTTGCGCAATGGCGGCAATAGGAAAATCAACAGGTGCCAGTATTTGTTTACCGAGTTCTATAATGGTGATATGAATACCAAGATTGTGAAGATTTTCTGCCATCTCCAATCCGATGAATCCTGCACCAACAATAATTGCGGATCTTATTTTCTTGTTTGTGACATAGGCTTTGATCTTATCGGTATCTGTTACATTTCTCAGTGTAAAAATTCCGGGAAGATCAATACCCGGCAGGGGCGGCCGAATCGGCTCTGCCCCCGGAGAGAGTACCAGTTTATCATAAGAAATTTCATATAGGATCCCTTGCCGGAGATCCATAACGGCTACCATTTTTTTAATAGGATCGATGGCCATCGCTTCGTGCAGCACACGCACATCTAAATTGAATCTTGTTCCGAAGGAAGCAGGGGTTTGAACAAAAAGATCTTCACGATTTTGAATTATATCGCCAATATAATAAGGGAGTCCGCAGTTTGCATAAGAAATATGCGGACCTTTTTCCAATAAAATGATCCCGGCAGATTCATCCATTCTTCTCAAGCGGGCGGCGGTACTGGCTCCTCCGGCAACCCCTCCAATGATCACGTAACGCATAGCACGATTTTATACAAAGGAAGAAATTAGGATCCGGATGAAATGTGACATTAATCACGGCGGAGCAGGATATTACACAAATCCTTTTGATTTGCTACCTTCAATGCTGAATAATTAATTATGCAACTTACTGCCAAGCTGATCTCATTATTACCATTGCAAACGGGTGCCGGAAAGAATGGAACCTGGAAGAAACAGGATATCATTGTGGAAACGGAGGGTAACTACCCTAAGAAGGTTTGTATCTCTATCTGGGGAGATAAAATTGAGGAGAGCAAGCTGGCAGTGGGAAATAATCTGAAGATCGAATTTGATGTAGAAAGCCGCGAGTATAATGGTCGCTGGTATACTGATTGCAAGGCCTGGAAAATTGATCTTGCTGGTGCTAGTTCTGTCCCGGATGCGGGTCCGATAGATGCGTCGAATGATGAGGGATTACCATTTTAGGGGGCTGCAAGCAATAGGCTACAGGCTGCAAGCATCTAGCCTATTCAGTTTATGTTTCGTGTTACTGTATTTGTATTCTTAGTGCTATTTGTATTATTTAGTGTCATTCGTGTTCCTGTATTTTATACACATTTATTCAAAATAGCAGAATAAGATTCCCATCTTCTCTTAAAAGAAAAGATCCCCCATATAACGCGAGGGATCTTTATTTTTAAAAAGATATTATCAGACATTTCAGGAACATGCAATGACCTTATTGGTGCATTGTTGATTGAATGGACATCATTGCCGTCTTTGAAAAGAAACTGAAATACCGCTCTTAAAAAGGTTATCAGAATATTGTATCGATTGTCTATTTTTTAAAAACCCATAGCCTGCGTTGGCTGCAATATCCTTAACCAGTGATTTCAGGAAATAACTAACCGGGACATGCTTGATGGGGTCAACATAAATGTTCTGAACAGGTGATCCCCCGTTCTGGTATCCTTCCTCTATTTTTGTTCCATACCCACTGGCTGCATGTTCCTTTTGTATATTGGAATTGCGTGTGAGGCAGGTTATGAAAAGGATGGCACCAATCAGGTTATATATTATAAGTTTAAGATTAAGGGTGGCCATCCAGGTGAAAAGAGACAACATGATCGAAGGTTTATAAATGATTAATTCTTTGTTTGACTTTGGCTGATCCTGCATGTTTATTTACTGATAATTATTTTTTTGCTTGTTATTTCCATGGTCTTTTCTGTCAGTATTCGCATAATATAGATTCCCGGATTCAGGTTTTCAATGGTGATAGTATTACCATTGGTAACCTTCCAGCTTCTGATAATATGACCAGAGATATCGGTCAGACTGGCGTCACGAACGCCGGCTTTATCATCAAATACAATATTCACACGACCGTCGCTGCTTGGATTAGGATAAACTCCGATTCTTCCATCCTGGCCAAGGCCCCATACTGAACGGATCTCTGTGTATTTGTTTTTCCCATCTATATCAGTTTGCATGATCCGGTATTGCATAACTCCTGTACCCGGATTCAAATCACTGTAAGAATAATCAAGTACAGAGCTACTATTTCCGCCGGGGGCAATTGTTGGGATAAATGAAAGGGATTGCCATTCATTGTTGCCATTATTTCTTTGGATAGTAAAACCCGTATTGTTTATTTCTGTAACTGTTTCCCATTTCAATAATATATTTCTGGCCGAAATTCTTTTGGCTGTAAATGAACTGAATTGAACTGGCAGGGGACTGCACTGTGTGGAACGGAAAGTATATACATGGGAGGCTCCTGTTGCTGAACCAGTAGTTTGTGTAAACACAACAAATACAGATTGGTTCCTGTTGGCCAGCGGTACTGTTCCGCTGATAGCTGTGGTGGTGCCAGGGCCGGCGATAATACTATAGTTTATGGGACCGCTCAATAATGTATCTGTTTCCGGGGTGAAATAATTATCACCATTAACATCTGCATATACATTATAAAAACCATTGAGGGCAATACCCGTCTTATTGGTCAGCGTTCCCTGGTAAATCATATTACTGCAATTGACAATACCTGCTACTGTCATATAATTCTGAGAATAAAGTAGTCCGCAATTAACACAATGAGCAACCTGTGATGAAGCGGATTGAGAGGACCAATAATCGACTGTAATAATAACAGGGGTGCCGCAAGTAATCGGAAGTGTGACGCTTATTCCCTGCAGGGTAATATTAGCCGAGCCATTAGGCAAAACAACTTTGATGATGGAAACTACCGGAGTCATTGGTACAGTGGGGTCCGGGGGATAACTGGATAAGATAGTCGGCACCGCACTGCTATTATCGATCCCGATAGTCATAAAGGCATTGACCAGGTCGGCCATTACCGGAGCGTGGATAGCACCATGCTGGCCTGGTTGTCCGTTTACACAATGAAAATAGTCAGGATACTGGCTACTTATCCATTGGTGAATATAGATGAACTTGTTGCCCGCGTTATTCATGATATTAAAGGTCATATCAAAAGTAATGGTGCAGGAGCCGGGGTTCTGGGTGGTTTGCCTTTCATTCTGAAGAATAAAATGGGTTACGGTGCATTGGGCCTTTGCGATTTGAGTAACTGCAATCAAAATAGATAGCAGTAGCCCAGTGAGTACAATTTTTTTCACTTGCTTGATTTAAGTTATTAACTGTCGAAGTATATGTTGGTTATTCAGGACCCCTCAAGGGTGTCGGTGTAGGTTAGGACAAAAGAAGAGTTAGTAGTAAATGAGAATCAGTGACTGCAAAGATGGTGCATAGCCGGGCCTGTATTGTTATAGGTTTACACAAAAAATTTATATAATTCCTACCTCTTGTCAGGATGCAAGCTTGCTTTGTTGTTCATATAAAAATTTAGTGTAATTAGTGAGGAAAGCTGCGAGCAGCGAGCCACTAGCTGTGAGCTTGTCCCGATAATTGTTCTGCCGAGCCTTCTCCCCCTTATTGTCATGCCGAGCGATTGAAAACATCACTATGTACAATAGTTATTCTTCGCGAGGTATCTCGTGATGGTGAAAGAAATTTTCAGGTCGAATAATAATTAATGAGAATTGGTTGCGCAGGGATTAGGCAGAACAAAAATTGTTTGCCCCGGGCTTCTTCAAAAAAGAAGAAGTAGACTCTGTCAATAATATTTTGGACTCCCGCATGTAAACCATGTGGGATTTTTTATATGGGTGATCTATAGCCACCATAAGTGGATGGAAGTTGCGGCCATCGGTATGCCCAATAATCACAAAAAGCCATTGATTCTAAGGCTCAAAAGCCCTCAATTTCCATTTTATAAATAAGCGGTTCCTTCCTATATTTGCACCCCGCCTTTGATTTCGGTTGAGGGCAGGCCTGGTTCAGGAATGGCTTTGAAGGCTTCCACTTTTTAGGTCAGGAATGTATCAGGAGTTGGTGCGGTAGCTCAGTCGGTAGAGCAAAGGACTGAAAATCCTTGTGTCGGCGGTTCGATCCCGCCCCACACCACAGAAGCGGGAAAATTGAGATTAGACTCAGTTTTCCCGTTTTTATTTTCCTCCAAAACCTGCTTCAGACGTGCAAAGTAGAGGAATGCAGAATTTATTTTTGGAGTTCGATAATCCTTAGTTTCCTTATCTACATAAATTCCTTCAGGAAACACCAAAAATTGAATCCGTTTTTTATTGGCATAATTGCTCAAACTCCACAGGGACGGGAGGTTTGAAGAAAATTCAACTGCCAGTTCGGTGCATTTTTGCAAGTTCAATAAATTAGTTCCGGTCTTTGCCAGTTGTTGTTCGATCTGTTCCCGCTCCCCTTCAAATTTTACTTTCATTTGTCTGTAGGTTTCCCGGTCAATATCTCCTTCAATAAACCGTTCATTCAACTTCAAAAGCTTATTATTTACTTCGGTTAAGTTGCGGTTCATGATGCCTTTTTGTTCCCTGCTTTCTTTATTGCTTTCCATATAAACAGCTTCCATGTCCTGTGCAATTAATTTGGCAACAGATGGGCTGACATTTAAAGACATATCCTTCAGCAAGTGTTTAAAATCTTCATGTAACCGCCCTGCATTCAGATTACAATTACAACCTTTGG